>NZ_QAJO01000018.1:102672-132639 GCF_003852415.1 Chryseobacterium sp. KBW03 | reverse complement strand
AAAATTAAATGTAAATTTAAGGTATGGAAACAGCACTGGAAAACCTCTCGAAAGAAGACCTACTAAAGGTCATTTCCAGCCGTGATGAAAAGATAAAATCACTTTCCAAAGACTCTTCTTCTAAAGTCAAAAAAATCAATTTGCTTACCAGCGAACGCGACATACTTTCGCAAGAACGGGATTACCTGAAAGCTCAAGTCGAGATGCTTAAACGCATGCAGTTCGGGCAGAAGCGCGAACGCTTCGAAGGTGCCCCCAACCAGACCGAACTTCCTTTTGAAGCTGAGCCCGCAGAAGCGCAGCAACAGCAGGAGGAAGTCAAGCAGAAGATCGAGTATATCCGTAAACGTCCAAACCACAAAGGGCGTGCGAAGCTTCCCGAACATTTGCCGGTAATAGAAAAGCATATCCACCCTGAGGGTGGCCTGTCTGAAATGGTGTACATCGGCAAAGAGATCACCGAGGAACTGGAATGTGAGCCTGCAAAGTTCTATATCAACCGTTATATCCGCTACAAATATGCCGCTAAAAACGGAGATGGCGTTAAGATCGGCGAGCTCCCTGAGCGTGTCATTGATAAAGGCATCCCCGGAGCCGGTCTGCTAGCGATGATCTTAACAAATAAATATGTCGATCATCTCCCGCTATACCGCCAGAAGCAGATCTTCGCCCGGGAAAACATACAGATCGCTTCTTCAACGATCGAGGGATGGACAAAGGAAGCCCTGATCAAACTCCAGCCACTTTACGACCAACTGGTCTTCGACACAAAAGCAAAAAGGATATCTACAGGTAGATGAAACGCCTATAAAAGTACTCGATAGCGATAAGAAAGGGGCTGCCCATCAAGGTTATTATTGGGTATACCACGCTCCATTGGATGGGACTGTGCTTTTTGATTATAGCCCTACCCGGGGCAGCAGTGCGCCTTTGGCCATACTGGGCACTTTCAAAGGTTATCTCCAGACGGACGGATATGCCGTGTATGAAAAGTATGGCAAGAAAAAAGAGGTCACCACCTGGCCTGTTGGGCACACGCACGCCGTGAGTTTGAAAAGGCATTGGACAATGATCGCCCGAGAGCTGAAAGGGCACTTCTGATGATACAGGAACTCTATAAAGTAGAGCGCAGGGTAAAAGAAGAACAACTGTCCGCTGATCGGATAAAGGAACTGCGATTGGAAGAATCGCTGCCGGTCATCAACGAAATGGGCAAATGGATCTTTGAAGAGATCAAAAACACCTTACCCAAAAGCCAGATCGGAAAGGCCATGGCCTATGCCTACGCACGTTGGGATGCGCTGTCAGCTTATCTATACGATGGAAACCTACAGATCGATAATAACCTTGCAGAGAATGCCATCCGTCCAATTGCACTGGGACGAAAAAACTATCTCTTCGCGGGAAGTCATGAGGCAGCACAAAGATCGGCAATGATCTATTCGTTCTTTGCCATTTGCAAAAAGCATGAGGTGAACCCGTACCAATGGCTGAAATACACCTTGGAGAATATCATGTCAATCAACCACAAAAACTTAAAAGATCTCTACCCGCAGAACTTTAAGAATAATCTTCAGGAATCAAACATGTAGTTCGTCGGGCGGATACGAAAATTTTATTCACTATGACGTAATTATATACGACCAGTTAGAATCACCAGTACTGTGGATAGAAAACAATGCCGATTCTTCTGAACTAGGACGGTTCATGGCAATTCCTGTGGGATATGTTCATGGAGTAATTGAGGTTAAATCTGCATTCAACAAAAAGGCAGTCAAAAAAACGGTAGAGCAATTGACAAAACTCAAACCGCTATTAGCTTATACCGAGCCTGCGAACCACCCCATTAAATTATATCTTCCGCCAAACTTCTTTTTTGCGACGGTCTTTTATGAGCTTCGAAAGAAAGACGAAATGGACTTCGCTGCTCTAGATGAATTAATTGAAGCCGCAGCAATGAGGGGATTTTATGGTGGTTATATACTCCGTGGTGAAACCATAGAAAAATATTATAGCGGCAAATTAATACTGCTTAGAGAGTCGCAAGAAAGAGTAAGAGATAATCAATCTCTTTTGTTTTATGCACACTCGAAAAGCTATAAGGTAGCAGATGGTACTTTTAGAAAAATACAGCTCAATTATGCAGAATCATACTTTTCAGAATTTGCTTTCGATATAATAGCTTTATTAAAAGGAACATATAATCCAAATGTATTGTTCAGTATGTACGGTATGGGATCAACGCAATGGGAAAATGGCAGTGCAGTAGATATAAGATATTTTAAACCCGAAGACGTTAAAAAATTTGACGAAGAAACTGCCAAGTTCTTTAGAAAATAAGAATCTTCTTATCTCAAAGCCAGAAAGTGAACTCAACAAATTTATTGTGCTGGTCCAATAAATTTCAAATTTGGCATAGCGCTAAAATTGTATTGGAGTTGCTATAGCAACTCCAATACAAAAATTAAATCATGATTTGATCGTTAAACAAATAACTCTAAAGGATTCGAACTCAAAAATATAAAAATATTATACTGTATATCAATATTTTACAATATTTATTACAATTTATGCATTGATAAAAGTTCGAAAAATAAATCCTTTTAACATAAGGCTACAGGATTCGAACACTTTTTTATAAAATATAAATACCTATAAATCAAACACATAACCGCAAAATCCAGTTTAAATCCATAAGTAAAGAGTTCGAAGATAATCCTTTCAGGTTCGCCTGACAGGATCGATTTTGCACATATCTTATCCTTTGGTTTGTTGGAAAGCTCATTGTTTGTTAACAAGTGCATAATATTCTTCAGAGATTGCTTTATATTGATCCATAGTAGAACGTAAAATATCTGCATAGCAATAGTACATATTCAGTAATACGTGATTAGACTTGCAAGGGCATACTGTAAAATTTTGAAATAAAATATTTTCATTATTGGCTGCTCGCTCAAGAGTTTTTTCGAAGGTTTTGACATGAAATTGATAATGTCGTAAAGATTGCACTACTTCGTCATTTGCCACAGCAGTTCGAAGATGATGAAGAGGAAAAAAAGTTTGGTGATGCAGGTGAACTTCTTCAAACCATAAAGTGTTGTATCCTGTATTAATTATCGTATTATATACCAACTCGTCAATTTCTCGACCTTTCTCCAATTCATATAGGGATGGTAAAATTCTAAACACATCTTCCCAATTATTGAATAGCAAACTTGCTCTTGTCACACCGTATTTTTCATACTCTTCAAGATTTTTTCCCAAGTCTGCAAAAATCCCCCTTACTAATTTGTTAAGTTCAGCTACTGCCGTAGATTGTTTTTCTAATAGAGATCCCGTCTCACACATTGAAAGATAATCGAAATTATTTGGAATATCTTTTTCAATCTCCATAAAAACTTCGTCAGTAACATCTTCAAAAAAGCACAATTCTCGATGTAACCAAAGTGTGCATAATAAGGTTCATCATTAGTTGAAATATCAATTCCTCCAATGTAATATGGCAAAGTTACCATAGAGGTGCAGACAATACCACTTACCCATCTCTTTTCACTATGAAATAAATCAATTACTTCGGCAGGAATTGTTCTATCGGAAATAGCTGCTAACTGTCTTAAATTGTAATCACAATAAGACAGCCCTCTTAAAAAATTCTCTGCTTTAAATATGTCAAAATTTGATCTATGCTCTTCTTTAAGTCTTATGACCTTAATTCCAAGTCTTTAAAATGATACCGATGGGTTGAAAATAGCGCCACAACAGGCACATTGCCCTCGATGAATGAGTTGTCTCCGATATAGATAATTGCATGGCTATAATTAGAACGACATTTTTCTCTAATATTTTTTGACATTGCATTTCCAGGGAATCTTACAAGAATTACATCAAACGGCTGTAAAGTTTCTCGATTAAATAAAAACATATAATTTGTTGATTAGATATTATCACAAATTAAGTTTTTTTTAAATTTAAAACTAGAACGAATGAAATAAAATAAATACTTCTGCTCAAAAAGCTGTGAGAATACTCTCAATTAATTATTATGAGAGAAAATATAGGACAAATACGGAAACAGAAATCCTATACTCGATCTGATATATTATCAAAAATTATCTTGCAATATAATAATATTTAGCATATGGAAATTGTAACGAAAAAAGACCTGCAAGCATTTAGAGAAGATTTAAAATCAGATTTGAGTCAAATACTTGAGACCAAATGTAACAGTTCGCATTCTTCGCAATTTGATTGGTTACGTAGTAAAGCCATCAGACGGATGATGGACATATCGCCAGCAACATTGCAAAATTTACGGATTTCTCAAAAAATAAGACATAAGAAAGTAATGGGTTCATACTATTATTATAAGCCAGATCTATTAAAACTTTTTAACAATGCAGAATGACGCATCAAAAAAGGGATTGGAATACCTAGATAATATTTGCGCAGATTCCCGTTTGACTGTTTGGCACATAAGCCTGCTTCTGGCTATCGTAAGGCTTGCCTACCGACAAAACGAGAAAATGGTTATTAGGATCAGTAGAAGTAAATTGATGGCGATGTCTCACATAGATACTGCTCCAACATACCATAAATATTTCAAGCAACTACAAGATTTCGGTTATATCAAATATTTTCCTTCATATCATCCTGGATACAAAAGCACGATTGAACTGTTGGATCCTTTTTTCCAGCAGTCAAATAAAAAAGCCTCGTGAATATATTCTGAGGCTTTTTTTATCCAATCAAAAGAACTCTTCTCAGTGAAAGACTTAACGACTTTGAGATCTCTTAAAATCTTCAAATTCCTTTTTAAACTGCAGCAAGATCATTTTTACATCGTCTTCTGGTCTATCTTCCTTTACAGGCTTTAGCTTGTCTTTCAATATATTCATTTCTCTACTGATCGACTCCTGTTCAGTTATGGCATATTCCTCCGTCTGTTTAACTGAATAATGCCCCAGCATTTCTTTGACGACATGTATCGAAACTCCGTTGTTAAGTGTTACTGTGCTGGCGAATGTTCGTCGCGCTTTGTGGGTATTGAGATTTTCATGCACATCGCAAAGTTCGGCTATTTCTTTTAAGTATTCATTCATCTTTTGATTTGACCGAACTGGTAAAACTGTTCCTCTCTGCAAACAAATTGGATCTTTATCATACTTCGCAATGATTTCTAAAGCCTTTGGCAGAAGCGGTATATCTGTTCCCGCTTTAGATTTCTGCCTACTCGACATAATCCACATACTTCCGTCGTCTGCTTCTTTAATATCACGCCACTCTAATTGGAATACATCTATATATGCAAGCCCCGTATAACATTGGAAAATGAAGATATCCCGTACCACCGATAATCGTTCTGACGAAAATACCTTTTCTTCGATTCGCTGCAACTCTGCTCTCGTGAGAGGTTTCTTTTTAATCTTGGTCTTCTTACCAGTAAATAATTTAAAAGGATCTTTTGGTATAATGTCTTTAGCGACCGCTCGCAGTACAATCTTTTTAAAATTACTGATATACTTTAATGAGGTATTATTCGAGCAATTTCGAACTGTACGCAAATAGTGATTATAACTTTTTACAAATTCGTAGTTAAGTGCGGCGAATGGTAAATCATCGACCTTGTACTTAAACCGGATAAACTCTTTTACATGTGAACGCGCTGTTGTATAGCGTTCAAGCGTTCCCTCAGAATAATCGCCCCTTTTTACCAGAGCTGCAACCTCATCGTTATGTTCCTGGAATTCCTCCAGTACTTTATTCCGCTGCTTGTACTTGCCGTTCACATAGTCGATCAAATCAACGGCACTTACTGGTCTTTCCTGATTCAGCAATCCAGTCCTGAAGCTATTAACTTTAGTTGTCAATGAGTCTAGGAAAAAATTAAGATCCCTAGCGTCTTCCTTTAGGCCAATAGCCCTTTCATCCTGCTGGCTCCATCTATCTGCTACCCATTTTCTTTTCGTAGAAGATTCCTTGGCTACTCCATCTACGCTGATCCTAATATAAATCAGTCGTTTTGCCTGTTTTTTGTTTTTCGGACTCTTGAGGAAGAAATTCAGTCCATAACTTTGTTCTAACATAATAAAGATTTTAATTGTTATAAATGTCGAACCTAGACTTAAAGTAATCAAGACGTTAAAGTATTTTACAAGTTGAAAATCAATAACTTAAACCACATTCTGTGGCACCTTTTCCAAAATGCAAAAAGTGCCACATATGTGCCACAGACTTTTAGGGCGTTTTTGAAGATTTTGCGAATCACCATAAACAAAAAAATCTCGCAAATCGTTGATTTTGCGAGATTTAACTTTTTTTTGATTGTTTTTAAAAACTTTAAAAACACCTTTCTGCGGAGAGAGAGGGATTCGAACCCCCGGACCTGTTACAGTCAATAGTTTTCAAGACTATCGCAATCGACCACTCTGCCATCTCTCCTTAAACTCCGGTAGTACCGTTGTTTTCAGTGGTGCAAATATAGAAAGTTTTTTATTACTGACAAAATATTTTTTGAATAAAATTTGAATTTCTATAATTTTAAAGAAAATTCCATTTTTTCAGGCTTTCAAAACAAGAACATTAACAACTCAACATCAACTGATTAAGTATAAACAGGGAATATTTCGTCTTCAATATTATTTTTTAACAAATATTTTTATCCGTAGTAATATTCTGTGGTGACATCTCCGCTAAAAGCCGGATGCATGTCCTGTTTCTGCATGTTCAGCTCAAATAATCTTTCGCCATTTTTATTCCCACCCCGTATTTTTAAAGAATACCATCCGTTTTCCAAGGAGAGGGTTATGCTATTGCCTTCATTAATAGAAGCAATATCTTTTAAATATCCAATACCGACAATTTTCACTTCATTATTAGCGGTCTGAAATATCCAGCCTCGCGACTCTACCTCTACCTCATCATCATTCAAAATCTTTTCGTCATTCACTGAAACCCGGAATGCATAATAGTCTTCTTCTACACCTATTATTGGAATGGCGATTCCTGATTTCGTTATTTCATCCCCATGTTCGTTTTCTACAAAATATTTTAAAATATTATTACCCTGAAGATGATTTTCTTCCAGGTATTTTGCTAAAAGCTGTGGACTGAATACCACAAAACCTTTAAGTTCAGAGAATATTTTCTTCATATATATTTGGATTGGATTTGGATTAAATATTATCTATTGTTTCAATATCTTTGGTATTTTTTCATATTTCTTTTTGTTTAATGGCATTTTTTTAATACTCAGATACAAAATCAATCCAATTCAGCACGTGAAAACAAATCTTGGATTAAGGTTTCATTTTCGCATGCATTTTTAAAGTTTAAGATAAATTCTTTTAACTTTTCTGAATCGGAAGAATATGCACAAAACATTCCTGCTTCAGGATCAAAATGAATGATATCAATCAGATCGGCTCTTTTTTCTTTTATAAAAACATCTGCTAATGATGCCCAATCATAGCCATTTCCTTCAAAACCTTCATCACCGCGGGTATCAAATATTTCCTGTTTATAAGCTCCCACGTCCAAACACACTGAAAAGCTGTTTGAATGTTCCACCCAAAAAAAAGGTTTGATTGCTTCTTTTAAATCATTCGTTTCCATAGTTTATATTTTTTATCGCTTGAATTGTGTTATTTAAATTTGCCTGCTAAATCTAAATAATATTGCTTACCATATTCATTGTTTGACTCTTCAGCTTTTCTCTTGAAATAGCTTGCTGCTTCTTCTTTATTTCCCTCGGGAATTTCACTACCGTATAAATCCATGATTACTTCAAAAGAGCTTTCTGCTACTTTTTTGGGAGACATATCCTTTACCTCCATAAAATACTGCCATTTTTGATTGTAACTTTTGAAATGTTCCATTCTTGGAAGAAATATTGCCACATAAGGTCCTACATTCTTTTTGTAAGCATTTTCAAGCATAAACTCATAGATATCCTTTGTTTCCGACAGACTGTATCTTTGAAGCATGTTTCCTATTGCAGAAATGAGTAAAACTACCAGTTTGGTATTATCAGCATTACTTTTATAAATATCTAAAAGAATATCAGCAAATTTTGTATCATTAAAAAGATCGTTATAATACACTGATACTTCAAGTCTCGGAGTCTTTTCAAATTCTTTTACAGCTTGAAACAATTGCTCTTCACTCAGTTTTTTCCATCCAGAAATTTGTTTTTTCAACGATTCAATGTTATCAATATTCTTCTGTATCTTTTGAGGTATGTTGCTCATTTATATATTTTTTCTTTATTTACATTCAACTTTAAATTTACCGTTGCTTTCCACGGATTTGGTCTCCGCTTTACTCATGATATCATCTATTTCGGCCGATGTGTAGAATTTTCTTCCTTGTTTCAGATTGGCAGGGTCATAAGAATGATAGAAACCTCCGTCAAGTCTTCTCTTATTTAACAAGGCCTGGCTTTTATGATGAAATAATGCAGAACCTTCAATATTTCTGGAAGCAATCCTTCCATCTAAATCATCAACATACTTCACTTCGTCGAAGACTTTCCCATCCCTCGCATGCTCCGTAAAACGCTCCTGAACAGGTCGCTCCGTAATCCCTTCATACACCATCACACCATTACTAAACAGTTGGTAAAAAGCGTCCAATCCAAAAATATCGACCCAAATATTGCTATCAAACACAAAAGCATATAAATTGGGATTCCTGCCTTCTAAACCAATTGGATCTTTAGAAATATAAATTCCACTGTCATTATCATAATATCTAAAACGATTATAATAAAGGCCGCCTGTTTCTATATCTTCATATTGTCCGAGCTGCCTAAACGGAATAAAATATCTATCGCCTTTTACATTTTGAAGATTTCCATAAATATCATATTCTGTACTCCAGATGACCTTACCTACTTCATCAAAAGCCTGAACAGGTCTACCTAAATAATCAGAAACAATACTATAGCTTTCCCCATTGATAATTTTAGCACATGGCACATATGAATTTTGCTCATACACCCAGGTCACCACATTTTCCACAGGTTCTTTGCCTGCAATGACATTTCCTTCATCATCTACAACCGTTACAGGATCTTCCTCTGCATCGTAGCTCCATTCATGGAGAAGGACATTACCATCCCAAATATAGCGAGTTATTTTCTTTAGTCCAATTTTTGAAGTTCTTCTTCCCAGTGCATCATATTCAAAGCTTATTTCCCTGCCATCAGGGCGCTTTACTTTAGCCAGCATTCCATTAGCATTCCAGGAATAAGCCCAATCTCCTGAGAACCATTCCTGGTTTTGGACTTCTGTTGAGGTTTCTTCATTTACATTGGGCAAATCAGCTCCATCCGGCATTTTCGGACTGTTTAACCAATCTGAAGCAATGGTTTTATAGTAAGGATGTGCATTATTTGAGTCTTCCGTATGCTCCGACTTCACATTATTGATCGGCCGTTTGCTTTTTAACAGCAAGTTGCCTTCGTCATCGTAATGGTAAAACCAGTTTTTATCCCGCATCAACTGTCCTCCCTTATTATAGATACGGTCTGTACGTTTGGCACTTTCATATAAACATCCTGTAGCATCCGGATTTTTATATTGCACTTCTCCGGTGGAATACTCAGCTGCCATCAGGCTTCCGAAGGCATCATAATCAAACCTTGTTCTTCCGCCAGTCACCCTATCCAGGGTATGCAGCAAACGGTTCCCTGCTCCCCAGTTGTAATCTTTATGGAAAGCGGTATTGATTGTATTCACTGTCACTTTCTGGCTTACGGGCATTCCGATGTGATCGA
Source organism: Chryseobacterium sp. KBW03 (assembly GCF_003852415.1). NCBI lineage: Bacteria > Pseudomonadati > Bacteroidota > Flavobacteriia > Flavobacteriales > Weeksellaceae > Chryseobacterium > Chryseobacterium sp. KBW03. The sequence goes on along the minus strand of NZ_QAJO01000018.1, from coordinate 122,864 downwards.
ATTCGAAAGTACTCTCCAGGCCGCCAGTCATTTCACGGGAAAGCATTTGTCCGTTCCTGCTGATCTCAAGATTCATCTGCCAAGGTAAGGTTACCTCTTTAGCTGTTGCAGAAATATTTCTAAGCTGTCCCAGATCAGTATAAGAATAATCAATTTTTGCTCCTAAACTGCTCTGCAGACCAATGAGTTTTCCCTGATCATCATACTCATATTGAATAGCATGTTCACCTTGTTTTTCACTGGTGATCTGTCCTAATTTATTTCTCTGAAAACTAACACTATTATCTTCATTATCTGCTTTGATCAATAATCCCGAAGTGTCATATTGATAGGCTTCCCAAGTTGCATCCGGATAATGGGTTTGTGTTATTCTTCCTGCCAGATCATATTCATAAAAGATATTTTTCCCGTGAGGGGTTCTTCTTTGAGTAACCAATCCGTCTTTATCGCGAACAAAGAATTTTTTCTGCCCCTCAAAGCCTGTTTCTCCTATGATTTCATTGTTATTATTTCTTTCAAAAGAGTAGATCTCTCCTTTTTCATTGGTGATGCTCATTAAGTTCTCGTAAGCATCGTATCCAAAAGCTAAGGTTTCTTCTTTTTTACTGGTAAGCGCATTCCGGCGAACCTGTCTTTTGAGGCTTCCCATAGGAGTATAGCTCATCAGCCATTCTGCCCGCCCATCTGTAGCATACACCGGAAGATCATAAGCATCGTAACGAAGTTTTAATGGTGATTGTCCCTGTTCATTTACTTCTACTACTCTTCCCATTTTATCCCTGTTCCATAGAATCCTGTTTAAAGGCTTCGGACTGAAGACCAACAATCTTCCATATTCATCATACTTCCAATATTGTTCAGCTCCAATTGTATTGGTCAATTGAATAAGCTGACCTCCGTGATTATATTCGTAAGAGGTTATCACATTTTCTCTTATACTTCTTTCGGGAAGTCTTTCCCCATCGGCATATTCATAATAGATACTTTCTTCTGCAGCATCCGTATGGCTTATCATCCTTCCCTCCTCATCATAATTCCATGTTTCAGAAGTTCCTGAAGGTGAGAAACGAGCAGTCACCTGACCGAATTCATTGTACTGATAATGATATTCTTCTCCATCGGGACTATGAAAAGTCTTAATATTTCCCATTTCATCATAGGTATATCCCTGAACCCTTCCTTCCGGGCTTCCTATCATTTTCAACTCGTTGTGCGCTGTAAAGTCATACCATGTTTCCCCACCCTCTCCATCTACTTTTTTGTAAACAAGAAAGTTTTCATCGTAATAATAGCGTTCTGTTTTATTGCTCTGCTTTGGATATAGTACTTCTGTAAAACCTTCGTTATCATTATAAAGAAGCCTGCCTTCCATATACCCATCTACTCCTTTGGTATGAACTACTCTTCCTTCTGCATCATATTCCCACTGATAGCTCATTCCGTTTCTGTTGGTTCTTTTCACCACCTGGTTTTTCCCGTCATATTCAAAGGCAATTGCTTTTTTGTGAATATCCCAGACGTGGGTAAGATTTCCGAGATCATCATAATCATAACGAACCTGCAGATCTCTCTGTTGTTTATAACAGTAATACACTTCTGTTACTTTTTTATATTCAGGATGAATAACAGTTTCTATACTGAATCCACTCTTCACATCCTTTATACTCTTCAGGACAATGCTACGGTCTTCATATTCATATTCATATTCATATTCTCTGATGGTGCCATCCCCATATTCAATACGGATCACCTTATAGATTATTCCTTCTGTAATATGATGGAAACGTCTGTAAGTGTAGATATCAGTTCCTTTCCGGATCACCCAAATACTGCTGCTTGGCCTGTACTGCCATATTTTCTGATCTCTGAAATAGGTCATTTCTTCTCCGATTTCAGGTGCGGGAATCAACATTGCAATATTCTCATAAGGATGCATCCATCCGGCAAACCTATTGTCTTCTTCGGGAAGAATAAAAAGATCATGATTATTAAAGACACCGTTTCCTAAAGGACCAAAATCATAAGGTCTGTCACTATGCCATACATTTCTCCATCGTAAAGGAGTGCTTCCCTGAATTTCAAAATCATTCCATTCAAAAACCATAGCTCCTGTAGCAAAATTTACAGGTTCCAATCCCCAGTGGCATAACTTTTTAGATAAAGCATTGGCAAATTTGAATTTATTGAACGGGGCTTTTTTAAGGACACTGTTATTGAGCTTTTTTAGCCCATTCGCTCCCAGTTTCCCTATTTTCTTAGTCAGACCTCTCATTAAAAACATCCCTGCAAGACGCATCAGCATTTCACCGGGTGTATAGACATGCGGAACAAAAGCTCCTCCCACCAATACAGGTCCCCCCGTATTGATCTGGATATACATGCTTGAAAAATTATTATAGAAGGCAAAGTAAGCCAGTGGATTTTTCTTTGGTTTATCCGGCATCGCTGGCAGCATAGTCATTCCGAAAGGAAATCCCATACAGGTAAGAACCTGCTGAGGCTGGTTTCCGCTCATTTTACTTCCCTGCGCCAGAACTGTCTGTGAGCCGTAATAGACCTCTCCTTCATGAGGAGCTTCCTGCGGAAAAGGAATGAGGTACACGGGAATCAATGAAGTGATATGCCTGAACGGAATTACCACTCCCATTACACTTGTAGTAGTGGTTGCCTTGTGTCTTCCGTGAACGTATATGGAACCTCCCATCGGAATGCTTTCCGGAAGAGACGGCATCAGATTCCTTGCAAACTGAGGAATAGGAATCGTGATGGTAATATAATCCATGATGTCAAAAACAATTCCGATAAACGGATGCGGCAATGGCAGCGGAATGAGCATGAATGATGGCGGCGGCGGAATCAACGTCCAGTGGATATCAATGGCCAGCACAATATCAAAATGCTTACTCGTATGCTGAATGGCAGTGGATGGCATTGCAGGTGTATTGACCTTAATCAGCTTCACTTTACTTTCCGGAGCGGCTTTTTCTGCTGTCACAGCGCTATCTCCACCTCCTCCGCCACTACTTTTTGCAGGCTGTGCACTGTCTCCTCCAGCTATAGATTTCACCATAGAAACCGGATTCAGGGAGTCAACATTATTTTTCATCCCGTTCTTCCAGCCCTGTGTGGTTTTGTCCCAGCTTCCCGAAGTCACGTCTGCATTCACCTTTAAGGAGCGGTCAGGATTCATATTCGGTTTTTCAACCTTGATGGGTTTTACTGTTTTTTTATTCTGATCTGCCATGATTCTTTTAATTTGAGATTAACCTGCTTTTGGTCTTTCTACACTTACCCTCCAATCATCACCAAAATAAGTCTTCATTTCGCTGTCCAGTTTTTGTTTTTTATCACGATCTCCTTCATATTTGAGAATCAGCATTGACGCCACAAACCGAAGACTGCTTTGTTCCCGTACTGAAGGATCCATTAATTTTGCTATATCGAGGCATTTTTCAAAATACCTGATCATTTTATCTTTTGTCAAAACAGTATCATTCAGCGTTCCGATGATTCTGTAACATTCAATAGCCATCGCGTATTCTCCTATCTTCTGTGCTGTTTCTGCAGCTTTTTCAAATATTTTTTCTGCTTTGGATTTTTTGGAATGACTCAATAAATGGCTTCCATAATTCATATACATCTGAATTTCCAAAGGGGAATCGGGTTCTATTTCTTCAAATATAATCTGGTACGTATCTTCTGCTCTCTCTTTTTTCTTGTCTGCAGTATAAGCCTGGGTAAGCATAAAGTAGGCAGAAATCTCCCCCTGTTTGTTCTTTTGCTCTTTAGCCAGTTTCACTGCTGTTTTCAACGCATGTTCTGCTTCTTTGAATCTTTCTTTGCTTAAATGATTACTCGCAATGAGAATCTGCTGCTGAAAATCTGTATCCGGACTGTTTTTCTTCCGGTTGGTATGAGCTGCGGTATTCTGCATTAACTGATGAATATCTACTTCTACTCTAAAACTGTGTGCAGAAGAAATTGGTGATAATGTTCTGTGCGTATGATGCTCGGCCCAGACCAGTTTAATGTCTTTATTTTCTGATGTTTCACAGATCCTGCACCATTCTTTCACCCACAAAGAGAGTTCTTCAGTATCGCTGATCCTCAGCGGAGCAATGTAGAGATAGATTTTAGAATGCTGAATATTGGGGAAGTTTCTCTTGAGTTCCAGCAGCGGATAAAATGCTTTATAGGCATCTGTTTTAAAATCCTTCTCTGGATCTTTGAGTTTCCATTGCGGAATATCTTCTTCGCTTTTTTTCAACATTTCGTAAAACTCAGTCCATTCATCCAGCAAGGTCTGTCCGAATGAGTTCATCCCGTTAAATTCCTGATAATGGAGCAAAAAAACATCATCACTTTCTTCGTCTTCAGAAAGTCTCGATTTGATAAATCCGTCAAAAAGATCGGTTTCATGTTTTTCTCCTATACAGATCAGCATGGGTTTTTCCTCGTTCTTTGAGACTACTTTCTGCCATTGTCTTTTTAATTTTACCAACTCCAGGTCTACAGGATTCATCTGCGTTAATTCAGTTTTACAGTTCCACTTACAATATTTGTCTCACTTCCGCCACCGACATTGATTTTACCCCCGCTGCTGAGATTGGCTTCTGTATCACCTCTCATGGAAAGGGTTTTGGTTCCGATATCCAGTGTATCTGATTTGATTCCGATTCCCGAAGTAGGATCACCGTCTTCAGGTCCTACCCCCACTCCAATACTCGATGTTCCTCCGACTCCAATATTGATTCCCTGCACAAATATTTCTTTTCCTTTGATCTGAATATTTCCGTCTTTATCCATATAAAGAGAACTGCTTCCACAATTCAGAGTAATGGAAATCTTACTGTCTATGGTTATATTTCCGGCTCCATCAAGAAAAACGGAGTTTTGATCTTTGTCTCTTACGGTAATTCCTCCGGCATCATCCAAACTCATGGTATGTCCACTTTTACTGCTTAGACTTTTGATATTATTTCCGGTTCCGCCGCCGCCGCCAACTCCACCATGAAACATTCCTCCCATTACAAACGGACGGTCAGGATTCTGGTGGGCAAAGTTGACTACTACCTGATCTCCCACTTCCGGAATTGCCATGAACCCTCTATTTTTGCTCACTTTTTCGCTTCCCCCACCATCGGGAGTCATTACCCGGATATATTCACTTGTAGTAGAGCCATTTTGCCAATCAAATTGAACTTTTACTCTTCCCTGATTTAAAGGGTCTGTATTGGAAATTACTTTTGCAAACTGGGCATCTGCTTTCGGGGTGTGAAACTCCGGGCGGGGAATAAACCCTGTATCGGAAGCTATGGCCTCAAATGTTCCGGTATAATATCCTCGGGCATCCACCTCATGATACATATCCATAATCATAAGCTTAGTGAAATAGGTGGTTTCACTGCTTTCGGCTTTTCGCATTTCAATATCAGCAATACAGCCAGGATAAAGAAATGGTACTGTGGTAATCCCTGAAATAACAAATACCTCAGAAGCCTTGCTTCCTGCTGTTCCTTTCTGGGAATTTTCCACATCCATAAAAGACACTGCTTTTATAGGAGCCACTCTTAAAGAAGGGGTTGTAAAGGTTTTTTCTGAAATTTCGTAGGCTCGTTTTGCAATATCCGAAGTATGATTAATCTTTGAATTTCCAGCGGTTAATTTTTCATTTTTACTGCTGTTATATCCATAAAATGATGGGTTTACGTGTTGCGCTTTCATCTTTATTTTGACATCGCTTACACTGCTTCCGTAAGTCAGTTTTACAGGTTTTTCCTGAGGGGGAAGTTTCCCGAAATGAAGAACTTCACCATCATAATAAAACTGTTCCCCATAGGCTTCTGCAATTCTTGCCAGATAGTTGTAATGGGTTTCTTCATATTGGGACGTGTAAGAAATATTTCCGTGTGAAGCATCTACTCTGAAGTCAAAGCTATGCTGCCCCAGACCTTCCTTGATCACCTGATCTGCAATGCTGTTCAGGCTGATTTCCTGGGCTCCTCCAAAACTTTGAATGTGGGGAGCTGCATCTAACAGCACTGTGGGGCTTGACCCCGTAAGGACAATATTTCCAAGGCTTCCTTTTTCCTGGCTGAAACCTACTTCGGTAATCACTCCTACAAAGTTTCTTTCGGGGCCGTCTTCTACATCTTTATATCTGAAAATTACGGTAATTCTTTTACCAAGAAAATTCTGAGCTTCTTCCAGATTATGATTTTCTGAGCTTCCTAATGTATCATGAGCCAACATCAGATCAAATTCGTGATGTTTTACAGCACTTTGTTTTAATTGAAAATGCTTGAAATGTTTGATTACTTTTCCGTCAATCACTATTTCAAGCTGTATTACACGGTTGATTCCTGCTACCTGATTGCCGGGAATTGTATTGGCATTGTAAATTCCGGAAGTAGGCTGTTTTGACCATACTTTGTCTTCTACCAATGTAGGAGGATTAGGCTGTTTAACCTGATTCATAAACATTTGTGAACCGTTCTGAACCATTCCTGTATACGCTTGAGCCTGAACCATCTTTTCTGTAGCTTTTTTAATGGTTCCACTGGATTTTTTCTGCACTTCCTGAGCAGCTTTGCTGGCCGCCTGATCTGTCAGAGTATCTTTCAGATTGTTTACAGCTGGAATTTTATCTTTGGAAACAGGCATTTTGGGTGAATGATCGTCCTGAAACATAATTATAATATTTTGATTGATTGGGTGTCAAATTTTTTAAGGCTAAAACCTACCTGACGTAAAAACGTTCAGATACATTTTCTTTATCCGTATTTTATTCTGAGAAATAAAATACGGATATTAAGATCAAAACAGGGTATATAGTAATTGTAAAAAGGTAAAGCAGAATATTGTATCTACTTTACTCCCTGTTGAATTCCTGAATTTATGGGTATGCTATGCAAATTTTAATCATTATTAATTTTTTTTGTAATTGATTGGTGGTATTACAAAGATAAAACGGTAATTGCTATTCAAAAAATTTTCGTAAGCTAATCTGAAAATTTGTAGTAGTTCTACGACTTTCCCTAAATAATTCTAAAGCAAATGATTAAAAATAATAATTAAACAACTCTATATCAGATCAATATTTAACAATTTTTAATAAATAAAAACATTATATTTATCACTTAAAATGGAAATAATATAAAATTATTTTAAATTTCAGCAACAATAAAAACCCTCTGAAATAATGAATTTTCAGAGGGTTTTATCTATAATACTTCAATGAATGATTTTTTACGGCTTTCTAAGCTCTGAGACTTTTTTGAGATAAACATCTGTCTGATCCAGAAACTCCTGATCGGTCTGCTGAACTTTTATATGGGGGATAATCCCCTGTCCTCTTTCCTGATCCGGAAGATTCTGTGCATCCTGAATCACATGAACAATAGAAAATCCTGTCTGGATGCCGGTATTGGGAAGTTCATATACCAATGGAAGATGCCCGTTATGTTCGTAATACCCACCTACTGTTTCTTTTCCGATTGCTACTGCATTGGTGTAGGATTTAATCAATGAGGCAAGATGTGAAGCTGCAGAAGCGACACGCTGATCTACCAGCAGATAAAGCTGCCCTTTAAATGTTCTTTCATTAGGCATAATTAAAGGATTTTTATCATCTGCCCAGTAATATTTTCCCTGAACATCTTTAGGATAAAGCTGTTTCAGATAGGCATTCAGTCCATGCTTATCCTGTACTCCATTGGAAAGAAAAAGAGAAGTAATGATCAGTTTCTCTTCCATAGGCACCTCATTGAACTTAGTATAAGCATAGTGGCTGTCACGGAAAGGTCTTTGGGTAAGATAAGAGAATACTTTTTCATACAAAGCTCCTGTACCACCGGTATTTCCTCTAAGATCAATAATAAGGTTCTTTATTTTCTCGCGTTCCAGGGTATCCATCATCTGGTCAAGGAAAACACTGAATTTTTTATACGCAGGATCTTCTTTTCCGGTTGCAAAATCAAATCCCCTCAAAGATAACCGGTATATTCCATCTCCTTCTTTCGTAAAACTGTATTTTTCGGAGAGTAGCTTTTTGTCAAAAGCTAATGAATGTCTTGAATCCTGAAGCTTTTTAAAGTTTTCTAATGAGATTCCCGGTAATGAAACTTCTTTTACATTTCCATTCCACTGATAGCTGATGATATAGTTTTTGTGAGTGCCGAATTCTATATAAAACTTGTCCAGCATACCTCTCTCAAAACCCGTTGTTTCTTTGTAAGGCATTGAATATCCGTCAGAAAAATAATATTTTGAAAAACGGCTAATCATTTCTTTCGCAGGAACTCCATTGATAGAAAGGATTTCGGCACCTAAAGGTAATGCCACGTCTTTTGAATCCTGAAGCAGACGGCCATCCATATTCTTCAGTGTAATGGGTAAATATTCCGGTTTTTGGGTGAGGTAATAAGAAGCGTGGTTGGGCAGATCTGTGTAGTTATGACAGCTTCCTTCAAATCCGGTAACATTGGCAATAACTTTATAAAAATCGAAAATATTTTTGCTGTTTCGGGCTTCTATCTCAGCCTGCTGATAAATGCTGTCAATCTGTTTTCTGGTTCTGTAGACATACAACCCTGAGTTGGCTTTTTCTCTGATAGAGCGGAATGTTCTAAGATCTTCCACAAACTGGTCAGGGCTGAACCGCCCATCCAGAATAGCTGCATTTTTTGATTCCATAATGAAAACTTTAGCCGTTTTACTTTTTTCAGCATAAGATTTAGCCCAGATTTTAAGCTCATATTTTTTCCCTTTTTCCGGGCTAAAGTATAAACGTTCTACACTTTTTATTCCTCTGGAATCATCCTGTTCTTTCAATTTCTTGCCATCCACGAACAAGGCAACCCCCAAATTCGCATCTGCGGACTGTACCGAAATCCATGAAGGTTTATGAGACTGGGGAGCATATTTTAAAGTATCTCCCGGTTTCAATTCTGAATGCGTCTGTGCATAAGCACTGTTTAGTAACAGCACTAGAGGAATGATGAAAGGTCTGGTCATTACTATTTTTTGAATGGGCTAATATACAAATTAACCCCACCCGATTAAATAGCCTTCAATGATTGCTTTTAATCCTATAATTTCACACTCATTTCCTGAACTTCTTCCGCCGAAAATCCGTAGATCTGGGGTGTTTTTACATCCAGAAGATTCAGATAGATATATAATTCTGCTCTGTGATGAATTTCATGTTCTATCATGGCACGAAGCCATTTCCATATTGAAATTTCGTTGTTAGCCGGAGTTAAGCATTTACGGGTAAGATCTTCATCAGATAGTCCGTTGATAATTTCCAATGTCTGTCTATGCATCTCATTGAAAAATATAACACTATTTTCATAGCCGTCAGCCAGATCTTTTCCACATCCCGGATAGGCACTTTTTCTTCCGGAAATAGTTTCCCCATACATATACCGCTCAATAGCAGCAATATGTCTTATCTGATCTCCAATCGTAAATTTCCCGGATTTATAGGAAAAATCAATGTGTTCGGGAGGAACCACTTCAATAATACGATGGGTTCTTTCTCTTATCTTTTTATAATAATCCAGGAATGATTCTACAGTTCTTATTTCCATATCTATCTTGCTTTATCTGATCGTATTTCTGTAAAATGATGCTTCAATTTTTGACACAAATTATTCCTAAAATTAATAAAATCCCCAATAAGTGATTCTAAAATTTGGAATCTTATTAAATATCCAATATTTTAGTTAAAAAATAACCATGATGAAAACAGGAATTTGTTTATGTCTATTTCTATTAGGCTTTAACAAAATCACAGCTCAATCTGCAAAAATTGATAATGAAAAACTTCTTGAATATTATGAAACACAACGGTATGCCGATGCAGCCCGATATCTGCAAAGCATATATCCGGAAGATACTCAGGATATGAAAGCTCTTTCACAAATAGCGTATTGTAATATGATGGCCGGAAAACTGCCGGAAGCTGAAAAAAATTATCAGAAAATCAACACCATCCAACCGAATAACCTGCCTACTCTATTCAGTTTGGCCGGGATCAATTCCAGAAGGGGCAATGTTTCCAATGCTAAGACTTATCTTCAGCAGATCATTCAGCTGGACAGTCTTAACTTTAATGCTTATAAACAGCTTGCAGCCTATGCAGAAACTCCAAATACAAAATTGAATTACCTTAAAAAAGCCAATGCTATAAATTCTATAGACCCTGATGTATCCTATGATCTTTCTATGGTTTATAATGGACTCAAACAATATCAGCCAGCTTATGATGTATTGAAAACAGCTATTGCTTCTGACACGGAAAATTTTACTTTGCAGCAAGCTCAGCTATCCATCGCCAATCGGCTTGGTAAATATACAGAAGTAATTGAAACAGGGGAAAAGCTCTTGAAAAACCACGCGGACGTAAATGTGATGAACGATATGGGACAGGCTTACTTTTATGTAAAGGATTATCAAAAGTGCATCAGTCTTTATAAAATACTTGAAGAAATGGGGGTGCAAAATGAAGGTATCTTGTATTTTATGGCATTAAGCTACCGCGAACTGAAAGATTATAACAATGCTGCAATCTATGCCCAAAAGACCATTGATGAAGCGATTTCGGATCATACGACTCTTTATTATGCAGCACTGGCGGGTATTTATGAAGCGAAAAATCAATATAATGATGCTGTAACTGCTTATAAAAGAGGGTTGACCTTTGGTACCAGCAATATTATTTATTACCGCCTGGGACTTCTTTATGATCTCAATCTGAAACAACCTAAGAATGCCATAATCTATTATCAGATGTATCTTAAAAATAATCCGGATCAGGAAAAGGAAAAAGAGCAGATCGCTTATGCTAAAGGCAGAATTCCAAACTTAAAATAGTAAAAATTACGAATCATTTTGTGATTATAATCACAGATGAAATGATATGTGACTAGCTAAATTTGCATTTAATAATAAAAATAAGACTTATGAACAATACAGCAGAACAGTTTATCCAATATTTAAATGAGGAAAATTTTGACATGGCAGAAAGCTGTCTTGACCCTGATTTTAAATTTATTGGAGTACTGGGAAAAAGAGAAAGTGCTTCTGTTTATATCACAGATATGAAGCAGATGAAGTTTAAGTATGAAATTCTCAAAACTTTTACAGCCGGAGAAGACACATGTCTTTGGTATTCAATTGATATGGGAGAAAAAACGGTAGAAGCTTCCGGATGGTATCATATAAAAGATGGAAAGATTCATTCATTAAAAGTTTTGTTTGATCCCAGACCTTTATTAAAAGAATAAAATAAAATTAAGATTTTTGTCTCCATTATTATGTTTCAATCGTCATTGAAATGAATAATAAAAAAAAATTCAATAATGAAAGAATTTGCATTAATCTTCAGACTGAAAGATATTTCTGATTTTAAACCTTCCCCGGAGCAGATCCAGGAGCGCATGAATTGGCTGGGAAGTATTGCTGCTCAAAACAAACTGGTAGATAAGGGAAATACTCTTTTACCTGCACCGGGAACTGCAAAAACAGTAAAACCGGATAATATCGTAACAGATGGTCCTTATACCGAAATCAAGGAGTTCATCAGCGGGTATATTATTGTAAGGGCAGAATCTATTGATGAAGCCGTAGAGATGGCTAAAGGAAATCCTATCTTTAAAATCGGGGGGAATATTGAAGTGCGTGAAGTGTTAAAAACTAATTAGGGAAACTGGAAAAAGCTCTAAATCCATCCTGCTTTTTTTCTCCAAGCTGTATAATCAGCATCTTTACGCTCTATTTCCGGAATGTTCTGAACTTCCGGAATTTTATTGATTTCTTCCTGAGATAATTCCGGAAGGTTTACCTTTTTACGTTCTTTATTTAAGTCTTTTTTATTTTCTACAGGATAGATCATTCCTTCAGCCGTTAATTGTGTCCCATATCTTTGCGGCTTACTTTGAAAAAACTGAATACGGTCGTATAAATAAGCTTTATTGGCTGGATTAATATCACTGCTCTCATCCTCCATCATGGTATAGCATTCTTTCATAAATTCCGGCTCACCAATAGCATGTTGTATGATCAGCCAGGCTGCATCACTTGCTTCTTTACCTACTTTTGAAATGGTGGGATAACCAATTTCGGTTATAATTTCCCTAAGCCGTTTTGCATTGGCTTTATGAATATTTTCCATTTCAGGATGATACCCACCGGATAATTCTCCTGCTTTTAGCAGCTTTTCTCTGATGGACAGATCTTTGTCAGCAAGCTCGATCAGCTCTTTTTCAAAAGGAAGATATTTCTTCATGTTATAAATGATGAATGATAATTGATAGATGATGAGATAATTAATCTAGTTATTATATGAAATAGTATCAAGGATGGAGCGTGCTCTGTTTCCAACTGTAGCTTTCGGGACTTCTATGAGACTGTAATCATATTTCTGATAAATTTCTTTCATACATTCAAAGGTAAGTATTGCTTTTTCAAAGGTTTGTTTTCTTTCAGGATCATTTTCATAAATCTCTTTCCATGGTGGAAGAATGAATACAGTGCTATTATAAACCATTTCTCTGGCTTTTGATTCCAGTGATTCAGAAATGGGAATATTTTCAAGCCTCATGTATCCCAGCGTATCCAATATCCCACGGTCAAAGAAAACAGGTTTCGGATGGGCTATCTTAGCTATTTTTTGGTAATTTTTTACGGACTCTTCAAACATCAGATGGGCAAAAAGTTCCTTATCCAGCCATGGAAGTCCTTCTCCACCGGAATGGATCTGTTCTTTTATGATTTTCCTGCCTTCTTCGGGAACAACTGTCAGTCCGTTTCTATTGAATTCATCCAGCAAGGTCGTTTTTCCCGCTCCGGGACCGCCTGTAATGATATATAACATTGAATTTTCCTGCTTCATGGGGCTAATTTATTTTTTAAAACAACCCTGCATACAACAGCAACTTCAGATATTCTGTAGGGTTATTTATTATTTTTGATGATACTTTTATAGGTATAGATTCGATCTTTCTCCCGATGCATATTGCACAATATCAGAAGATCGTCCGTATTGTATTTCTCTGAAACCTGCTGTAATCTCTGATCAACAAACTGTGGTGTTTCTATTATAATTCTGTCTAAAATTGTAAAAAACTCATCTTCATCTTCAGTTCCCAATATCTTTTGCTCTATATCTTCAGAAGAAAGAACGGCATTAGGACTGGCTAACTGGCGGGACTGTAAAAACTGATAGGCCATCCCATACGCATTCCGTCTGGCTTCTTCAATACTGTCTGCTACCGATACAGCCACAGCAACCTGCAGAGAAGGCTTGGAAAAATACTGGCTCCCATCGAATTCTCTGAGATAAGCCTCTGTATTTTCCATTCCGTTTTCACTGTTCATAAAAGCGGCAAAAGAATATCCTATCCCATGTTTTGCTGCTTCTTTAGCAGAAGTCATTCCTGATCCCAGCCACATGATTTCTGGGATATGCTGTACATGCGTGGGCTGTGCAATCAGACCTTCGTATACTCCCTTTTCATCCCTGATGAACTGAATGATTTCTTCCAGTTTCGTTTCCATATTAGACAGAACGACAGGTTTATGATTATTCAGAGCCATAACAGCATCTTTTAATCCTCCGGGAGCCTTTCCCAATCCGAGAATAAAACGTTCAGGGTAGAGGGTTGACAGCATTTTGGTCCATTCTGCAATTTTATAGGCAGAATAGTTTCTCATCATAATTCCGGCTGTTCCTATTTTGATTCGGTTTGTTTTACTCAGGATAATAGCTGCTAAAAGTTCAGGACTGGAACTTCCATAGGCTTCTACTCCATGATGCTCGGAATACATGATGCTGTGAAACCCTGTCTCTTCGGCCAATAAGGCAAGATTAATACTGTTGGTCAATGCAGATGCAGCAGTCCCCCCCATTGTTAAAGGTGACTGGTCTAAGATCCCTAATTTCAGCTTCATTGGATTGAAATAGATTTTACGTGAAGGTATGAAAAAAGCTATTATTTAATAGAAAAACAGGTGACTTTTCATTCTTTAGGCGGAAATACAATTCCTTCATCTTTAATCAGGTCATAACCAAAATTCATAATGGTTTCAATGACCGGAATGGCTTTTTTTCCTTTCTCTGTAAGGCTGTATTCCACTTTTGGAGGAACTACGGGATATACTTCACGATGAATCATGTCTTTAGCTTCCAGCTCACGCAGCTGGCTGGTCAGCATTTTGTCTGTGATATGGGGAATATCCTTTTTAAGCTCGCTGAAACGAAGCGGTTTCTCCTGTAACCTCCACAAAACAGGCATTTTCCAGGTTCCGCCGATATGGCTTAATGCAAATTCAATAGGGGTATAATACAGTCTTTTATCATGGAAAAACTCAGGCATAATAATCGTTTTTACAGTTGCACTTTCAAAAAGGTGAGTATAGAACTAAAAGGTAAGTATATAGCTTTACGATAGTCTATTCTGCAAATTTGCAAAAAAAATAATGAAAATGAACAGAAATCTTTATGTACTGGCTTTAGGTGTTTTCGGAATTACGACCACTGAATTTGGAGTCATCGGTGTACTCCCCGAAATAGCATCTGCATTCCGGGTCTCTATTGAAAAAGCAGGATGGCTGCTGAGTGCTTTTGCCTTGATCGTTGCTGTTTTTGGTCCATTTATGCTGCTTGCATTATCCTCTTTCAAAAAGAAAAGTCTGCTGATTTTTTCCCTATTTATTTTTGTTGTAACCAATATTTTGTCTGCATATATGACCAGTTTTTATGTGTTACTTGCTGTCAGAATGATTCCTGCATTTTTCCATCCGGTGTATTGGTCTATTGCTTTGTCTGCAGCCGGAGCAACTTCAGATCCCAAAGAGAAATCCAAAGCGGTGAGTATTATTTTCTCCGGGCTTACCCTGGCAACGGTACTGGGAGTTCCCTTGGCAACTTTTATGTCTGATCTGTTTTCCTGGCAGTCTTCTTTTGTATTGACAGCTTTAATTAATGGAGTCGCTTTGATTGGGGTTTGGTTTTATTTGCCCTCTATTCCAACGACAAAAGACGTATCAAAGAGGTTTCCTACTGAGATCTTTCGCAGTAAACTTTTATGGATCAGTCTTTTTCTTGCATTTTTTATCATTGCAGGCATGTATTCTACGTATGGCTATATGGCTGATTTTCTACAGCATGTGACTAAGATGAACGGAAAACAAATCAGTCTGATGCTGTTTTTGTTTGGCACTGTAGGGATTGCAGGAAATAAAATAGCAGGAAAATATATGAGCCGGTATCCGTTTCAAACCACTCTTCTGTTTTTGATTTTATTATCCGGGATTCATCTGTTGATCGGACATTACGGAACTTTTATCACACCTATGATATGGATTGTCGGATGCTGGGGATTGGTTCATTCCGGAGGTTTTCTGATCAGCAACATCAATATAACCTCCTCTACTGCATGTTCTTCTGAATTCATCAATAGTATTTTTACTTCCTGCGGAAATTTTGCAGTAACGGCAGGGACTTTATTCGGAGGGTTCTGGATTTCCCGTTATGGTATTGAGAACATAATAGAGTGCAGTATTATAAGTCTGATTTCAGCGCTTATTATGTTGATTATAAGAAAGAGATATACAAAACCTACATTTTAATACAGAAAAATCAATGAACAGGTTTGATTTCAATTGTTAAAATTTTATCTCTAGAATTTAAGAGTATTCAACTGGCTAAATTCTTCCTTTCCGTAGATCTTTTCAATTTTTCCATCTTGCAGAAGGGCAATTTTATCACAGGTATGAAAGAGAGTTTCGATGATATGGGAGCTCACAATCACTACTTTATTTTCTGACTTCAGCTGTCTGATAATGTCATAAAGAATATGGACGCCTTCAAAATCTACTCCATTAAACGGTTCATCCAGAATATTAATAGGCTTATCCAGCATCAGCATTCCGGTGAGTGCCAGCTTTTTCTTCATTCCGCTGGAATAATATTGTACATATTTTTTCAGCGGAAGGTTGAATCTCTCAATAATGTCTTTGATTTCAGCTTCTTTTTTTGAGGTAAAATAAGCCAGATATTCTTCTCCGGTAATGTAAGGGTAAAAATAGTTTTCGGTTTCCAGATAGGAAATCATTTCCCGTTTCAGCCGTTCATTCTTCCAGGTAATATTTCCTGAAAACGGTACACTTCGGTACAATGATTCAAACAGCGTGGTTTTTCCTGCGCCATTCTTCCCAAGCAGTCCCAATATGCATCCTTCTTCTATTGATATATTCAGATCGTTCAAAACTTTCTGATTTTTAAAATGAACATTTATATTTTTAATCTCCAACATAGGTCTTGATATTTTGAGAAGCTTCTTTTATATTGTTTTTCAATAGGAATAAGGCAGGGATAATGGTCATACAGCATAAAGTATACTCAATAAATACTCCAATATTATAATAATTGTTCTTTTCTTTATAATGGTACTGTTTATATTTCCGGGTCAGAATCAGCATTACATACAGATTCATAAAGACAAAATAATAGAGAACATATAAACTTTCTGCCGTATTGAAAATCAGAAATAAGCAGTACGTTGGTAAAAGTAAAGTATTGAAAAACAGAGAATTTCTCCTGAGCTTCTCTTTTAAAGTATATTTTTTGAAATACATTTCGAGCATCTCTTTGTTTTCGTTGGCCTCGTAAATATGTGAAATATAATCCAATACAAAAGTTCCTGTCAGGATCAAAACTATCGGATGGTAGGATGAACCCCAGATCAGGATAAGCCCCAGAGCTGCCAGCCAGGTATTTTTTCTCAGAAAACTTTTCCATTCAAACAAATCGTCCGGAATAAAATTCCATTGTAAGGCAAGCCACGGCTTTGATCTTGGCGTCACAAAAGCCAGCAAAAGCAGCATGGGCAGAGATAATAATGCGGTTTTCTCCAATTGATAATGGATGTTTCCGCATAGCAGAATACCGTAAATAATGACCGCTTCCAATACAATGATCAACCGCCAGCTTTTCACAAAGACTTTTTTCAGAAAAGGAATGTCTTTTCTTTCGTAATGAAACAGCAGGGTCAGTATAAAAAATAAAAATGGATAATAATAGCTTTCGGGTAATTTCATGATGATCAAAACTCCCAGAATAATCAGAACAGGAACACTTGCTCTTGGATTAAGATTTAATAGTCTGAAGCTTTGATGAAATCTGAATTTAAAATGGTTAAATAGTCTTTTCAAGGGTTTTTACAGCTATCTTCTGATGCTTTATGTATTTAAATTTTACAGAGTCTAAAGATAAATATTTTTCAGCGTATGGAAATGATAAAACCTACAATCTGTGTCATTATTTTTCTAAAGATATACTATAAAAAAGTCAGCAGTACAGGACCTCCTGTAATAATCAGCCACCAGTAAGGCAGAACAATACTTTATAGAATTGACCAGCTATAAATCCTTACCTCAAATCCTGATTGTTGCGCCTGTCTTTGATAATAGTTGTTACTACAAAGTAAATCAAGAGCGCCAGCATGTGACATCCTGATACAATAAGCAGAAAAAACCACCACACAAGTCCTGCTCCTCCACTGCTGTCATACAGCAACTGATAATATAATATTGAATTGTATAAACAGAAAAGTATCATATTGACAACACCGAATTTCCGGCTGTGCCTGAAGGTTAACACAATAAGTAAGAAACAAACTATTGAAGCCAGATATAAAAGTTGATTATCATTCATTGATGGTTAAATTATTTATTGTCCGTTTTAAACTTTATAAGAAATTTTTCATCTTTCAGGGGATAGCCATCTTTAGAAATAAAACTTTTGTTGGTCAGTACAAATTCATACTCTTTACTGGGTTTTAGGTCTACAAGCATTACCAACGTTTTGTTATTATTTTCCATCCCTACAATTTTGGAAATTGGGTAATAGTCTCTTCCCCTATCGGAAAGATTGAAGGAGTAACTTCCAGGAACCATTTCTTTTGAAAAAGTAACTCTTATTTCTTTTGTGTCAGCACTTACATGTACAGAACCATTGGAAGGATCTATTTTTACAACGTATGGTAAGTTCTTCTCATATTCTTTGATCAGTTTTTGTTTATCAATCTTGTCTTTGAAAAATTTTGATTTGATCAGAAAATCTTCAACCGCTTTATCATCATCATAATTCAGTTCAATAATATCTCTGACTGCCTGTTTTTTATCTTTTGCATTCTGATAATACAATTTACAGATCTCATATCCCACATAATATCCCAGATCTGCACTCTCTCCTTTTTGCCTTCCATTATAGAGCCAATTTCTAAAATTACCGGTAAACATCTCTTTTTTAAAAAGATCTTTAACTTCTGCTGAATGAGCCGCTCCATAAGACAGATATTTCCTTTCAAGAGTTGTATTCATCACCAATTCGGCAATCAAATCACAAGCTCCTTCCTTTATGGACTGGCTTAAAACTCTTCGGCGGTTTCCTGTCTGTTGAGTGTGTATATATTCATGAACATTTAAAGAGACAATATTATCCAAAGACTGCTCTGCAAAAACGCCTTTCAGCCAATCATCCTGAAATTCCGAAACATCTGTAGACGGAAGCCCTGTGGCAATTTCAGCACCTACCAGTACTTTGTTTCCACTTACTGTCCCCCCGGAATTGAGCCCGCCAATTGTAAAATACATTTCGGCTTCTTTCAATTCGGGATAGAGCTGCTTCAGCTTGGCAACACTGGCTTCCAGCTCATTGGTTTTAGTTTTTATCGCCAGGGTATTGGGTCTGATTGAATTCCAGAATTTAGGGTATTTGTCAATGATATTTACAAAAACAGTATCATTATAATCTCTTACTTTCATGAAGGTTTTCAATCCTTCTGTTCCTTTATCAGTATAAAGCCTTTTAATCAGATCCATTTTTTGGGAATGATTATTTGTCTTTTGAATGCTGTCGTAAGCCACCCAAAAATTATCGATATCTGACGTAAAAATCTTAGTTGACTTTTGTGAAAAAGCACTCGAAAATATAAGTGAAAAAAAAATGACGGAAATCTGTTTCATGATTGTTTTTTACAATGACAATTATACAGATAATAATATTCTTTTCAAAGAGTATTTTATAATCAAAAAAGCCCCTGTTTTAATGCTGAAAAACAGAGTTAATCATTTGGCTATAAATGCTTCAAAGAGCATCCATAGACTTGTATCAAATTCTATTTATATTAGTTCCAAATAATTTCAATTCTTTACTTTTATTTTCATAAATATTTAATACTTTAGCTTAATAATTTGAACGAATGGGAATAATCCTTAAACCGATTGATATTGTAGATGACATTTCACAAGAAGAATTTCGTGAAAAATATCTAAAGCCATGTAAGCCAGTGGTAATCAAGAATATGGCTAGAAATTGGCCCGCTTATCAAAAGTGGACGATGGATTACGTGAAGGAAGTAGTAGGCGATGTTGAAGTTCCTTTATATGACAGTTCCAAGGCTGATCCTGCAGCACCTATCAATACTCCAACGACAAAAATGCCTTTTAGCGAGTATCTAGACCTGATTCAAAGGGAGCCTACTGATCTTAGAATCTTCTTTTTTGATCCTATAAAATTTGCTCCAAAGCTATTGAACGATTATGTTCCGCCAAAGAATCTGATGGGAGGATTTTTAGATAAATATCCAAGTATGTTTTTTGGAGGTAAAGGTTCGGTAACGTTCCTTCACTATGATATCGACATGCCTCATATTTTCCATACTCACTTCAATGGAAGAAAGCACGTCCTTCTGTTTGAATACAAATGGAAATCTCGTCTGTATAAACTTCCATATGCCACTTATGCACTGGAAGATTATGATATTTCAAATCCCGATTTTGAAAAATTCCCTGCCCTTGATGGTATTGAAGGAATCGAATGCTTCCTGGAACATGGAGATACTTTATTCATGCCTACCGGCTGGTGGCACTGGATGAAATATCTGGATGGCTCTTTCTCTATCTCTCTGCGTGCATGGGACAAGAGCTGGGCTGTAAAAGCACATTCTTTATGGAATCTTACTGTTCAGCGTAATTTTGACAACTTCATGAAAGGACGATACAAAAAAAGGTATATGGACTGGAAAGAAAGAAAAGCAGTAGAAATAGCGAATAACGCGTTAAAAAGAGGACTTCCTAAATAAGTAAGAAAGCCTTTTATACAACAAAAAGAGTGGACGGTT
>NZ_QAJO01000018.1:0-102652 GCF_003852415.1 Chryseobacterium sp. KBW03 | reverse complement strand
AACCGTCCACTCTTTTTGTTCTCCTATTTTATTTTTGATATATAATTCAAAATTTATTTAAATTGCATAGGCGTTCCCTAATCCTCCTGTGTATGTTTGAAAAGTTGATCGATAGCTTTGAGAAGCTGTGTCTGCAGATTATTATTGAAATATTATTGGTTCCGGTAACCGTTTTCAAATTGTTTCAGGATCCCCGCCGCTGCTATGATCTTTCTGTACACGAGATGGAAAAAGAAGAGACGGAACGTTTTCAGGATTACCTCTCTCCTATCAAGCTTTCCGTTTATACCTCTGTCATTATCTCTGTCCTTTTAATGGATTACGGTGGTGAGCACAACGTTATTTCAAAGATCAAGGGACTAAGTATGGTGGAAAAGGCACTGTTTATATTCCTGATGAATAATATTACTGCAGTCCTGTTCAGTGTTGCTTTATTATGGTACAAAAAGGAAAAAATAAATACCGTTGCTTTCAGAACGCTGTTGTTTTCTTTCATTTATACCACTGTGTATACCTCTACTCCATTTTTTATACTAATCAGTTCAGCTATGTTTTTGGGACAAACTTTGAATGTAGAGTCTTATCTGGATCGTCTTGGCAAGGTGAGTGAATATGGAACAAGAGACTATTTGTTTTTTCTGGTCTTTCTGGTTTTTATGATTGTTGGAATCATTGGTGTATTTAAGCTTTTCAAAGCACTGCACTACATTTTGAAGAACAATTTCAGTTACCATCCTTATGTTGTGTGGTTTTTCACAGTACTTTTCTTTGCTGTTCAGCTTTATTATGCAAGAGGGTTTATTTAAAATGATCAGGCCACTTTACCTTAATCCAGACCAGATATGAACATTCCAGATATTCATTCTCTTTTAAAAACAGAGCTTCATTTATTAGTCGAAGTTACCTATCCTGCTAAAACAATACTTCTTGATGAAGGAAAAGTTTCAGATAAGATGTTCTTTGTAAAAAGCGGAGCCTTAAGAGAGTTTTTCTATCAGGATGGCAAAGAACTTACTTTGGAATTTATCACAGAAAATCAGGCTGTATCTTCGTTTGACAGCTTTCTGAATGGTACGCCCAGTGAATTTATTATTGAAACATTGGAACCTACTACTGTATATGAACTTCATGCTGATACTTTTCACAAACTCATGGAAAATCAGGAATTTCAGCAAACTTTTCACCCTCTTTTTTACAAACGTTTCAGTGAAATCAACCAACGGCTGATCTCCTTTATTAAAGATTCTCCACAGAAAAGATATGAACAGCTTTTAAAAGGTAGGCCAGAGCTTCTGCTTCGCTTCCCACAACACTATATCGCTTCCTATCTTGGAATTACCAGTGTCTCACTGAGCAGAATCCGGAACCGCAGATAATTTCTTTACAATTGTTATCGTCTGATCATCCATCCCTGTGGTAATTTTGTTTCAAATAAAAAATTATGAAACATTTTATCCAACAAGTATTCAAAGAGGTATTAGAAAACCCGGTATTTGACGAATTATTAATTGAAAAATATTTTTCAAAAGACTACATTCAATCGGTTGATCACCAGCAATTAAATTATGAACAATTTGTTCTTCATATTAAAAAATTGAAAGAAAAAGTGGCTGAACAGAAGATTGAGATCATCAACCATGCTGAAAATGGGAAGATCATCTTTACCAATCATGTGGCAAGATCCATATTAAAAGACGGAAGTTCTGCTTCTCATAAAGTATTAGCAGAATTTACCATACTGAATCATAAAATTATACGATGTGATGAACTGACTTTGCTGGTGGAAGGAAATCATACTGAAAAAAATCTTGGTTCTGAAATCTAGATAACAAATCTGTATTACCTTTCAACACACAGTTTCTATATTAACAATTCTTAAGAAAACCTTAATTTTCTCTTCAACTCCTTTTCCAAACAGATGTTTAATTTCGTTGTGATTTTTATCTAAAAAAGGAAAAGTGAAGAAAATTTTTACATCTGTTTTATTTTGTGCCTCTATTTTTTTCTATGCACAGACCGGTTCTTTGTCCGGAAACATTAATGACGACTCGAAAATAGCCCTGCCGGGAGCCAAAATCTCCCTAAGTCCGGGAAATATTTATACGACCTCAGATGAGCACGGAAACTTTGTTTTCCTGAATGTTCCTCCAGGAAGTTATACCATGAAAATTGATTATCTCGGCTATGGTGTTCATGAATATACCATCACTGTTGAACCTGAAAAAAACACGCGGCAAAATATCGTTTTCGACAAAAAAGAAACATCTATTGCAGAAGTTGTCGTTTCAGGATCTACTTTAAAAAACCAGGCAAGAGCCTTAAATAAACAAAAAAGCAATGCCAATATTACCAATGTAATTTCTTCAGATCAGATCGGACGTTTTCCTGATGCCAATATCGGGGATGCTTTGAAGCGTGTTCCGGGAATTACGATACAGAATGACCAGGGTGAGGCCAGAAACCTTATCATCAGAGGGCTTGCCCCCAATCTTAATTCAGTTACCCTAAACGGTGACAGAATTCCGTCTGCCGAAGGAGATAATCGTAATGTGCAGATGGACCTGATCCCTTCTGACATGATCTCCACCATAGAAGTCAACAAAACGCTCACTCCTGATATGGATGCTGATGCCATCGGAGGTTCTGTAAACCTGATTACCAGAGCTTCCCCAAATGGACAAAGAATTTCTGCAACCGTTGCCGGCGGATACAACCCGATCCGTGAAAAAGGAAATTACACTGCCGGATTTGTATATGGAAACCGATTTTTAGATAAAAAATTGGGGGCTGTATTCAGTTTTTCTTATAATAACAACAATTTTGGTTCGGATAATATAGAACCTGTGTGGAGCCAGGCTAACGATATTGCACAAACAGTCTATGTAAGCAAAATGGGAGTCCGTTATTATAATGAACATCGTATCAGACACAGTTTTGATCTTAATATGGATTATGAATTCAATTCCAAAAACAAGATCTATGCTTCTGCAATGTATAATTTCAGAAACGATAAAGAAAACAGGTTTGCATTAGGATATAAAATAAAACCGGTTTACAATGCTGACGAAACAGAGATTACAGGCTGGAAAGGAAGTATCACAAGACAAAATAAAGGAGGTGACGCAGATAATGACAATACGCGTCTGGAAAAACAAAAAGTTCAGAATTATGCTTTAAGAGGAGAACATTTATTAGGTTCCAAAGTGGATCTCGACTGGTCAATAAATTATGCAACAGCAAGTGAGGACAAACCTCATCAGCGTTATATAGAGTTTGAAAACAGCAAGATGAATTTCTCTCCTGACCTTAGCAATCCTGAAAAACCGATGTTCAATCTCCTTGCTGCAGATAATTTAGGCAGTTATAAGTTAAGTGATCTTTCGGATGCCAACAGTTTTACACAGGAAAAAGAATTGGGAGCAAAAGTGAATATTCGTTTTCCATTTTCAGTGATTGATGGCCAGAAAGGGCGTCTTCGTACCGGTTTGCGTATGCGTTTGAAGAAAAAGGAAAGAGATAATGATTTCTATGCATTCACACCAATCAACCCTATGGGAAGCCTTTTGTCTGTGCCAACAGTATCTCTTGATGGTCAGAACTTTCAACCAGGAAATTATGTGCCGGGAACCTTCGTAGATCCTTCTTATCTTGGAGGTCTGGATTTATTCAATCCAAATTTGTTCAAGGGTACCCTGAAACCTGAAAAATATCTTTCAAGCAACTACAGTGCAAAAGAGCAGATTTATGCAGGTTATATCCGTTGGGATCAGGATTTTAATGATAAACTATCCATGATTGTCGGAGCACGTATTGAAACTACACAGATTGATTATACCGGAAACTACGTGATGAATGAAAAGGATCTGGTGGGACAAATCAATAATACCAATACATATACGAACGTACTTCCGAATATTTCCTTCAAATATGTTCCGGTACAGGATCTTGTGCTTCGTGCAGCTTTTACTACGGCAATTGCCCGCCCGAACTACTACTCACTGGTTCCTTATCTTAACGTTATTTCGGAGGATGAGATCGTTGCTGCCGGAAACCCAAACTTAAAGGCAACCTATGCTTATAATTTTGATTTCATGGCAGAAAAGTATTTTAAGTCTGTGGGAATTCTTTCAGGAGGAATTTTTTATAAAAACCTGAATGACTTTATTTACACCTATTCCAAAAGAAATTATACAGCAAACGATTTTGCGAATGACTTTGCAGGACAAACCAATCCTATTCCTACCGGAGAAAGCAACTGGAAATTTACCCAGCAGCGTAATGGTGACAATGTAGATATTTATGGTTTTGAAGTCGCTTTGCAAAGACAGCTTGATTTTATTCCGGGAGCTTTCTGGAAAGGACTTGGAGTCTATGTAAACTATACCTACACTAAATCTAAAGCAAAAGGAATTACCAATGAAGATGGTGTTGAAAGGACAGATGTAGGTCTTCCGGGAGCAGCTCCTCATATGTTCAATGGATCTCTTTCATGGGAAAACAAACGTTTTTCCGCAAGGATTTCTATGAATTATGCTTCTCATTATATCGACGAACTGGGTGGCAAGGCGTTTGATGACCGTTATTATGATAAGCAGTTTTTCCTTGATGCCAATGCTTCTTACAAGATTACAAGCCAGCTTAGAGTTTTCGCAGAAGCCAATAATCTGACCAATCAGCCGTTAAGATATTACCAGGGAATCCAAAGCAGAACCGCCCAGGCAGAATATTACAGACCAAGGTTTACAATGGGGGTGAAATTTGATTTTTAAAATACACATGAAAAACATACATTATATATTAGCTCTTTCAGTTCTTCCTTTTGTGATCAACTGTACTGGGCAGAAAGATTTAACAGAAAAATTAAAACCTACCGTTATTACGGAAACTGTCGCTCATGATACCGATGATCCTGCCATTTGGATCAATCCTCAGGATGCTTCAAAAAGTATCATCATCGGAACAGATAAAGATACTGATGGAGGGCTGTATGCCTTTGACCTTAACGGAAAAATCATCAATAAGGCTTTAGGATTGAAACGTCCTAATAACGTTGATATTGAATATGGTTTTATGATCAACGGTAAAAAAACAGATATCGCAGCAGTCACTGAAAGAGAAACCAATAAAGTAAAATTATATACGCTTCCTGAGCTGAAAGAAATCGGAGAGATTTCTGTATTTAACGGAGAGTCAGAACGTGGCCCAATGGGAGTTTCCATGTATAAAAATTCTGATACAGGAGATATATTTGTTATTGTGGGAAGAAAATCCGGTCCAAGTGACGGGTATCTCTGGCAGTATAAACTTTCTGAAAAAAATGATTCCATCACAGGAGAAGTTGTGCGTAAATTCGGAAAATACAGCGGCCTGAAAGAGATTGAAAGTATTGCTGTAGATGATGAAATGGGTTACATCTATTATTCTGATGAGCAGTTCGGAGTTCACAAATATTACGCAGATCCTGCGAAAGGCAATGAGGAATTATCAGTTTTCGGGAAAGGAGATTTTAAATCTGACGTAGAAGGAATTTCGATCTACCCTACTTCTAAAGGAAAAGGATATATTCTGGTTTCAAATCAGCAGAATGATACATTCAATGTCTATCTAAGACAAGATCAGTCTAAAGGAAGAATTGCAGAAATCCCTGTTTCTACACTGGAAAGTGATGGTTCTGAAGTGACGAATGTTAATTTAGGTCCAAAATTTCCTAAAGGAGTTTTTGTTGCTATGAGTAACGGCAGGGTATTTCACTTTTATGACTGGAGAATTGTTGAGAAAGCAATAAAATCAGCGGTGAAAACTGGCAAATAAAAATAGTCTTTAAACCATTAAGGTTGATAAGGTTTTAAGAGTATTAAGTTGAGCTATTCTGCCATTGCGAACCGCAGGTGAAGCAATCTCATGGTTTTAGTTCATCTTAATACTCTTCATTTTTCTTCTTAAGGGTTCATAATCTTAGAGTTATTCAACGCAAAGTTTATCTAAAATTGAGTAATATTTTAAGGAAGCTAAGAAAGAGTTGATTTACAATCAACGGATGAAGCAGAGACTACAGTTTTATTTTTAAATTTTATATCTCGTTGATTTTGCAGATGAAGGAAATCTAAAAAAAATCTGCGTAATCTCATTGATCTGCGAGCAAAAATAAACCAATCCATCAAAGTAAAGCTCGTCTTAATGCTCTTCATTTTTTCATTCTTCTTAATAGTTTATAATCTTATAAATTATTCAACGCAAAGTTTATTTAAAATTGAGTAATATTGTAAGGAAGCTAAGAAGAAGTTGATTTGCAATCAACGGATGAAGCAGAAGGTTTATCCAGGAGCTTTTTATGCAGCTTTGCTGCAACTCTTTGCTGTCTCAAAAGCAAGTAATTTCTTTTTAAACTTTGCGTTTAAAAATCACCTTACTTAAAAGTTCTATTTTAATAAAGGCTGTAACAGCCTCGCTCTTCCAGCCTCCAACGTCCCTCCTATTTATATGTCCCAAATAATCTATCCCAGACAGAAGTATAAAATCCGAAATTTTTACTTTCATCCAAATGGTGTTGGTTGTGAAACCTTGTTGTTCCCACAAAAAAACGATCAAACGAAGCTGGAAAAAACTCTCTGTTCAGATGACCGATGGTTCCCCAGATCAGATTCAGCAAAAGATATATTGAAATAGAAACTACAGAGAAATCGTAACCGATGAGCAAAACCAGCATCATCAATCCAAATCCTATGGTTTCGAAAGGATGCAAAACAAAAAGACTTAGAAAATTGGTGCTTACATGCTCGTGATGTTTTCCATGCAGTATTTTGTAGATAAAGGGTAAATGCGCTGCGAAATGAAAGAAATACATAAGAAGATCCATCAAAAGAAGCAGAACAATGACTTCGGCTAATATGTCAAACATAGATTGATCCTGTCCAAGTACAATCCATCCGTTTTTCCATAAAAAAGCCCCAAGCAGCATCACAAAACTGTTACATACTATGGTAAGCAGGCTTAGATAAAAATCGGATCTTGTAACAGGGTGATTTTTCTCCTGTAACTGACTTTTATGGCAGGTTTTTTCGATGAAAATATATAGGCCAATGGAAAAAAGATACATAAAAGCATTCATGATAAGACTGAATACTATCCACTGTGGCCAGGAAAACTGCCAAAACAATTGTAAATAACCGGAAAGTACTGTCTCATGAAAATCCATAAATGCGTCGTCCTTCAACTTGATGCTATAAAGGTAAGAATTTCGCAATACAATCAGCGGACAAAGCAGATTTCAGAGGTTATTTCTGTCTTGCCTTTCTTCTCAGTTCACGAAGTCTTGACGTCAGTTTTTTCCTTAAATCATTATGATATTCACGGTAATTTTTGATGCTGTTTTCCAGGTTCTTTTTGTTCAGAAGATATTCTTCATACAGATGACCCAGTTCTGAAATCTGTGTAATGACATCTGAAGGCTGGCTTTCAGGGTCTTCTGCAGCTTCTATCAGCAGACGGTAATATTCAACTCGGCTGGTCAGGTTCATGTGAAGTTTGGGTTCTATTCCCTGCATGATTTTATGATTTTATTGAGTTCTTGAATAAGCAAAGAGCAAAAAAAGGCTTTATAAATTTTACTTTTACTATTCTCTATCTTTTTTATTTATTATTACAGTAAATGAGTTGGGGTAATGAGCAAATTCACCTTTTTGCCCTGTGTTCTGTCACCTCCAATATTATTTCCCCAATACTGCCGAAGGCACATCACTCTGGTATAAAATCTTAACATTCCCATTCATCTTTTCCTGATCTGAAGATTTGAAGTAACCTCCGTTTAAGGCAGAAGAAATAAGGGTTTCATTAGGATCACCCAAAGGTAATAATGGCAGCCCGGCGTATTCATTGACGATGATCTGTGGTGAAATTCCATTATTGTATTCTCCCGCTCCATTGGCATTAAATACTTTATAAATCACCGGATGAATCTGCCAGGAAATTTTTCTCGGCTTACGTTTGTCCTCCACTACAAATCCGGCCATATCTTTCCCCAGCGTAGTATCTCCGATCTGAATCACCTGCATATAAGGTTTCAGGTTATTGACAACAATTTCTGCTGCGGATGCTGTACTGTTGGAGGTAAGGATAAACACTTTCTGTAATCCCAATGCGTTGGCACGTAAGGTGGCAAAATCCAGTGCCTTGGGATCATAAGCAATCTGCTCGGCAAATGATCTTTTTACTTCGCCACCGTTTTTATTTCCTTTAAAAATGATGAATGGTGAACTAGGTGACAACCCTGAAGGAATCAGTGAACAGAGCGCAGCTGCAGACGATACTGAACCTCCATAATTGTATCGGAGATCAAGAATCAGCTGTTGTACTCCGGCAGCCTTAAATTCCGTAAACTTCTGATTCAATACCTGTGTCATTCCATCAGGAAAATCGTAGATATACAGGTATCCTACTTTTTTACCGTTTTTCTCAAAAATTTTTGATAAAATAGGTTGTTCAAAAGAGAATCCATAGTAAACTGTAATATTCTTTTGATCAGCAATGGCTCCATTTTGCCATTTTCCTACGGTAAGGTCTATTACAGTTTGATCTTTAATGGAAGAAGCCATTGCCTCAGCATTAGATGCGGTAATTGTTTTCCCATTGATTTTGGTAATGATCATTCCTCTTTCCAACCCTGCGTTGAAGGCTGGAGAATTCTGAAGGACCAGTTTCACAACAGTAACCACCTCATTATTCGGAAGCTGAACAATAGTGTAATCAAAACCATACATATTCCTTATAGACCGCGGATAGGTGGAAGAATCTTCAGTATTGACCATGAAAGAAAACCGATCCTGAGAAGACAGCAGACTCTTAAAAAAATCTTTGGTAGAAAGACGATAGTCAGGTTTAGCAGGCATCTGATCTGCCCAATAATAGTATCGTCTCATACTGTCCTGAACCCAGAGATTCACAGACTCTGTACTTCCATCGGGGAAAACAGGTGCGCTTTCATCATTATTCGTACATGAAATGAGAAAGACAGCAATAATCAGTTGAAGTTTTAGAAAGTTTTTCATACGCAATTACAGATATTCTGCTACATCTATATCTCCTTTTACCACCCATTCTCCATTTTCCATTTTTTCCTGAAGGACTATCATGTTGGCACCTGTATGCTGTTTCAATTTCACCTGAATCATTTTAGATCCGGCATAAGGCTCTGAAGTTCCGGGTTTGTACAATTCCAGATATATAGGTGCCGTTGAACTGAAAAAATTATAGATTTTCACTGCCGTAAAATTGTCCTTCCCGATATTGTCAAATTCTGCCAGCACTACTCCATTTTCTCTTTTCAAAATGCCTTTCACATTTTTCAGAGAGGTCCCTGAAAATTCGCCCTGATTGGGGAAAATAAATTCAAAACCTACTTTCCCAAGATTGACCTGAGGTTTTACAGCATAGGTCTGTAAATAGATTCCCGGAAGATTAAAAAAGTATAGGTTTTTGTAATCATTTATATTGTCATAGGTAATATTGTATTTTGCAATTTCGGTTCCTGTTTCATTGTTATAGATAGACAGTTTGTTGATTTCTCCCTGATCCAGAACAAACTGAAGCTGCGTTTCTATTTTATTGGTATAGGACATTTTTCCATCGATGGATACAGGGGCTCCGTTGAGCCTCAGCTGCAATACATCAGGTTTGGAAAATCCTTTGATATTAACCTCTCCGGGCTTCTGTACTTTATCATACAACTCCATCGTATTGCTGTCTGTACATGAGAATAGTACGGTAAAAAATAGTAGTAATGCAAAGATTTTATTCATCTTTCTTCAATTATTTCATTGTAAAACTTAAAAATATTGCCCGGCCCATGAGCCGGGCAATATATAATTATAAAAAAACTAGTTGGATATGTTCTGGATAGTCTTTTTCAAATACTACCCATTATTGTATATTTAAAATTTCTTGGTGTTTCTAAAATCAGGTTCTAAGGGGATAGAATAATTATTTTTTAATAAACTTCAGCCTTTCAGTCGTTTTTCCATCTGTAATTTCTGCTATATAAGCTCCTGATGTCAAACCTGCTATATGAATAGCTTTTGAATACTGAGTGGTCAATACTTTTTGTCCTGCTGCATTGTAAATAGTAACCACGGTGATATTTTCTTTCAATGCCGGGTTTAGTTGCAGCTGTAAAGATTCTTTTACCGGGTTTTCTGCTATTTGTGTTACAATTTTGTTTCCTTTTACATCCTTAGTTCCCAAAAATGCGGTAGCATAGATTCCTATTTCATCAATATTGATATTCTGGACATTATTTCCGCTTGTTTTTCTGTTTGACCACATTCCGATATAGATTTTCTTCCCTGCAAAAGCAGAAAGGTCTACAAGGGCTTGTACAAATTCAGTAAGATCTGCCGGAAATGGGTTGGCTGAGTCTCCTACCTGTATTTTATAAAGACTTGGAACATCATTTCCACTCCCATCTACCGTCATTGCCTGGAAATCTGATAATGTAGGAACTTCCTTCTGTGGTGTGCTTACATAGATAAAAAGCTCTCTGGCAACAATAGTATGAGTAGATCTCTGTCTTCCGATATTTGCGGCCAAAGTAACGGTTCCTGCAGTGTTGGTAAGATCTATCTGAGGAGAAATAATCCAGTCATTTTCTGTAACAAATCCTGTAGCACTTCCCGTTGGAACCAAACTGATAGAGTGGCGAAGAACACCGGTAGTACCATAAATCATAGTTGTTCCGTTGTGGTAGATATTCTGCCCCTGTACCCATCCGTTACCGTTGCTGTTCAAATCATGGAAAGTCCATCCCTGAAGGTCAGCAGGAGTATCAAAAGAATTTCCCCATACCAGAGACTGCGCTGCAGCCAGGTGAGATAAAAACAGAACAGATGATAAAATTATTTTTTTCATAATGCTGATTATTAAGATTTTTGAAGTAAAAGCAAGGAATCAGCATATGCTGTTCCCTGCTTTTTAAAGTTTTTTATTATTCTACAATGGAGAAATTATATTTTGTCCAAAGTCCCTGGAAGTTTCCACAGTTTCTTGGAGATACATTCCAACCACCTTCGTTGAAGAAAGGCTGGCTCATACCCCATAGAGATGCAGGAGTTCCAGTCAATAGGTTCGCTGCAGGGATTCCTGCTGTTCCTGTTCCTGTAACTGAAGTTGTAAATCCGTGGATCTGAATAGTGTTGTAAGCTGAAGCTGAAGAAAGTTCAGAACCTGTTCCTTCTACTTTGATTCCCACAGGGTATCCTGTAACTACAGCGTTATTTAATGTTAATCTTCCGTGTCTTCTGATGTGGATACCGTTTTCATACAAAGCCCCTTTAGAAGAGTTCTTAGAACCGATAATCGTAAGGTTGTTGATAACAGGATGAGTCAACAATGATGTAGAAGAACCGTCTGCGTTGTTATCAAGCTCGATACCGTTAGAATCCGGGCTAGATCCGCTAAGACTGTGTGTAGAATTGTAATCTGCCAAAGCAAGAGCACACGTAATAGTTCCTGTATATCCGTTGTCAAAGTCGAAGTTATCATCATCCGCTGCAAAAGAAACAAGGTTTGAAGCGTTTACAGTACCTCCGAAGAATTCGAAAGAGTCATCTTTCCCGAAAGATACCTGAATATGATCTAAAGTAGTAGCATTTCCTACTCCTCCTAAAGTAAGACCATTGATTTCATTTCCTGAATTTGGAGCCAAAAGATCGTATCCTGCAAACTCAATACGTACATATTTCAATGTTCCACCGTCATGAGAAGCATTTGTACCTCCGTAATAGAAATCAGGACCAGATAATCCCTCAATTGTTTTTGTGAATGGAGTGTTTGTAGGAGCATCTCCTAGCATGATAACTCCTCCGAAATCACCAGGAGCAGCAGTGGTATCTTCATTTCCGTCTAACAATTTGTAGCTTGTGAAAATGATAGGTTGTGCTTCTGTACCTGCTGCGTTTATTTTTCCTGTCTTAGCAATGACCAAAACTCCTGTAGCTGTATTGCTAGTGTTTGGCTTAGCTTTAATGAATGTACCCGGCTGGATTGTTAATGTAGCTCCATCTTTTACAGTTACAACTCCATCTAATTCAACTACACCACTCCATGTAGTATTTGTAGTAATAGCACCACTAACGCTGGTTACCGGAAGAGCCGAAGCTGTAAGGTATTCAGCAGAAGTAGATTTCATATCGAATGGAGATGATGAATCTGCCAGTTGATCGTGTTGACAAGCTGTAAGAGATAATGCTGCCACTGCAATTAGAGTTAGTCTTTTCATTGTTATAATTTTTAGTAAAATCCGGTTGTATTTTTTATACCAGATCAGTTTTTTAATATTCAGGAATATCTTCCTCTCTATTCCTTCGATTTGTTTTTTGGTGTTCATCCCATCGCTGCAGGAGGAACTGCATTGCGGGAGTTCCCATGAAAGCCGCTAATGCCTGGGAAAAGCGATTAACGTTCGGTTTTTTCTGAACTGGTACTGCTGTGCGCATCATCAGTAATTTTTCAGTTTCTGATCAGGTTCCCGAAACCTGTACGCTGCTATCTTAAGAGCTCTTTTTATATGGTTTTGTTTGGTGTCTTATTTTTAAAAAGTATAATTCACGCTCAGGCTGAGCATCCTTCCACTGTAAGCCCGGAACATAATCTTATCTATATTTTTGTCATATTTGTCCGTTGCTCCCGGAAGAAGCTCCCATGCTTCTCTTTCTGTTCCTACATTACTTCCCCCTCCATTTTTTGCAGCCAGATAAGAATTGAAGTTGTTATAATATTCTTTTACCCTGTTGAAGAGGTTTCTTACATTAAATTTCACTTCAACGTTTTTATTACGGAGAAACTTGTAAGAGATCTGAGCATCTGCCACTGCATAAGGACGCTGAATTTCCTCTCCTTTGTAGGCGTATCCTACTGTGATGTACTGATCACCTTTGGCATTATACAGAAAACTTAATCCCAAACGGCTTCCATCATAGATCAATCCAAGATTGTAAGCATAGGGGGTCTGTCCGTAAAGCGGACGTTTCACTTCGTAGGTTTCATCATTATCACCCGTCTTATACAGGTCTTTAAAAGCAACTACTTTCGTATGGTTATAAGTAAAGTTTCCGCTAATGAAAAGCTTTTCCAAGAAAGTCCCGTCCGCAATGAAACCTAAGCTTTTTCTCACTTCTGCTTCAACTCCTAACAGCTTTGCATTTTTTGAATTTCCGTTGTATAAGAAAAGGTTCCCTTCACTGGATATATGACCTTCACGTTCAATAGGTCTGTCTATGTTTTTGTAATACAAACCTGCTGAAAATATTTCTCCCAAACCGGGAAACCATTCAAATTTGAAATCGTAATTATTAATAACCGACGAGCTCATTTCCGTATTATAAATCAGTCCGTTGGCAATCGGATCAAAGTAAGGAAGTCCTGTTCTTTCATTGAACTGCGGACGGATTACAGATTTGTTATAGGCAAGTCTCAGATTGATCTTATTCGTAGGGCTGTAGGTAAAATTCACGGAAGGCATGAATTGCCACGGCTTATCTTCTATTGCTGCTCTCATGATGTATTTGGAATCAGAAGGATCCAGCTGCTGGGAAATCATATCGTACTTAAAATATTCTGCACGAAGTCCCCAGACCAATCTTAATTTATTATTCCAACGGTTGTCAAACATCACATATACAGCATGTTGATTGACTTCCCCTTCATATTTGTCATTTTTATATAACCCTCTGGTTTCCCAACCAATACCACCCGGAACATAATGAGAGCCATTAAACCAGTCAGCAAGAGAACCATACATCGTCAAATAATTCTTCTCACTCCCTGGAACGTCCCGGTTTTCATCAACGCGAAGGAAAAACTTCTGCTGTTGGTTGGTATTGCTTTTTATAGTTCCTGCATATCCTGTTTTGATACTATTTTTAAAATTTCCAGCATCCATATCCCATTTGACAGAAGCTCCGTAGTTGTAATCTGTTTCTCTGTTTTCAATATACCCTCTGTAAAAATCTGCTCCGGAATTGTAAATCTTATGAAAGTTTAAAATCTCATTTCCGATAAAGTCATAGCGGGTAATATACTGGGTATAATCTTTGGTATCGGAAGAAACCCCTGTACGGGCTGCAAACCAGCTGATCTCTGTGTTTCCTATTTTATGATTCCCCTCCAGTTTATTTTGCAAAAGGGTCTGAAAAATCGGATAATTGGTATTATCTGTATAAGGTCTGTCTAATGTTTTGATCTGAGCCGGATCATTATTGGGAATGATTCCGTTATAAAAATAATTATATGCTAATTCTGCATTGGCTGCCATTCCGCTCCCGGTTGAGTATTCATTCCATCCTGTTACTCTTGTCAGGGTATTATCAAAAATATGGGTATAGGAATTACGGAATGAAATCCTGTTTTTTCCCAGCTGCCAACCAAAATTCAGCATCCCTGCCAGCGTAGAATTATAGTTGTAAGAAGCTCCGCTGTTTTTAAAGTTATAAAACGGAATTTGTCCGTTCTCATCAGGCATTCCTGTGGTATCCAGCCAGTTTCCTCTTCCTGTATGGTCTATATCCAGTTTATTTTGTTCATTTCTGATGACAAATGCTCCGGCAAATCCCCACTTGTTATTGTTTTTTAGCGCGTAAGTTCTTCCCAATGCCAATTGTATATTAGACCCCATATCACCTCTGGTTTTATAGGTGCTGAAATTGTCATTGGTAAATTGCTTTGACTGTTCAAAAAACTTTGGATCTGTCCAGTTCATTGCCTCCAATCCTTTGGGAAAATCCCTTGTCCCGTCATCATATCCGAAATAGTCATACTTTCCACGCTTACGGGTCAGAAATTCTTTGAATGCTGACTGGTCGTTATAAGAAGTTCCCATCGTTACGGTTGTAAAGTTTTCATTGGGAATATCTTTGGTTCTTACTTCTACATAGCCTCCTGCAAAGCTGGCATTCATATCAGGTGTTGCCGATTTACTCACCACTACACTTTCTACCATTGCCGTAGGAATGATATCAAATGAGAAGTTCTGATTATAGGCTTCCGTACTTGGCAGATTGATTCCGTCCATAGCTGCGGTATTCCATCGTTCTCCCATGGACCGTACTACTACATATTTGTTATCAATAGTGGTGATTCCCGTTACCCTTTTCAATGTTCCTCCCACATCGCTGTCCGGTGTTTTAGAAATCTGCTCCGCTGAAATACCGTCACTCATCTGTGCTGCCTTTTTCTGCTGAGCCAGAAGCCCTGCCTGTGTATCTGCTTTGCGGGCTGCAGTAATGACCACTTCTTTGATATTAGTCGTTTTAGCGGAAGCCTTGTTCAGAGCAAATGAAACGGAGTTGGTTTCTTTGTTGGTGACAGATAGTTTTTCAACCCTCAGCGTATTATATTGGGGAGCTTTTATGGTCAGATTATACGTTCCTGAGGAAAGATCTACTGTAAAATCTCCATTATTATCCGTTACGAAAGTTTTCTGAGCAATAGTAACTTCTGCCCCGGCAATGGGATTTCCCACCTCATCTACTATTTTACCGGAAATACGTCCGTTTCCCGGTACAGCGATGTTAGAACTTTCATATTTGATCGAAATAAGATCACCATGCAGACGGTATACAACAGGAAGACCGTTGGTAATATCCTTCAGACAGCTGTTGACAGAAGTATTCTCACATTTTACTCCTTTTACCTTCAGCTCTTTAATATCTACCTTGGAGTAAGCCAGTCTCATTCCTGTTTTTCCGGCAAATTCTTCCAAAACTTCAATCAATGGTCTGTTGGCAGGTACGGAAAATGTTACTTTCTGAACCAGCTCCTGAGCCTCTGCGGCTACAGTAAAAAATAAGGCTGCTATGGTAATCCCACATTTCAAACTTTTCATACTTAATAGTGTTCTCTTGATTATGATTATTTAATTTTTTTAGTAATGATTTATTTCTTCAGGATATAGGTATTCTCTTTTTTCTGTACCTCCAGTCCCAGGATAAAAGCCAGTGATTCAATATTTTCACCCACTGTTCCTCCGGTAAAATCTGCAGTAATCTTCTTATCTTCTGATTCTTTAGGATACAATACTTTGGTGTTGTAACTGCTTTCCAGAACAGCCACGACTTCTTTTAATGGAACATCATTAAAGCTTAAAGACAATATTGCAGTAACTTTGTTTGCAGAGTTCTTCACCGGTTTTAGGGCAATAACCGCTGTGGTATGGGAAACCCCAAAATTTGTCCACTTCTGATTGGGTTTAAGGAAAGAAACCGGAACTCCCGGAGAAGATACAGCCACTTTTCCTTCATAAAGATCAACTGCTTTTTTATTCCCGGACTGTGAAATTTTAAATACCGTTCCCAATACTTTTGTACTGAAACCATCTGCACGAACAATGAAAGGATGTACCTTTGATTTGGCTACGGAAAAAATAGCATCTCCTTTTAAATCCACAATTCTGGTGGAAGCGGGAAATGATTTTGCAACGGTCAGTTCAGCACCCGGTAAAAGAGTTACTACAGATCCGTCTTCAAGGTGAACAATCCGGTTTCCTGATTTTGCAAGATAAACATCAGGCTTAACGAACATCGTATAGGTAAATATTCCGCCTAGTGATAAAAGCAAAATAATAACCGCTGCAATTTTATAGAGGTTTCTTTTAAAACTTTTTGCAGATCGTATAGAAATAATATCCGTTTGAGGGAAATAGTATTCCAGCCCGGATAAAACCCTTTCTTTGGATTCTTTCCTATGAACAGCATCCAGATCTTTTTCTGCATAAGCCTTCCATTTTTCTAAAAGTTCATTTTCCTTTTCAGAAATTGTATTTCCTGAAACTTCCCGTTCCCAAAGTCTGAAAACAAAGGCTTCAATATTTCTATATGTTAAACGTTTTTTCATAGAGTCTTTCATCGTATTCACTGATACTTCTATCTATAAGACTGTGAAAATGAAAAACTTCCCTAAGGCGTTATTAATATTATATTCATATTACAAACAAATTGTTAATAATTTTCATCGTTTTTCACATTTACTCAACATTAACATCCTATTTACCCCTCGTTTTTCAGAAATATTTAATCTTAACACACCCAAAGTTCACAAAAAGTTAATTTTCCTTTAGGTAATTTTGTGACAAGAATATGAACCCAACAGACTATACATTATTAAAGAAAATAAAATCAGGCGACCGCCCTGCATTTATGCTGCTGTATGACCGATACTGGGATAGTCTATATAACTTTGTTTTTGTACGGACCCGGGATAAAGAAATCGCTGAAGAAATTCTGCAGAACTTATGGATGAAGATTCTTGAGAATACGGATGCCATACAAACGGATGATACTGAAAGTGCAAAAGGGTATCTCCTGCGCCATCTTCATTACCGCATCATCGATTTTTATAACAGTTATAAAAAAGCCCCTCCCACCCTGAGTATTGATGAATTTGACATCCCCAGTGAACTTGAAATGGCGGATACGGATTATTTTGAAATTCTTGAGGAAAATGAAATCTCTGCTTTATTGTCCATGATTGATGAAGTGGTTGCCCAGCTCCCTTCAACAGAACAACAGGTATATGATATGAGGATCCGGAAAAATATGTCTGTCAATGAAACAGCAGAAGCTTTGGGAATAAGCAATAAGACGGTAAGCAATAAACTAAGTAAAGCTTTGGGAGAAATCCGTGAAAAGCTGAATCCGGAGTACCAGTCGTCTAAAAAACTGGTAACGATCCTGATGCTGATGGAGATTTTGACGAGGTAATGAATTTGAGATACGTGGTGCGAGATTCGAGGTACAGGTTTTGGAGTATGAGATACTGGAGTTATGTCAATGCTCAATTTGCTACGCAGTCAATCGTCAATTTTTATAATATATATTAAAATTCACAGCGAAGCAGATTGGCTATTCACTAAACATCGGCAGTAAAGCCGTATTAAAGTTCAGTATTTTAAAATCGGCAAGGTCTGAATCTATGTTTTCATCATTATTGGTAAAAATGATGGTCTGCATTCCAGCTCCTTTTGCTGCTTTTAATCCAGAATGGCTGTCTTCAATGGCAATACAATGTTCAGGAGAAATCCCCAGATTTTTTGCAGAAGTAAGATAAACAGCAGGATGAGGTTTTCCCTGGATCTCAAATTCAGATGAATGAATAGTGTCGAAAAGGTCACGAACCTGAAGTTTTTCAAGAACAACATGGGCCACCCGCAAAGGAGCATTGGTCGCAAGTCCTATTTTATAGTCTTTAGTCTTAAGGTGTCTGATAAACTCCTCCACACCGGATATTATACAGTCTTGGGTCTGTATCATCTCAATCACTCTTGTTACCACTTTATTTTCCAAATCGGACACATCCAGATTATCCCAGGGAAATCTTTCATACCAGAATTCTGTCACTTCCTGAGTGGTCATGTATTTGGTTTGCGCAGCAAGATCTTCTGTGACCTGTACACCATATGATGAAAATACATCAAGTTCTGCCTGAGTCCAGAATTTTTCTGAATCTATCAGCACTCCGTCCATATCGAATATCACTGCTTTTAAAGCCATCTTTTGAATGATAAATTTTATGAGTTATATATTACTGGCTGATTTTATAAACACAGCGCTGCCCTCCGGAAATAATATGGTCTATTCTTTCAACCTTGTAATCATTTCCTATCAACGATTGAAAATTGGATAATTCTGCACGGCAGAAGCCCTGACATTCTGTTGCAGCGGCACATATAGGACAATGATTTTCAATCAGAAAATAATCTTCCCCTTCTTTTTTCCATTCTGCCATGTAGCCCTCTTCACTTCGGACCTTGGCAAGAGAATCAAGACGTTGTTCTAAAGATTTTGCTTTGGAAAGTACTTTTTCATACCGCTCATGGGTGTTCTTCTCCCTGTCACTGATCAATAGCTCCAAAGCATTTTCGCCCAAAAGATTTTTTACTGATCTCAGAATTTGAACCGTTACATCTGCATGAGTATCAGGAAACTGAGCCAGTCCTTTTTCTGTAAGGATATAGTATGTAGAGGGGCGGCCTACCCCTTCACTCTTCACCAGAGATTCTATCAACCCTTCCTGAGCAAGATTCAGCAAATGCTTTCTTGCCCCTTCTTTGGTAATCGACAATTCTTCAGCAATAAGGAGCGAAGTAGCCTCACCTCTCATCTTTAAAAACATAAGAATACGATCTACAGCCGGCTTCTTCATTTGACAATATTTAGGTTGTTTTATTTTTCAACAACAAATATAGTCATTTTCTATAATCTCAAAAAACAAAGACTAATACAAACATTTACAATGCATTATCAGGATAAACTTTAAAATCAATAAAACAACCTAAAAGTTGTTTTATTAAAATATATTTTTACCTTTGTCATACGTTAATCAAAAATAAATACAATGAACCCATTTACATTACCACAGCTACCTTATGCTCATGATGCTTTGGAACCTTTTATAGATAAAGAAACAATGACTATTCACCACCAACGTCATCATCAGGCTTATGTTGATAATCTGAATGCAGCGTTGGCACAAACCAACGAAGTCAATCCAGATCTGGATTCATTACTGCAAAGAATAAGTGAATACAACCCTGCGATAAGAAATAATGGAGGGGGTCACTACAACCACTCTTTATTCTGGGAAATTCTTTCTCCTCAACCCAAGCTACATCCTGCAGGGAAGCTTAATGATGCTGTAACAGCAACTTTTGGAAGTCTTGAAAACTTTAAGGCAGAAATGAAAAAAACAGGTTTGTCACAGTTTGGTTCCGGGTGGGTATGGTTATCTGTAAAGTTCAACGGATCATTGGCCATCAGCTCTACTCCTAATCAGGATAATCCGATGATGGATGTTCTTTCGACGAACAGGGGCTTTCCGATTCTTGGAATAGATGTGTGGGAACATGCTTATTATCTGAACTATCAGAATAAACGGGCAGATTATCTGGATTCTTTCTGGTCTGTATTAGATTGGTCGTCTGTTGAGAAAAAATATGAAGAGGCTTTGTCAAAAGTAAGATAATTAACACTGATTGTAAACCAGCTATGAATCAGGAAACATTTATCAATAAAGCAAAAGCTTCAGGTATTATTGCCCTTGATCTTTCAGATTACAAACCGACAACGGAAATTGTGGAACTGGATATCAAAAATCATCTTTTCATGGGAATGATTGTCAAGGAGAAAGAGTTTAAAGAATCCATTGCTGCGGTAGATTTTTCTGTATATAACGAAAAGGCAGTAGGAATCATCTGTTCTACGGATGCCATCATCCCGCCTTGGGCGTATATGCTGCTCATGGAAAAACTGTCTCCTTATGCTTCTTATGTAGATTTAAACAACGCAGAAACGGTTCTGCTTGATCTTTGGAAACGCCGTCTCATCTATGCTGACCTGAAACATTATAAAAATCAGAAGGTAGTTGTCCGTGCAAGTACAGCTCATGATCCCTCCCTTTACTTGTGGGCTGCAGGACTTCTGAAACCTCTCGTAAAAACGTTGATGTATGGCGAGATAGGATTACCCAAAGTAATTTTTAAACAATAAAAAAATGAAAGCAATCATATTCAACGGATCACTGGAAAGAAGAACTCAATCTACTTCCGGACTGATTTCGAACTATTTTTCAGAACGCCTGAAGATATTGGGAATCCGGACTGAAGTTTTTACCCTTGCAGATTCCGGCATTCCGCTGTTTGATGTCACTCTTCCCAAAACTCCTTTGGCAGTAGAACGGATGGCTCAACTATTTACAGAGGCTGACTTACACATCTGGCTGGCCCCACTCTACCACGGAAGTATTCCGGGCGTGATGAAAAACTGCCTGGACTGGCTTGAAGTCACTGCAAGTTGGTACGAGCCTTATCTCACGGATAAAACTGTGGGGCTGGTATGCTGGGCAGATGGTCTTCAGGCAATGCAGGGGATCAATGCTATGGATTCTATCGCCAAGTCATTGCGTGCCTGGCCACTGCCATTCAGTGTACCTGTTGTCAGATCATCATTATTTGCCCCTGAAAATTCAACTGAAATTTCTGAGCTCTATTCCGGTAAGTTTGATAAGCTCATCAGCATTGCAACGTCTAAAAAAATAGAAAAACGACTATAAACCATTTATAACATGATAGAAACAGATATACTGATCAGGGATGTTATTCTGTAAATGACCACTATCGACTAAGGATTATGGAAAATGAAATTACCATTACCGTTATCGACCAAAACGGTAATACACATACTTTACTGTGCCCTTTAGAAATGGGACTCAGTCTTAAAGATATCTGCAAAGCCTATGAATTACCTATGGAAGCCATGTGTGGAGGTATGGCTATGTGTGCAACCTGTCATTGCTTTATTTTGAGTGAAACGATTCCTCTGCCTGAAAAAAATGATATGGAAGAAGCTTTATTATCAGAATTATTTACGACCAAAACAACCAGCAGATTAGCCTGCCAGATTCACCTTACAGCCCAGATGGATGGACTGTCGGTAGAAATCGCTGCAGATTAATCCTTTAAAAATAAAAATTAGCACGCTTTATGCTGCTTATTTTCAAAGAACAGTATTGAACTGCTGTAATTAAGTTTAGCGGGGATTTCCGAATCGTGAAACGTTGAAGAAATCCCTTTTTTAAACCCTTTAAATTCAAACAATATGGCTATAAAAATAACAGATGCCTGTATCAACTGTGGAGCCTGCGAACCTGAATGCCCCAACTCAGCCATTTACGAAGGTGCTATCGACTGGCGCTGGAAAGACAAAACAAAACTTTCAGGACCTATAACGTTTCCTGATGGTACTGAAGGTAATGCCGATGATTATCATCCAGCTGTATCGGATGAAGTTTATTATATCGTATCCGGGAAATGTACAGAATGTAAAGGGTTTCATGATGAACCGCAATGTAAAGCGGTATGTCCTGTAGACTGTTGTGTGGATGATCCTGACCATCGGGAAACAGAAGAAGTGCTATTGGACCGGCAGAAATTCATGCATAGTGCTTAAACTTCTATCTTTTATATTTAATTTCAATAGGGGCGGGTTTTAACCCGCCCTTTTTTATATTTTTTCTTCTTTGGCTTTAGCCCAAACTTATTTTTCTTTAATCTCAGTATAGATTTTTTGAGTAAAAGGGGTTTCAACGCCTACTTCGGCACCATATTTTAGCACAGCTCCGGCAAACAATTCCAGTTCGTTCTCCTTCTTTCCCGAATTGATATCAAGCTGCAAGGAAGTAGGAGTTTCAAAAGGAAATGTAGAAGCTTTTTCAAAAGTTGCACGAATGATATCTTCCTGCAGATCAATTCCTTTTTTGGTTGCAATCAGTTGTATTTCGTTCATAATTCCGGTCGCTTCTTTCTTCTGATGTTCATCAGTACATACGGCACCCATAGACGAATTATGCTTTGCTGTTACCAATCCGAAACTTGCAATGAATATGAATTTCGTCCAGATAGCTGTTAATGAATTATCTTTAAAATCAAACTTTATTTTACTTTCATTCAATAAGTCTGTAACCCATTCCACCGGAGTAGAAAAATGCTCAGGATCTCTTCCCACAATTATTTTACCGGCATTTCCTTTGTGCTCTACTGTTCCTCTTTCCTTAATATGGGAAGCCACATACACACAGGTTGGAAGAACGGTATGGTCTGGAATTATGGTACGTATTCTGTCATAAATATCGGCTCCGTTCATCATCGGAAGCAGTATGGTGTCTTTGTTAATGACTGGCAGTAACTGCTTGCAGACGTTTTCAAGGTCATATTCTTTTACACAGATCAGAACAAGATCAGGATTTTTGATATCCCCGATGTTCTGCACAATAGCATTAGGATGAGTCTGCGGATTGGAATGCTCAGGAGATAAAAGAGTCAATCCGTTTTCTTTTACTTTCTCATAGGTCTCTCCGCGGGCAACAAAAGATACCGTATATTTTTCGGAAACTTCATTGGACTGATTTATTTTAAAACCAAAGTAACCACCTACTCCACCCAATCCTACAACGACAATATGTTTTTTGTTCATGAAATTATTTTTAGCAAAGATGGGTGATCGCTTCTGAACTATCACTTGACAAATGAAAAGAAATTATATTTTATGAATATCCCTTCTGATCCGGCTCAGTGAGCTGTCTTTAATTCCCAGATAGGAAGCAATTACTTTCAATGGAACATGCTGAAAAATATCAGGATCTTTCTTCATGAGGTTGAAATATCTTGTTGAAGCCTTCTGGCTGGCCATTTCTATCAGCCTGTCATGAATATGATAATAATTGAGGACAAAAAGAAGTCTGCTAAACTCTCTGAATTCAGGAATATTATGGAAATTATGCTGTACATTTTCCAATCCTGTCTCCCAGAAAACACAATCTGTAACGGTTTGATAGGTTTCTTTGGTGGGCTGCTGTCTGAAAAAGGAAAGAAAATCATTCACAAAACACGGAGCTCTATAAATATGGGTCGTAATCTCCTCATTATCTTCATTGAGTATATACGACCGGACATACCCTTTTTCCAGAAAATAGGTTTTGGTACTGATCGCATCTTTATTCAACAAAACTGTATTCGCTTTTAATTCAAAATAATTAAAGGTTTCTGTAATCTTTTCAACCACTTCCCCTTTGATACTGAATAGGGAATGAAAATATGTGTTAATTGATGTTTTATCCATGAGAGTAAGTGCTAGTGAACATCTATTTGAAATCGGTCCGAACAAAAATAGTATTTATAAAACATTAAAGATTAAAAAAGAAAAGTTTAATACTTAAATCCTACTTCTATTTTTTTGCAGTTCAAATAAAAACCATGTTATTTCAATGCTTAAAAATGTCATTCTTTTACGGTAAAAAAACTATGGTTCGCAGTCACCATTTTAAACATTATTATTGACCTCTAAATTTCCCTCCGCATTCAAACACGAAACAATCATAACTGATTATCAATAAAGTAAAAACATATAAATTTAAAAAACTACTATTTCCAATGAGTATAAAGCGTTGCATTTAATCCCGTTTTTGAACATTTTTAAAAGGTTTTTGGTAAGAACACAGGCTGGTAAAAGTTTTACATTTGCAGTACCGATGAAGAAGTCTTTCTACATATCCGTTACTTTTCTGCTGATCCTGTTTCTTACTATAATGACAGGACTTTCCAGTGACAGGAAAAATAACGCTCACGAAAGCCATTCAAAGGATCAGGTTGGTTTAAAATCGTCCGAAGCTGTACAGCATGGGATGTTATTCATTGCCTCTATGGCTGAAAATGATTTTGATGCAGACAAAGCTTTCTTCGATCTTCCTTTTATTCTTTTTGCTTACCATAAAGTATTGTGGGGGAT
Source organism: Chryseobacterium sp. KBW03 (assembly GCF_003852415.1). Taxonomy (NCBI): domain Bacteria; kingdom Pseudomonadati; phylum Bacteroidota; class Flavobacteriia; order Flavobacteriales; family Weeksellaceae; genus Chryseobacterium; species Chryseobacterium sp. KBW03. The sequence continues at coordinate 78,332 of NZ_QAJO01000018.1, read as the reverse complement.
TAATTTAAACTCTAATGTTTCTGCAGGTTCTGCTTCAGAATCTGTACATCATTACCATCTTCCCAAATATCTTTTGTTCCATAATCTAAAGATCAGTATTTCTTAATTATTATCTGTAAAGCCCATTCTACGGGTATTTGCAATTCATTTTTCTTAAAGAGGTTATCCGCCATTTTCCGGATAATCAGTTTTCACCTATAAACCAATAAGCTATGCATGAATTAAGTATAGTGAAGGATATTTTTGACACTTTGAAAGAACATTATGACGCCAAAGTAGAAGATATCCAGCAGGTTCAGGTAACAGCAGGATTGCTTTCCAATGTTCAGCCTGTCCTCATTCAGAATGCATTTGATGCATTCATTACCGACCACCCCTACTATCGGGAAATGGAACTTGAAGTGCTCGTCAATGATATTATTGCCCATTGTGAACAGTGTAAAAAAGACTTCCCCGTCAGATACCACAGGTTTGTCTGTGATGACTGCGGAACTCCATCAGCTCATATCGTACAGGGAAACGAACTCTTTATCTCAAAAGTAATTTTCAAACAAAAAACCCATTAATATGTCAACAGCTAATCCAAAAAGTTTAGGAAACCGTATAGGTTCCGTTCAATGTGATAATACAACCCTTCATTTATTAAAGGCTAATGATTTTGTAGCCAAAGCCATCAGAGAACGATTAAAAGACATTTGCGTCATCAATGTATGCTCATCACCGGGTTCCGGAAAAACCACCTTAATGCAGGAAACAGGAAAACGACTGGCCCAGGATCTTAACATCTCCATTCTTGTCGGAGATCCAGAAACCGAGCGCGATGCTATCAGAATGCGTGAAGCTGGAATCAATGCGCTGCAAATCGTAACAGGTGGAATGTGTCATATTGAAGCGCAGATGATTCTGCAGGCTCTGGATCATATTGACCTGGAAGGAGTGGATTTATTATTCATAGAAAATGTAGGAAATCTTCTTTGTCCATCTGCTTTTGACCTTGGAGAAGATTACCGTGTAACCCTTCTGGCCTCTACAGAAGGAGATGACAAGCCTAAAAAATATCCGCGTATGTTTTTAACCAGTGAACTGATGCTTGTTTCCAAAGCTGATTTGCTTCCCTATGTTCCCTTCTCTGTAGAAGCTGTAACAAAAGATGCCCATGAGGTGAACCCTAATCTGGAAGTGATGACCATCAGCACCTTAAACGGAGACGGAATTGACGAATGGTGCAACTGGCTGAAAGAGAAAGTAAAACTGAAAAAAGAAAGCGCTGCTCAGGAAGCTTAAACTTATGAATACCACATCGCCAATCGTAATAGATCAAGTGAAAGCAGGTGAAAATCTGAATGAACTGCACCCTGATACCCTGGAAATCGAATGGTTTGAAAATAAAAAACAAAAACTGACCCGGACTACAAAATCCGGGCAGATTTTGGAACTGAGGTTAGAGAACAGAAAAGAATGGGGTCACGGAGAACATTTATACAGCAATGATCAGCTCATCGCTATGGTTAAAATCAAAACATGCCTTACAATATGTTTCTCTGCAAAAAATGATGCTGAAGCAGCAGACTTCTGCTACTTTATCGGAAACCAGCATCTGCCGATATTTTTAATCCGTCAGCAACAATTTGCGGTTCCTTACGATGGACGCTTATACGAGCAATTATCCGCAAGATATGGGACACGAATTGAGCTTACAGACAATCAGTTATTATCCTCCCAATCGTTACGTTATCTGGCAAAAAATAAAGCACATGAAAATTAAAAGTTTTTTGATAACAAGTCTTTCCGCATTGCTTATTCTCCTGCAAAGCTGCAATACCCCAAAAGACTCTGAGCACAAAGGAAATGTATCCAACACCCAGGTCACTGCAACCGACAGCAGAGGCAAAACCATCACTCTTCCCCATGAAGCCATGCGCGTTGTCATCTTATACAATGCTCTTGTTGATGATGTTTATATGCTTCAGGCGGGTGACAAAATTGTAGGAATTCCACAGCAGATCTATGAAATGGAAGATACATATCAATTCCTTTCTAAACTGGATAAGCGAATTAAAAATAAAAGCATTGCAACTCCTACTTTTGGCGGACAATCCAGCAACGCAGAAAGCATAGTAGGGCTGAAACCTGATTTGGTATTGACTTTTAGCACAGACGAAGACAATATCAGCCAAATTGAAAATCTTGGTATTCCCGTGTTTACTTTTTCTTCTTTAAATGATGAAAAAATTCTGGAAGAGTTGAAAAATGTAGGGAAACTTCTTGGAAAGCAAAAACGCGCAGAAGAAATTACAGGATATGTTTCTGAAGAAGTGAAAAAAATGAGAGCCACTCATGAAACATCACCTAAAAAGATTTATTATGCCTGGTCAAAAGGACGGATCATGTCTACTTCCGGGAAAGGAAGCCTCATCGATATGGCCATCACGCTGGCCGGAGCTCAAAATGCATGCACGGTTCCAATAGAAGCACCGAATATCAGCGCAGAAACAATGTATAAATGGAATCCTGATTTGATTATCCTTTGGAATTCCAAACTGTCGGATGTGTACAGTCTTAAAGAGCTGGCTGCACTTCCCGCTGTAAAAAACAAACAGGTATTTGTCATGTCGCCTTCATTTCCTTATGATCCGCATACAGTAAAATTTATGCTGTTTGCCAAGCAGCTCCGTCACTGGTGCATGCCGGAATATACTCAGGAACAGCTGGATCAGGATGTGAAAAAAGCTTTTGAAATCATCTATGGTAAAAAAGGATTACTCTAATGGTGAAAAACAGTAAAATAGTTTTCATATTAATCTTTCTGCCTCTTATATTGGGATTCGTTTCTTTAATGATAGGTTCCAGTGAGAATATAGGTTTGGGAGAACTGTTCTATCATATCGCCCTGGAATTGGGGATTTCTAAAAATGAACCTATTATACAGGGAAGTTTGCACACAATTTTATGGCAGGTACGCCTTCCAAGAATTGTCCTTACTTTTTTGGTGGGCGCTTCGCTGGCCTCTTCCGGAGGAGTGCTTCAGGCTGTTTTCAGGAATCCGATTGTGGATCCCTTTACCCTGGGAATCTCTTCAGGTTCTGCATTTGGAGCAGCATTGGCGATGTTGTTCCCGGTGATGGCAGTCAATCTTTCGGCTTTTATTTTTGGAGTCGCAGCGGTAGTTATTACGTTCCTTGTTTCTTATTCCGGAGCCAAAACTTCTATTATAAGTATGGTTCTCGCGGGAATGATCGTATCAGGGGTATTTACAGCGCTGCTGACGGTTCTGCAATATCTGAGTGATCCTTATAAACTGCAGGCCATTGTACAGTGGACTATGGGAAATCTCCATACCGCTTCATGGCAAAAAGTACATATGGCAATATTTCCGATTCTTATCGGATTATTTGTGATTATTATGCTTCGCTGGAAACTGAATCTTCTGGCACTGGGAGATCATGAAGCCATGGCAGTGGGCGTAAATCCTACTCTTTTTAAACTTATCCTGATGGCTGTAGCGACAATGATCACCGCCTCATCAGTGGCTGCTGTAGGGGTAATCAGTTTGTTTGGATTGATTGTTCCCCATATCAGCAGAATGATTTTCGGACCCAATAATACAATCACGGTCTGGGCCAACATCAGTATCGGTGGCACATTTTTATTATTAATTGATGATTTTTCCCGTACTGTAATGCCTTTTGAGATCCCGATCGGGGTTTTTACCATGATTATCGGAGCCCCTATTTTCATCTATCTGATGTGTCGAAATGCTATAAACTGGAACTCATGAAAAATATAATCTCTCTTGAACAGCTTTCTTTTTGCTACGGAAAAGAAGAAGTACTGAAAAATGTAAAGGCAGACTTTAAAAAAGGCAGACTTTCCGTCATTTTGGGAAGAAACGGAAGCGGAAAATCAACCTTATTCAAGATCATTGCAGGACTGGAAAAAAAATACACAGGAAGCGTATGTATTGGCAATAAAGAACGAAGAAAAATAAAAACAGGAACGTCATTTCCTCTCCGTCTGGGATTTTTAACCCAGTTTCATCAGACTACTTTTCCGTTTACCGTATTTGATGTAATCCTGACAGGGCGGGCTTCATTTTCAAGATTTTCCCCTGGAAAGGCAGACTATAAAGAGGTTGAAGCGATCCTTCGGAAACTTAATTTAATCCACTTAAAAGACAAACCTTACACTTCTCTTTCCGGTGGTGAACGTCAGTTGGTATTGTTATGCCGAATATTGGTTCAAAAACCTGACGTGCTGATGCTAGATGAACCCACCAACCATCTCGACCTTCATTATCAGGTCGCAGTACTGGAAGTCATCCGCCAGTTGGTGAATGAAGGAACTACTGTTTTGTGTGTGATGCATGATCCTAATCTCGCTTTCCTGTTTGGGGATGATTTTTTTGTCATGCGTCATCATGAGCTGGTTTCTGTTCAGTCTATGGAAACAGACGAACTGCAACGGCTTCTTGAAGATACTTATGAGGTTCCTTTACTGGCTTTAGACAACAACGGAACTCCAATGTTTGCCCCTCAATTAAAATAAAAATATATGAAAAACAATGAAGAAATAACAATATCGAAAGTAGAAGACTATCATGTATTTGAAGTACTTCCTTATGTGATGGAATTCAGGCGCCAGCTGTATCCTTTGCTTGATCCGCTGATCGTTCCCAAAGATCTGGTTAATTTTGAACAGAATTACCTTCACGCTCCATCCGGGTCCTTTATACAGGCTCGTACAACGGAGGGAAAACTTATAGGAGTGATCGGAATGATGCCCTATGACTATCGGTTCTCTCACTTGGATATTGATCAAATGAGAACTGTAGAAGTAGCGAGATTATTCGTTAACCCTGATTACAGAAGAGCTGGTATTGCTACCCGGCTATTTCAGGAACTTGTAAAAACGGCTCAGGAAAAAAATATCAGACGTCTGTACCTGCACACTCATCCTTTCCTTAAAGGAGCCTATGAATATTGGCTGAAACAGGGCTTCAGACTTCTCAAATCCTGCTATGAAGGAACCTATCCTACTTTGCACATGGAGCTGATGATTTCAGAGAAAAATAAATAATACAGAGAAAATATACATGAATACAACAAAGAAAGTATTATACATCAACGGTATGATGCTCTTACTTCCTTTTGCCTTATCGGCACAGGAAATACATCCTGTTTTTGGAAAAGTTTTGAACCAGGAGGGAAAAATAATTTCCCAAGCCATCATTTCCTTGAATCAGGGAACAACTGCTACCACAGGTAAAGACGGTAGTTTTACATTTGAAAATCAGGTTCAGTATCCGGCTCAGCTTACGATTGATGCTAAAGGATATTCCGGCTCTCATATCACCCTGGATTCTCTTTCTTATGATGATAAAAAAGGGATTATTATTCGTCTGGCAGAAAATCAAACCAATATTCAGGAAATTCTGGTCACTGCCCGCAGAAACAATTCTTACCTTACGAATAATCTTGAACTGGGTGGGAAATTTTCAGGAAACTTAAAAGATCTTCCACAGTCGGTTTCTATTGTAAGCAGCGAGTTTATGGAAGACAAACAGGCTTATACAACGCGCGAAGTGGCACAGGATTTGGCAGGCGTAACGACCGCTTCTTCTTATGATGATCTTATCATTCGGGGGTTTAAAAGCGGTTATGAAACCGGAATCCGTCTCGTGAACGGACTTCGTTCAGGGTACAGCTATGGAAACAGCTACTACCGTTCTCCTCTGACGATTAATCTGGAAAGTGTTTCTGTTTTAAAAGGTCCGGGAGCCTCTTTATTCGGTGACATTACTCCTGGTGGAACCATCAATATGGTCACAAAAAAACCGCTGGAAGCCCAGAAAGGATCAGTGAATTTTTCGGTGGGAAGCTTTCAGACAGTCCGTACAAGTATTGATCTTGGCGGACCATTGGATAAGGATAAGAAAATCCTGTACCGTCTGAATGCAGGCTATGAAGACAGCAAAACGTTCCGGAATGTCAATCAGCAAAAGAACTTTATGATTGCTCCCTCTTTTACTTTCAAACCACTGGATGGAACCCAGGTAGACATAGATCTTGTGTACGATCAGTTTCATGGATATCTGGACCGTGGAATGGGTCTTAGGAACAATGATTTCTATGCTCTGCCCCGCTCTTTTACGTTGAGCCAGCCTTCAGATTTTTACAACACAAAATCTTTCTCTTTCAGTGCAAGAGTAAGCCAGAGACTTACACATAATCTTTCATTGAATGCCAGCTATATGAAGTCGGTTTATCAGGAAGACGTCAATGAACACCGCACCTTGAACAGCTACGCCGATGCGCCCAACAATACGATTATGAATATGCGCTTCTTTGACCGCCATGGAAAAGACTATACAGATAATTCTGTAGTGTATCTGAAATGGGACCCCACCGGAAATATCATCAAACATCATCTTATAGCCGGAGTAGATTATGCACAATATGAAGGAGACAGCAACAACCAACAGCGTGAAGCCAGACAGCAGAAAATAGACGGAAAAACAGTTCCTCTTACATTTGACCTTAATAATCCTACGTATACCACGCATGATCTCAGTAATTATGTATGGCTGGCACAGGGCAGTTATCCATTTTTAAGCCCTTATAAAACAACAGGAATTTATGTGCAGGATCAGATTTCATTCGCGGAAAAACTGAAGCTTGTTGTAGGATTGCGTCATGAGCATTATTATTCTGAAACCATCAATTCTGCCAACCGCTACAGTGCCACACAAAATGCATGGCTGCCCCGTATCGGGCTGACGTATCAGATCAATGATCAGATCAATTACTTTGCAAGCTACTCTCAGGGTTTTGCCCCTGTGGGAGCCAATTTTATTCAGAATTATCAGGATTACGGAGCGGATAAACCTTTTACAGCAGAGCATAGTTTGCAGATTGAAACAGGTCTTAAAACCGGCTTTTTTAAGAATCAACTGCAGATGGACCTTTCTCTCTTTCAGATTGAACGCCGAAATATGCTGATCGCTACAGGTGAAATCAGTACAACCGGCTTTCCAGTTTACAGACAATCAGGGCAAGCTGTATCAAAAGGGGTTGAGCTGGATATCCGCGGACAGTTGACCAAAGAATTTCAGATCATGGGAAATTACACCTACAATCAGACTGAAGTAAAATCATCTTCTATTGCTTCAGAAGTAGGCCAGGCTTTACCCGGGGCTCCTAAAAATATGGCAAGCATGTGGCTGAAATATGTGTTTTCAACGACTGCTTTGAAAGGATTGGGATTCGGAGCCGGAGTTTATTATGTAGATACCAGACGTATGGACAACAGCATCGGAAAAGATAGTGCCGGAAATGCACTTTGGGGAGAATGGCCTTCTTATACCACTGTAAATGCAGCAGTATATTACCATATCGGAAAGATGAAAATGTCTGTGAATATCAACAATATTTTTGACAGGTACTATTTCCTGGGTGGTTTTGATTATACGCGGGCTTTCCCGGGAGCGCCCAGAAATGTAATGGCTTCTGTAGGGTATTCATTTTAACCGTTTTTAATATATTTTTTAATCTTGTGGAAACCTGGGCTATATTTTTTATAGTCCGGGTTTATTTTTAATTCTATTTACTAGTTTTAAAACGCAAGAATTTTATCTTCGGTAAAACGGATGACCAGATATCATTATGAATTTTTATTGGGCTTGCTGGTTTATCTCAAATTTTGTAATTTTCTTCATTAAAAAGCAGTCTTCTGCAAGCAATACTTATGGACAATGACTTCTATTATCATTTCATCGAGCCCGATAAAGAGATCGCTGATTTTGTAGAAAATCTGGGAACTTTTCAGAATCTTTCCGATGAAGCTAAAGAAGTTGTCATTATTCCCGACGGAAGAATAGATCTATTTTTCTCACAGTCGGCTTCCGAACCTTTCCACATTACCCTTCTCGGCTTGGAAACGTATCCTGAACAAAGGTATATTCATCCCCATACCCTTGCTTTTGTTGTCAGTTTCAAACCTCTTGCTGTTGAGTATATTTTACAGACTTCCATCGCAGATTTATTAAATATTGGAAAAGAACTCTCTTCTGATTTCTGGAATTTTAACGCTGATGATATAAAGGATTTTGATGCTTCCTGTTTAAAAGCAATTCAAAAAATAAAAGATCTCCTTCCTCAAAAAGTGGATGAAAGAAAACGTAAACTTTTTGATTTGATTTATGCTTCAAAAGGAGAAATGAGCGTGCTGGAGCTGTCTGAGAAAACGGGCTGGAGCAGCAGGCAGATCAACCGGTATTTTACCAAACAGCTGGGTTTATCATTGAAGGCCTACTCTACTATATTGCGTTTCAGGGCATCATTGGAACATATTGCACAGGGAAGACTTTTTCCTGAGCTCAACTACACCGATCAGAATCATTTCATCAAAGAAGTGAAGAAATTTTCAGGAGTTGCCCCTAAAGAATTATCCAAAAATAAAAACGACCGATTTGTACTATTATCAGTGTTGAAAGGAAAATAAATTTGCATTGTAAAATTTAAATTAAAAATGCTGATAGAAAATAAAGCAATAGCAATCGTTGGTGGTGGTCCGGCAGGACTTACGCTGGCAAGACTTTTACAACTAAAAGGCGCCCATGTAAAAGTATATGAAAGAGACTTTAATCAATATGCACGGGTACAGGGTTCCCCTCTCGATATGCATGAAGATTCAGGGCTGGCAGCTATACGTAAGGCAGAACTGCTGGAAGAGTTTAAAAAGACTTTCCGTCCTGGTGCAGACAGAACTTTGATTCTCAATGAAAAGGCAGAAATATTCTTTAATGATCATGAAACTAAACCTGAAGAGGATTTCGGGCACGAACATTTTCGTCCTGAAATAGACCGCGGTCCGTTAAGAAATATGCTTCTGAAATCCCTACATCCCGAAACTGTAGTCTGGGACAGTCATTTTCTCTCGATGGAACGTCAGGGTGAAGGTTGGTTGCTGCATTTCAAAAACGGAAATTCAGTATATGCAGACCTTGTTATTGCCGGTGATGGAGCCAATTCTAAAATACGCCCCTATCTTACTGATATTAAACCTTTTTATTCCGGAGTGATCATGCTGGAAGGAAATATTTCAAAAGAAAATGCGCCTCAGATTGATGCGATGATTAAAGGTGGAAAGATAATGGCCTTTGGAAATACTAAAAATATTTTACTCGGCCAGAAAGGAAATGGGGATCTTGGATTTTATGCAAGCTTTAAAACAGACGAAAACTGGGTGGTCAACAGCGGTATCGACTTTTCCGATACTACACAGGTATTGAAGTGGTTTAAAACAGAGTACTCTGAATGGAGTCCAATCTGGGATGAACTTTTTGAAAATGCGACGGCTCCTTTTATTCCACGCCTTATTTATTATATGCCTTTGGATCAGACCTGGGAAGCCCAGCCCAATATAACGCTAATAGGAGATGCCGCGCATGTAATGCCGCCATTTGCAGGAGAAGGTGCCAATATGGCTATGCTGGATGCTCTTGAATTGAGTGAATATTTAACGGATAACAGGTACTCCTCTTTACAGGAAGCTATTTCTGACTACGAAAACAATATGCGCAAGAGAGCTGCTATTGCCACACAGGAATCCCTTGAAAACGGAGAGCGAATGCATTCTGAAAAATCATTAACAACCATGCTTGATTTTTTTAATGGTCATTTAAATTCATAATAAACAAAAGGCTGTCTCCAATCGGAGACATCCTTCTTTAGTTAAATAAAATAAATCTTTTTTCTCTCCGCTTTTAGATCCTGATCCGGAGATTCATTTCTGTTTTTTATTTTTTAATTAATTTGGTGTTATAAGTGTTTTTGTCATCTTTTATGGTGATCACATACATTCCTTTTACCAGTGAAGCAACATTGATTCTTTGTCCGTCAAGTTTTCCTTCCTGAACAAGTCTTCCCTCTGCACTATAGATTTTGTAATCAGCTTTACCCTTTAGGTTTTTCACTTCTACAAATGTATCTGCCGGGTTAGGGTAAATAGATATTTCTGATGATTTTGTGTCTGTTATTTCTCTCACAGCAAGAGTATTCGCCGTAATTTTCACGGGAAGATCCATAACCCCTCCTGCCTGACTTGGAATTTCACCGCAAACATCATTCAGAGCTGTGTTGGAAAACTTACCTACAATTCTCATCCTTAGTAATTTATCTCCGGAATAAGTAGCTGCTGGAACTGTAAAGCTAATGTTACCCATCCCAACATTACCTGCAGGGGCTCCACCGGATGCCTGAGCAATTCTTTCCGATACTTCGAAAATTCCGTTTCTGTTGTAATCAATCCATGCAGACACGTTTACCTGCATACCGCTTTGCAACAGGTTTCCTATTCTAGGTGCAATAGTATATGTATTACCTTGCGTCAAATTAACAATCTTAGTAGGATCTTCGCTTAAATCTTTATAAGATCTTGCTGTAGCATCAGTATAATCAATATTGGCAACCGCCACTTTTAATATTGCTCCTAAGTAAGGGGATCCTGAGCTTAGTACGCAGTAATCAACTCCTGTTATTAACCCTTTTGTTTTAAATGTATAATTATTGGAAAAAGCTCCAGGCGCTGAATTGACTACAGCTGCCACCTGTACTTCATAATTCGTTTCGTCTTCTAAGTTATTCAGTACCACAGAATTTGCCTGACTAGTCGCATTAGACCAGTTTACAGTCCCTGCTTTTCTATAATTAACAGAATAAGTAGCCCCCGGAACACTGTTCCATGAAACTCTTGCTGTTGTTTTGAAAACTTCAGTATCTATGGTAGAAATTCCTGTAGGTGCTGACGTAGAAGACGTAGGAGCATTTCCTACAGTAACAGCAGGTGACACTGCATAAAATATATTCCCTATGGCTGATACTCTTAGTTTAACTGTTCCACTTAGATTACCCGGCATTTGTACATTATAACTTCCGGTATTGGGCGTTGCAGCAACCAGATCTGTCCATGTAACTCCGTTATTTGTAGTATAATCAATTTTTACACTGGCCGTATTATAAGGAGCGGCGTTGGTATTGGCAACATCCCAATATATCGTGTTCATCGCATCATTATACAACACAGAAGATGCCGTAAGTCCATTGAATTTGAAAGGGCCATCATTTTTTACTGCAACGGTCGTTGTAGAACTGGAGACCATAGAACGTTGCGGATTCTGATCTCTTACTGTCACGGCATAATTCAATACGCGAGGAATATAAGATACAGTTTCCCAACTTTGCTTGTTGGTTAGTGATCCGTTCATCACAGTTTCTAACTTAGGGAAATATCTTCTTCCGTCAGCTGTTCCAGGAATTGATCTTGTCAAGGCTCCTTTAGGATTATATCCCCATCCGCTATCTCCTGAAATGGTGGAAAATCCATCTGTACTATCATTTTGCTCCCATGTATAATTCACAGAATCATTTTCTGCATCTGTAGCAGAAGCTTCCAGATAGTAAGCAGTTCCTTTAGGAATATTGTAAGCCACCAAAGGATTAATAGCAGGAGCTGTATTATTAGTGATATTTTGAGAAACTCCACAATTAAGTTTATTTTCTAAATTAGTCAATACCTGATCAATTGATTTGTAATGGAAATAGCCATCTGCATTAGCCTGAACATTATCGTAGGTAATCCCGGCATATCCCATAATGGTTGTTCCTCCTCCGGTTTCTACATTCGCTCCCTGATTTGCATCTGTAACCGAAGTATTTGAAAATGTATGATTAGCTCCCAGCTGATGCCCCATTTCATGAGCCGCAGTAAAGTCAAAAACATCTCCTGCCGGTACAGGCCCCTGTGTATAAGCCGATCCCTTTTGTTTATCCGTATTACTAGCAGGATCTATACAGACAATACCGATTCCTCCTGCATTTCCGCTTCTTTCTGCATTTTGATTAAGAACATGTCCAATATCATAATTCGCATTCCCTACTACAGAAGTAAGTGTTTGCTGTAACTGAGTATTTAAATCATTACTATAAGGATCTGTTGCAGCATCCAGATAGATAAGCTGCGGAAGATTCTGAACCGTTAAATGAGCTCCAAAATCACGTTCGAAAACGCCATTTATACGAGTCATTGTATTATTCATTGCCGCCAGAACAACCCCTTTTTTCACATCATCGGTAGCATTGGCGGGAGTTCCTGCCGCTGTTAATTGATATTGACTGTATTCTCCGGTAACAGACAATGCCATCCTGAAATCTCTGTATTTTGTGTTGGTTGGTCTTTGGGTAATTCCTACTCCTGAAAGCAGTTTTTTACCATTTGCAACCAGTTTTCCAATATCATCAATATGCTTCTCTCCAGTCTCACATGTAAAGCCATGTTCTCCACTTTCTTTTGTTTTGTAGAAAACACCGTACGTTTGTTTATCGGCGCTTATAGGCTCTATAAATTGAAATACTCCATCTTTGATGATCATTGACTGCATATCTGTAGGAGAAGTACTGAATCTCAAATATTTAGAAGTATCATCTACTCCAACTCCTACATAAGAACCTAGCTGGTATCTGTCTACCAGAGATTTATCCATTACCGGATTGCTGTAGACTGCAAATTTTTCGATTTTTCCTTCTACCGTTGGTAAAGAAATAATAACAGGTCTTGCATTTTTCCCTGTTTCTTCAGCATTTTTAAGTATTTCTCTAAGAGACTTCAGGTCTACTCTGTAAGAATGTTGCACTTCTACTCCTTCTCTTATCTGCGAAGTTTTTTGAGAGACAGATTCCCATCTCTGAGCATTAAAAACGGTAAAACAAGATGCTAACGCGCAAACAAATAAAATTCTTTTTTTCATAGATTTATTTAAAGATTATTGTGAATAAGTGTAATTGATATGATTTAGAAAGAGTACATATGAATTAATTGATTAATGACAGCATCCAAATAGAAATTACTATAAAACAATCAAAACATATATTTCTATGAATATTTCACAAACAAAACTATCTAAAAAGCCATATATATTCAATTAATTAGAAAAAAACATGATACTACACAGATACAACACAAACGTAAAGTGTTAACTTACAACAAATTATAAAATCAGGTTATTTACTCAGAATAAAATCAGGAAAAGTGTTCCCTTAAAAATCTAATCTGAAATACGGGATAATAAGCTCATTCAAAACGGTGCAACATATTGCCCTACTGAGCAGAGATCTTAAGATGACTGATGAAAAGCGGCGTATTAATTCATCATTAGCCTGCATTTATATGAATTAACAAGCTCAATTCAACAAGAAACACAAACAACTGAATACCAATTTATTAAAATTAAAAATATGTAGTGTAGTACCTGTGTAGTAGAGTTTTTTTTCTCATTCCCATTAAAAATTTTGATATTTGCCCACAAGAGACCCACACAAAATCCGAGTGGTGAAAAGAGAATATTTCGAATACTGTCTGACCTGATGTGTCAGACAGTTTTTTTTTGAATTATTTCAGCGTATCAAAAAAAAGATAGATATCAGTTTCTCCCGGAATATTGAGTCTTTTTCTAATCCTGTATTTTTTCTGTTGGACGGTTCGGTGCTGAACCAGAGTATAACTTGCTATTTCCTTAGAGGTAAAATGAAGCTTCAGCATAGCGCAAAAAACCAGTTCAGAAATTTCAAGACCTGGATTGATTACTAAAAGCTGATCTATAAAACCTGGATAAACTTCTTTGAAGCGATTCAAAAATTCGGGATCATTATTTTTACCTAGTTCTATAATTTCTTCCTGCTTGTTATCATTCATCTGAATTTTCAGGTTTTCCGCTTCTATATCAAGAACTTTTTTTCTTTTTCCCAATGCACTGATAATTGTCCATGCATATATTCCCAATAGAGAAAGGGCAACAATAGACAAAAAAATAATCCTATATATATACTTTCTTTTATTATCCGTATCTTCTTGGGCATTGGTAATAAATGCCTCCATATCCTGATTAATTGTGGCCAGCAAAGAGGTATTGGTTTTAAAATAAGCATCGGTATACGCCTTCAGATAAAAGTATGCTTTTTCTTTATCTCCTGTACGTTCGTATAATATTCTGAGATCGTTATAAATATATTTACTGTAGTAGGCATAGATCCGTTTTGTTTTCTCACTGATTTTCAACGCCTTTTTAAGAGCTTCTTCTGCTTTGTCATATTGTTTATAGGTAATATAATATTCTCCCATAATCGTATTGGTATACAGAGATATCCCGTCTTCTTTACCATTTTTATTGGCCTTGTCATAAGCAAGAGTTATATATTTATAGGCTGAGTCCCTATTTTTATGCATATAGACATAATCACTCATAGCACATTCTGTAAGACCAGTATCATCTAACCTTTTTGCCTTATGAAAATAGTAAATGGCTTTTTCGTACTCTTTTTTTTCAATAAGATAAAGGGCTTGTCTTAAATATATACTGAAAAGAAGATCATTTTTGAGTTCTGATGTATCGCTTTTATGGATGAAGCTCATTGCTTCATTATTATACTGAAACGCTTTATCCAGCCTTCTGAGTTCTACATTGAAACGTCCGTAAACGTTATAAAATCTGGCTTTATGTATATTATCTTCCGAATGATCAAGGATTTCTTTTGCATTATCAAAAAGAATCTGGGCCTTCTGATAGTTTTCAAGTGAGATATTAAGCTCTGCCAGATTGATATAGCAAAGCGCCTTTCCGTCTGCATAATTTAGTTTATCAGCCTGTTTATAATATCTCTTATTAAGATTGATTAAAGAGTCATATTCTCCCGCAAGCCTGAACTTCTCGTTCTGCTTCAGCAAAGAAACATCAAATTTCTTTTCCTCCTCTTTATTAGAATGAGAATGGCACGAAACGATAGTAATAAGTAAAACAAAAAGAAAAATACGCATCATGTGATTCTCTATATAAGCTAAATTCTTGTACAAAATATAATTACTTCCAATGTGAGATCAACAATAAAATCTTTTCATAAAACAGAATCCTGCTCCTTTTATTGTGATTCATTTATTGATTACGCTAAATTTTCAAAAAAATCATAAATATCTGTTTCTCCAGAGATATTCAGTCTTTTCCTGATCCTGTATTTTTTCTGTTGGATAGACCTGTGCTGTACGAACGTATAATCTGCAATTTCTTTGGATGAAAAATTCAGTTTTAACATCGCACAGAATGCCAGTTCTGAATTTTCAAGATCTGGTTTGATCTCCAGAAGGGCTTTTATAAAATCAGGATATAGCTCTTTGAATTTTAACAAAAAAGAAGAATCATTCCGTTTGGCAAGCTCAATCACTTCTTCCAACTGCTTTGTCTGGACATTATTTTTCAGTTCATCTGTTTCTTCCTTTAGAGTATTTTTCTTCAATTTCAGAGCATTGATCATCTTTCGGACGTAGGCTCCCGAAACTGTAATAACCGTTATAGACAATGCAATGAACAATGGGAGATCATTCTTATGCCAGTCCGATTCCTGCTTCATTTCCATGATGAAATCTTCCGTAGCTTTATTCATCGCTGAAAATCGTTCTGCATCAAAGCGCTTTTCCTCTTCCATATATTTCTTCAGATAAAAATACGCCTTCCCTCCGTCATTTTTTTTCTTATACAATTCTGCAAGAGACTTATAGACCTCTTTTATGTGTGAAGAATAAGTACGTCTTGTTTTAATATTAATTTCCAGTGCTTTCTTAAGTGCTTTTTCAGCCTGCTCATTATTATTGACATCATTATAGTAATATCCCATCGTGTAATAGACCCAAAGAGATTCCACATCAGTTGTTTTCTGGCTCAGCATCTTTTCATCTGCCCGTGCAATATATATTCCTGCAGAATCCGGCTGATGGAAAAATAAATAGTACTGTGCAACCATACAATTGGTATATGCAGAATTTTCCAGCATATTCGCTTTTGTAAAGCATTTTAAAGAGGTTCCCAACCAACCTTTCAGGGCAAAGTAAATTCCTTTATTGACATACAGTCTTGGAAGAAGTTTATCGGTAAGCTTTGTTTTTTTTGCCTGTTTTAAATAGTAAAACGCTTTATTATTACATTCTATAGCCTTCTCATTTAATTTAAGATGAGAATAATATTGGCCGTAATCATCATAGAATGTTGCCTTATGAAAAGTGTTTTCAGAGTTTTCCAGATCTTTTTCAGCTTTGTTGAAAAAAAAGCGGGCTTTTTCATAATTTCCTGCAGAGACATTCACACCAGCCATATTCAGATAGCAAAGGCCTTTGCCTGCTTTGTACTTCATTTTACCGGCCTTTCTCAGATATTTTATGTTAAGCCTGATTAGCGCTTCATATTCACCGGATAACTGCAGCTCTGAACTTTGGGTTGATAAAGAAATGTCAAAATCTTCTCTTTCCTTATCCTGAGAATCACGGCTGCAGGAAATCATACATAGAAATAATCCCATGCAGATTGTATAGGCTAGTATTTTCTGTATGTTCTTTGACTGTATTTTATTATTCTTAAAAAGAATCAAATTAATTTTTCCCATCACCACCGCTTTTCCCTAAATCTACATACCTACCTATCCATATTTCATTGAAATATGTTGATAAAAATCTATTATTATGTATTGTTTTCCCCAATATGTGTTATAAATATACACAATTTATCATGCTTATTGTGAGATAAGCCTTTTATTTTACGTAAAAGGTAATATTCTAATAAAGCAACTTATTTTTCCCCTAAAACAGACATTTTCCAAGTTTCCAGAAAGTTTGTGTAGGATTTTCTGATTAAAAAAATGTCTGTTGTATTTATAATAAGACTATATGAAATGGAAATTGTTACAAATGCATCGGCTGGTTTTAAAATTTTAATAGAATTATTTAAATTCCATCACTTATATTAAAAAGAAGTTCAAAATAATCCACATATTTGCAGTGGAATACCAATGAAAATGACAAACAAGATCACCCATAATGAATATTAGCTATCGAAAACTTCTTCCTGAAGAAAGTACAAACTACCGAACCATCCGCCTGGAAAGCCTTGAAAAATTTCCTGAATCTTTTGGAGCAAACTATCAGGAAGCCCTGAATATTGAAAAATTCCGAATGGAAAGCGATATTGAAGATCAGATCCCAGAAAGATTTGTGTTTGGCGCTTTTACAGATCAGGAACTTATAGGGATCTGTACTTTTGTTAAAGATGAAAATAATACCGGGAATATTTACCAGATGTATGTAAAAAAAGAGTTTCAGGGAAGAAATATTGGTCAGGGATTGATTGAAGCTGTTATTCATGAAGCCTGTAAAAAGTTTAATGATATTGAAATCATTTTAGAAGTTACTCCTGGAAATAATAAAGCGTACAACTTGTACAAGAAAATAGGATTTCAGGAAATAGAGAACACACCAAGTGGAGATCAGAGCAGTAGCATAGTAATGAAATATGCTTTCTAACACTCCTCCTCCACCTTTTGTTTTATAGATTGTATGCTATCTAATAAGGAATAGTTCCCTTCCTTATCCTTAAAACAACCTTCTGAATCTGTGGTGAAATGAGAAGAATAACAATCACAATAACTATTCCCAAAAGCATAAGATCATAATAATCCCGAGTGGCACGAGCCCATATTTGTTGTCCTACCAACTTATTAAAATAAACTCCTGAAGCATCTTTTGCGGTATAGATATCACTGCCGGCATTGATATATTTGTTTTGAATATCCAGTAAGGTAACAGGCAATTGTGGGTTAGTTTCTGTTAATGTTTCTCGAACCTTCTCCCTCACTGCAGATTTGGAAAACAACTGAATTTCATTATTAAGAGCCAGGCTGGCCGTAAAACCTGTGAACCTCGCCAATATCCCCACAAGTGATGCATTCAATACAATATTAGGCGGTGCTGCCGAGCTGGTGAATGAAACAATGGGTACAAATAAAACTCCTGTTGCAGCACCATAGATAAACATAGGCAGAATGAAGTCAGTTGTTTCTCCCCGTACCGAAACAAAAAGTATCATATAACCATAATACAAAGCCATCAATCCAAAACCTACTATAATAATCCTGATCAGATTAAAGCCCATCAGGACAAATCGGGAGGTAACAAACATGCTTAGGATGGTTCCAACAATTACAGCACTCCATATTGGAATAGTACCAATTGGATCATTACCTAAAATGACTTCAAGATAACCATAAGCAAGTCCGGTACTTCCTTTGAAAATGTAAAAAATAAAAAGCAGCAGTAAGCCGATAACAAAATTCTTGACCTTGAAAATCTGTAAGTTAATCAATGGCCGCTTAAGCTTTGATTCTCTACTGACAAATAGCGCAAGGATGATTACACCGCTAAGGCTAAGAAAAACGATTAACGGACTTTCCAACCAACCCAATTGCCGACCGTAGATCAAGATGTATCCTATTATGAAAATAAAAGATGCATAAAAGAGATAACCCACCCAATCTACCTGATACAACGGTATTTTTTTCGTAAATCTCGCTTCGCCGTTCATCGTCAGCAGCACAACAAATGCCAGAATGATGAGCATGATAATAAACCCATAAAATATCCAGTTGAAATCATAAAAATAAAGCACTATACTGGAATAGATGGAGTAAAACGGAACGGAGATTTGTATACTTCCATACAGGAGGCTATACCCAATCACCCGGGCACGGGTAGATTCCAATCGTGGAAAAGTGAGCTGTAGGACGATGCCTGACATCAATGCACAGGTAATTCCCTGTACAAACTGGCAAATGAGAAAAAGTGTCCAATCTTTGGAATGAAAGCAGATGACAGAACATAGTGCATTAATGGCCAGCGCCGTCATCAGATATTTCCTTGGCGCAAAATACTTTACAATACGAAAATCCAAAGCCAAAAAAGCGACGCAAGATCCATAAATAATGATCATGGCATACTGTACATCGGTAGATTGTACCCCATAATAGCCCATTACCGCAACAGGACTGCTGTAAAACGCGAAAGCAAACAGACAGGCCATCAGAATGCCAAATATTACTGATCTTGCCATCCATTCGGATACCCATGGTTTGAAAACCGGAATTTTATGTGCCTGCATTATTACTCTTTTAAAACGTAAACATTAGCATTCATTCCTGCAGAGAGCTTACCTAATTTTTCGGGCTTATCGGTAAGCTTTATTCTGACGGGAATACGTTGGATAATTTTAACAAAATTACCGGTGGCATTGTCTGGTGGCAGCAATGAATAACGGGAACCGGTAGTCGGAGAAAGTGATTGGATAGCTCCATTGAATTTTTCGTTGGGAAAAGCATCTACTTCTACTGATACGGGCTGCCCTATCTTGAAACGACCAATCTGTGTTTCCTTGAAGTTCGCGATCACCCATTTTTCTTCAGTTTCGTTCACCAAAAATGCCAAGGTTTGGCCTGGCTGTATTAATTGCCCCTCCTGAACGGTCTTTTTACCAATTCTCCCGTCAAAAGGGGCGGTAATTACGGTATAGGTAATGTCTAGTTCCTGACGTTCCAGCAGCGCTTCCTTGATTTTTATTTCTGCTTCTATCGCATTATGCTGTGCCCGAAGATCATTGAGTTTGGATTCTGCAACCTGCAGGGAGGCTTTTGTCTGATCATAATCAGATTGTGTAATATCCAAAGATGTACTGACGTTCTCGAATTTTTGCTGTGTGGTAGATTCGTCAGCCAACAAATTTTTATAACGGCCGTATTCTCTTTGCTGCTGAATCAGTTTCGCTTTTGTCCCTGAGAGCTGTGCTTTTATGACGGCGATACTCTTGATCTGTGTTTCCTCATTAGCCGCCAAAATAGGCAATTTGGCATGCGAACTCCCCAGTTCTGCTGATGCAATATTTCTCTTCAGTCCATATTCGTCAACCGCAATCACCACAAGGGTATCTCCTTTTCGAACCTGCTGATTGTCTTTGTAATAAATTTTACTGATATACCCTCCTACTTTTGCATTTACAGGTGATAAATAGGCATCTACCTGTGCATCATTGGTTTGTTCATAACGGTATCCTTTTAGAAAATATAGGACTCCCCAAATGATGAGCGCTGTGAATAAGGCGATACCCAACCATTTGGTTAAGGTTATGACTATTTTATCGATTTTATTTTTGTTCATAATTTTTGTATTAAAGAATTCCTACGATTGCCAGTAATTGGATATGGCTGAGTTTTAAATTTGTCTGTGCGCTTGTCAGGTTAAATCTGGCCTCCAGCAGAGCATTTTCTGCTTCCAAAAGATCAGTCAAAAGTGATTCTTGATTGAGATAACTGTTTCTGATAACCCGGACGGTTTCGGTAGTTTTAGTGATATTCTTTTCTGCCGTTTCTACACTTTCCAAAGCCTGCTGCTGTTGCAAATAAGCTTCTTTTACCTGGATTGAAATTTCATCTTTTTTAATGCCTGCTTTTTCTTTTGCCTGATTATTTACAACCTGGGCACGAGCAATGGAATGTTTATTTTTGTATAAATTATCAATAGAAAACTGCACCTTGATTCCTGTCTGTCCAAACGCCCATAAATCATTCGAGTACGGATAAAATGAGATCTGCGGATAGGTATAATTGTAGTTGGAATACAAGGAAACCTTAGGGAATATCGCTGCTTTAATTTGCTTGATATTGAGCTCACTCCATTTGATATCGCTATCGACCATCTTATACGCGGGCGATTGCTGAAGCGCAATAGCTATGTAATCAGTGTAATCAGAATCGTTGATGGATTCCATTTCAAAACCACCCTGATAGTTGATCTTTACTTCTGCTTCATTATCGCGACCCATCAGAATGTTGAGACGCTGTGTGGTAACGTCGGTTTTCTTTTCAATATCTGAAAGACTTAATTCCAACTGTGACAACTTCACCGAGGTTCTTAGCACATCACTCTTGAGCACAATCCCATTTTTGTGTAAACTTTCGATGAGTGAAAGCTGTTTTTTCTCCGCCGTAATTTCAGCAGCAAGAAAATCACGGAAATTCAGAAACTTATACAGATCAAAATAAGCAACAGCAACATTGTATTTTATACTGTGCTTCTGCAGATCGGCTTCATATTGTTTGTGTGTCTCTTCGACCTGCTTCATCTTGATATTTCTCCTTTCTTTACCCCCGTTGAAGAGATTAAAATTGATGCTGTATCCTACTCCATAGCCATAGCCTTTTACAGGTACATCTTGTGGGGATGAGAATAATCCATTATCGTAAATGAGAAATTTGGAATTGAGTTTTGCGTCTCCATTTATTGAAAGTTCCGGCAGCAGACGGTCTTTGGCTTCAAGGACTTCTAAATTACTTTGCTGCAGGCTTAAATCCGATAGTTTTAGCTGACGGTTATTTGTTTCGGCGACTTTCCATATTTCTTCCAAACTTAATGCTTGGGTAGCTTTTGCATCCTGGGCATAGAGATATTGCGCAAATAAAAGCAGTAGGATTCCCAAAATTGGAATTGATTTATATCGTTTCATTGATTTTCTTTTTATACATTATTCTATGATCTCTTTTATTTAAAAACCACTTTTTTACAATCTTTTTTAATTCATCAAATACCATTGTTAAATCAATTATGGGTACGAAAGGATAAGAGTAAGCCAGCCAGTAGATATTAAGGGTGCTCATTTCTTCTGTTGAATGAGATAGTTCATGATCACAAAGTTTCTCTTGTACCAAAGGCTCAGTGTGTTTATTAGGGTTTATGATTTTCTGTTTCATAATGACTCTGTTATTATTTACATCACAAAATTATTCACCCTGGCAAATCATCTTTTTATATAATTAGCCTAATATTTGTTATATTTGGCCACATGGATACTCTTAAGCAGCTAATAAATAGTGTAGATCAGAATCCTGACTCTATCCTGGTGGTACGACAGCAAACCGAACAGCGTCTGCCTTCCCATCAACACGATAAAGCTCAGTTATTATTGGTTTTTGGAGGGATTGCTTACCTGCAGACAGACGAAAAGGATTTCTATATTCCTTCCCATCATTATATCTGGATCCCTAAAAACTATCCCCATAACCTGATGTTCAACACACAGGATCTGTACATCATCAACATTTATTTTCCGGGAGAAAGTTCTCATGATTTTTATAACGAGTTGGGCATTTATCCGGTGAGTAAGCTCTTAGCTGAAATGCTGTCTTTCAGCGAAAAATGGCAGGGTGATTATTTCAAAGGATCGTGGGAGTTTGAATTTTTAACAACATTGAAAAATGTACTTCCTAAAGAAAACCTGAAAAAATTTTCGATTCAGCTTCCTACTACTGACGATCAGCAGCTCCAGGCCATTGTTACCCAGCTTAGGAATCAGCTGAATGAAAATCTTACTTTAGAACACGTGGCCACGGAATGGGGCATGAGTGTAAGAAGCTTGACCCGTCTATTTCGGACAAAACTACACATTACCTTTATTCAGTATATAAAAATGCTGAGGATTATCCGGGCTATGGAACTGATTAAAGACAGTGATCTGAATATGACCGAAATTACCTATGAGATTGGCTACTCCAACATCGCTGCATTCAGTAATAATTTTTATCAATTGACCAACATGAGGCCTACTGAATTCAAGACAATGTCTAGCGTATAAAATACATTGCACGTCAGTTTTCATTGAATTTAGGTATTGAAACCTTTCATAAAAATGAGCGAATACTGATATAGTATATTGAACAAAAAAGCCTCAACTTTCGTTGAGGCTTTTTTTGGTGACCCGGCTGGGATTCGAACCCAGGACCCATACATTAAAAGTGTATTGCTCTACCAGCTGAGCTACCGAGTCGGCCACTTACTTTTTCAAGTAAATCCCTTTGTTTAAGGGACTGCAAAGATAGAAACTTTTTCTAAAATTCCAAATTTTTTCTCTGTATTTTCTCAGAAACTTTCATATTATTTTGAATAAACAGAAACCATTTGCGGTTGATATGAAATTCAATCCGAATTTCTCTATTCTTAAGTCATTGTGTATTAATTTAATTACCTCAGAAAACACAAAATGAAGATTCCTGTATCGTATTTTAAATAAATTAATGAAAATTTTACTTTTTGACCATGAGAAACTTTAATGCACAAGGATTACCAAAGAAGTGGGGCCTTATCTCCTTTTGTATTTTCTGCATAATAAAGAGAAGGAAGAACATGGGAGAGATAAGTAAATTCGGTGTAACAATGCTCCATCAATCCAAATCCAATTTCATCCGGCAACAGGTGATCACTGTCTGCAGCTAATGCTCCAAGGAAAAAGTGACTTCTCAGCACACATCCCTGTGGTGTATCTCTGGTAACATGTACCATATACCCATCAAGGGGATCACCATTAGTATCTTTTGGAGTGTTTTCCCCAAACCCTATTCTGGCATATATTACTGCACTCACCTCATCGTTGTCATACGCCTTTTTTAAAATATCAGGATTAAAAATTTCCGCAGGATCATGAAACTTAATGGCAGCCGGTACCGGTGGAATATTTCCCAATGACTCTGTAGCATGTATTGTAGCCCCGATGTAATTCTCATTTTTGATCCATTTGCTGTCCCATCCACTGTGTACCACATGATCATGCGGATGCCATAATTTCAGGTCTGCAGTTGTTTCAAAATAAGTAAACCACCAGTCCAGCATCTTTCCTTTGCAATTATGCATTACATTTCTCATTGCAATATGCAGCATTCCGTTTTCCAGTCTTTTGATACCGGCTTCCAGAGATATTGGTTTAGGTGATAAAAGAGCATTGATATCCTGAAACATTTGTTGTTCCGCTTCTTTTGTGAGTTCCATAATTCAGATATTTTTAGATTCATGTATTGATTCTTCAACCGTTAGGCTTTGAATCCTGACACAAAATTAAATCAGAGCTGTATAAGTTCTCTTGCATTATTTCCTAATCTAATGGTACAATTAGGAAATACAACAAAACATGAAGAATACGCTGAATTTATAAAAATCTACATTATGAAAAACTTGAAAAGACAGAATGATTTTACATCCCAATAGTCTGATTTTTAAAATCTTCAGGGGTCTGCCCTTTCCTGTTTTTATAAAATCTGGAAAAATAAGCAGGATCATCAAAACTCAGATGATATGCAATTTCTTTTATCGTGAATTCACTGGAAACCAGCATCCGATCTGCTTCCACAATAAGTCTTTCGTGCAGCAGCTGCGTAAGCGTTCGGTTCATTTTCTCTTTCAGAATCTGATTGATCCGTTTTTCACTGATTCCCATTTTTGAAGAATAAAAGTCCGCTTTTCGCTCTGTTTTGTAATGTTCATCCATCAGCATAATGAACTGATAAACCCTTTTCTGATTGACATCCTGATGTAAAAAATAATGCTGGTTGATGCGGATAAGATTTAATAAGAGAACTTTCAAAAGTGCTTTTAAAACCAGATAGGTTCCCATTGGATCATTATACTCTTTCTTTATCAATACGACCAGATGATTCAAGGTTTCTGCAGTATTACGGTCTATTGAAAAACCACTAAACTGCCCATGCATATTGAAAAGATTGAAGACATCCAATGCATATTCTTTGTCATCCTCTTCCAGATATTCTCTTTTAAAAGAGAGTATACAGCCTTTTTTATCTTCCAGATCTAATTGTGTAAAACGATATGGAGGAATGAGATAGATATAATTATTCCCTTCACTCCTATCGCTTTCATCTCCTGTATGATCTTTTATCCAGATCATTTCAAAAAAATGGGTCCGCTGAGAACTTTGAAAATAATAATCAGGACAATGAGGCAGCTCAAAAAAGATAAATTTTAATGGATCAATCTGGTGAATGAATTTCATATATCACACAATTTGCCTACAAAGATACCGTTATACAACATCTGAAACGATGATAAAGGATTAGATTTTCAGCCAGCAAATCAGGAATCAAGTTTTATGGTTACTTTCTTTACCTATCCGGTATGGAAAAGATAATTTTGAGAGTAAAAATTCTATGAATTTTCGAAATAAAAAAAGACATTCCGGGAAGATAAACAATCGAAGATATAAAAGACCGTTTTATAAGGCAGTCATAAAAGCAAATATTCCAAAAAATATACCTGGGGAATTGGCAACCACAATCGGCCAATCTCTTTTTGGCTTTTTAATAAATCCGTAGATAACCCAAAGACTACAGTTGATGGCAGCAACCAAAGGCTGGAACCAGTCTCCTTTATAACCATTTAAATTATGAGATATCTGTGGGATATAAGAAAAATACATAGCCATCGCTGTAACGGTAGCTACCCATCCTAATATTTGCATTAACTTTTCATTCATAATTATTTTAGTTAAGTAGCATCCAATAATTGAAATTATCATGCCAAGCAATCAAAGCTGGACAACAAATTTATCACACAAACTAATCTGCCGCCGGCCTATTCACCTTCATAAGGATTACTGAAAAAGATGCCAGTAGGAACAAAATTCCTGCAATTCTGATTGCATCAGCAGGATTACTGCCTAATATATATTTGTAAAAAGCTCCGAAAGTCAAGGTCTGTATCAGCATAGGAATAACGATCATCATATTAATCACCCCCATATAAACTCCCCTTTTGTTTGCTGGGATAGATGGAGATACCATAGAATAAGGAAGTCCCATCATGGCCGCCCATCCAATTCCAAAAAGGACCATTGGTAATAATATTATATATTCATTGGTGCAAAACGGTAATACCAATAATGATATTCCTGTTGCCAAAAGACAGAAGGCATATACATTTTTGGCAGAAAACTTCAGAGCGAATGGAATCAAAAGAAGTGCTGATATCATTGTAATGAAATTATAAAATCCATTCATCAGACCTGTCTGCCCAACAGCTTGTTCCACAAGATGAAGGATATTTCTGGCCCAGAGCAGATCATTCTGAGGCACTGAAAAGCCATTTTTCGACAGCTCAACAAACCGATTGGCTCTTTCTTCATCAATTTCGGAAACATGGTACAGGGTCTGCTTGATCATGGGTGTGGCAAACTGCCAGTAACAAAAGAGCGCATACCACTGAAATAAGTAGACCAGTGCCAACTGCCAGAGTATTTTCGGCATATTAATAATGGCCTTGAAAATATCGATAAATGGTGTAAATACTGTATCATTTTCTTTCTCAGCTTTTAGTTGAATAAGTTCTTCGTCTGTCGGGGGAATTTCCGGTGTTTTGTACACAGACCACACTACAGAAGCAACGGAACAGAAAGAACCTAAGAAAAATGAATAATAAACCCATGCGGGTATACCTCCTGATTCTGAACTGCCTCCAAAATATTTTTGAAAAATAAAAAGAGAAAGATTAGCCAGTGTGATTCCACCCCCTACAAACAGACTCTGCATCTGAAAACCATAGGTCTGCTGTTCTTCCGGGAGCTTATCTCCGATAAAAGCCCTGTAGGGTTCCATAGCCGTATTATTGGCTGCATCCAGGACCCATAGAAGCCCTACCGCCATCCAAATTGAAGAGCTGAATGGAAAAACAAACAATGCCAGACTACACAATATAGCTCCCAGCAAGAAGAAAGGCTTCCGGCGTCCCCATTTTAC
The DNA here is from genome assembly GCF_003852415.1 of Chryseobacterium sp. KBW03. NCBI lineage: Bacteria > Pseudomonadati > Bacteroidota > Flavobacteriia > Flavobacteriales > Weeksellaceae > Chryseobacterium > Chryseobacterium sp. KBW03. Next base: position 51,849 of record NZ_QAJO01000018.1, on the reverse strand, counting down.
ACTCCATGTTTTATCACTTATTGCTCCTATCAACGGCTGAATAAGCAATCCCGTAACCGGACCTGCCAGATTGAGGATTGGAAGCTGATCTGCATGAGCCCCCAAAAAAGAATACAGCGGATTCACAGCAGTCTGTTGCAATCCAAAGCTATACTGAATTCCAAAGAAACCAACATTCATATTCCATATCTGCCAAAAACTCAGTCTCGGTATTATTTTCTTATTCATAATTTATGACTTTACAATTTGATAGTTCTTATCAAGTATCATATTTGCCTTTTGTTTGAACTGAAGGATGATATGGTGTTCAATATCCAACACTTTTTCAACGAAATCACTTTGCTCATCCCGGTTCCTTTTCATTCGGTTTTCGTAAGTATCTTTATAATCACGGTCAATGAAAATACTGAAATCAAAGTCATCAATATTCAATATATAAGTTCCTTCAACTATAAGTACCTGAATATCATACACCCCCACAATCTCGTCATTGACAACATTATCCACATAATGAACAAGAGGTTTTGAAATAAAGGATTTTCCCTCTTTAAACTGCTCTATGTTTTCCTGAATCCTATCCAGATGAACTTCATGTATACCTACATTATCCAGGCTTTTCTGTCTGTTCTCATGATTGCTTTTCGGAGGAAGTCTAAAGTAATCATCCATCTGTATCACCAGACTCTTGATGCCATTTTTCTCCAAAATATTTTTAAGCGCAAAGGCCGTGATTGACTTTCCACTGCCGCTTTCACCGCAAATTCCTATAGCCCACTTTTGGGTATGATCAAACGTTTCCTTTATTATTTTGTAAATATTTTCAGCCGTATCCAAATGTTTCAGCTCCAAATTAATAACATCTCCAATCATCTTTTAATCCGTTTAAAAAAATAAATAACTTTTGTTGTAAATTGTCCTTGTTTTTATCATTATATCTTCATCAAAAGATAGCCTGAAGCCGAAAAACACAGGTGATTTGTTCCTGAAGGTATGAGCTGATCTGTAGAATAATATTCTCTGAAACTGGCCCCTTTCTCTGTGAGAAGCTTCTCATATTGATTGACAATTTTTAGAGATATTTCATGATAATTTCTTTTCTTCAATCCCAAACAAAGCCACCCAAGATATATAGGCCACGATCCACCGTTGTGGAAATGATAAGGTTGATTTTTGAAGTCATAACTATAATTGTTTTCCAGTAAATTCCAGTCGGTAGAATTTGGAAACACAATGGGATAAAAAACAGGCAGCATCCAATGCCCAAACTCCAGACTCAATTTTTCTAAAAAATGAGTGAAAGCATCTAAATCTAAATCAAAACCTAAAAGAACCGCTAAAGCATTTCCTGCAAGATCAAATCTTTCATCATAGCCATTGGCATTCAATGATGCCCATAAATAAGGCTTTTCATTTGCTTTTTGATATGCAGTCTCATGATATTTTGTTGCTTGAGAACTATTTTTCCTGAAATTATTTTCTATCAGTTTTTTTGTGGTTTCAGCGAGAGATTTTAAACTTTCATCCTCATATAATTCTGCTGCTCTTTCTAAAGCCCAATAACGGAGTACATTATCGTAGAGAACATATCCCGAAGTGATATATTCATCTGCCCAATTCCCTCCCAGCGGGCTGTATAGCAAACCTCTCTGATTGAATTCCCATGTTTTTAGACAAGAAAAAGCTTTATCTATTTTTTCTTTTAAAGTTTCTTTCAAATTTTCATCTCCAGAATACATAATATATTCACAAGCTCCTATGATCCACCAAATCGTGGCATCTGTTCTACCTACCAGTGTTCCGTAACTTGCCTTTTCACCATCAACATTTGAAGGAATCTGGCCATTTTCAGCCTGATGCTCTGCAAGTGTTTTTATTGATTTTTCCAAACCATCCACGATGTTTTTATTCTTAATTAAAACCCCTGTAATACCCGTCATCATAGAATCTCTGGACCAGACTCTTGCATAATTATCTTTTCTTTCAGAAGAGGCAAGAATACCTTGCTCGGAGATGGACTGCTGTATAATCTGTAAGGCTTGCTGTGTAAACATATATGATAGAATAAGTTTTTGTATGTAATGATAATAAATGTTTCTAATAAAGTTTTAGCACCCGCTTAGAAGTCAAACTTTACGCTTGCTCCAAAGGTTCTTCCCGGCAATGTTCTTGCTCTGACTATTCCATTGGTTCCCTGTAATGATCCCTCTTCTGCTTCTGTAATGGCAAGCGCATTGAATATATTGTTGGCATTGACATTCAGTGTCAAGTTACTCAACACTTTATACGAAATGTATGGATTTATAATTACATAACCCGGCATAATCAGCTTATTGCTATCCTGAGTAAACGCTTTTGTAGATCCTACAGCAAAGAAACCAAAACTCAACTTCTCTATATTCACATTCGGATTGAATGAATACATGAATTTTGGAGTTCTTCTCGGCATATTTCCTATGATAGTCGGATCAATTGCATTTTTAATTTCAGCGTGGGTATACGTAAGACCTGCCTTGATGTCAAAATTTTTATTGATTTTATAGAATCCATCGAACTCGATTCCCCATGACTGGTATTTATTTTCTGTTCTCAGCTGGGTAGTTGCTTCATAATTGGCCTCAATGGTTCTTGCATGGAAGAAAGTTGTATTCAGGAAATAATTAGCTCCCCTTACTTTATAACCGGCTTCAATCTGATTGAGTTTATTCACCTTTACAGCATCTAAAGCAGGATCATCATTGTTGGTATAATTGTATCCTGCAAAAAGGATTCTGTCGGCAGAAGCACTTCCTCCCTGGCTTACTCTGGCGAAGACTGCATGATGGGCATTAAGGGTATAGTTGGCACCCAATGAGTACCCAAAAATTCCATATTTGTAATCCACGGGAACAGTTCCATCTACTACCGCTACTGAAAGTTCAGGGGTTTCAAGAATTCCGTTTTGGTTTACATCAATGGCACGGGTTGTATTTTTTGTTCCGGAAAAGCTTCCCGATACATTTCCAAAATCATATCTTGCTCCAAAATCCAGGGTTAAATTTTCAATAGGATTGAGTTCAACCTGAGCATGGGGTGCAATCACCGAATATTTGGTATCATAATTTCTGTTGACACCTCCCCACTCCGGAACACCATAATGAAGAAGCCCATGATCTGTAATTTTGGTTCCTGTATTGCTTACAACATCCACCAGTCTGGCATTGTTATCAGAAACTTCCATCAGATAAGTATTCCAGTTCCATGATAGGTTGATATTTTGTCTGCTGTTGTAAACCCCGGCATTAAGTTTTGCTTTATTCCATTTTTTACTGATATTCAAATCACTGAAAAAGTTGTTGAGATTATTCAGTTTGGTATTGAACAAAACTGTTTTCATATATTTTGCATTACTGTCTACAGGCGTATTGGTTCCTGCGTATACTGCGCTTCCATATCCAGCAACAGATTCCAGAATTTCAGATTTGCTGCCTACGGAAGCTGGGAAAGGGGCTAAAAACTGACCGTCATTGGCTGCATACCTTGCTTTAGCATCTAACTTCCAACCAGATCCAAAATCATAATTAAATTCCAGTCCTACTGTCTTGGATACAGAATGCATCCCATCACGGATGTCGCTTTTAAGAATCTGCCCATTCCCTCCAAAAGTAAGATCATTTTTGAAGTTAGAAGATTGCAATGCCCCCGTTAAGATATTATAACTGCTGAGAGAAGTATAATCCGGATTGGTGTCTGAACCTGAAACGGCAATAGGCATCGGCATATAGGCAGCCGTCCGGTCATCAAGATATTTACCATAAATTCTGACACTTCCTTTTTCAAACTTCTTTAATAAAGACAATCGAAATTGCCCTCCATTATTAGAGGTATATCCTGTTTTTCTTGGACCGTCTCCTCCTCTGTAAAAACCACCTATTCCAATATAAAAATCTTTCCCCAAAGGAGTTCCATAATCAATATCCGTTCTGAAGTTTTTATAATTCAGACCGACCTGCTGCATAATGCTACCCCCTGCTTTTTCACCTGTTTTTGTAATAAAGTTGATAATACCAGCTGGCGAGTTGGATGCAAAAACGGATGCTGAACCTCCTCTCAGTGCCTCAACCCTGGATACAAAAGAATCAAATCTTGTAAACTGATCCTGTGTTCCAAATGCAATATCTCCAAACTGCATTACCGGAAGCCCATCTTCCTGGATCAGTAGATATCTTGATCCCCCGGCAGAAACAGGAACTCCCCTTACTGTAATATTCGAGTTCCCCTCACCTCCTGAAGATTCGGCACGGATCCCCGGAATCGTTCTAAAAATTTCGGCAGTTGTTCTCGGTGAAGCATTGATAATATCTGCCTGTTTTAAAGTTGAAATTGAAGTACTGGTCTTGATAGAAGATTTAGGATTAGAATTACCCGTAATGACTACTTCGTCTATCACCTTATCTTTGGCTGATAATGTATCATGAACGGTATTCTGAGAGAGCATAAAAGCTGCTATATTCATTGTCCCGAAAATCAGTAATTTCTTTATTACTTGTGATTCCATAGCATTTTTTAGATTTTTGTTATGTCTCAAAAGTATTTTTTTTAGGGTCTTAAAAAATGATTTTTAACGAGGTGTTAAGAGTATATTAATTTCAAACGTTTGCGCAAACGATTGCGGTGGATAACTTTATTTAAAATTAACTTTTCATTAACAAATTAACTGCATTTGTTTAACAAATATTAACAAAATAATATCGCGTAATTATTCTTATTTTCTCCCGATAATTAACATTGAACCATCAGAATGAAAAGAACAACCTTAAAAGACCTTGCAAAGATGCTTAATATTAGTCCTTCAACAGTGTCCAGAGCATTGAAGGATCATCCTGATATCAGCAGTTCTGTCAAACTTAAGGTGAAGGAAGCGTCTGAAATGTTTAATTATATTCCCAATGATTTTGCGATCAGTTTTAGGAAAAAATCTTCTAAGGTAATTGGCCTTATTGTTCCGGAGATCTCCATGTTTTTTTTACCCTCTATTATTAATGGTATTTCATCGGTTCTGAATAAAGAAGGTTACCGTTTTTTTATATTATCATCGGATGATTCTTATGAAGCTGAGAAGGAACATATAGAAACCTGTATCAATTCAAGAGTAGATGGTATTCTCATTTCTTTTACAAAGGAAACAAAAGATGATGAGCATCTAAAGAAATTGAAGGAAATGGAAATCCCGGTCATTATTTTTGATAAAACCATTCCCCAAAGTAGTTTCGAATCTGTAATTTTTGATAATATAAAAACAACTGAACAATGTGCAGAAAAACTAATTGATCATGGCTGCAAAAATATACTGGCTATTTTTGGTGATGAAAATCTTGAAATCACACAAAGCAGACTCAAGTCTTTTGAAAAAAAAATCCAACAGTCTCCCTCTATCCGTATGGAGATTATATTTTGTAAATCGGCTGATATTGTAAAGCAGAAATTAGATCTATTATTAGATGATGATTCATTTGATGGTTTCTTTGCGATGAGTGATGAAACGCTGATGGGACTTCACAGCTCATTGATCAAAAGAAATCTTAACAATACCAATAAAAAAGTGATTGCTATAAGCGAAGGAACTCTTCCGAAATATCTGGATGAAACTTATGAATATCAAATCAATGATGCGTACAGAATGGGGACATTTGCGGCTACAAAATTAATGGATGCAATAAAAAAAGTAAATCCAGATTACCCAAAAGGTTTTGGCAATTGTTATTACTTATAGTCTTTGTTCTATTATTCATTATAAGATAAAAGCTAACCTCACGCAATAAAAGAAAAGTTTTGTATTCAATTTTTACCAAAAAAAATAGAATTTGATAAAAACAGTTTTTGAGTATCTAAAATCAAGAACATATCAGAACCTACACCATTGATCACTGATAAATAACCAATTGAAAACAAATAAAAAAAGACATTCTGAGAAGAATGTCTTTTTAGTGACCCGGCTGGGATTCGAACCCAGGACCCATACATTAAAAGTGTATTGCTCTACCAGCTGAGCTACCGAGTCGGCCACTTACTTTTTCAAGTAAATCCCTTTGTTTAAGGGACTGCAAAGATAGAAAAACGCTTCTTAAATCCAAATTTTTCTACGCTTTTTTATGATAAAATTTTCACTAAAAAAGTCAAACATCTGTTTATAAATAAATTACACTCACTATTTTTTTCAACAAAAATTACAGAAATAAAGGATATATGATTAAAAATCAAATTTTCGTTGATTCTCCTGTTTTGTAATTGCTTCATCAATCTATTATTTTAAGGATTAAAATTTTTGGATAAATACATTATTCTTCCGGCTACTCATAAGATAGCAGGATAAAATGGCTTTTCATGACCTTCGTCAGATTTAGAAAAAATAAAAGAGTTATTTGTCTTTTATTAAAAATCTCTTTGTACCTTTGTCTCATAAAATCAGAAAAATGTTTTCAAAAACCTGTGAATATGCCTTAAGAGCTTTAATCTACATTGCCCAGCAGTCTAAAAATGGCAGCAGGGTCGGGATTAAAGACATTGCAAAAAGCATTCATTCACCGGAACATTTCATCGCCAAAATTTTGCAGGATCTCAGCAGAAAAGGATTTGTACAATCTGCCAAAGGCCCGAACGGTGGTTTTTATATGGGTCAGAAAAACCTGAATAGCTCTATTGCGGATATCGTAAGAGAAATAGATGGAGATAAGCTGTTTTCCGGGTGTGGACTTGGACTTGACCAATGCTCAGAAATTCATCCATGTCCGCTTCATGATCAGTTTAAAAAAATCAGACAGGATCTGCGCATTATGCTGGAAACCTCTAAGATTCAAATGTTTGTTGATAATCTGGATTTAAAATTAACTCACCTGAAGGTTTAAAAAAAATTTAACTAAATAAAAGATAAAAAGATCTTTTAATATTAAATAAATCAATATGAAATTATATCTTAAAATACCCTACATGATGAAAACACAATTGCTAAAAACGCTCATTATTCTGGTACTGTCATTCGTTTTATTTTCCTGTTCCAAAACAGAAACCACTCCCATTCCGCAGCCTGATCCTACCGCTCAGCAGACAGCTCCACCCCCCGTAGAAGCTCCTCCGGCTCCTGTCACAATACCGAATCCAACTGGGGATAAAGGATTACAATTAATTCAGGAAACCGACTGTCTTACCTGCCATAAGGTGGATTCAAAATTAATCGGACCTTCTTACCAGGAAGTTGCTGCAAAATATACAGATGCAGATCTCGATATGCTGGCACAAAAAATCGTTGATGGAGGAAAAGGTAACTGGGGAGACATTTCGATGGCTCCTCACACAGGATTAAGTAAAGAAGACGCCAAGCTGATGGTAAAATATATCCTGTCACTCAAAAAGTAATCAAAAACAAAAAAGTATCATATTATGAACACAAGAACAGACTTTATAGGAAATATGGTGGCTGAAGATTTCAGAACAGCTGCTGTTTTTAAAAGACATGGCATTGATTTCTGCTGTAAAGGAGGAAGAACTATTGAAGAAGCCTGCAGCAATAAGAAACTTCCATCTGAAAAGATTTATGAAGAACTGGAAGCATTACCCAAAAATGAAGGGGCATCAATAGACTTCAACAGCTGGCCTTTGGATCTGCTGGCAGATTATATTGAGAAAACCCATCACCGCTATGTGGAAGAAAAAACTCCGGTTTTACAAGCTTTCCTTGAGAAACTATGCAAAGTTCATGGAGAGAGACATCCTGAACTGTTTGAAATCAATACTTTATTTAACGAATCAGCTCACGACCTGTCAGCTCATATGAAAAAAGAAGAACTCATCCTGTTTCCTTTTGTAAGAAATATGATGAAGGCAAAAATATCCGGTGGATCTCTGCAGCAACCCGTTTTTGGAACAGTGGAAAATCCTGTTCATATGATGCAGCACGACCATACAGTAGAAGGTGACCGTTTCAGAAAGATTGCAGAAATCACCCATGAATATCTTCCTCCATCAGACGCCTGCAACACGTATAAGGTTGCTTTTGCAATGCTTCAGGATTTTGAAAATGATTTGCATAAACATATTCATCTCGAAAATAATATTCTGTTTCCGAAAGCTATCCGACAGGAAAAAGAGTTCACTGCTGTCCTTTAAAAATAGATAACAAAAAAACAGGCTGTCTCAAAAGTCAAATAATTAAACATTATTTATATGAGACAGCCTGTTTTTTCACATATCGTTTACTGCGTTGCTTTCATCATGGCATTGGTTATTTCAATTTCTTTTTTCCTGGAATAAGCAGAGTCAAAAGGCTCCATAACATTGAATAAATATTGATAAAAAGGAGCAATCTGTCGGACATTTTCAGATTCCTTCATCGCTTTCTCTTTACCCATTTGCTGTAATCTGTTTACAAAAGCATTGAATTTTTTGTCGATCGGCGTAACAGATTTTAAAACATATGCATGTGCTTTTTCGTTCTGCCCCAAAGTTTTATAAGCATCCGTAACCGCCGAAACAACTAATGCATATTCCATTGGTTTTGACCTCATCGGTCTTTTGGACGCAGCCTTAAATGAAGGCGAAAGATTCTGATAGTAATCATATTCTTCAAATATTCCTTTCTTGAGAGTTTCTACCAGCTGAAGACCTTTCTGCTCCTGCCCCGCAACAATATATCCGGTTACCATTGAGCTTAATGAGCGTGGGTCGTTGTATTTCTCAACAGGAATTTCTTTTGCCGCAAGATCCAGTAATTCTAGGGCCTTAGCTTTCTGTCCGCTTACTACAAGTGCAGACACTGCTCTGCTTACGGACATCCTGTAGCCCAGAATATTTGAAGTAGCCGTTTCATCATAATGAATACTAAGGTCTTTAAAATTACCCCATCTGAAGTTTTTTACCACCTGATAAAGAGAATTGGCGTCTACCCTTCCTTTATCTCCATCCGGACTTTGGGGAGTATGAATAGGAACCAGCCTGTAACTGAAACCATCAAACTGCAGATATTCATCAAGATAAAAAATATTTTCACTGTCATACATTCCGCCTGATGAGAAATTTACAGGTCGTTTCCAGTCGAAATTGGCCAGCATGTCCAGCATCATCAGATTGCTTTTATAAAGGGTATTCGCCTCATAATTGATCATAATCTGATCCACCGCATTGGGAAGATCAGCCTTGTTAATGATTCCTGATTTTACAGCATTTTCCTTATTTACAGGAAGAATAAATTTACTTACCGGAAGAATATTGTACTTTTCATACTGCTTTTCGCCAAAATACATTTTCAATAGTTCATCCTTTGCGGATGATTTTAATTTTAGGAATTTGATAGCATCTTTCAACGTGAGGGAATCCTGAGTCAGATATTTTCTGAACTCCTGAAATTCTGTATCGGGGGCTCCCTGTTCTTTCAACATTTGGAAAAACCCTTCCCAGTCTTCTTTTTTCATCAGATATACCTGATCATTTACACCATCTCTGTATTCTTCATGGGTCAACTCTCCCGGAATTCCCATGGCATTGTATGTTCTTCTTTTTACCTGATCGATACTCCATGGTGTCGCCAAAAGAGTAAAGTTGACCGTTTTTACATCATCCCTGAATCTTTCCGTTTCCTGAATTGCCCATACCGGAAAAGTATCATTGTCACCATAAATGAAAATAATATCGTTTTTAGGCAGCGAACGTAAAAATGAATATGCATAATCACGGGCCGCCGTTTTTCTGCTTCTGTCATGTGAAGTATAATTCTGGAAGCCCATCATAAAAGGAATTCCTAATAATACAATTCCCAAAACAACAGGGGCTGTACTGGATTTAAGCTTAGATTGAATTGACCAAAGTATAGCGCCCGCTCCCAAACCGATCCAGATCGCAAAGGCATAGAATGACCCTACCATTGCATAGTCTCTTTCTCTTACTTCGAATGGCTTTACTCCGGTATAAAAGACAATTCCCATGCTTGTCAGAACAAACAATGAAAGGATGGCATAAAACCTTCCGAAATCTCTGTTTAGCTGGAAAAAGAAGCCAATCAAACCTAATATCAATGGAAGGAAAAAAAACTTTACGGTACTTTCGTTTTTAAATTTGGCAGGCATATGATCCTGATCACCCAACATTGCATTATCTATAAAAGAAAATCCTGAGATCCAGTTGCCATTGGTATTTTCCATATGTCCCTCAAGATCATTTTGTCTTCCAGCAAAATTCCACATCAGATATCTTACAAAATAGTATCCGTTCTGGAAAGAAATAAAATAATCCATATTTTGAGCGAAGGAAGGGCGTTTTACTTTGATAAGATCATAAGGTTTTACCTTCAGATAATCTTCTGCTGTGATAGAATCTCCTTCATATTTCGCTCTCAGCTCCTCAAAAATCCGTTTAGCCTCCGGATTGTCTGCTACCTCTGCATTGTCATAATTGAAGGTAAAATCCGGAGCTCCATACAAGGAAATATAATTGGCAGTCACCTCTTTATCTTCATTGAACATCCTCGGCATAAAACTGATATGGGATTTATTAAACACATAATTGAATCTTTCCCCGGTTTTTCTGTACGTTCCGGTTTTTTCATCTTTTTCGTAAATATCTCCAGTGACATCTCTTTTATAGCTTCCGTCTTCATCTTTTTCCAATCCATTTTTGTCAAGAAATGCCGTGTAGTTCTGTCCGTAAATGGTAGGCCAGTCTCCATACTGTACCCTGTTATAATAATCTCTCATTCCGATTGCCGTATCCGGGTCATTAAGATTCATCGGAGGATTGGCATTCGCTCTGATCGGAATCACCAGCCAGCATGAGAAACCAATAATCATGTATACAAGAGATAAAACGATAGTCTGGTAAAGCTTTCTTTTGGCTTTTCTGGCATATTTAATCAAAAGATAACTGATTACGGTCATGAGAACAAACGCAACAATCGTCCCTGAATGGAAAGGAAGCCTCAGTCCATTCACAAAGAAAATTTCAAGTTTCCCAAACAAAGTCATGATCAAAGGGAAAATAAATTTGAATACAAATGCAAGAATTCCCAATGTAACCAGATTGGCTATTATAAAACTCTTCCAGGAAAAAGTATAGTTTCTGGCGTAATACACCAGACATATAGCCGGAATTGCCAGCATACACATCATATGAACCCCTACAGAAAGACCTATTATAAAGAAAATAAGAATGATCCATCTTTCGCTGTCAGCTGCCTTATATTCGTTTTCCCATTTGGTAATAAGCCAGACCAGCAGTGCAATAAACAGAGAAGCCATCGCATACACCTCTCCTTCTACCGCCGAGAACCAGAAAGTATCTGAAAACGTAAAGCATAAAGCTCCGATTACTCCGGCAAAGAGTATTGAAATCTTCTGAGATCTGGTAAGGTCTTCAAAATCTTTATTTAAAAGCCGTCTTACAAAATGGGTAATCGTCCAGAACAGAAACAGAATGGTAAAAGCACTGAATACTGCTGACATCGCATTGATCACAATAGAATAATTTTCTGAATTTCCCAATGCAAAAATACTTGCCACCGCTCCCACAATCTGGAATAAAGCAGCTCCCGGAGCATGAGTTACTTCCAATTTTACGGCTGAAGATATATATTCCCCGCAATCCCAAAAACTCAGGGAATGTTCTATAGTTGAGAGATACGTGATAAGCGCAACAGCGAAAAGGAACCATCCCACTACGGTGTTCCATTTTTTAAAAGACCAGTTTTTCATATATTATTTTCCAATATCTATATGACAACTGAAAAAAAGGGTTTATTACATGAAAGTTGAAAATATTATTTAGAATAAAAATATTCAGATGATAAAATCCAAAAAACAGCAAAAGCTTTAACTCAATTCAATAAGTTTACAATGATAACTGTATAAATAGATTAGGGGTCTGAAAATTTTAATAGGTATTATTCAAACCTCCATCCAAAGGGATACTTGTTCCGGTAAGATAAGCGGCATATTCTGATGCCAGGAAAGCAACCAGATGGCCATATTCCTCAGGCTGTCCGAATCTTTTCATTGGAATTTTATTTTCTCTCGCTTTTTTTATTTCTTCTGCAGGAGTACCGGTCTGCTGCGCTTCATGGGTAACGAGTTTTTGAATTCGCTCGGTATCAAAATACCCCGTTAAAACATTATTTATAGTGATATTATGCTGTGCAACTTCATTAGAAAGGGTCTTTGCCCAGGCGATTACTGCAGAACGGATAGAATTGGAAAGAGCCAGATTGGCGATCGGTTCTTTTACCGATAGTGAAGAAACATTGATGATACGTCCGTTTCTCTGTTTGATCATATGAGGCAGAGCCAGTAATGTTGTTTCGCAAACCGTTTTAAAAAGAAGATCAAATGCCTTCTGGTAATCCTCTGCATTTTTATCAAAAGCCAAACCAGGTTCCGGACCGTTTGTATTGTTAACCAGAATATCTACCGAATGAGTATTAAAATATCCTGCAATAATTTTTTTATAGCTTTCAACATCCGAAAAGTCAGCCACCAGATACTCATGTTTCTGATCATAATTGATTATTGGGAGTGAAGAAACAAAATCTTTAAGTTTTGTTTCATTACGGGCCATAACGGTAACATTGGCTCCGCATTTTGCTAATTCTGTGGCAATTCCGGCACCGATTCCCTGTGTAGCCCCACCTACTAAAGCATTTTTTGAAAAAAGTTGAATATTCATCTTGATAATGAGTATTGATTAATCTATATAAATGTATGAAAAGCTTTACTTCTAAAAAAATCTGTTTACAATAATCCTTATCCTACTTTCTCAATACAACAAAGCACCAGTAAAAACCAGTGCTTTAGTATTTGTGTCAATAGAATCTTTTTTGATTGATTAATGCCTTGGGAACATGTATAGGATTAATCTCCAATTCGGAAAACAAGCATCTGGGTAGACGTTGCTCCCAGGTTCATTCCTGCACCTGAACAGTTACCTGACTGACCTCTACCGAGGTTAATCTGCCAGGTTCTGTTGGCCGGAACTGTAGTTGCATAAGTAATTGTTCCTCCATGATTGGAAAGTGCTCCTTGCGAATGTGCTGCGGTGCTGTGAACCCTGGAAGTTGTAGCATTCAAAGGAAAATCTACAAAATAAGAACTAACTGTACATGCTGCAGCATTATGTACCGCTTCATAAACAAATGTAATCTGATACGTTCCCGCAGGAAAAGTGATTGTACTTGTACCTGCATTATAAGTCAATCCTACAATAGAATTTTTTATAATAGTCATAGGTACTGCCAGTGATCCTCCTGCGGCCTGAGCCTGTAAAAAGTCAGTTTGGCCCGTTTCCAGCCGGAAAACCGCGGGACTAGGAATAGATAAGGCTCCTAATGTACCAATGTTCTTTACAACACCATTAGCATCAATCACCAACAGAGGGTCTGTGGTAGTATTTCCCATTCCAACTCCCTGCAGACGCAGCGGATCTGTTCCATTGATATGGAGCTTATTGGTAGGAACTGTAGTCCCTATTCCCATATTTCCTGCAACAGTAACAGCCACATCATTGGCTTGTTGTGCTACAGATGGGATTCCCGTAGTGGGATTATCCTTAGCACCATCAATATTAAAAACTCCTTGCGGGTTAGTAGTGTTAATACCTACCTGTGCATTTAGAAAAATAAAATTACTTGTCAAAAGAAGTAAAAAATAGACGAGTTTACGTTTCATAATAAATTCTTTTTTTAGTTAATATTTAAAAATTTTCTGGTGATATGAAGGTGTTTGTTTCGTTATGAATATAAATTCAATTAAAATAATCACCTTATATTCAATCAAATATAACAAATTCCACACAATGGTGAAAATTTAAAATGAAAAATAATTATTTATTTTTTTTCATAACACAAACTATTACAATAAATTATTGAAATATATTTAATATAATATTCGTTTTGTTGAATATATTTCATCGTTAAAATTACCACTGTATTCTGAAAGAAATGACATCTCCTACACCAGAACAAAACCCATCATTATTAGTGAAATTGCGTGTTCAGAGATCTTTATATTAAGCCTTTTGAAAGAAAAAGACCTTCAAAAATTGATTTGAAGGTCTTTTTTTAATTTATATTTCTCATTTATTTTACCACTGTCGCTTCGAGCTCAACTTTTAATGTTTCAAATAAGCCTTTTACTTCCAGCATTGTTACAGCCTGCTGAATCTTATGCTTAGCGATCCACTCCTGAAGAATGGGGAAATAGGGCCAAAGTTCTTCTGTAGAGGTTGTATAGATATTTAATCGGACAATGCTCTTACACTCATATCCTGCTGAATTGATTAGTTCTTCCAGATTAGAAATAGCCTGTTCCAACTGGGATTTCATATCCTTATCACTGGATGTTCCGTCAGAATCAATAGCAGCCTGCCCTGAACAGTATAAAGTACTTTCAACATCTTTTACTTCTACAGCCTGAGAATAGCTTCTCTCGTCCTGCCATTTCCATGGATTAATTATTCTTTTTTCCATTGTATTGAATTTGTTATAGGTTTACAGTGCAAAATTGCAGAATACATATAGCAAATCCCTGTGATCCGGATCACGAATATGGTGTGAGTGCAGTCACATTTTACAATGACAGACGGCTTAAAGTTTCTCTGGATACTCCCAGATATGCTGCCAAAAGAGATTTCGGAACCCGCTGAACTAAAGAAGGGTATTTTTTCAAAAGCTGGTCATAACGGTCTTTGATACCTGTTGTCATCATTGAAATAGTACGCTGCTGCGCTGTAATAAATCCCATATATGCTTTCTCAAGGAAGAAATGTTCAAGTTTTGGAAGCTGGGTACAGAGCTTTTTATAATCGTTTAACGTAAGACACCATACTTCTGTATCTTCAAGACATTCCAGAGACATCGTTGCCAGAGTCTGCTGATAGTAAGCCGGAAAATCGGTTTCCCACCAATCTTCCATGGCAAATCCGATAATATGTTCTTTTCCTGTTTCATCAGAATACACCAATTTCAACAGACCTTTCAATACAAAATAATTGTAGGGTACAGCTTCTCCTTCCTGCACCAAAAACTGATGTTTCTTATATTTTTTATAGGTAAAGCAGGATGATATGAATTCAAATTCGCTATCATTTAGAGGGATTATTTTTTCGATGTGAGTCCTTAGCTGCTCCATATTCTATTTATTTCTTATGGTATAAATTTACTGTTTTTTCAAAGCAGAAATCCCTATAGTAATGAGAAATCCATCCATAAAAAAGCCTGCAATCTTTCATTTGCAGGCTTTTTATTTTTAAAACTGTTTAAACTTTTTTATTAAACCACAAAAGGCACAAAAGATTGGGAGCTTATGTGGACTTATTCTGTATTATTTTAAACTGTCTAAAGTGTTTTAAAAAAAACTTTTGTGACTTTTGTGGTTCGTTTAAACAGACTTTTTATATAAAGACTCATTTTATTTCTTTTGTATAATTGAACTTTGTGTTCAGTCTGTCAAAAGCAATCTCCTTTTTCAGGATTTCTTCCATTTCATCAAACGTAATGAGCCCTTCTGTTTCAAATGTATTGCCAGCGGGTACTTTGTAGGTGTATTCAAAAATATCTCTCTGATAAATTTCATTCAGAATATCAATGTGCTTGGGTACTAAATACGGTTCATGCGTTTTTAACTGGTTGAGCAGGTTTTGTTTCAGATCCCCTTCATTTTCTTCATAAAACATAGAGTCTTCATCTATTTCTACGACCGCTTCAAGGAGCTGGCGAAAGATAAAGTCCTGGAAATTTTTAGCCAATATCTCAGCTTCCTCATCATCATGGGGTATAAAAGTAACCGGAACATCATCTCCATTTTCAAGATCAAACTGAAAAGCATACAGATCCCCTGCCCCATTTTTAGCAAACGGAACAAACCTGTACCCGGCATGAATGTTTCTATAATCATCTTCCTCAGACATTTCATGAATGGAAGCACTGATGGACTGCTCATCATTCCAGATCTCAATATCATACCCGAATAACAGCAAAGGTGGATTCTCTTTCAGTTTTGGAAAGATCGTCTGATACCAATCAGCACCGGATTCTCCCCAATCCAGCATACCGGCTTCTGATAGTCTTCTGTAGACTTCAGGATAGTGGAAATTATATTTTTGTTCTAAGTTTTTTAAAATCATATTTTTTGTGATATAAATAGGGTTACAATATAAATGGGTACTTGTCACTTAATGTTGGGTGGATCCTATTCAGGATTTGAAAAAACTCCTGTTTAATGGATTTTGGGATGTTATCATATTCATCATAATAGACATCCAGCTGACCCACGATGAATGCCATTTGCAGCCATTCTTCAAAATTAATATTCATAGGCTCCAGCTTTTCATCATAGTCATGGTCATAGAAGAAAACCTGATCCTCTGTATTAAAAAACCATCGGTCACCCTGTCCGTTAGAAGCGAAACACCAATAATTGGGCAGAACAAATTCTTTATTTTCGTTGACTGCATCCACTGAGTTATACAGGATTGTTTCGGACGAAATTTCTTTTGTATTCATTTGGGTAACCCAATCCTTATATCGCTCGGAGAAAGGAAATGTTATGGTCTTTGGAAAATTCTGCAGGGGTGTTTTTTCTTTCAGTATTTTGGAGAAAATTTCTTCAAGAGTTAATAAGGTAAAGGAGCTCATCATTAAACTTAAAAATTATGGTTTTTGCTTCAGCAGTTCATCAATCTCTCTGTAAAATGAATCTTTGCTGTAATCTGCCAATCCTTTATGATGCAGGCGAATCTCTCCTTTTTTGTCAATCACGACTGTTGTGGGTAAAGAACCACTGTAAAGCACAGCAGGAATATTGCCGGCAGGCACCAGAAAAGGAACTGTAAATCCTTTTTCTTTTAAATAAGATCTTCCAAGAGCCGCATTATCATCAAGGTTTACGGTAAGAAATACCATATCCGGATTCGTTTTATATTGATCATAAAGTTTCTGAACAGACGGAAACTCAGCTCTGCAGGGAGGGCACCATGATGCCCAAAAATTGATAAAGACCACTTTATTGTGTAAAGCAGAGATATCAATAATCTTCCCGTTTTCATCTTTCAGCATAAACCCTGCGTAGGTAAATCTTTTTGAGGTATCCTGCTTTTCTTTTGGTTCTGATATGCTGGAATTGAGGATTCCGGTGGAAGCAACCTGTCTCATCAGCCATGCCTTTGCATCCTTATTTACCAATACGATAATGAATAAAACCATCAGTATAACGGTGGAACCATTCTTTCTTATCCATGTTTTTAGATTTCCCATATTCTTCTGCGTAATTCTTAAGCCAATATAAGGTTAATATTCCGTTCGAAGGTTCAAAAGAATAATTTTATAAAGCAAAAAAGCCTTTAAATCCTAAGACTTAAAGACTTCTCACTGCACTTTAATAGTAAGTTATTCTCATGGTAAAGTTCTTTTAAGAATCATCTGTTATCCAGCAGTTTTTTTCTGAAAATGAGTAACAATGAGCTGAAAAATATCAAATATGCAATATTGAATATTGCCCCTCCAACCCATCCTGAATAAGGAAGTGGCAAAAGGCCTTTTACAGGAATGATCAACAGCGTTAAAACAAATGGTGTCAATAAAGCCATCCATTTTGGAAGCAAAGTTTTGTTGAGAAGTATGCAGACCGCCAATGAAATCCACCCGATTGCCAGAACACCAATGGCCATTCCCCAGGCAATATTCAGCATTTTCATGAAACCTCTTCCTGTCTCCAAAAGATAAGCATGAGAAACCGGATCTGTGTGGTAAACTGCTTTATAGATTTCCCCAACATAGAAGAATCCGGCGTGGCCTAAAGGAGATAAAACCGCGCCGGCCATTAAAACCCAATAGACAAAAACAGCATACCATTTCTGGGTATCTTTAAAAAACTGATACACCAGCCAGGTTGCAGGAAGCAGCAAGGGACCTGTAAGGGCACCAAACATCAATCTTGAAGTAGATCCTTCCAACATTAAAGTGGCAAATTCAACGTTTACCTGTTCTGCATACGTTTTTGAAAACAATGGATAATCTGCAGGGTTGGGATCAAATCCGGCTACAAAAATATCACCTATCAGCCAGCATATTGATACAGCTATTGCCGCTGCAAAAGACCATTTTACTTTACTTGAATATTTCATATTTTTTAAATAATTAATTTTTAACACACTTTAAACACACCTATTTCATTTTACTTTTCCGTGTGTGGGGAATAACAAATCTGATTATTAAGAATGATTCTAAATAAACATTATCTTTGTACAAAAGTATCTTATCCATTCAACAGTGGAGGTACGCAAAACGGAATAAAAAGTCCGTCATAAGGAAATTCTAACAAAAGGAAACGAAATGACAGTACGGCTATACAATGAAACGCTTGGGGAAATGCTTATGGAGAAAGATTATCCTGATATTTATTTCTCAGATAATGTTGATATTCAGGAATATATTACACAGCTCAGCCCTCCTTATGGACATGGTTTTTATCACGAAATATGCTTTACGAATGTTCATATCAGTTTTGGAAATATTTCATTGGCGAACCAGCTTCAGCTGTATCTTGAAAGCGATGCAGATACCGTAGAAATGCACTTTGCCCTTAAGGGAAAAAGTAAGGCTATTTCGAGAAACTTCGAGAAAACGGTAGAATTTGACAGCTACCAGCACAATATTATTTATGCCCATCATATGGAAGGTAAGATGGAATTCAACGGTCCGGAAATGCATCTTTTAGAAATCAACCTGGCCCCGGAATTCTTTAAAAAATTTCTCCCCGAACACTTTGGACTCTTTGATCTGTTCAGAAACTCGATTGATAAACAAAACTCATCCCTCATTCAGCCGAATCATAACTATATCACCTTGGAAATGTACCAGATTCTGAATGATCTTATGCATTGTGACAGAAAAGGGATTTTTAAAAGGATATATCTTGAGGCTAAAATAAGCGAACTGCTTTTGCTTCAGCTGGAACAGCTTTTTCACAAAACACCTTCTGCTTACAGCCTGTCCAAAAAAGATGAAGAAAAGATATATGCTGTAAGAGATTATATTGCGCATAATCTGCAGGCTACCGCTTCTCTTAATGAACTTGCCCATCTGGTGGGAACCAATGAATTTACTCTAAAAAAAGGATTTAAAGAACTGTTTGGAACTACTGTTTTCGGATTCTGGAATGATACTAAAATGGAACTGGCGAAAAAAATGCTTCTCGAAAGTGATATGAATATTAATGAGATTTCGGATGTGATTGGCTATAAAAATCCCAGACATTTCTCCGCAGCTTTTAAAAGAAAGTTTAATATATTACCCAGCAAAGTTGGGTACAGATAATTGAGTTTTTTATGATTAAAAAATATTCTGATTGTAAAAAGGGGAATCAACTTTATTACTCACTATGCAATATTTTAGTTATTTCAGAGTTTAGATAAAAAATTAGAAGAAGAAAACTAAAAGATATCTGCGAACAGTAATGGCTGACAACGATCAATTTTTTTGATCTGCGGCTTTCATCATATTGGTTCCGTAGTTCAAATTTTCTTGCGCATTATGTTATATAAACAATCACCATGAAAAATTACACAATCTCTACAGCCTTTATTTTTCACTCTTATTATCATTCAATCCTTATTCCATTTCACAGCTCTATTTTCTGACCCAAGATTACTATTTTAAAATAAAATACACCAAAAAATCAAAAACAATTTATTTAATTTCAATAATAAAGAAAACGTACGAATAAAATAATATCCAATACATAATATTATTTTTCATCTAACAATTCTCACTTATTCTTATTTTATAAATACCGGGACAATACTGTAAAAAGCTTTTTTTAGATGGATTTATTTCATAATTAAAGCTTTAGGTGTAACTAATCTCCTATTCATCCAACTAATCATGTATCATCAAAACATTAATTCATATACAAGAGATCTACTACTTTAAAATAAACTAATGCAAACATCCTTTTTTAAAATTACCGCAGCTACCGCTGCGCTCTGCTTCAGCACCCTGGCAATGGCCCAACAAGCTTATTCTGTAAGTGGAACCGTGAAAGACAAAAAAAACGGGGAGCTGCTCATCGGAGTATCTGTAAAAGTAAGTGAAGATCCCACGATTAATGTTGTAGCCAACGAATATGGTTTTTACTCACTTTCATTACCTGAAGGCAAGTATACCATCATTATTTCGAATCCCGGATACAAAGATTTTGAACAGCAGATAACCGTTGACAAAAATATAAAAATTGATCTTCCTCTTATTCAGCAGGAAGAAGTCTCAAAAGCAATTGATGAAGTCGTTATAAGCGGCATTAAAAAGGATAAAAACTTAACATCTGCCCAAATGGGAACGGAAACGTTAAGCATTAAAAGTATAGAGAAACTGCCTGTTCTTTTCGGGGAAAAAGACGTTATGAAAACCATACAGCTTTTACCCGGTATCAAAAGTAACGGGGAAGGAAGCAGCGGATTCAGTGTAAGAGGGGGAGCCACAGATCAGAACCTGATATTACTGGATGAAGCACCGGTTTACAATGCCTCTCACCTTCTAGGCTTTTTCAGTACATTCAACAGTGATGCCCTGAAAGATGCCAGCATCATTAAAGGAAACAGCCCTGCCCAATATGGAGGCCGCCTTGCTTCTGTACTGGATGTCAAAATGAAAGACGGAAATAATAAAGACTATAACGTGAATGGTGGAATTGGTCTTATCAGCAGCAGACTGAGTGTAGAAGGACCTATTCAAAAGGAGAAATCTTCATTCATTGTTTCAGGAAGAAGAACCTATGCTGATTTATTCCTGAAAACCAACAAAGATTATAAAGACAACAAGCTATACTTCTATGATCTTAACCTGAAAGCCAACTATCAGATCAATGAAAATAACCGTATCTATCTATCCGGATATTTTGGAAGAGATGTACTGGGTCTGGGAGATACTTTCAATACAGACTGGGGAAATACGACAGCAACTTTGAGATGGAACAGTATTATCAGCAGTAAGCTATTCTCCAATACGTCTTTCATCTATAGTAATTATGATTATAAAATCAGTCTGAAAAATGATGACACTGTATTTGATTTAAATTCAAAAATACAGGACTGGAACCTTAAGCAGGATTTTACATGGTTTGCAGGAAACAAACATTCAGTGCGTTTTGGTCTTCAGTCGATTTACCATACGCTTACCCCAAGCAGCGCTTCCGGTACTACGGTGAGCAGTTTTGCCAGAAATCCGAGATACTCATGGGAAAATGCGGTTTACATCAATGATGATTATAAAGCAACGGAAAAGCTAACGATCAATTACGGACTAAGGCTTTCTATGTTCAGTGTCCTTGGAGGCGATACCTTCAATACCTATGAAAATGGTGTAATTACCGATAGTAAATTCTTAGAGAAAGGAAAATTCGGGAAGACCTATACGAATCTTGAACCGCGAATTAGTGCCAACTACCGCATCAATGAGGTCAGCAGTGTGAAAGGAGGCTATTCCCGTAACACCCAGAATCTTCACCTTTTAAGCAACAGCAACAGTGGAAATCCTACTGACCAGTGGATAGGAAGCAGCTATACGGTAAAACCTGAAATTTCAGACCAGATCAGTATGGGCTACAGCAGAAACTTCAACAATAATAATTATGAATTAAACGCTGAAGTATATTATAAGTCTATGCAAAACCAGATCGACTTCAAAAACGGGGCTCAGATCGGTTTTGATACGGGATCCGATGTAGAAAGTGAGCTGTTGTTTGGAAAAGGAAGAGCCTATGGTCTGGAACTTATTGCCAAAAAGAAAAGTGGAAAACTTACGGGATGGATCTCCTATACCCTTTCTAAAACAGAAAGAAAGATCGACGGAATTAATAATAATGAATGGTACAATGCAAGAATGGATAAAACCCATGATCTTTCCATCGTTGCCACTTACCAGCTTAATCAAAAATGGTCTCTTTCCGGACTTTTTGTTTACAGTACAGGAAATGCGGTTACTTTTCCTACCGGGAAATATGAGCTGAACGGACAAACTATATTCCAGTACAGCAGCAGAAATGCAGACAGAATGCCTTCTTATCACAGAATGGACATAAGTGCTACTTATGAACCAAGCTCCAATAAACGATTCCGTGGTTCATGGACGTTCGGTATTTATAACCTGTATGGCCGTGAGAACGCTTATACTATTAATTTTGAAGACAATCCCGACAGACCTGGAACAACACGCGCTATGCAGACTTCTTTATTCCGCTGGGTACCAAACATCACTTATAATTTCAAATTCTAAATCATGAAAAATACATTTTATATTATATTCGCTCTCTTCACTTTAACATCTTGTGAAAAAGAAATTGACTTGGATTTAAACGATCAGAGCGGAAACATTGTCATCGAAGGAAATGTGACCAATAAACCGGGACCTTACACCGTAAAAATCACAAAATCAGTTGGTTTTTCAGAACCCAACCAATACCCAGCCGTAACCGGAGCTCAGGTTGTTTTGAGTGATGATATGGGACAGACCGAAACTCTTCAGTACGCAGGAAATGGAATGTACCAAACCTCTACTTTTGTGGGAACACCAGGCAGAACATATACCCTGAAAGTACAGGCCGAAGGAAAGCAATATACCGCTCAGAGCAAGATGCCGGAAGTTGTTGATTTTGAAGGGCTGGAACAGAGTTCTTTCAAATTTGGTGATAAAGCTACTTATACCCTTTTACCGATTTTTACCGATCCTATACCATTGGGGAACCGCTATCTTTTTAGCTTTACAATCAATGAGCTTCCTAAAAAATACATGAATACTTTTTCGGACAATGTCAATAACGGATTGCCTAACCAGCAGCCTCTTATTCTTCCGAATGATGATAATAAAGGCAGAGATCATGAAGTGGTAGTGGGAGATAAAATACATGTAGAAATGCAAAGCATAGATAACAATATATTTACTTATTACAGTGCTTTGCTTCAGATTTCCGGAGGCAATGGCGGAAGTGCCACACCAGCAAACCCACCCAGTAATATCAACAATGGAGCTTTGGGATATTTCTCAGCCCATACAACGGATACGGAGACTTTTGTCATTCAACAGATAACCACTCCATAAAATAAGATAAAATCCCGATTTGAATCGGGATTTTTTATTTTCCAGATCATATTCTTGAAATTCTGTAAAAAAATAAAATTCATTAATTTCTACTGACATCCTGTTGTCACCACTCTACCCTACTTTTGTTTTAAATTTAAACAACATGAAATTAACGTCATTAAGAATTATTACAAAAGACATCAAAGCATCAGTAGAATTTTACGAAAAAACTATTGGAGCAGCTGCCCGATGGTATACTGAAGATTTTGCAGAGCTTTCCACCGATTCTATTACAATCGCAATTGGAAGTACGCGGACAATGCAAATGTTTTCGGAAGGTATAACCGATTTCGCCGGAGCAAAATCAATCATTATCGAATTTTTGGTTAACAATGTGGACGAAGAGTATGAAAGAATCAAAGGGATCACTTCAGAAATTATCCAGGAACCGACAACCATGCCTTGGGGAAACAGATCACTTCTGTTCTGTGATCCGGATGGAAATATGATTAACTTCTTTACTCCTGTAAGTGTGGAGGCTGTGAAGAAATTCAGCTAAGTCTTTCCATCAATAAAAAAACAAAAACTCGCTGTTCATAATCAGCGAGTTTTTTTATATCTCAATTTTAATATTCCACTTATTTCCCAAGAAATTCAATGGCTTTTCCAACAAAACTCTCATGGTATTGATAGAAAGAAGCATGTCCAGAATCCGGGAAAATCACCAGTTCTGCATGGTCTAGGTTCTGTGCCATATTTTTAGCATTCTGAACAGATACCGGAAGGTCATTTTCACCATGAACGATCAGCACAGGATTTTTGATCTTTTTTATTTCGGTAAGTGCATCAGCATTTGGCTGAGCCCAGCTCAATACTGCAGTAAACTGTGAGTTTGAAGTATTATCGCTTAACAGAAGATCCCTGTCTACTGTTCGAAGCTGGATTCTTGCAAAGGATGCTTTTCCCTCTGTAATACTTTGGGCAGATTCTGTAAATCCAAATTTCAGAAATGAAGCCTCAGGACTCAATCCTGCTGTTCCGGCAACAATATTAGGTAAGTTAGACAATCCGATGGCTCCCTGCGGACCTGTTCCGGTTAAAATCACTTTATTGATGAGTGCCGGATTAGTCAGTACTATTCTCTGCGCAATAAATCCTCCCATAGAAAATCCCATGATATTTACTTTCTCCAGATGTAAAGCTTTGATAAAATCAACCGCATCATCGGCCATAGCCTGAACGGTATTGGGAGTAGTTCCCTTTGATGAAGCAACTCCTTGGTTGTCGAAGATGATTACTTTGTATTTTTTTGCCAATCCGTCTGTCACTGCAGGATCCCAATCATCCATCGAACCGCCTAATCCCGGCAAAAGGATCAGTGGGGTTCCCTCTTCTTTTCCTAAAACGCGGTATGCAATGGCATTTCCTTTAACGTTTACGAATTGGGTTTTGGCAGTTTGGTGGTTCCAATTTTGTATCTCCTGTACCGTGGGAGGCTCATTTTCTTCAGTACAGGACATTGTCACTACTGTAAAAAGAGTTAAGCATAATAAGCTTACGGCTGAGATTTTTCTGATTGCTTTCATTGTCTTTTATTTTTGTATGATTATGCTGCAAACATAAAACACAAAAACAGGCAGAACATTGAAAAACCTATTGAACAGGACATTTATGGGGTTTATCCAGACAATTCAAAATCCGAAAATTTAATGGCAATTAGTTATCCTTCCTGAATAGAATGAATAATTATGATCATCTAATTTTTTTTATTTAAAACAGATTTGTGAAGATCTTTTTCTGAGAACCAGACATTCCCACATTCTCCGCATCCCCAAAACTTTTTATTTCCGTCATCAATATAGCTTACAATACCATCAGAACAAACCGGACAGTCGGTACCATCCAATTGACTGTTCTTTTTATCTTCATCTTTTTGAGCTTCCATTGATAATAAATCAGCTGGGTTTATGGGGATGTGTTTATAACATTTGGGGCAATCGGTCATGATCAGACGTTGGCCTCTTTGTATGGCTCCTCTAATAAACAGTTCCTGATCAAGTTCTGCTTTAAAAATTTCATGACAGCTAGGACATCTTATTTCCATATTTTTTTAGTTTTCTTTCATCATTCTCTCTATCCTATTCTTATCAAGATAAAATCCATCTGCGATAGAAATGCCATTTTTACTAATGACAGCACTCTTTGAAACAAAATTCAGCGTTAAAAAGAGATGTGAATAATAAGCATAAAGTTAAAAATTAACTGTAAAAAACAAAGTAAGAGTTTTATATCAATTATTTTTTAAAGCGTCAAGAGCTTTCATTGCGTTTTCAGCATCTTCTTTGGCAACAAAAATATGATCATGAAAATAGGCTGCCACTACATTACAGCTGATACTTTCCTGTTTCAGGGCATTTGCAAACGCTGCAGTAAGCCCTACCGCTTCCAGGGAGGAATGGATATTCAGGGTGATCCATGAAGAAACATAACTGTAATTCATCCTCCACTCTTCTGCTATAGATCTTTCTAAAACAATGGTAACGGCTTCGGCTTCCCGAAAGAAAAACAGGATCTTTTCCATATCCTTTATCTCACCTAAATTTTCAACAGTACAAAACACATATTCACCGGCATTCAACACGGGTTCCATATTCTGAAGCAGAACTGCTAAATCTTTTTCTCCTGACATCTTTTTTTTGATACAAAACTAAGAGATAGATCACAGCATCCGTTTATCATTTGATAAAAAATACCCAATAGTTCTCTATCTATTGTTACCAAAAAACTGAATTTATCGGCTATTTCTTTATTTCAAAAAGGAAAGAATCACATATGATATTTTGTTTGTAAATTAGGCTCCAAACTAATCCCTCACTTATTCATGAAAACTATACCAGATGCGGATTCATCTGAAAAAAACCGGAATCCGTTCGTTAACTGTCATACCCATACTTTTACAGGAGACCATATTCCGCAGTTTCTTGGTAAAAAACTTCTGCCGGCAGGTCTTGAACGGATTCTCACGATAAGACTTATCATCAACTTTTTCAGATGGTATTACCGGGTTCCTACAAAATGGCAATATAAGCGTCCCTATAAAGCTTGGCAGGCCTTTCATTTTCGTGTTAAATGGTTTCTTCAGAAAGTTCCTTTTATTACCATTCCGATTGCAGTGATACTTACTGTAGATACACTGCTGATTCTCTTCTTTGGCTACCTGGAAGGAAAATATCACCATGAGGTCTGGTTCGGATATATTGAATGGCTGAATCGCTTTATGCAGAGTATTTATCTGCTTCCTAGACCACAGCACCCAATACTGAGAGTTCTGATTGTATTGATACTATTTTTACTGATCAAATCCGGAAGAACATTGATCATCTTTATTGCCAAAAGTCTTTTTCAAATCCTGCGTATCCTTCCTGGTCCTGAAACAAAGGCGTACCTTAAGCGGTACATCAGTATAGGCCGTTTTGCATTTCACAAAAGTCAAATGACGATATTCAGAATGTTAGAAAAGCAATATCCTGCAGATTCACGTTTTGTAGTTCTTCCCATGGATATGGATTATATGGATGCCGGCGTTTCCAAATCCAGTTACCGGGAACAACTTGAAGAGCTTAAAAAACTCAGACGGACCAAACCAAAGACCTGTCTTCCTTTTGTATTTGCTGATCCCAGAAGGATAAAGGATGATTCTGCTTATTTTGATGAAATAAAAAACTGTATTGTACATGAAAATTTCAGAGGAATCAAAACCTATCCTGCTCTTGGATACTACCCTTTTGATAAAGATATTCTGCCCTTAATGTTATGGGCTTGTGAAAATCAGGTACCCGTTCTGAATCACTGTATCAGAGGAACTATTTATTATCGGGGTAATAAAAAGAAAGAATGGAACAGTCATCCGGTATTTATGCAGTCCACCGGAGAAAAAGGTAAAAATGAACCGCTGGCACTGTATGAACTTACTAACAGTGACTTTTCGACCAATTTTACACATCCTCTCAATTATCTTTGTCTGTTGAATGAAGATTATTTGAAAAGGCTTCTGGAATATTACAATGATGATTCTTTATATGCTCTCTTCGGCTATACTGGAAAAGATCAACCGCTTGCTAAAAATCTGCATGAGCTTAAAATCTGTTTCGGGCATTTCGGAGGGGAAGATGAATGGGCAAAATATATGGAGCGGGACAGATATCTTTCTGAAAACGGGTTCACTAATCCAGTGGGTAAAGGCATCAATTTCATCCCTACTGCCCTGGAAAATTCATGGCGTCATAACTCATGGTTTGCGATTATTTACAGTCTGATGTTACAGCATCCCAATGTGTATGCCGACATCAGCTACATCCTTCATGATGAAAATATATTTCCGCTTTTAAAATCGCTTTTAAAAAAAGACAGCCGAATCAGTGACCGTATTCTGTATGGAAGTGATTTTTACGTGGTACGGAGCCAGAAAAGTGATAAACAGATGTGGGCAGACACTTCAGGAAGATTAACAGAGAATGAGCTTGAACTGATTACCAGAGATAATCCAAGAGAATTTTTGTATAATCATATTCATCAATATGTTAAGTAACTAAAAACATGATTCCAAAAACAAAAAAAGAGGCTATTTGCCTCCTTTTTTGTTTGTACTCGTAACCTATCAACCGAACCTCACTATATGTATTTGTGTTTTTCATTTGGCTTTTTAAGAATCCTGTCAAAGATTACTCATACACTTCTTTTTTCATCAGTGTTTATTAATTTCATCATTTGTGTCTTTCATAATTATCCTTTAATCGAATAATTATAATCATTTGTTGTTTTTGTGTATGAAATTTTAAATTAAAAAAGCATTTCTCATTTACTTTTTTCATTACTTAAATTTCACAGTACAAAGGAACAACATTACAAAATAAAATCATCTATAAACCCCATCGATACAAATCGATCGCCTTATAGATATTTATCGATAAAATAAAAAATTCTGACATTAAGAAGTGAAAAATTCTTTATAAACACTAGAGTTTATGGTGGGTTTTGACAAGTTCGACAAGCTCAATTATATTTTCAATCTTTAGTTTTTCAAAGATATTTTTTTTGATTGTGCTTACTGTATTTTGTTTTATGTCCAGACTATTCGAAATTTCCAGGTTACCATATCCTTCAGCATAAAGTTCTGCAATCTGCATTTCCCGCTTGGTTAAGCTGTTGAGAGGACTTATAAGATCCGGATTGTAAACAAGCTGTATCGATAGATTCCGCAGAAGTTCAGAGAAGTATTCTCCTTTCTCTATAAAAGTTGCAATCGCTTCTCTTACCTCATCTTCTTCGCTCAGTTTGCTGAGATAGCCATTAGCACCTGCTTTGATGAATTTTAGGCCATGCAGATCCTCTTCAAGTCCTGTAAAAATCAAGATCTTAATATCAGGATTTGCACTTTTCATCTGAGGTAAGATATGCAGGCTGTTTCCATCCGGAAAATGAGCATCAATGATTGCCATTTCAATGCTTTTAGATTCTATCTGCTCCAATACCTGATGTAAGGACGAAGCCTGATAAACTTTAGCTTGAGGAGCAATATCACTGATCACAATTTCCATTCCCTGACGTACAATACTGTGATCGTCTGCCAGCAGAAATATAATCTCTTTATTTTGAATTGGCATTTCCATTATTATTACGATTTAAATTGATCCTGAATGTCACTTTCGTTCCTTTGTGCAGTTTACTTTCAACTGATATATCACCATCGAAAAGTTCTACAATTTCTTTTACCAGATTAAGGCCCAATCCGGCTCCCAGATTATCTACTTCATCAGATACCATCCCCTGATAATAAGGATCAAAGATTTTACCCAGATCAGATTCTGATATCCCTATTCCGGTGTCTCCAACTGTCGTGATCAGGGAAATTTGATTTTCTCCAAGCGGCTCTGTGATCATTACGAGATCAATCTGTCCGTTTTCGGTAAATTTATTGGCATTCCCAAGAATATTCATAAAAATCTGATTGATTCTGATATTATCCGAATATACCACCAGATCTTCAGGAATTCTGTCTGTCACCACAAATCTGTTGTTTCTGGTTTCCAAATAAGGAGTAATAACCTTTACAATAGAACCAATCTCTTCTTTAAGATTGAAAACAGATCTGATAAGTTCTTTTTCAGCATTTTCATTTTTTGTGTATTCCAGAATCTGGTTAGATTGCAGAAGCAGAGTGCTGTTGGTAAATTTAATAGATTTAAGATAATCCTTTATTGTTTCATCCTCTGTCGTTCTGTAGATTTTATCTATAAAAATATTGATGATTTTTAACGGGGATCTCA
This sequence comes from Chryseobacterium sp. KBW03, assembly GCF_003852415.1. Classification (NCBI taxonomy): domain Bacteria; kingdom Pseudomonadati; phylum Bacteroidota; class Flavobacteriia; order Flavobacteriales; family Weeksellaceae; genus Chryseobacterium; species Chryseobacterium sp. KBW03. The sequence continues at coordinate 22,443 of NZ_QAJO01000018.1, read as the reverse complement.
GGTCATGGCTCAGCATTCCCAAAATTCTATTTTTAAAATTAAGGTTCTTTTTAATTTCATTATTTGCAGCATTAAGCTTTCGCTCATAGATAAATGCTACTCTTGTAAAGTACATGATCAGAATAGATACAATAAACATCAGAATCATCAATCCTAATACCAGATAAGTCCTGATATGGTTATTATTGGAACTTTGTTCGTTGTATTCTTTTTCCAGTTCTGATTTAAAATCCTTGATGGCATTTTCGTAAACCTCTATCAGTCCGTTACTGTAAACCAATAATTTACTGAAGTTACTGTAAAACTGTAAATTACTCTTCTGCTTTTGAGCTGCAAGCAACTGCACCCTTTTTACTTCGGCAGCATAATGCTTATCCATAGACTTTATCGTATTGTCCATTTTGGATTTTACCTGAGAAAGATCTATGGTTTTGTTGTTGGTCATTGTGATCACCGTACTCTCCTTCTGAACATCTACTTTCCCTGCTACGGCATCTTTTATACGTCCGAAAAAGCCTTTCTTCTTAACAGTATCGGCATATGTACGGGTTTGAATTTTGAAATCTTCAAAATCATTTTTGTACTTGGCTGGTTCATATTGCTTATCCTCAACCTTTGACGGTGGATTCAGTGAGTTTTGGTATACCGAATCTATTAATGTTTTCAGCTTTGCAGTTTTCAACGTATCCTGTCTGTGAATGGCTAAAGTTTTTTTAAGTCTTGGGCTTGTATTTTCATATTCCCCAATTTTATCGAAATTCAGTTTAAGTTTTCTCAAGGACTGAAAATATAACTGCAGTTCATTATTATCCTGAGTAGCCATATATTTCTGAAGATGATCCTGGGCATCCATAAAATCCTTTCTGGAATTATCGGTTAATCCTCCCAGTGCACGGCTTTCCTCCAGCTGATCTTTGATAAATTTCAGCTTCTTACCATTAACAAATTCATTATAAAAAAATATAGCAATAATGACCTGTATCAACAAAATACAAAGGATCAGTGAGTAATGAACAACTTTTCTCAATTTAAAATTTAAGAATTTATATTTCATATCTGTTTATCAGTTAAATTAATTTTCCTGACTACTTATTAGTTTTCAACAATATACTATTATTTTTAAAAATTTCATAATAGTTATAGAGCATCTTATTAGCAAAGTTAAAGTAATTTTTGTCTTCTTGTAATAACGGATACTTGATAAAATAAAGAGAAATTAATTTTATTTAGTATTAAAATGCTTTGTAAACATTAAGTTTTATTCGCGTAAACTCATTTTCTTAGATCAATTGCAAAAGTTGAAGCCTTGTAAAATATTCTGCATCTGTTCATTTTATTGTATACATCAAATAATAGTTGGTCCAATGATGTATGAAAAAGAACAAAATACCGCTCCTATATCCAACCATTTAAAAGATCAAAATTCCCCTGCTAAACAGCTTTTCCTGCCATTCAGTATTTCTACTCAATACAATAATTGGTTATTTACACTCTAAGAACATATACCCTCTTCTTTGTTACTTTGAAATGCTTATTAATAGTGATAATATTCAATGGGGAACCATCATATTCACATGTACCGGCAGGTCATTATCTCCACATAATCTATCGTACGGAAAGATTACACAGATAGCTGAAGATCAGTAATGATGGTACATTCTTATCTATTACTGTTTTACTTTTTCTGTATCTGTTCAGTACGATTATAAAAATAAAAACAAATAACCTATGATTACAGAAAACTACGACGTAATCGTCATTGGCGGAGGAGCAATAGGTCTGGCAACAGCATACCATCTTGGCCAGCGCCAAGCCAGAACTTTAGTATTGGAACAATACACTTTTGTGAATCAGCTGGGAAGTTCAGCAGGAGTTTCACGCCAGTTTCGGATTCCCTATCCGGATGAATACATGGTACAAATGGCTTTGGATGCACAACCCTATTGGGATGAACTGCAAAAAAACACCGATGTTCAATTGCTTGATAAAGTAGGTACACTATGGTTTGGAGATCCCGAAGTGCATTCCACCGAAGGAAATATTGCTGAAGCAGAAAAAGCTTTAGAAGCTTTGGGCGTTCCTTATACCACCTTAACTTCAAAGGAAATCGAAGAACAGTATCATTTCAAAGATCTTCCGGATAATTATACAGGACTGTTTCAGCCAGACGGTGCCAGTATTAACTTTAAAGCAACTATTGAAACGCTTCTAAGTCTTTGCCAGAAGGAAGAAACCGTTGAGCTTAGAGAAGATTCTCCTGTACTTAAGATCAAACAAAAAGGTGGCCTTTTTGAACTTACTACTCCCAATGGAATTTATATCGCCAAAAAACTGGCAATCATTCCCGGACCTTATATCAACAGTGTTATCAATTTACTGGATTTTAAAATAGAAGCCACCTACTGGAATATGTCTTCTGCTTATTTTAAAAAGACCGATCCTACCATACAGTATCCAACCTGGTTTGTTTTCCAGAATGCAACGGGAGATAATGGAAATCAGTTTTATGGTTTCCCTTCAGTCGACTGGGATCATCCGGAATACATCCGTGTCGCTCCGGATTTTGTCATCAAACCTTTGGAAGAGCCTAGTGACAGAACCCTGATTCCCAACCCTCAGGAACTGGCTTATACTTCTGAATGGGTACAAAGCCATATGACTGGGTTGAGTACAGAACCCGAATACACCTCAACATGCCTCATCGCTTTGAGCACGATCCCAAATAAGGAATTATTGATTGATTTTGCACCCCCTTACGTACCCAATCATAAAAATATCGTTGTGTACGCCACAGGATGGGCAGCTAAATTCACGCCTTTCTTAGGTAAAATCATGTCGGATCTGGCATTAGACGGACATACTGATTTTGACATTACCCCTTTCCGATTAGGATATAAATATTTCTTAGCACTTTAAAAATTATACAACCATGAATCAAGAAAACGTAAACAAAGATACCCCGCTGTATCCGGGAATGCAGCCCGATCTGAAAGTAGAAGCAGCCATTATCGGTGCCGGAACTTCCGGATTATACACCGCTTTTCGTTTGGTAACCGATAATAAATATAAAGCTCATGAAGTACAGGTCTTCGACATGAGTGACAGATTAGGCGGAAGACTGGAATCCGTGATTATGCCGGGAATGAACTTCTGGGGAGAGCTCGGAGGAATGCGTTATCTGACGTCCCAGAAAATTGTAACCACATTGATAGAGGGTTACCCGTTGAAAGAAAAAGATTTAAGCAAAAGAACCCCTGTCCTGAAGGATAAGATGACTCCTGTTGAATTCCCTATGGGTGAACCGGACAAACTCTATATGTACATCAGAAAAGAACGTTTTAAACAAAATGCATGGACAGAAGAGCAAAAACACGACAACAAGCTGATTACCCGCTATTTTCTGAATGAAAACGATGAGGGATTCAGTTCTGATCAGTTATTTAATAAAATTATTTATAATGTATTAATGTCCGATCCGTGGGTAGCAGCAACCTATAAAGACAAGATTCTCTCGGGACCCAGCATTTATGATTTTACATTCAAACTCGACAGCAGAGATTGGGATGCTGTAAAACCAAGGCTGATTTACAATTTCCCGGGTTCTCCTTATGACAAGCGTCTGGTCAACGATATCGGTTTCTGGAACCTGATCAAAGACCAGGTTTCTCAGGAAGGATATGAATTCCTGGCTAATGCAGGAGGATACTACTCCAATACCATTAACTGGAATTCTGCAGAGGCATTTCCTTATATGGTAGGAGATTTTTCTGCTGACACGACCTACAAAACCATTGAGGAAGGTTATGACAGCATCGCCTATGCGGTAGCCAACGCTTATATGGAACATGAAGGAGCCCGCATCTGGTCTGAAAATAAACTGATTACATTCACTAAAGATCATCATTTAATCGCGACTCATAAATACGAGCTTACTTTCCTGAATATACAAAGCAACACGACATGGAAAGTATATGCCAATTCAATAGTATTGGGAATGCCAAGAAAATCACTGGAACTTCTGGATCAGAACAATTTCTTTTTTGATGCTAATAAACATACTGAACTCAACAAAAATATCCGCTCTATTATCATGGAACCTGCCTTTAAAATCCTAATGGGATTTGAGCGTCCATGGTGGAAAGAACTGGATATTGATTCCGGGCACTCTATTACAGACCTGCCTATGAGACAGTGTTATTATTTCGGCACCGATCCTGAAACCAAAAACTCAATGCTCTTGGGAAGTTATGGTGATATGGAAACCGAAACATTCTGGAAAGCCCTTTCTGACGACAAAGTTCTGTTTAAAGTAAGAGCAGCCAAATCAGCATCACTGGAGGAATTACACAAGCTGGATGATGTTCAGGCGACTCAATTCATGGTAAGTGAATTGATGAACCAACTTAGGGAACTTCATGGTGATAAAGTAGACATTCCCGAACCTTATGTCACCTATTTCAGAGACTGGACAGATGATCCTTATGGTGCAGGATATCATGCATGGAAAGCTGGTTTTTCAGTAAAACATGTTATGCCTTATATGAGAAAGCCACTAATGGATGAGCATATCCATATTATCGGTGAAGCCTATTCTGACCAGCAGGGCTGGGTAGAAGGAGCTTTCTGTGAAGCTGAAAAAATGCTTCAGGATCATTTTAAATTAGACTGGCCATACTGGTTAGATCCTGAATATTACTTAGGGTGGTAAACCATTTCTAGAATAATAATAAAGCTCCGGAATAATCTGGAGCTTTATTGTTTTCATTTCACAGCAAATCACGGCTCAGAAAGCTTCTCTGATATCTTTCTCGATCATATCTAAATATATTTAATCATTTTTTAACTCAAGGTATTCATTGTTTATTAATTAATTTATTACATTTGTATAACTAGTTATATAATTAATTATACTTATGGATTTATTTGAAAAAACGGGGAAAATTGCACTGGGCAGCAGATTGCGGTTTATGGCTTCAAATATGACAGAAGAAGCCGCAAAGATTTATGAACTGTATGAGGTTGATTTTTCACCAAAATGGTTCCCTGTATTCTTTGTTCTCTCCGAAGAAGGTTCAAAAACCATTACCGAGATTGCAGAAGAAATAGGACATTCTCAACCTTCAGTGACCAAAATCATCAAAGAAATGACCTCTGCGGGACTGGTAAAGGATAATCAGAAATCAGAGGATAAGAGGAGAAATATTGCAGGACTTACGGAAAAAGGGAAAGAATTTTCTGCCAAAATAAAAATACAGTGCACAGATATTGATCATGCCATAGATGAGATGATCAGCGAAGCTACATACAATCTTTGGGAGGCACTTGCAGAGTGGGAGCATCTGTTTGAACAAAAATCTTTGCTCTCAAGAGTAAAAGAACAGAAAAAATCCCGCGAAAGTAAAAATGTAAAGATCGTTGATTATGAACCCAAATATCAATCAGCATTTAAAGCCCTCAATGAAGAGTGGATCTCTACCTATTTTAAAATGGAAGAGGCTGACTACAAAGCACTGGATAATCCTGATGAATATATTCTAAATAAAGGAGGAAAGATACTTGTGGCTTTATACAATGGCGAACCGCTCGGTGTCTGTGCTCTCATAAAAATGAATGATCCAATTTATGATTTTGAACTGGCAAAAATGGCTGTTTCTCCAAAGGCACAGGGAAAAAATATAGGCTGGCTGCTTGGACAGGCAATCATCAGCAAAGCAAAAGAATCCGGCGCATCAAAAATATACCTTGAAAGCAACACCATATTGAAACCTGCCATCAATCTGTATTACAAACTGGGCTTCCAGAAAGTAACCGGACGTTCAACCCCTTATGAGCGCTGTAATATTCAAATGGAATTAAATATAAAAAAATAAAATATGTACGATAAAAAAGTAGCCGTTGTCATTAAAGATGACCTGTTACCATGGCAAAAACTTAATGTTGTTTCTTTTTTGGCAGGAAGCATTGCCATTCAGTTTCCGGAAACCCATGGTGAAAAATTCGTAACTGCAGACCAGGAAGAATTCTTACCTTTTATAAAGCATCCTACCCTTGTCTATAAAGCTGAAAGTACAGAGAAACTTCAAAGAGCATTCCGCCGGTCAAAAGATCGGGAACTGGCAATCGGGATCTATACCCAACAGCTCTTTGACACCCGATCCGGTGAAGAAAATGTTCTTGAAATAGCAAAGCATACCGCCGATCATCTGGATCTGGTAGGTATAATTGTGTATGGTGAAAATAAAAAAGTAGATAAAGCTTTAGACGGATTAAAATATCACGAATAAAGCACATCCGAATTCTCTGAAGGCTTGCCACACAATACAATTGATTTTTCCAGACTGATTCCATCAATGCACAAATTTTTATTGTGCATTTGTTGTTAAAAAAACAAACCTTTATATTGATTCAAGACCTTTTGTAAGGAATACATTATATACGATTTCCATATCACTACCATTAGTATTTTCTATTTCTCAAGAGGAATCTTAAGATGATATTTACCTAACTTTTCGGTTTGAAATAAATTAAAGAATACAGAATATTTCAGGCCGTTTCATTACATCAGCTGAACTATTCGAAAGCAAACAGCAAAATAGCTTTATCATCTTATGACAGATAAAAATTTTAATTCTCAGAAAGGCTTTATATTCAGCAAACATGTGCCGGAGGAATTATCTCATTTCGACAGGGTCTTTGATGTTTTCAAAGATTTGCTTACCCACACCTCCGGAGATATTGAGGAAGCTTTTGAGTGGCTCGATATGCTTGACAAGGAATATGACATTTTCAATGATGAATATACCCTTCAGGATTTTGAAGAAGATTTGAAAAAAAGAGGCTATATCAGAGAAGAAGATCCGGAAGAAGGAAATACGGGAAGCGGAAAAGGTAAAAATATATTGACTCCTAAGCTGGAGGCTGCCCTTCGCGAGTACGCCTTAGACCAGATTTTTGGAAAACTGAAGAAAAACGGAGCTGGGAACCACCGTACCACAAAAACAGGAATTGGAGATGAACGGGATGGAGAAAACCGGTCCTTCCAGTATGGAGACGATTTAGCAGCCGTGAATATGACGGAAAGTCTAAAAAACGCTCAGATCAATAACGGAATTTCGGACCTTCGCCTTACAGAAGACGACCTCATCGTAGAAGAGACAAAACATAAGGCGCAGATGAGTACGGTTTTGATGATTGACATCAGCCACTCTATGATTTTATATGGTGAAGACCGCATTACCCCAGCCAAGAAGGTTGCGATGGCACTTGTGGAACTGATTAAAAGGAAATACCCAAAAGACTCTATTGATATAATTGTTTTCGGAAACGAAGCATGGCCCATCAAAATCAAAGATCTTCCCTATCTGAAAGTCGGGCCTTATCATACCAATACCGTTGCAGGTCTGGAACTGGCAATGGATATTCTTCGTAGAAAAAGGAATACCAATAAGCAGATTTTTATGATCACCGACGGAAAACCAAGCTGTATTCAGCTGCCTAGCGGAGAGTTTTATATGAACAGTTTCGGGTTGGATGAAAAAATTGTCACCCAATGTCTCAACAGAGCTGCACAAGCCAGAAAACTGAAAATTCCCATCACAACTTTTATGATTGCCCAGGATCCTTATCTGCGTCAATTTGTAGAGGAATTTACAGCTCAAAACAAAGGAAAAGCTTTCCTGACCGGGCTATCAGGTTTAGGGCAAATGATTTTTGAGGATTATGAGAAAAACAGAATAAGAAGAATATAGAGGTCAGATTTCAGACTTGCTATCCAAAATATTTACAATAAAAATCTTACCAGATAATTAGTATTACAAGAAAATGAAAAACGATATTACATTCAAAGAATTAAAAGATTCCGGATATACAGACAAAACAATCAATGAGGAAATCCAGGCGAACCTAATTGCAAGGATCAGAGCGAAAGAACCTGTTTTTGAAGGACTTTGGGGCTATGAAGACACCGTTGTTCCTCAATTGAAAAAAGCCATTCTTGCCGGTCACCATATCAATTTATTGGGATTACGGGGACAGGCAAAAACAAGAATTGCAAGAAGTATGGTCAACCTTCTGGATGAATATATGCCTATTGTAAAAGGATCTGAGATCAATGACAGCCCATTCAATCCTATTTCAAAATTTGCAAAAGATCTCATTGCCGAGCTGGGGGATAAAACGCCTGTTTCATGGGTTCACCGCTCTCACCGTTTCTATGAAAAACTGGCTACTCCGGATGTAAATGTTGCTGATTTAATTGGTGATATAGATCCCATCAAAGCAGCCACTTTAAAACTTCCTTATTCCGATGAACGTGTTTTACATTATGGAATGATTCCGCGTGCCAACCGTTCTATATTTGTGTTGAATGAATTGCCGGATTTACAGGCTAGAATTCAGGTTTCTTTATTTAATATTTTACAGGAAGGAGATATTCAGATCCGTGGGTTCCAGTTGAGAATGCCTCTTGATATTCAATTTGTATTTACAGCCAATCCCGAGGATTATACCAATAGAGGAAGCATTGTTACCCCTTTGAAAGACAGAATCGGGTCCCAGATTTTCACTCATTATCCAAAAACAATAGCGCTTGCCCGACAAATTACAGAACAGGAAGCTTTAATTTCTGCGGAAGATAAAGCACAGATACAGATTCCTGATTTTGCGAAAGACCTTCTGGAAGAAGTTGCTTTTGCAGCCCGTATTAGTGAATATGTAGATGCTAAAAGCGGTGTAAGTGCCCGTCTGACAATAAGTGCTATGGAAAACCTAGTCGCAGCAGCCAAGTTACGTTTAATTGAATCCGGTGCAGAGAAAACGACAGTCCGCTTGCTTGATTTCATGTCGATCATACCATCCATCACAGGAAAAATTGAACTGGTATACGAAGGGGAACAGGAAGGAGCAGATTATGTAGCCAAAATACTGATTGACAAAGCGGTCATTACTCAATTTGAACGTATATTCCCACGTATTTCCAAGCTGGAAAAAGAAGGAATCAAAACACCTTATACCGATCTGATCAGATGGTTCAACAAAAACCACCTGGAACTCAATTACAATGATACGGATGAAGAATTCTATGCTAAACTTGATAAGATAGAACCTCTGGTAACAGTAGTGGAAGAAAATGCATCTGAACTGAGTGCGGAAGATCAGAATTTCTGTAAAGAATTAGTTTTATGGGCATTAACTATCAGCAATAAAATTGACAAGTCTGAAAATCAGAATGTCTTCACTTTTGATTCTCCGGGAATCGGCCAATTTTTGCGCAACTAAAATCAATTTATTATTCATCAGTAAATAAATAAAACCTTCAGATTTGATCTGAAGGTTTTTTTATACTAAGAAACGTTGCTCAGCATTATTTTTAGCATTACACCATATTATCATTTTTAAATACAGCAGAACCAAAAGGGTTATCTACCAGCCACAGCCAGTTTCCGTTTTCGTGTCTTTTCATAATGCAGGAAGTATGACCTGTCATTTTTATGGGGTGTCCGTCCGGAGCATTTCCCGTCATTTCCCACTGATCCAGCCACATCGCAATATCATTGACTACCGTTATATGGGGTGTTCCTCCTTGTATATTCATTTTTAGCCTGCATATCTCATCCATTGCCAATTGTATCTCACTCAGCCCTCTCAGCTCTCTCCCATCTCTGTCAATGTATACCGCTTCCGGATGAAAACAGCTTAAAGCCCCTTTAGCATCCCCATTTTTTATACAGTCGCGAAAATACGCTACTGCACCCTCTTGTATTTGTCTGTTAAAATCCTGCATTTATTTTATATTTCGGGCATTCAATTCCTTTTCTAATGCCTTCTTGTTTTTATTCCAGCTATTCACCGCAAAAAGGGCAAAAAGAACAGGGATAAAAGTCATAAGCCCCAACCCTTTGACTATGGTACTATAAATAGCAATACCAACCAATACTCCCAGGATTACAGCATTGACAATATCATTGGATTTGGTCTTTTTTTTCTTCTCTAAGAGTTCCTGATCGGTTAAGTCTGACAATTCTTTTTCCATGGTTTGTTGAAAGCTTTTTGATTGTTATTTTAGTTTTAAAATGGCAATTTATATTGGTTTTTTTTATTTATTTCCAGTTTTTTTACCTGAAGCTAAAATACAATATTGCCAAGACATTTTTTTATTTCTTTTATTTGTAATTTATTTCATGTTACCTATTTCTGAAAATTTCAAAGCTTATGGAAGACAACCTGAATTGTATTTACAGAGTTATCAATTTCATGGAAAAGAATTATGATCAGCCTGTTTCCGTAAAGGAACTGGAAGATATTTCCCATTATTCTTACCGAAATATCCAGCGTATTTTCAAGTACAGCTGTGGAGAAACAATAGGCGCTTTTCAACAAAGACTAAAGGTAGAAAATGCCTATAAACGGATTCTGTATACCCAGGAAAACCTCACTTCCATTGCCATTGAAGTCGGTTTTTCCAATATCGCTTCTTTTTCTAAAGCTTTTAAACAGCATTTTGGGATTTCCCCAAAAGCAGCAAGATTAAGTAAGGAAAAACTTCTGTGTGAAGACGAAATCATTCCGGTAACATCTGACGAACTGCTGGAGCCGGAGATTATATATCTTAAACCGCTGCAGGTATATTATCAGAGTATTAAAACCTATTACAACAATGAAGAAATTGAGGTGCTGTGGGAAAAGTTCATGGAAAATAAATTCCCTGATGCCGGCACAGAATATTTTGGGGTTATCGCCGACGAACCTCTGATCAAAACTGAAATCAACTGCCGGTATGATTCATGCGCAACCCTGCAGTCTTACCATAAAAAACTGCCTTCAAAAATGATATTTGGCGGCAAATATGCCCGGTTTACCCATACAGGCAGCTATGAAACGATAGATGATACCTACACTAAGATCTATTCCCGCTGGATTTTTAATTCAGGGCTTGAATTTTCCCATACTCCGATCATAGAAAAGTATGAAAGGCATGCTGATCAGGGAGGTGATCAGGAAGAACAGCTGACTTATATTTTATTGCCTTTGAAGTAAGTTGGCAATTTGGGACAACTTTAAAAATTTTCACCAATCTAATTTTGCATTGTTAAAAAATAAATCAATTATGCAAAAAAAGAAAATCATGTTCCTGTTATTACCTGTTTTTTTAATGGCCTGTTCTCAAACAGAACCTATAGAGCCTCCAGGAACTACGAACCCGGGAACTCCTGTTTACAAAATGCCGGAAGAATCTGCAAAGCACGAGGGGACCTGGCTTCAATGGCCTCACCAGTATCAATATGGAACTACCTACCGTAACCGATTGGATGCAACCTGGGTAGCAATGACCAAGGAGCTGGCACAAAGTGAGAAGGTTCACATCGTTGCGTACAACGGGATAGAAAAAGACCGTATTGTAGGATTATTAAACAGTGCCGGAGTTCCGCTTACCAATATCAATTTTAAGCTTTATCCCACAGATGATTTCTGGGTAAGAGATAACGGGCCTATTTATGTGAAAGATCAAAACGGGCAGTTATTTATTCAGGATTGGGGGTTTAATGGTTGGGGCAATAAAGCAGACTATAGCAAGTGTAATACAATTCCTTCTAAGATTGCTGCAGATACCAACATTCCAAAAATTGATCTCAATTCGGTTATGATTAATGAAGGCGGAAGTGTAGAAATTGATGGAAACGGCGTATTGATGGCTTGTAAAAGTTCCATTCTAAATAGCAACAGAAATCCTGGAATGACTCAGCAGCAGGCAGAAGCAATATTTACTCAAAATTTAGGGGTTACCAAGTTTATCTGGTTGAATGGAAAAGCCGGACTTGACATTACAGATATGCACATTGACGGTTTTGCAAGATTTGCCAATTCTTCCACTATTATCACTATGAGCCCCAATGATCTGGCTTACTGGCAGGTTCCGGATGGCGATATTGACAAATTATATGATGCGACCACAAAAAATGGCTCTGCTTATCAGTTTGTAAAGGTCCCTTTGACCAGAAATGATGTGATAACCACTTACGGAAAGAATGTAGGCCGTGCCTCTTATATCAATTATTATATTGCAAATAACCGTGTATTGGTACCTAACTACAACGATCCCAATGATGCGGTTGCCAACAATATTATCCAGCAGCTTTATCCTGGTAAAACAGTAGTGGGAATAGATTGTCGTAATTTATTTGCCAATGGCGGCATGGTACATTGTGTAACCCAGCAGCAGCCTCAATAAAATGATCCTCAAATAAAGCTTGCTGATTTTCAGCAGGCTTTATTACTTCAGAATGCCAGTCACCAAAAATAGCGTAAATTTGCTCTGCCCATCTCGTAAAGGATGGTTTTCCAGTGTAAGTATTATGAAAAAAACAGCAGTTTCTTTATTAGCCCTTCTTCTGAATATCGTTTGTCAGGCACAAAATTTTGATGTTATTCCTTTAGGGATCTATGGTGGTGAGCAGGAAGACAATTTATCAGCCTATCTGGTAGGCGCACCGAAAGACAATTCATTTCTTTGTCTTGATGCCGGTACCGTAAATGCCGGGATACGAAAAGCTATTCAATTAAAAAGCCTTGACGGTTCAGCAGAAACGGTTCTTAAGGATCAGATAAAAGGATACTTTGTATCACACGGTCATTTGGATCATTTATCAGGACTTATTATCAACTCTCCGGCCGATTCTAAAAAAGATATTTTCGCGATAGCACCCGTGATTCAGATTTTGCAAAATCATTACTTTATAACAGATACCTGGATTAATTTTGCCGATCAGGGTCAAAAACCGATCCTTGGAAAGTATCATTATAATGAGCTTCAGGAAGGAACGGAGATCCCAGCACCTAAGACCCCATTTTTTATAACAGGCTATGAGCTGAGCCATGTAAATCCTTATAAAAGCAGCGCGGCATTAGTAAGAAGAGATGATCATTACCTGCTTTATCTGGGTGACACAGGCGCTGACCGCATCGAAAAGTCTGACCGTCTTGATCACCTTTGGACTACAATAGCACCCCTTGTTAAAAAAAGACAACTCAACACCATATTAATTGAAGTTTCTTTCCCCAACAGCCAGCCGGAACATCTGCTGTTCGGACACCTTACTCCTACCCTTTTGGTTGAAGAACTGAGTAAACTGAAGGAAAAAACCGGACAAGGCAGCCTTGAAGGTCTCCATATTGTAGTTACCCACAGAAAGCCTACAGGTGACAATCCTGAACTCATCAAAAAGGAATTATTGAAAAACAATCCTTTAAAAGTAAATTATGTTTTCCCTGAACAAGGCAAAAAAATTAGTTTACCCTAATAAAAGATTAATAAAAGATCAAAAGATGAAGCATAATTCTGCTTCATCTTTTTTTATATCTTGCTTTACCACTTATTTTAAAAACAGATATAAAATATTGATTTTTACATATTTAAAATTTATTTATAAAAATTAATACGTTTTGTATGGCTGCATAAAATTAATATCGTAATATTGCAATATAATAATTAAAACAATGGGAGTTACTAAAACAGAAATCTATACTGAAGAGCAAAATAAACTGGCTTCTCTGCTTAAAGTTTTGGGGCACCCTGCCAGAGTAGCCATTTTACAATACATCATTCATCAAAAAGCATGTATCTGCAATGATCTGGTTGAAGAGCTGGGTCTGGCTCAGGCTACGATCTCTCAACATTTGAAAGAACTGAAGAATATCGGGATCATCAAAGGCTCCATTGATGGGAAATCTGTCTGCTACTGCATTAATGAAAGTGTGTGGAAAGATATTCAAAATGAATTCAATATATTCTTTAATCAGGATGTTACTATAAAACAATGCTGCTAAGGCATTTTTTTTGAATTAAATCATCGTAATATTGCAATATAACATTATAATTTTAATCTTTAAATTTTAATCACTATGAGATTATCAGAAATCAAAGAAATTCTTCCTACATTGGAAAACGTTGAATTTCAATTGGAAAACGGGAGTTTTGTTCCTGAGCATTTCCATGTTACGGAAGTGGGCCAGATTATAAAAAAATTCATCGATTGTGGCGGCGTTACCAGAAATGAGACAACCGTCAACTTTCAGTTATGGGACGCTGATGATTATGAACATCGTCTGAAACCCGGGAAACTCCTTCACATCATTCAGCTTTCTGAAGAAAAACTGGGAATAGAAGACACGGAAATTGAAGTTGAATATCAGGGGGAAACCATTGGTAAATATGATTTAAGTTTTAATGGGAAAAACTTTGTCCTGAACAATAAAACCACGGCTTGCCTTGCCCAGGAAGCTTGCGGAATTCCTAATGAAAAGCAAAAGAAAAATCTGTCTGAGTTCTCTGTAAACCCTTCATCCTGCAATCCTGCTTCAGGCTGCTGCTAATACCTTAGAATGCTATGTATCAAAAATTAGTAAACACCATCCAATCTCTACAGTGGGAAAATATAGATGCTGATAGAAAGGGAGTTCTGGAACCATTGATCAGTTTCATCCAGCAAAAGGTGAATGAAAGGAAAGAAGTCAATATTAATTTTATCTGTACTCACAATTCACGCCGCAGTCATTTTTCACAAATCTGGGCGCAGGCAGCCTCTTCCTACTTTGCTATTCCGGGTGTTCATTGCTATTCCGGAGGAACAGAAACAACCGCTTTATTTCCTAAGATTGCGGAAACATTAGCCGATCAGGGGTTCAGTATTTTCATCATTGCTGAAACAGCCAATCCTGTATATACAATACAATATGATGATAATGATTTGCCTATCATAGGTTTTTCAAAAAAATACGACAGTCCTTTCAATCCTGTATCCGGATTTGCAGCGATTATGACCTGTTCACAGGCAGACGGTGGATGTCCGTTTATTCCTGGTGCTGAAAAAAGAATTCCCATCACGTTTGAGGATCCTAAAGTTGCGGACAATACTCCGGAACAGACAACAGTATATGCTGAAAGAAGCTTGCAAATTGCAGAAGAAATGTTCTATGTTTTTTCAAAAATCAACCAATAATCATGCAGCCAAGATTAAAGTTTCTTGATCGTTACCTTACTTTATGGATATTTCTGGCTATGGCTATAGGAATTGCTTTAGGGCATTTTTTCCCAGCCATTCCTGATATGATCAATTCACAATCCATAGGAACAACCAATATTCCTCTGGCGATTGGGCTCATTCTCATGATGTATCCGCCATTGGCTAAGGTTGACTATTCTCTTCTGCCATTAGCATTTCAAGATAAAAAAGTAATTGGTGTTTCCTTATTTCTCAACTGGATAATAGGGCCAGTCCTTATGTTCGGGCTCGCTATCCTTTTTTTAAGACATGAACCTGATTATATGGTGGGGCTTATCCTCATCGGGCTGGCAAGATGTATTGCAATGGTACTCGTCTGGAATGATCTGGCAAAGGGAAATAGAGAATATGCAGCTTTACTGGTTGCGTTGAACAGTATTTTTCAGGTATTTACTTACAGCTTTATGGTATGGCTGTTCATTAATGTTCTGCCTGATCAATTGGGTTTGGCCAGCTTTAATCTAAATATCTCTATGAAAGATATTACTGAAAGTGTACTCATCTACCTAGGAATTCCATTTTTGGCAGGTTTTATCAGCCGTTATATTCTGATAAGATCAAAAGGCACCGCATGGTACAACAGAAAATTTGTCCCTGTAATATCCCCCATTACATTATATGCTTTATTATTTACCATTGTACTGATGTTTAGCTTAAAGGGAAGCAAAATACTGGAACTGCCTATGGATGTGGTAAAAGTAGCCATACCGCTTATCATTTATTTTGTTTTGATGTTTTTTGTGAGCTTTCTGATCAACAAGTCATTAAAGATTCCTTATGATAGAAATGCATCTATCGCCTTTACCGCTACAGGAAACAATTTTGAACTGGCCATTGCTGTAGCGATTTCTGTATTCGGAGTTCATTCACCGCAGGCATTTGTAGGAGTCATTGGACCATTGGTAGAAGTCCCGGTATTGATATTACTCGTGAAAGCCAGTTTATTTATGAAAAAGAAGTGGTATCCTGAATAATCTTAGCGTCTGTAACAAGAAAAGCATCACTGTTTCTGTGATGCTTTTTTGTTGTAATTTCAAGTTTTAATACATTTGATTTTCTGCATATTTATAAACCGTCTTTTCATCCCAAACAAATAATTGGATAGAGGTAAATGGTTTTATTTTATATGAGGTTCCTGTGCTTTTGATGTCAAAGCCTTGTGCAGAGTGCTCGTTGGCATTTAATATCAATATTCGCTGACCTGGAAAACATTTTCCTAAGGTAAAATGCGTATTTGGATCTGTACACCTAATGACCAACATTCTATTATCAGAATCATAATATTGAACTCCAGACTGCTGTTCGATCATTCTATGAGATAATCTCATTCTATTATCTTCATTGGTAATCTCATCATCAAGATAGGCTAACTCTCCGTTTGGAATAAATAATGTATTAGGTTGTTCATCCTTTGATTTAAAGTTTTCAGTAGCTTTTACTGAACCTGAAACATTTACCTTATCTGCACCATTAGCTTTTGTACCTATACCAATCCTGTAATCTCCTCTATTGAAATTAATACCTTCCCAACCTTTATACGTACTTGAATATTTATAATACTCATCTTTTAATACCGTTAAATAGAAGTCGTCCTTTTTATTATATATACCAGATTCTCCACCATGATGATTATCAACAACAAATAATCCATTCCCTGTGATATTCGTAAACTGCTGATTTAATATAATACCGTCATTGGACATATTATTCCAATTATCAATATGACTTTGTGAAAAATCGGCGTCACTCCAAACAGTTCTCCAAAGTCCCCATCCGGTATTTCCAGAACCTGAATTATTACCTCTAAATTTCATACCATTGCCTCCTCTATCAATGGTCAACTGCTGCCTTCCATCAGATGAGTTTAGATTTAAAGTAGTAGTATAATTAAATCCTGAAGATGGAGATTCCTGCCTATAAATTCCAGATTCAGAAACTAAGTTTAAATCAGCAACATACTTTAAATTTTTAAATTTATCGTTCCAGTTGCTTATCATAGCAGTGGTAAGATTACCAGCATCCCAAATTACATTTCCCTGAAATGTTGGCCTTGTCCTTAGATGATTAACAGTACCTTGATTATCAATCGTCATAGCTATCTGAGGTCCTGCTGCAAACGAATTAGTTGTTGCAAACGCCATGGATGTACCATTCTGGTCATTACTTCTTACATATATACCAGCTTGTGCTCCACTATTAGAGAAAAACCCTATAGATCCTGTGTACTGATTATCAGTATTTGAACCACTTTCAGTTTCTACTAAAAAAGAATAGTCAGATGATGCATTAGTATTCCCCCAGCCTGTACCTGTATTTCTTGCTCTACCTTTAATAATCTTAAGTCCAGTAATATTTTGTTGTCCGTCAACATCAACAAACCTACTAATAGCCCAAGATCGAGTAGCCAAGAAGACATACCCATCTGTTTTATGATAGATGTAAGGCGCATCTGTGGATAAACCATTTGAAAATCCTAATGTTTCAGCATTTTCTGAAGAATTAACCTTATGATCAGGATTAAAATTATTAGTAGTCCAAAGCCTTTCTCCATCTGACAATAAAGGAATATTCCCTTTTTTCGTCATGACTGTTGTATTAATACCCTGCCAATACTCTAAGTGATCGCTGAATAAAGGGAAATCTATTCTATGATACCATGTATTACTTCCTGCAATGTGTAAAGAGTTACCATAAGTAGACGAAAATGCAGTACCTGAGGCCCAATCTGTAACACTTAAAGGAAAATCAGTTTTTACCGCAGCAGCATCTTGATGTCCTCCCCTTTTTGCTAAGTATTCGCTAGGATTAAAATTACTAGAAGTCCAGGGAATAGCTCCTTGAATTTTAACAACACCGCTATCTGAACTTAATAATAAATCACCATTATTTACAGCTCTAACGGCAAAATTATCTCCTGAACCTCCCCCGGAAGCGGCACCTCCATCTGCTCCCATATAAGCGATAGCTTTAGTCCCATCATACTTTTCCCAAGTCAAATAATTCCCTGTTTGTGCGGTACTTTTCCACCTCCCTAACATCGCTGGAGACTCCATATTAAAAGCACCAGTCATAGTACCGCCATCTTTTCTAAGATAGTTTCCTAACTCGGAAGCTGATACAAAAGCTGATAAATCAGAATATTCAGCAAGTCTTTTCCAAGGTGTTTGATTTCCTCCATACCAGGTTTTATAATAAACACCCTGTTCTTTAGATGTTGGTACAAATAAAGTAAATCCTAAATTTTTTGATGTCTTAGAATACCCATTAAAACTTGCAAAAGTTCCTTCAAGTGTTTTATCGGATAGCTCACCATCAAAATTAGAACCTGAGTTGGCTGTTGAAATACTTTGTAATCCATTGGGCACTAATTCAGATTGATTAGAGATACCTGCTCCTTTATTTATATGATAATAATTATCTAAGTCTGTCTGAGTTGCCGGATTAGTTAAATTATTAGTTGTCCAAAATTCCTGGAAAGTCCCCCAATCAGCAGCATCGTAATTTTGTTTTACAAAACCTATTCTATCATTATATTTAGATGAAACAATCGCTGTCGATTTTTTAACATCACTTCCTGAGTATGAAGACATCCATAAAACATCTGACCATCCAAAATTAGAATTACCCATCTGAGAACCTTCCAACATTTGTAGTTTCAATTTACCTGGCCCAAAATATATTGAATTAGGTTTTTCCTGCCCGCCTCCTATATAATCTGCACCTAGATAATTATTTGCATTGTACACTTTATGTTTCCAATCTCCTGAATTACCATCCAGTTCTGAAAATATTCTACCATTATTTTGTATAAATGTTTTAAATCCTGTAGTACTTGCATCGCCAAAGTGAAAACTAATACCTTCACCTAATATGTGGTTATTCCCTTGAAAATAAGAAAGTCCATAATTATCAGCATTAGCAAAAGACCAAATTCTATTTCTTTCATTTACTTTGTAGAATCTGTTTTGAAAACCTTCATCAGATTGAACAAAACCTTTTGAATGTATTCCATTGGCAGGAATAAATTGTGAATCAGTATAAGAAGAAGATGCCAGTAAACCACCTGATAAAATGACTTGCGCAGCATTTCCATTCAGTCCGCCTATAGGTTTATCTGAATCCAAGGCCCAATACCCGCCAACATTTTTCTTTTCCCAAAATATATTTTCAGAAACAAGTTCTTCTTTTGTAAGGAGATGTTTAAGATTGATTTGAAGTCTTTTTGTCCCTCCCGGGTCTGGATTATCCGAAACTGAAATAACCCGGTTTCTACCCTGGTCTAGCCCTCCATATCCAGAAGTTAATTTCGCATCAAATCCTTGCCAATACCCTAATCTTGGAAACCAGAAAGTTAGTTTTCCATTAGAATTTAATGCAATAACATAATTGAAATAAGACAGTGTAGAATATCCACCTTCAGAAATTATAGTATCATTGTAAATATAACCCTGAAGCTTAAAGTCCAATGGTAAATAATTTCCATTACTGTACATATTCCCTTTCATTTCCAGAAGGAACTGCTCTCCATAAGTAACTGAATAGTCTACATCAGTTTCAATTAAAGTACCGCTGGCAAAATCTCGTGATGAATGAATATAAGAATCTTCTTTCTTTCTGCTATCATAGTCAGCCCCACCTCCAGTTAAAAAGTAGTTATTAGAAGAGCCATTCTTTCTAAATCCTTCAGCTTTTACATGTTCATAATGATTACTCGTTCCCACTCCAAAATGAAATCCATCATTTCTTAGAGTAAGAGTAGAAGATACAAATCCTGTTTTCCAGAATGTAATACCTGGCTCTGATCCATCATCACTTCTCACCCATAGATTATTGGCATATTCGTTTGGCAAACCAAAACTCATAAAAGATTTTTGACCATGTACAAACTGATTGGTACTTAAAGTCATTACATCTAAATCAGCAATAATCTCAGCTTTTGTTCTTTGAGATATTTTCTTTGTAGTGGGGTTCCAAACCAATACAGAACCTGCATCGTTTGGAACACTTTTCACAATGATTTCGCCTTCTACAGCGATGTGATTGTTAAAATATTCAGGTGCTATTAGTGATGCCATTAATCAAGTCTTGCGGTTAAAGTAATTCTATATTCATCTTGAGTAAGAGGAGCCAGAACGTCTATTCGTACATCATTGGCAGAGGTCGTTACACAGCTTACATTTATTTTTCTATTATCCGTAGTACGGTAACAGATATAATCAACATTCCAGGTGTTCCAGTTATGATTAATGGGAAAAGTAACGGAAGAACCATCTCCAATCAGCACTGTTTTAGATTTGATTTTTGCATCCAAAACAACTTTTGTAGATCTTGGAGTCATTGCTTTAAGGGCATCTGTTCCCACAATAGCTTCAGCTTCTGTAGCGATTTGAATGAGGCCTTTAACACCCTCTGTGGCATCTACAATGTCAGGAATTCCTTTTTCTATAATCTGATAATTTTTAGGAACATTTGAAGCATTATCAGTATTAGCAATAAGATGGTCGCCAATAGAAACAGGCTCATTGCCAACCCAGCCATTTGCGGTAATAACCCACACCATTCCTGTTTTAATGACACCTGAGGTAATGGGTAACGGCGCTGTCATTGAGCCTTTAACGGTAGAAGGAATATACCCTCCCGGCTGATAAATCAACGCTCCTGTAAGGCTTTGCCCCACCAGGTTTTCGATATAAGTTTTAATCTTATTGGATGACCATGTAAATGTACCTGACTGTACGGCATCATTCAGAAAAATAG
Organism: Chryseobacterium sp. KBW03; assembly: GCF_003852415.1. Lineage (NCBI taxonomy): Bacteria > Pseudomonadati > Bacteroidota > Flavobacteriia > Flavobacteriales > Weeksellaceae > Chryseobacterium > Chryseobacterium sp. KBW03. The sequence continues at coordinate 1,630 of NZ_QAJO01000018.1, read as the reverse complement.
AGACAATATCTGCATTGGTAAGATTTCGACCTGCTATTTTGATAACATGTCCTGAACTATTGGTCAGTATCTGACTTAGCAATAGAAGTCCGCTTGTTTGATCCGTTTGAAATGGATTATTGGTCAGTGGATAATCAGGGTGTACGTAATTTTGGGCCAGATTAATCCATTTTGTTCCGTTCCATTGGTGCAGCTCACTTTTATAATCAATTATCCAGCCTGGGAGCGCTTTATCTGTACTGGGAAGCGTATCAAAATATTGAAAGCGGGTATGTTGAAGCTCTCCAAAAAAATTATCCTGATGGGCGTTATTACTTATTACTGCGTTATTATTCATGTTTTTTTATTTTTTTATGGTTTAACTTTTAAAATGAGAATGTTAATGGGATGAGCGATGTCGCCAAACATCTTAATCTCTATGGTTTGGTTGGTTGCGTAATCGTCAATATTTATTTTTTTGCCTGTAACGCTGTCCCGGGCCTGAATGATCACATTTTCTGTTTCAAGGGTGTTGGGAAATACTGTACTTTCTGTGACTTGTACCACTGCACTTGTAGGAGTCTGTGATATCAACAAAACCTTATCATAGATTTTCTTATTAAATTCCTGTTGATTTTTCGGGCTGCCTACCCCATCATAGTCAAGCAACAGCTTTACTTTATCTTCACTCGTTTGCCCAGAAAGAGCCTTTAAAGCCTCAATATCTTCACGGCTTTTCTTAATGAAATCCACGATTTCCTGAAGTTCATCTAAAGACAGATCATTGGATAACAGCAATTTTTTAATATTTTCTATCTTCAGGGCTAAGTCTTTATCAACATTTTTCAGTTCATTAACAAAACCATCTATCTGTATTTTAGTGTACGCATTACCCAACTGATCAGAACTATCAACCGTAGCAACATTGCTGATTCCCAGTTTACTTTTCCAGCTAGTAACATGAGCTGGGGTTAGATTACCCGCATTCAGTAAAGCCAAATATTCCGAATGGGCTTTTGGGTCTTTTAAATGCGCCTGAAATGCCTCTGCACTGGCAAATAATTGAAAAATGTCCTCAAATCCCTCAATACTTCCCATAGGGATTTGGTCATCCTTATGGTAAAAAGATGAAAATGTTTCTTTAAACTGCGCTTCTGTTGGAAAATCTCCAGTTTCAAACCAACTGAAAATTGTATGTAATGGTGTACTCATGTGTTTTTTGAAAAATTGCTTTTGATAAATTGATAAGTGGAGAAAGATCGATATTATTCACAGCCTGATCGCCTTGAATGGAATTCCATAGTTCCTGAAATCAATGATTATTCAGAGCTCAAAGTTCAGATTTATTCAGCTGTTATAAAAGTTTTTTGACCTTCTTATTCTGTAGTTGCAGCATCCTTTATTTTTCTGAAATCGGATGATACAGCTTCATAGTTTCAATGTTCAAAATTCCTTTTTTTAAAATTCCTGTGAAAGTTTTTTGGCCTCTCCATTCTGTAGTTGCAGTAAGTCTACTGTACATCTAAAAAAATATAAAGAAGCCTTTTTCAATAGTTTCATTATTTCTTTCAAATAATAATACGGGGTAAAGATGTACTGAAAGTTCCTTTAAAAATCAACGGATGTATGCTTATGGTAAAAAAGGCCCGGA
>NZ_QAJO01000017.1:0-5687 GCF_003852415.1 Chryseobacterium sp. KBW03 | reverse complement strand
GTTAAATAAAGTTGCGTGGTGTTAGTTAAGTTTCTATCTTTGCCCCACTGAAAAACGAAAGACATTCAGTAGCGCAGAAGAGCTTTTAGATAAGCAGAAACAATAAGAAACTTCAAAAGGAAAGAGCAAAAAAAACTTCAACATTTTAAATAAAAAAAGTTGCAAGTTTAAATAAAGTTCTTATCTTTGCAGTCCCAATTAAGGGAGCGCAGGAGTGGAAGATTAGGTGATGAGAAGAGGGATTAAGGTTACTTAAAAAACTTTAAAATTTTCTTCAAAAACATTTGGTCAATTAGAAATAAAGTTTTACTTTTGCACTCGCAAATACGGAGCAACACTGACAGAAAAGATTGCCTCGTTAAAAAGCGAAAGATATAAAGATCATTGACATACAATATAACAACCAAGTAAGGAAAAACTAAAGCGTCAAAACTTTGAGTGAGTCAGACAAACATACAATGGAGAGTTTGATCCTGGCTCAGGATGAACGCTAGCGGGAGGCCTAACACATGCAAGCCGAGCGGTAGAGTTTCTTCGGAAACTTGAGAGCGGCGTACGGGTGCGGAACACGTGTGCAACCTGCCTTTATCTGGGGGATAGCCTTTCGAAAGGAAGATTAATACCCCATAATATATTGACTGGCATCAGTTGATATTGAAAACTCCGGTGGATAGAGATGGGCACGCGCAAGATTAGATAGTTGGTGAGGTAACGGCTCACCAAGTCTACGATCTTTAGGGGGCCTGAGAGGGTGATCCCCCACACTGGTACTGAGACACGGACCAGACTCCTACGGGAGGCAGCAGTGAGGAATATTGGACAATGGGTGAGAGCCTGATCCAGCCATCCCGCGTGAAGGACGACGGCCCTATGGGTTGTAAACTTCTTTTGTATAGGGATAAACCTACTCTCGTGAGAGTAGCTGAAGGTACTATACGAATAAGCACCGGCTAACTCCGTGCCAGCAGCCGCGGTAATACGGAGGGTGCAAGCGTTATCCGGATTTATTGGGTTTAAAGGGTCCGTAGGCGGATCTGTAAGTCAGTGGTGAAATCTCACAGCTTAACTGTGAAACTGCCATTGATACTGCAGGTCTTGAGTGTTGTTGAAGTAGCTGGAATAAGTAGTGTAGCGGTGAAATGCATAGATATTACTTAGAACACCAATTGCGAAGGCAGGTTACTAAGCAACAACTGACGCTGATGGACGAAAGCGTGGGGAGCGAACAGGATTAGATACCCTGGTAGTCCACGCCGTAAACGATGCTAACTCGTTTTTGGGTTTTCGGATTCAGAGACTAAGCGAAAGTGATAAGTTAGCCACCTGGGGAGTACGTTCGCAAGAATGAAACTCAAAGGAATTGACGGGGGCCCGCACAAGCGGTGGATTATGTGGTTTAATTCGATGATACGCGAGGAACCTTACCAAGGCTTAAATGGGAAATGACAGGTTTAGAAATAGACTTTTCTTCGGACATTTTTCAAGGTGCTGCATGGTTGTCGTCAGCTCGTGCCGTGAGGTGTTAGGTTAAGTCCTGCAACGAGCGCAACCCCTGTCACTAGTTGCCATCATTAAGTTGGGGACTCTAGTGAGACTGCCTACGCAAGTAGAGAGGAAGGTGGGGATGACGTCAAATCATCACGGCCCTTACGCCTTGGGCCACACACGTAATACAATGGCCAGTACAGAGGGCAGCTACACAGCGATGTGATGCAAATCTCGAAAGCTGGTCTCAGTTCGGATTGGAGTCTGCAACTCGACTCTATGAAGCTGGAATCGCTAGTAATCGCGCATCAGCCATGGCGCGGTGAATACGTTCCCGGGCCTTGTACACACCGCCCGTCAAGCCATGGAAGTCTGGGGTACCTGAAGTCGGTGACCGTAACAGGAGCTGCCTAGGGTAAAACAGGTAACTAGGGCTAAGTCGTAACAAGGTAGCCGTACCGGAAGGTGCGGCTGGAACATCTCATTTTAGAGCGTCTTTAGACGATAAACAAAATTAGTATCGCAAGATACAAGTACTTACTTAAAGTATAGCTTTAGTTTTTTGTTTGGTTGCTTATATTAAAAATACAAAACCCACTAGAAATTAGTAAAGGGATTGAGAGAGACAAAGAAGAAAGAAATTAGAGAGAGACGAATCGTCTATTATCTATTAGTCTATCCTCTTTACGTCTAACAGACAGTCTCGTAGCTCAGCTGGTTAGAGCGCTACACTGATAATGTAGAGGTCGGCAGTTCGAGCCTGCCCGAGACTACTAATTAAAATAGAGGTTAGAAACTAGAATTTAGAGGTTAGTAAAACTAATATCTAATGACTACCATCTAACATCTGACTAGAGGGGAATTAGCTCAGCTGGCTAGAGCGCCTGCCTTGCACGCAGGAGGTCAAGGGTTCGACTCCCTTATTCTCCACAGTTTTGGAAGACTGATTTAAAAGTTACGGATAGAGCCAAAAACAATATCTGTTCATCAGTTGGACAAGAAGACATTAAGATCATTGACATTAACGGTAAAGACATCACAAAGAGATAACCGAGCACTTTCGAGTGCCGAGTTTATAAAAATATCGATAAATGAGAATTTATCAAAAAATACTGAACTAATATAATTATTAGGAAAGAAATCGTTAAGGGCGTATGGCGGATGCCTAGGCTTTCAGAGGCGACGAAGGACGTGGTAAGCTGCGAAAAGCTGCGGGGATTGGCACACACGAATTGATCCGCAGATGTCCGAATGGGGCAACCCGGCTGGTTGAAGACCAGTCACCTCGTAAGAGGAGCAAACCCGGAGAACTGAAACATCTAAGTACCCGGAGGAAAAGAAATCGAAGAGATTCCGTAAGTAGTGGCGAGCGAAAGCGGATTAGCCCAAAAGCTAATATATGTTTAATAGAATGTTCTGGAAAGAACAGCCGTAGAGGGTGATAGCCCCGTAAATGAAAGGCATATTTGAGTGATAAATGAGTAGGGCGGGACACGTGAAATCCTGTCTGAATATGGGGGGACCATCCTCCAAGGCTAAATACTCCTGAAAGACCGATAGTGAACAAGTACTGTGAAGGAAAGGTGAAAAGCACTTCGAATAGAAGGGTGAAATAGAACCTGAAACCGTACGCCTACAAGCGGTCGGAGCACCTATATGGTGTGACGGCGTGCCTTTTGCATAATGAGCCTACGAGTTAATTTTACTAGCGAGGTTAAGGTATTAAGTACCGGAGCCGGAGCGAAAGCGAGTCTGAATAGGGCGTATAGTTAGTAGGATTAGACGCGAAACCTTGTGATCTACCCATGGGCAGGTTGAAGCTCTGGTAACACAGAGTGGAGGACCGAACCGGTTGACGTTGAAAAGTCTTCGGATGACCTGTGGGTAGGGGTGAAAGGCCAATCAAACTGGGAGATAGCTCGTACTCTCCGAAATGCATTTAGGTGCAGCGTCGTATATAAGTTTATTAGAGGTAGAGCTACTGATTGGATGCGGGGGTTTCACCACCTACCAATTCCTGACAAACTCCGAATGCTAATAAATGTTCTACGGCAGTGAGGGCATGGGTGCTAAGGTCCATGTCCGAGAGGGAAAGAACCCAGACCAACAGCTAAGGTCCCAAAATATATGTTAAGTTGAAGCAACGCGGTTGGACTGCATTGACAGCTAGGATGTTGGCTTGGAAGCAGCCATTCATTTAAAGAGTGCGTAACAGCTCACTAGTCGAGCGGTCCGGCATGGATAATAATCGGGCATAAACATATTACCGAAGCTATGGATTTATACCTTAGGGGTATATCTGGTAGGAGAGCATTCTATTTGCGCTGAAGCAGTACTGTGAGGTATTGTGGAGCGGATAGAAAAGAAAATGTAGGCATAAGTAACGATAAAGCGGGCGAGAAACCCGCTCACCGAAAGACTAAGGTTTCCTCAGCCATGCTAATCAGCTGAGGGTTAGTCGGGACCTAACGCGAACCCGAAAGGGGTAGTGGATGGACAATGGGTTAATATTCCCATACTTGCTCACACTAAAAAGGGGACGGAGTGCCGTACTTACTGGAGACTGACGGAATAGTCAAGGCCTAGCCTTCGGGCGAAGCTGCTGTAGGGAAAGTGCTTCCAAGAAAAGCCGAAGTGAAGCAACCCGTACCAAAACCGACACAGGTAGTCGAGGAGAGAATCCTAAGGTGCTAGAGTGAATCATGGTTAAGGAACTAGGCAAAATAGTCTCGTAACTTCGGGAGAAGAGACGCCATCAGCAATGGTGGCCGCAGTAAAGAGGCCCAGGCGACTGTTTATCAAAAACACAGGACTCTGCAAAATCGAAAGATGCAGTATAGGGTCTGACACCTGCCCGGTGCTGGAAGGTTAAGGAAGGTGCTTAGGGTTAAACCGAAGGCATTGACTGAAGCCCCAGTAAACGGCGGCCGTAACTATAACGGTCCTAAGGTAGCGAAATTCCTTGTCGGGTAAGTTCCGACCTGCACGAATGGTGTAACGATCTGGGCACTGTCTCAACCATGAGCTCTGTGAAATTGTAGTCTCGGTGAAGATGCCGAGTACCCGCAATGGGACGAAAAGACCCTGTGAACCTTTACTATAACTTCGTATTGACTTTGAGTAAGTAATGTGTAGGATAGGTGGGAGGCTTTGAAGCTTGCACGCTAGTGTAGGTGGAGCCAACGTTGAAATACCACCCTTTACTTACTTGGAGCCTAACTTCTTTCGGGAAGGACATTGCGTGGTGGGTAGTTTGACTGGGGTGGTCGCCTCCAAAAGAGTAACGGAGGCTTTCAAAGGTACCCTCAGCACGCTTGGTAACCGTGCGTAGAGTGTAATGGCATAAGGGTGCTTGACTGTGAGACCAACAAGTCGATCAGGTGCGAAAGCAGGACATAGTGATCCGGTGGTTCCGTATGGAAGGGCCATCGCTCATAGGATAAAAGGTACTCCGGGGATAACAGGCTAGTCTCCCCCAAGAGCTCACATCGACGGGGAGGTTCGGCACCTCGATGTCGGCTCGTCACATCCTGGGGCTGGAGAAGGTCCCAAGGGTTGGGCTGTTCGCCCATTAAAGTGGCACGCGAGCTGGGTTCAGAACGTCGTGAGACAGTTCGGTCTCTATCTATTGCGGGCGTTAGATGTTTGAGAGGGCTTGATTCTAGTACGAGAGGACCGAATTGAACAAACCTCTGGTGTATCAGTTGTACCGCCAGGTGCACTGCTGAGTAGCTACGTTTGGAAGAGATAAGCACTGAAAGCATATAAGTGCGAAACTCGCCTCAAGATGAGACATCTTTTAAGGGTCGTTGGAGATGACGACGTTGATAGGCTATAGGTGTAAAGACAGTAATGTCATAGCCAAGTAGTACTAATTACCCGTAGATTTATAGCCTAATATGGCGCACGGAAGTGCAGCAAGGTTACCTCTTTGTGAAAGTTTTTATCGAAAATAAACCAGGTAGCAGATGTCAGCTATTAGGAAGCAGGGAAAACCTGCAGCCTTTTATCTATAAGCTGCAACCTTATATACAGCCTTTAGGGTGGTTTTAGCGGTGGGGCTCACCTGTTCCCATTCCGAACACAGAAGTTAAGCCCACCAGCGCCGATGGTACTGCTAACGCGGGAGAGTAGGCCGCCGCCAGTTTTTATTTTATTTTTAAAAAGTCCTTTATCATACGATAAAGGACTTTTTTGTTGTT
>NZ_QAJO01000016.1:0-4125 GCF_003852415.1 Chryseobacterium sp. KBW03 | reverse complement strand
CGATGATAACGGTAAAACTGTTCAGAAGAAATTTATCAAAGAATAAGTAAACTAAATTTCAAATAGAATGAGCCTCCAGAAATGGAGGCTCATTTTTTGTAATAATAAATGGTATTTTTTACGAATTATTGTTCAATTATGACCTGTAAGTATGGATATTTAAATTGAATAACTCATTTATTAATATGTGCTAATGATTTGAGTTATCTAATTGTTTATTGATAAAAATATAATTAATTTTGTAAGATTAACATATATTTCTAACCAAAACATTATGAAGAAACTCTTTACCTCTTTACTTCTGTTTCTCGGGTTGGTTTTTGGGATGTCATTGCATGCCCAGATAGTCACCATTGGAACAGGAACTAGTACACAGCGGTATCCTTTGACTCCCTATTATGGGTATCAGAGGTCTGCATCGCTTTATACTGCTGCAGAAATAAACACTCCGGGTGGGGGAAGCATTTTATCCGTTGGATGGGAGGCTACCACAACGATGAATATTACCTTCCCGGTTAAAGTGTATTTAAAATCTGTACCAGCTACTACTACAGCCATCACGGCTCAAAGCTGGAATACTGTAACTACTGGCGCTACTTTAGTATACAGTGCGAATGTAACCAGCCTAGCGGTTGGTTGGAATACCCTACAACTACAGCTTCCATACAATTATAATGGAACGGATAATCTTCTGGTTTTAGTTGAAACCAATTATGGAGGATCCGGAGGAGGTTCGGGAACGGCTGGAGCAGGCTTTAAATACAGTACTGCCACGGCAAGTCATATGTATTTCGAAGCAGATACTACAGCACCTACAGGAAATGGTACATTATCGGCCAGCAGACCAAATGTTCAATTAACTTTTGGTACACCGCCTACATGTTTACCTATGCCTCCCGGAGGATCTTTATCTACGGGAACAATAACGGCTACCAGCGCAGTACTGAACTGGACAGCTTATTCATCTGCACCTGCAGGAGGATATGATATTTATTACAGTACGACGAACACTGCTCCGACAGCAGCGACACTTCCTTCACAAAACGTTCCTTCCGGAACTACTGCAACTCTTTCACCATTAGTGCCTAACACAACGTATTATGCATGGGTAAGAGCAAAATGTAGTGCTACAGCCCAAAGTGCATGGTCAGGGCCAATAACCCTTACCACACCTCCTACATGTCCACCAATGCCTACAACCGGATCATTATCCATTGGTACGGTAACTCCTACAAGTGCTGTACTAAACTGGACCGCTTTTTCATATGTGCCGGCAGGAGGGTATGATATTTATTACAGTACAAGTAACACAGCTCCAACAGGGGCAACTGTACCTTCACAAAACGTTCCTTCCGGAACCACTGCAACTCTTTCACCATTAGTACCTAATACAACATATTATGCATGGGTGAGAGCAAGATGTAGTGCAACGGATCAAAGTGCATGGAAAGGACCTCTTTCTTTCTATACAGGATATTGCGTACCTACAGGAGGTACTTCAAGTACATCATATTATCTGAATAATATTACAACAACAGGTGGTATTGCAAATTTGAATTATACTGCAAACAGCTATACAGCATATGTAAATAATTCTGCGACTGTTGTTTCCGCAATACCGAGTACTTCAGTAAACGTGAACCTTGCAGCTGCAGGAAATAATACATATTACTATTATATTTGGGTTGACTGGAATAATGATATGAACTTCAATGGCCCTGGTGAAACTATTCTTGCTACTACGAGCTATACTGCAACTGCTACGGGGACTATTCCAATAGCAGCGGGACAGGCTCCTGGTAACTACAGAGTAAGAATGGCAACATCGGAGTTAGGAGTTCTTACTGCTTGTGGGCCTGCGTCTGCGGGTAACTATGTGGACTTTACATTGAATGTTATTGCTTTACAACCGTGTTCAGCGGCTCCCCCAAGTAATATTGCTGTTTCAAACCTTACTGCAAGTACGGCTGTTGTAAGCTGGGTTCCTGCAATAGGAGCAACGTATACATTACGATACAAAAAGGTTACGGATGCTACATGGACAACGATTAACATTACAACCCCACTTACAAGTAGTCAGCTGCTTACCAACTTAGTAGATCAGACACAATATGAAGTTCAGATAGCTACTATTTGTGGAGGTACTACAGGAGCGTTCTCACCAAGTGTGAACTTTACAACTCCAGCACTTACGTATTGTACAGCTAACCCTACAGGTAATACCGGGACAAGCGGCTATATTAATAATGTAACAGTTACTCCGACGAATGCTCCTATTATGTTTAGTAATTCAGGATCGGACGGATATAAAGATTATACAACAGATGCTACAAGAATAGTTATCTTGGAAAGAGGTTCAGGAAATACAAATAAAATTTCTGTGAACAAATACTGGCCAGGTTCTAGCAGCTCTTATGGAATTTCAGCTTGGATCGACTTTAACAGAAACGGAACATTTGAAACAAATGAAAGAGTTCTGAATACTACAGCCAGTACAACTACTCCTGTAACAGCTACTTTCCCTGTTCCTAATGCTGCAGGCGGAGTTTATACAGGAACTCAACCAACACGTATGCGTGTTGTAATGAGTACAAGCAGTACTAACACTCCTTGTGGAACATTCACTCAGGGAGAAGTAGAAGATTATCCGGTAAGATTTGTAGACCCTCAAACCTGTACAACAGCTCCTCCAACGAGTATTACAGTAAATAATATTTCTGCAAATAATGCAACCGTATCATGGATTTCTACAACAGGAGCTACGTATACTGTAAGATGGAGAGTTGCTCCAAGTGGAGCATGGCAAACCGCTACTGTACCAGCTGGTCAGAACTTCTATGGAATTACAGGTCTTACAGAACAGACGAATTATGAAGTTCAGGTTTCAACCACTTGCGGAGGTGCTACAGGATCTTATTCATCATCAGTCGCATTTACAACGCCGCCGTTGTCTTACTGTCAGATGACAGGTTCTGGAACGAATGACCATATTTCGAATGTAACCGTTACCTCTTCGAATCTTGGAGTTCCTCCAATGAATAATACTTCAGTACAGACTAACTATATAAGCTATACTACTCCAGAGACTCTTATTACTTTAGATGTTAATTCTCAAAATAATAAAATCTCCGTAGCAAAAGGTTGGACGGGTGCAACAGGAAACGATGCTGTAACAGCATGGATTGACTTTGACAGAAACGGACAGTTCACGGATGCTGAGAGAATCTTAATTTCTCCAGCCAATACCACAACTCCGGTTACTGCCACTTTTGCTGTTCCTTCAAATGCATATACAGGGCCATTGACAACAACGATGAGAGTTGTAATTAAACGTACAAGTGCTCCTATTATGTGTCAGAATGCAGTAGATGGAGAAGTAGAAGATTACCGAGTAAGAATAAGACCTTGCAGCAATGCAACGCCTAATGCCCCTACATTTACTACCACTCATACAACCGCTACTGTTACCATTACAGGAGCAGGAGTAAGCTACGTGGTAAGATACAGAGTTCAGGGGACAACAGCATGGACACAAGTATATGCTTCTACCCAATTGGGTAACCTTCCATTAGTGATTAATGGATTAACGCCTGCTACGACTTATGAAGTAGAAGTAGCTGCTATTTGTGGAGATACTGTGGGAACGGCAACTCCAATCAAGACATTTACGACACGATGTGATCCAACGCCTCCAAATGTGACCGTGGGTAACATTACTCCAACTACAGCATTGATTACATGGGCTCCGATAGTACCAAGTTCTACTTATACTATGAGATGGAGAAAAGTAGGAACTACAACATGGAATATTGTAAGTTTACCTGCAGCTCCCGCAAACACGTATGTGTTAGGTAGTGTTACTCCTTTAGAGCCTTACACCACTTATGAAGTTCAGATTGCTAATCAGTGTAACGGAGAAACTACTCTGAATCCATATTCTAACCCTAAAGTATTTACAACGGAAAGAATATGTCAGATTCCTCCTCCGGGATTAACTATTACCCAATTGCTTCCAACCTCAGCAGAGATTACATGGGATCCATTCCCGGGAGCAACCTATGTTCTTAGATACAGAAAAGTAGGTATTCCAAGCTGGACAGAAGTGCCGTCATTAGTTAATAACCT
>NZ_QAJO01000015.1:0-123188 GCF_003852415.1 Chryseobacterium sp. KBW03 | reverse complement strand
ATAATGTATAATGTATAATGAAAGGTATACCTATATATAATAGTAGGGGCTTTTCTAAAAACAAATATTCTTTATTTACGTTTGGGGTAAAGCCAACAAGGACGTTTTCTTTTTATTAAACGGGTTAAAACCCGTTTCTATTGAATTTTTATAGTCTGGATGAAGATCGTGATTATTTGTTGATAGGATTATCAACCACAGATCGCAAGGATTTACACAGAGGATGATGGATATTATATACAAGAGAAAGTTGATGATACAGAATACACCTATTTATAACCAAAAACCTGGAATTGTAATCTCAAAACCGAAAACCCGGAACGCGAACCGCGAAACTATAATTCATAACTCATTATTCATCATTCATCATTCATCATTCATAATTAGACCTCCCCTAGCCCTGATAGCAATGGTTACCCCACAGCGTAGGTAGGAGGGTTGGTGGGTTGGAAGGGCGGAGAGCGCTGCAGCGAGGAGTAGAAATGGATAGCAGGAATAGCTCCTAAGAATGTTGGAGAGCTTGAAGGGGTGAAAAAACTTGAATGTTTCTGAGAGGAAAGGCATGAAATGAAGCATTGCTCCTTCCTAAAGATAGGATTTTAAAAGAAACGTTTGATTAATACCTTATATATATAGTACCCTAATAGACATCCGATAGTGTCTGCTACGATATCCAGCGTTTCCATAGATCTTCCTAATCCCATTTCTTCCTGTAGAATTTCAGTAAGGAATGCATAGAGAAGGATGATTTGAAAAAAGTATGAGAATTTTATTTTGGGAAATGCGGCAATGAAAGCGAAACCCAGCGCTCCAAATATGCTTAAATGCAATACCTTGTCGATACCGCTAAACATGAACCAATATTCATTGTTTTCTTCTCCTGGCTTGAGGAGCATATAAGTAAGAAATGCCCAATAAATGGGCAGTATCTTACTAAATATTTTTGAAATCTTATCCAATGATCGCTTTGTAATCGTCTGCAGAAAGTAACTCTGACTGATCTGCTCCATCAGCAATTTCCAATTTGATGATCCATCCGTCTCCATAAGGATCTGTATTTAACAGTTCCGGCTGAGCTTCTAATTCTGAATTAAACTCAATAACCTTCCCTGCGATAGGCAAGAATAGATCTGAAACAGTCTTTACTGCTTCTACACTTCCAAAAACGTCTCCTCCATTAAGATCATCATCTACAGTATCTATGTCTACGTATACGATGTCTCCAAGTTCTCCCTGAGCGAAGTCTGTAATACCGATTGTAGCAACGTTACCCTCGATTTTGATCCATTCGTGGTCTTTGGTGTACTTTAATTCTGATGGTGTGTTCATTTTTTAATTTTTATTTTGTACAAATGTATTCAAAAATATAGTAGCTTCAAATATTGGATATAAAAAAAGTCCTTCAAAACTGAAGGACTTTTACGTTTGTACTATTTTTAGAATCCACCTCCGGAATCTCCGAATGTAAATGTGGCAGAAATACCCGCTCTAATTGTAGACAGCGGGAATGCTGTGGAAATCTTATACTTTGAGGTCATCTGTTCGTAGAACACTCTCAGGTTCAGATTCTCAGAAACATTGTAGTCTGCTGAAAGTTTGATATTCATCAATCGTTGTCCTCCCGTAACCTGAGCATCATTCAACAGGATATTCATAATAGAGGTCTTACTGTCTCTTAATGAAATATCTCCTCTGATATTAAGGTCACTTCCTTTCCCTCTTGTTCCTCTTCCTCTGATATTAGCAGTTCCCAATCTGAAGTTTCTTATAATATATCCAAGTCTTACTACATATTCTGTATTTGCATCTTCGGTAAGCGTCTGATTTACCAATCCCAATACCATCATTCTGGTTTTGTTATACTGTATCCCGAACTGCATATTGTTTCTCATGGTAACATCTACCCCAATAAGTGGTGAGAAAGATTCTACATACCCCACCTGTGCAAATGTATATGGATTAATCTTGTCTCCAGCATTTTTGATTACATTACCTGCATTATCCACGGTCTGATAGTATCCATTCGGGTTACCATGATAATCTACATTACTCTGAATACCCGTTGCGGTATAAGTAGCTGTATAGGCATGTAGGATATCAAACTTTGTGAACTGTCCACTGATCATCGGGATGTTTTTTAATCCTGAATACGTAATTCTCCAGTTTGGTAATGGGAATCCTGATTTCTTCGGATTGCTCATTGGTGTCACCGATTTTCCTTCCATCGCTGCTTTAAAGGCAGGAATCAATACATAAGCATTTCCAATACTGTAATGCTGAGCAAATCCATTGTTATCCAATACAGCGCCTGGTCCTCCAAGCTGTTGTGAAAGTGCTCTTGCATTTTCCCTGATCGCCTGATAAACCGCTTGTCCATCTTTAAATGATGTACTAAGAAGCGATGTCGTATTGGAATACGTTATCATTTCGCTGGCAAATGTAAAGTCAGGATCCGAAACGCCATTATTGGTATAGTTAAATCCTGTATGGGAAAAGTTACTGTTAAAGGTATGCAACACATTAAGATCTATTCTTAAATCATTCATCGGCACCACTTGTAAGTCTGCTCTCAATTCTTTGGTAGACATCCTCACATATGGATCTGTCATATAATTGGAACCACTCACCCATCCGTTTTCCATCACTGTTCTTCTGATATCAGCCTGTGATCCTAAAAGGAATCCAAGGGTTGGCCCTCCCAGTGTCTGGCCTGAACCATACCAGTTAGGAGCTGATAATAATCCCGGAAGTACCGTACCATTCGTTTCATTATAGCTTACATTCAATTGCTTGAAAGAAGTCAATAAGAATGCAGCGCTCTGAAATGGGGTAAGCTTATTTTTAAATTTATATTTCTTGTATCTGTATCTGTTCTTCTCCCATTGTTTTGTATAGACATTGTTCAGAGAGTCCATCTCCTGTCTGCGTTTCTGAAGCTTAGCATTTATCTTTTTGAAATAATTAAACTGTCCGAAGAACTTAGGAAGATCCGCTGAAGCTGTTGCCTGAATAACATTGGTATTCTGTCCAACAGATCCTAAACTTGCTACCTGATTAGAGTTAGGGTCAACAAATCCAGTCAACGAAGTAGACCTTGCAGCCCAGTTGTAGGTAAATCCATATCCTACTTCTGCATCAATGAAATCCAGATAAGGAAGATACTGGAATGGCAGTTTATAGTTCAGCTGTGCTCTGTGGTTATACAATACCGGTCTTCCTGCTCTGAATACATTTCCAAAGATCGACTTGTTGTCCATTGAGTTTACATCCAGATTATCATTAAGGGTTCTGGTTGCTGAATTGATTTCCAGTTTTAATGATTTTGTGAAATTGAATCCTAACCCGTACTGCCATCCAAAGAAGAAGTTTCGGTTTCTGATGGCATCGAAATCACTGTTCATATTTCCATTCAGGATCGCTTCCACGTTTCTAAACTCAAGTTCATTATAATTTCTGTCGATTTCAGTTCTGAAAGATAATCTTGTAGGAATTGGATTAAAATTGAATTCCTTCACCCATCTCAGATACTTCGTAGATTTCGCAGTATCGCTGATCATTTTATTGAAAGGTTTGATGACCCACGGTTTGAACGTGTAGTTATAATCAACATATCCTCTCAGATATTGTCTGTAATTTCTCTTGGTATAAATATCTCTGAAATAGTCATCGTTATAAACAGCCGTTACCGAAACGTTTTCGATGTCATAGAATTTAGGCTTTTTATTTGGATTTACTCTTTCCTTGTGCATATTCACGACTCCTATACTTCTCTGCTGCGTATACGTTCTCGCTACTTTTTTCAATTGTTCCTTGTTTGGCGCCTTACTGAATTCTACGTCGGTATCCAGAGGGTTGTATTTCGGATCTTCAATGGTCTGTGAGTAAGAATAGTTTAAAGGAATCTTAACCCCTGTTTTTTCAGGAAGGAATTTATCTACATTGATCGCTGTATTAATGCTAAACGCTGATTGAGTAGATTGCGTTCTTTCTGCAGGTTTTGAATCGATATTTCCAAAACCAACTGATGTATAAGAAGCGTTGGCATTCACTGTTGCCAGATCTCCCATGTTAAAGTTTAAGCTGGCATTTCCTGCATATCCACCATCATTCTCAATTTCAGAAAGACGGACTTCGTTTACCCATAATATTCTTGTAATTCCGGTTCCTCCTCTTACATCTGCATTTCTTACCCCAATCATAATCGTGGTAATATTTCCTAAACTTGGTCTACCTTTTATATAAATATTCTTAAAAGGTTCCTGGTATGCCGGATCTACTGTTCTATCGGTAATTTTCACTCCCGACTTATCTCTTCTAATCTTAGCATCTACAAAGTTCTGAACATCAAAATCCACCTCATTTTCCATTGGCCAGATTTCCATAGGAGCTGTTGCCGTTGTAGGTGTCATCTTTAGAGATGATTCATATTCATAATAGTTGTCAGTAGCATCACTTCCGAAACGGATAAAGAATTTGGTTTTCTCATCCATTCCTATTACTCTATTCAATGGATCATGAGCATGTACAAAAAGTTTCAACTTTTTATATCTTCTCATATCCAGTGTTGTATTCTTGAATACTCCTCTTGCTTCAGATTTAAGGTCATTTACTTTCATGTAAAGTGAAGCTTCATTTTGTCTTTGAGCTCCAGCATTTCCACTTAATACCTGTCTGTCAATTCCCGGAGGCAGCACATACGGAGGCTGATTTAAAGCATTCTCTTCAATATTCACACTTCCTACTTCAAAGTTCGGATCTGTCACTTCTCCTATCCCTTCTTCGGGACCGGAAACAATTGTACTGGCAATTTTATTGTTATATTTTCTCCAGTCTGATCTTACAAGATCCATTGTTCCAAATCTTAAAGTGGATGTTTGGTCGAACCCTGCCAACATTAATCTTGCAAATCTTACATTATTCAGCACCGAAGCATCATGCGTTCCTTCCTGCAGATCGTACTTAGACACTGGAATTCTAAATAAGAACCATTTAACATCTGCAGTCTGCCCATTCTGAAATGCTGCTTTTACTGTCTTTACATCAACAATATTGTTTTGTCCTAATGACAAACTTGGCTGATCAAGCTTTACAACATACTGATTATAGTTTTCAGTCTGATCAAGGTTGTAATCTTTATTGATATCTTCTGCATCCGGAGTTTGTGAAGCTACATTTAAAGAGTTTGCTTCAGAGTTTCCTTCAGGGTTTCTGAAATACTTATATCGTTCCACAACTGAAGCAGCCTGACTTCCTGTAAATTTATCAGAAAGATAGAATACGAAGTCATCCACTGCAGGGTCAGCAATATTGGTTACAGGGTTTACAAATGTATTTCCGAACCTCATTGCTTCCTGATCAGAAGTAAGACCATCATATCCGGCATCCTGTACTTTTCTGTCCTCTCCTTCTGTAGAGAATGCATATAAAATTGGCGGCTGTTTTGGCTGTGTCCCCCAATTTGAATTTGTAGTAGAAGATGGGGTACCAGAAGTAGGAAGTCCATTTTCATACTGCATTTTACCATCCTTTAATACATCTTCGGAAACGTTTCCTAAATGAAGTAAAAGTTTTGGATCAGTACCCAGCGTTTTTCCATCTGCATAAGGATCCATCATCCAGAATTCTACGTATTCGATGTTTGAAGTAACAAAGTTTGGAACGCTGATAGACCTCATAATCCCCGCCCATCTGCTTTGTGCCTGTTCTGTTAATGGGTTTACGTTATATGGCCCTTTTTCCTTAGGGAAATAAGAGATATCGAAAGTATTGGTAAAGGTCTGTTCACCTGCAACAAAATCTCTGTTGTTGTAAATCTCCGAGTATTGTACTCTTCTTGAAGCGTGATTGGATACAGACTGTGGTGTAATTCCTGAAGGAGCTTTTCCTCCTACTCCCCAGAATCTAGGGTCGATATTATACCATGTTAATAGTCCTCTTCCATATCCGCTTGTTATGTCGTCATTTGCCGGCAACGTATTAAATGGTGGCAAAGTATTTTTTTCCGGTTTTGAAGCTAAGCTCCATGCTGCCGGTTCTTTTAATGATATCTTGGAAGTCGTTTGTTCAAAATCGTCAATATAAGACTGGTTATTGGTCCCTTTATTCAGTCCAGGCATTAAATAAGCTGCTTCCATCTTAAAGTTTAAGTTGGATGGCGCTTCGGTTTTTACCATAGGAAGCTTATTAGTAAGCCTTGTCAGATAAGGAGCCTGATTGTTATACATCAAGTTGATCCCTGCCATGGTATTGTTTACCGCTTCCTGTCCGAAGTTTACTTTCTGAGTCAATGGAGACTCTGAGTAATTGATTACTGTTCCTCCTAAGATAAAGTTTTCATTGAATCTTCTTTCTAAATTTAATCCTAAGAATCTTTTTCTTTGGGTATTAAATGTCAACTGGTTTTCCAGTGAAATATTGATAGCCTGCCCGGACTGTTTTACGTTTTCGTTGATGATCGTAACTGTTCCAAGCATATAATCTACGGTATAGTCTACCCCTTCGGTAAGCTGTACTCCGTTTGCTGCAACTTTCACCGACCCCTGAGGCACGTTTACTGCACCTAAAGAAATACCTTGTCCCTGAACTCCTTTATAACGGCCTTCCATTGTATATCTCTGTGAAAGGTTACTGGAAAGAACAGCTTGTTTTTGCTTGGTATAAAGATCCTGGAAAACATATTGAGGATCAAAAGTTCCCCCTAGAACCTTTTGCATATAACTTCCGAAAGGCTGTACTTTGGTAAAAATAACCCGCCCTGTTTCCGGTCTGATGGTAATCCCGTTGACAAAGTCGAAGATTCCATCTCCTTTGCTTCCGTCTTTATTATTCTGGATGTCTCCGTTCATATTAAGACGGTCCCAGTTGAATAATTTCAGTAAGTTCTGATCTTTTACGGGAGTATCCGGAAGGTAGTTTACTTTACCTCCTGTTTTTGGATCTCTGTAGTATACATTCAGGATAAATCCATCCGGTGCTACCTGTCCTGCATCCATAGAATAGATATTCTTCATCATCAGGTCCCACATCGGAGATTGAGTGTTCACTTTATTGTTTACTCTCAATACTTTGGTTACAAGCACCGGGCTTTCTTCAGAGAATTCCCCTACTTTGTATACTTTATTGCTTCCGTTAACAGTATAGGAGTATGAAACAGCTAAAAGCTGTTGGTCATTCAATTTTTGATTTAATGAAATATATCCTAGCTGTGGCTGAAAAGTAAATTCATTAGCATTCAGCTTTCTGGCTTTTGTATTGTATATGAATTGCTCTCCATTATCATAAGGAGTGGGATCTGTCCCAATCACCTGCCCCTGGAAAATAGTTCCATAGTTTTTTCCGGCTTCTCTAGATCCTGCTACTGACGAAACTGCGTCATATAAACCGTTCAGTGAGTTATCCGGTAAAGTAACACCACCAGGACCTTCTCCCAGGTCTCTGATTCCGATAATACTTTTCTGATAGGCAAGATTACTGTTCCCCTGATCAAGCACCCATACTTCTAATCTGGTAATATTAATGGTGGAATTGATCTGTGGATAATTAAGTAAGGCATCATCATATTTGTTCAGGAAATAGTGTCCTAAGAAGTAGTGCTGATTTTCTTCATAGTCAATCGCGTTAACTTTAAAGTTGTTCATAACACCACCACCCTGCACTACAATATTACGGGCCTCACCCTGCTGTTGGGAAAGGACCACTGTTCCAAATGTTTTTCCTAACTGGAATTCTGTTTTCACCCCGAATAGTGATTGTGAACCACGGATCAGACTGGTTGAAAGCGGCATATTTACGTTACCGAATTCAACTCTTTTGATGATTTTATCTTCTCCTCCTTCGTTGGGTTTATCTACATTTCCAAGGCCTTTGCTTTGAAGATCTTTCCAGCTTCCTTTTGCCTGCCAAACAAGGTTCATTCTGTTTTCAAAAGCAAAACCACTCTGGGTATCATAATTGGCTTTTAACTGAAGGTTTTCCCCTACTTTACCCAATAATCCCAGCTGAATTCTCTGATCGATATCGAAGGTAAAACTGGTCCTGTTTTGTGGCAGGATCAAAGGGTTATCAATTTTCTGATACAATCCGGCAAAGTCCAAAGATGCATACCCTGAAGGAATAATTTCAATTTTATTACCTCCGAAAATCGTTTCGAACAACCTGTTATTGATCAAGAGTGAAGGAATAAGTCCTTTCTTCCTTGCATCTGATCTGTCTCTTCTGAAAAGAAGGTTATATTTATCAGATTTCTCCTTGTAATAAGCTTTTGTCTGGGTAGCAAGCATATATTCTTTATACTCTTGCGGAGACATCGCTGTAGGAGGACCTGTTATGGTATTTCCGATTTTAGGATATACATAGTACATCCCGGTTTTTATATCGTAATAGGCTTCGTACCTCGTAGGGTCGGCCACTTCATATTGTTTTCTTATGATCGCTGTATCACTCCGTACCTGCGCAAACGCGCTGACAGACATACACAGAAACGACAGGAACAAAAATATGTTAAGATGCTTACTTTTCGCCACCAAATGTTAAATGTTTTTTAAGATTTGTTTAACCAATTCTTCTACCGAGATACTTGGATTTTGTTTTATTATTCTATCCGCAATCTTCTCACTCGCCCGCTTAGGAATTCCTAAAACTTCTAATGCAGATAACGATTCTTCCTTAATTTTATTATCCACCATCACAGAAATATTCGCGTTCGGATCACTGAATTTCTGTACTTTATCTTTAAGGTCTACGATGATTCTTTCGGCCGTTTTGGCACCGATTCCTTTTGCTTTTTGGATGAGGGCACTGTTGCCTGAAAGTATGGCAGTAGCGATCTCATCAAGGCTCAGTGTTGACAGCAGAATCAATGCAGAAACAGCCCCTACTCCGTTAACGCTAATTAACAGATTGAACATTTCTTTTTCTGAACGTGTGTTAAAACCAAAGAGAAGATGAGCATCTTCACGGATGATCTGCTGGATAAATAAAATAGTCTGCTGATTCAAAACCAGCGTCTGTGAGGTCATCAAACTGATTCCCACGTAGTAGCCAACCCCTTGTACATTGATTACCGCGTAGGTAGGCGTAAGTTCTTGAACAGTGCCTTGTAAAGAAAATATCATTATTAATTTTTAAAACTCCCAAATATAGCAATTTAAACTAATTAATGTTTTCATTTCACGCGCGAATGATTTTTAACTTAAATTTCAAATAAGAATTCAATGAATTAACATAAAAGCAAAAGACTCCAAAATATGGAGTCTTTTTATTATCTCAACACGGTTTAAGGTGTCATTTTTTAAATAAGAAAAATCTGATCGGAGGTTAGTGATTACTACTCAGGATCTCAATTTTAGATTTATTTTTTTTCTCTTCTTTGAGCATCAAGAACGGCAATCGTAGCAAGGTTTACGATCTCATCTACGCTTGAACGCATTTGAAGAACGTGTACCGGCTGTTTTAATCCCATTAAGATTGGTCCTATCACCTGTGCTACTTTCATACCTCTCAGAATTTTGTAAGAAAGGTTTGCACTTTCAAGATTCGGGAAGATGAATGTATTTGCTGGTGTTGTTCCTAATTTTGAGAATGGATAATCGCTCAGGTGATCCGCATTCATTGCAAAATCAGGCTGAATTTCTCCATCTACAATCATTTTAGGATATTTCTCATGAAGAATGCTTACTGCTTTAGCTACTTTTTTGGAAGTTTCAGAAATAGCAGCGAAGTTTTCGAATCCAAGCATTGCAATTCTAGGCTCAATAGCAAAAGATTTCACTGTAAATTCTGCCATTTTAGCAATATTCACAAGGTCTTCAGAGGTTGGGTTCTGATTGATGGATGTATCTGCAAAGAAGATAGGTTTCTTTTCGGACAGGATCATCATCATTGCCGCTACTTTGTCTACTCCTTTATCTTTTTCAATAACTTCCAACACAGGACGCAATACTGAAGTATAGTTTTTAGAGAATCCTACGATAAGACCATCCGTATCCCCATGTCTTAGCATCAGAGGTCCAAAATAATCTCTCTGACGAACATATCTCTTCGCTTTGTACTCGTTCATTCCTTTTCTCTGACGAAGTTTCCAAAGGGTTTCTCTGTATTTTTTTCTGTTTTCTTTCTGATCATCATCACTTGGATCAATGATAGGAACATCAAGAGTAATTCCGTAACGCTCCATCTGCTCTTGGATGTATTTCTTATCTCCTAAAAGGCTTGGATAAGCAATTCCTTCTTCATAAAGAATCTGAGCAGCTTTCAATACGTTGTATTCTTCAGCATTCCCAAGGGTAATTCTTTTCGGATTGGATTTTGCACGGCTCTGCATCATTCTTACCAATCTTTCATCTCTTCCCATTCTGTCTAAAAGCTGGTGCTCATATTCTTCAAAATCAGCAATCGTTTTTCTCGCAACACCGCTTTCAATAGCCGCTTTTGCTACAGCGCTTGATACTTTTGTGATCAGTCTGTTATCAAATGGTTTTGGAATGAAATACTCTCTTCCAAATTGCATATTCTGAACGTTGTATGCTAAAATTACAGCTTCCGGCACCGGTTCTTTTGCCAGGTCAGCAATAGCGTGTACGGCAGCAAGCTTCATTTCTTCATTAATTCCTGTAGCCTGTACATCCAATGCGCCACGGAAGATATAAGGGAATCCCAATACGTTGTTTACCTGGTTAGGATAATCACTTCTTCCTGTTGCCATGATGACATCTTTACGAGTCTCGATAGCAAGATCGTAAGCGATTTCCGGATCTGGGTTTGCTAAAGCGAATACGATAGGATCGTTATTCATGCTCAACAGCATTTCCGGAGTCATCACGTTTCCTTTTGACAATCCTACGAAAACATCCGTTCCTTTTACAGCATCTTCTAATGTTTCAATATCTGTCTGAGCGATGAAATCTAATTTTTCAGGAGTAAGATTTTCTCTTTTATGATTGATAACCCCCTTACTGTCACACATCAGAACATTTTCTTTTTTCAGTCCTAATGAAATGTAAAGCTTGGTACATGCGATAGCAGCGGCCCCTGCACCGTTCACCACCATTTTCACTTTATCAATATCTTTATTAGCAATCTGCAAAGAGTTGATCAATGCTGCTGCAGAGATAATTGCTGTTCCGTGCTGGTCATCATGCATCAAAGGAATATTTAATTCCTCTTTCAGTTTTTGTTCTATATAAAATGCTTCAGGAGCTTTAATATCTTCCAGGTTGATTCCTCCGAAAGTAGGAGCAATACCTTTTACAATTTCAATAAATTTATCCGGGTCTTTTTCATCAATCTCGATATCAAAAACGTTGATATCAGCAAAGATCTTGAACAAAAGACCTTTTCCCTCCATTACCGGTTTTGAAGCTTCAGCACCGATATCTCCCAGTCCAAGTACCGCAGTACCGTTAGAAATTACTGCTACCAGGTTTCCTTTTCCTGTATAATCATAAACAGTTTCCGGTTTTTCATGAATTTCCATACAAGGAACAGCTACCCCAGGAGAGTAAGCCAGTGACAGGTCTCTTTGAGAAGAGTGTGGCTTTGACGGGATTACTTCAATTTTTCCTTTAGGTTCTGCTTTATGATAATCTAGCGCGGCCTGGCTAAAGTTCTTTTCGTCACGATTGTTGTTACTTGACATAAAATTTTGTTTTTTGTTAAAGTATATATTTAATGTGGTAATCTACTAAGCTTTCAATTGGTTTCTGCACAACATGTCCCACATTTAAATTAAGTTCTGTAGCTACAGAACGTAGTATGTTTTCATAATAATAGGCAATAGAGCCGATGAAATTGATCTCGGCATCTTTTGCTTCCTCATAAGGGAGAACCTGGTATTCAAAGAAGTTTCTCATTTCTTCAAAAACCATATCCTGGAAATAAGGATGATCTTTTCTTTCGATCACAAATTTGGTAAAGTTTGCCAAATAGGCGTTTGGTCTTGGAGTATGATACATATTTTTCAATGCATCTTCTACAGTAAGCTGATAGTCTGCTTCAAATTCTTTGTGAAGATCTGAAGGCAGTTTTTTCATGAAATATCTGCGCACTAATTGCTTTCCGATAGCACTGCCACTTCCTTCGTCCCCGATCAGGAATCCAAGTGAAGGCAATTCAATCTTCAGATTTTCACCGTCAAAAAAACAAGAGTTTGATCCTGTGCCCAAAATACATACGATGGCAGGTTTTCCGCCATATGCTGCATAGGCTGCAGCCATCAGGTCTTCCTTTACAATAATTTCGGCTTTTCCAAATACCTTCTGCAGTTCTTCTTCGATAGTTTCACAATTTTTTTTCA
Organism: Chryseobacterium sp. KBW03; assembly: GCF_003852415.1. Lineage (NCBI taxonomy): Bacteria > Pseudomonadati > Bacteroidota > Flavobacteriia > Flavobacteriales > Weeksellaceae > Chryseobacterium > Chryseobacterium sp. KBW03. Next base: position 110,896 of record NZ_QAJO01000015.1, on the reverse strand, counting down.
CTCCACATCCGGAACCATAAAAAAAGACCTTGGTAATTGAATTTTTAACTGATATCAGATTGCTATTCTTCTGTATTTCAGGAGCGATAAGTTCTCTGTTGATAAAATTCGGATTGAAACCTATTGTTTCTGTTTTTAGAAAAACTTTTTTAAAGTCATCAAGTATCACCCAATCCGTTTTAGTAGAACCACTATCTACAATAGCAACCATATTTTAGATTTTAATTTAAGCTTGCTAAATTATGAATTTATCTTCAATTAGCATTTAAAAACAACCTGGAAGCTGTCTAAAATCATTAATGTTTAATCTCTGTTTTTTTTTCATTGAATTGTAAAAGCCAATCTTCTATTTCATCTTCCAGATAGGAAGTCTGTAATACCATTGCATTGATAAAATCATCGGGGACAGGTTCCCCGTTGGAGTTTTCAAGATTCCATAATTCGTTTGACATATTTTCATATTCAGAATACACTCTTTTGAAGCGGGAATTTTCTTTCTCAAGAGCCTCAATATTTTTCTGTTGAAGCTGGAATTTTCTGTATTTGTTTTGACGTTTCATACAAATATTATTAATAATTGGGTCATAAAATGTTGGAGTATATGCTCTTAATCGTGCACTACAAGATAGAAAAAACCATCAACACAAGGAGTTGAAAATGAATTTATTATCAGGTCATTATTACATCATTCTGAATATTAAAATTAGAAATAATTTTAATTAAAAAAAATATTTTAACAACTTTTTTCAGTGTTTAACATATAGTTATAAATTTGCATACTCATATTATGAAGTTTTGTAATTATTGGTATTTTAAAATCATTATGAACAATCAGAGTACGGTAAGGTATTCACCTGCTGAAATATAAACGCTCTCTTGCTTCATACAATATGTACACAAATTTTTAGTTTTATATTAATTGAATGAAAGATATACTCATACGCCAGAAACAGGTTTTGTTCTTCATCATTGCTGGAGGACTGAGCGCTATTGTAGAAATAGGAAGCTTTAAAATTTTCAGCACTTCTCTTCCTCATTTCTTTGTAAGGGAAACCAACTTTCATGGTATACATTATCCTTTAAGTAATATTTTTTCTACAAGCTGCGGGATCATCACCAATTATTTTCTGAGCATCTGGTTTGTGTTTGAAAGAGGAAAACATTCGAAGAAAAAAGAGTTTGCTTACTTTATGGTGGTATCCTTCTTTTCAACATTACTCAGCTTAGGATTTTTCCAGATATTTTATAGTTTTATATTTAAAGACAATATCAATTTATTTTTTTATACCTTGAGCCCGGAAATAATCAGTAAAATTGCAGCAATATTGCTGGTTTCCATTCTTAATTATTCGGTAAAAAAGAAAGTAATTTTTAACGGTTAGGCTGTGACAAAAATTTTAAATTATCTATGGAGATTCTGGTTGCTGTTGTTGGCATTTTTTCTGACAGTTACCATTGGAATCCCAGTCTATATTTTATCTTTTAATAAAAAGCACTACAAGTACGGATATAAACTTGTCAGACTCTGGTGTTTCGGAATGTTCTACGGAATGGGCTTCAGATATGATCTCATTAAGCTTTCAGAACAGGAAATGGACAAAAAGATACCGTATGTCTTTATCTCCAATCACACTTCCATCATGGATATTATGCTTACCTGTATTCTATTACCCGATCATCCGATATGTTTTGTAGGGAAGAAAGAACTGGTAAAGATTCCTATTTTTGGAACCGTATATAAAAGGATATGCGTCATGGTAGACAGAGCGAGTGCGAGAAGCCGTGCTGATGTATATCGAAGATGTGCAGAGAAGATGGAGGAAGGCAACAGTATTGCCATTTTTCCTGAAGGCGGTGTACCTGATGACACTTCTATTATCCTGGATGATTTTAAGGACGGAGCATTTATGCTGTCTTCAAAACATCATTCCCCAATAGCTGTTTATACCTTTATCGGACTCAAGGAAATGTTCCCTTTTGAAAACTCAAAAGGCTTTCCCGGAAGAGTAAAGGTGTATTTCAATGGAATCATTGAGCCTACAGATTCGCCAAAAGACTTAAAGGCAGAGGCTTATGAAAAAATAAAAAAAACCTTAATCAGGTATTCCGTTGAAAGGAAATAGTTATATTTGTTTGTGAAATCTATAATAAATATGTCAAATTATTCTAAACAAACCAATTGGGCACAATTCATTCCGTTGGTTACTGTATTCTTCTTTTGGGGATTTGTAGCAGCCAGTAATGATATCCTGATCCCAGTTTTTCAAAAAGCCTTCAACTTATCACAAACTGAAAGTATGCTGGTCCAGATATGCTTCTATGTAGCATATACTGTAGGTTCTTTAATTTATATGATCATATCAAAAAGCATTAAGCAGGATTTGATCAATAAAATAGGGTACAAAAACGGTCTTATTGTGGGACTTCTTATTTCTGCAATGGGAACCTTGTTGTTTTACCCGGCTGCCAATATGCATTCTTTTCCGTTAATGATCTCCGGATTATTTATTGTAGGTTTAGGATTCTCTCTTCAGCAGATTGTTGCCAACCCGCTCGCTATTGAGGTAGGTCCTACGGAAACAGGATCTCAGAGATTAACAATGGCTGGGGGAATCAATAACTTAGGAACGACAATAGGACCACTTATCGTTGCATTTGCTATTTTTGGATCTGCAAGCGCAGCCAATACAGAAGCAAGTATCGAAAGTGTAAAAATACCTTATCTTATATTAGGGGCAGCTTTTGCTCTTGTAGCTTTAATGCTTAAATTCTCTTCCCTTCCTGCTATAACACCTACCAATAGTACGGATACAGATGATACAACTCCGGGAGAGCACAGAAGTTCAGCTTTCCAGTACCCTCAATTGGTAATGGGAATGATCGCGATTTTCGTGTATGTAGGAGTGGAGGTTTCCACCGCGAGTAACCTTCCTGCTTATATGGAAAAAAACTTAGGATTTGAAACTAAAGATGTAGCCCCTTACATCTCATTATACTGGGCGTCATTAATGATTGGCCGTTGGACAGGTGCTGTAGAGGCATTTGACGTGAACGCAGGCTTCAAAAAGATCTTAAGATTCTTAGCGCCTTATCTTGCATTTGGTGTCTTTTTATTCGTAAATGCGCTGGCTCATCATGATCTTTCTCCATTCTATGTATATGGATTTATCATTATTGCGATGATCATCTGCGATATCATGAGTAAAGGAAACCCGGCAAGGATGCTTTTAATCTTCTCATTAGCAGGAATTACGGCTCTACTTATCGGTATGTTCACTTCAGGTATGGTTTCTGTGTATGCATTTACCAGTGTAGGTCTTTTCTGCTCTACTCTATGGCCATGTATCTTTGCACTGGCTATCAACGGACTTGGAAAGCACACCAACCAGGGATCAGGGTATCTTATCATGATGATTATGGGTGGTGGTATCGTAAGCTTTATACAAGGTTATATTGCAGATATTACGAATATCCACTTCAGTTATATCGTTGGGGTTGTTTGTTTTGCTTATCTTGCATTCTATGCGATCCGTGTAAGTGGGATTTTGAAAGCCCAAGGCATTGATCTGGATAAAGTATCTAAAGGCAATGGTCATTAATATAACAAGGAAAATATATAATAAGAAAAGATTTTGGGCAGGTGTATTACTTGCCCAATTTCTTTTATTTTACGGTTTCTCAAAATCCAAAATGATGATTTCTTTTTTTGAGGATTTCTTTGAGCTTCAGAAAACAATACATCAGATGCTGTTCAGCTGGATTCCGTTTTCTATGGGAGATCTTATCTATATTATATTCGGCGCTTTTATTTTGTATTATATAATCACTTTATTCAGAAAGCAACGAAGAAATGATTCTATGATAAAGCTCCTGATTATCATTAATATCTTTTATTTTATCCATCAAATCTTTTGGGGAATGCTGTACTTCCAGACTCCTATTATTAAGAAGCTTTCAAGCCAGAAAGAACCGGATGTAGAAAAAGCAAAAAAACTGGCTCTTACCTACCTTGAAAAATGTAAGCTAACCCGACAGTCTGTTCATGAAAATGCTAAAGGAATTTTTGTCATCACAAACCTTACTGCTATACAAAAGGAAATTCTCAATCAGCAGGCAAAATTACCCTCTTACATATCAGATAAAAAAGCCACTCAGATATTAGCTATTAAACCGAGTTTATTCAGGAATGTGATGAGCTTTACCGGGATTTTGGGGTATTACAATCCTTTTACCGCAGAAGCCCAATATAACTCTGAATTACCTCCTACTTTCATCCCTTTTACAACCGCTCACGAGAGTTCTCATCAGCTGGGTTTCGCCAGGGAACAGGAAGCTAATTTTGTGGGGTATTTAATAGGGATTCATTCCAGTAATCTGGAATTGCGGTACAGCACCGAGCTTTTTACGTTAAAGAGTCTTTTAAGGTTCATTGTAGAGGAAGATCCTGAGTTTGTAAAAAATGTTCTTCATCAATATTCTCCTGCTATGAAAAAAGACCGCACTTATGAAAAAAATTTCGTATTCAGTCATCAGGGATGGCTGGATGACTTCTTTGGATACACCAACAATCTGTTTTTGAAAAGTAACCAACAGGAAGGCTCGGTCACCTACTCTTACTTCATAGATCTCCTCTTAAATTACGAAAAATAAACAAAAAAAAAGAATCGTATCAGGCGATACGATTCTAAAAACACAAATGATGAAAAAAAATTTATTACCTTGACTTGTTCCCTCATTCAAGGCGATGTAAAAGTACGACATATTTTATAAATACAAAAACATTTCTATCCTTTTTTAAAACTTTATGAAAACTTTATGATTTTTTAAGTTTTTTTGAGTTCATACCGAAACATCACAAATCGCAATCAATCCGGACATCAATATAAAAAACATCAATTAAACACCATATAACCTATAAAAAGATCAATAAACTAAACGATTGTTTAAATATAATTTATTGCACTTTTCTCGATATTTCATACTTTTAAAGTTGGAGTTATCACGCCTATTTTACATGATATTTCTAAAATTTGAGTTCAAAAAAAACAGAGATATTGGGATCAGAATGGCAGCATTTATTTTTACTGTTTTAACACCATTTATTCCTTACAAAAACGCTCTATATTTTGTTTAAAAGAAAGCTCTTTTCACTCCCAAAAGTAAAATTTAATGCAAACTTAACGATGAACGGTTAAAAATATATGTCTATGAAAAACGATCCTTATTGTGTCCAAAACATATATCCTGAAAATCAGGTATTTTCCTCAAAAACCTGTTTTATCGAGAAATAATCTATCTCTGAAAACAGGGAAAATCAGCTAATTTTAATAAAAAAACATAGCATAGAATTTAATTTTAAATTCAAGTTTTGTAAAATAAAATACTGAGATTCAAATAAAATCTACCAACACCTGCTTATATCTCACTAATAAAGGAGATTTTTTTTTGTATATTTAAAACATCTGTGTATTTTAGATAAAAATATTAACATGATTTTTGACAAACTAATTAACCACTTAAAACTCGATAAACAGGAATTCATTTTCCAGTTCAACTCACATCCCAATTACCCATCTGCACTTGCTTTTAGTGACACACTCAACTTTATGGGGGTAAAAAATGATGCTTATGAACTTGACAAGGAGTATTGGGATGAGCTTCCGGAAGAATTTATTGCAATTGTTGAAAATTCATTTTCTCTGGTAAAAAAGTCAGGAAGCAACTATTCAGTATATTCAGAAAAGGCAAAAACTTTGGGTAAAGAAGAGCTTTATACCAAATCAACAGACTTTGTGCTTTTGTTTGAAAAAACGGAGAACGCAGAAAGCAAAACAGCTTTCAATTTCAAACCTGTCCTTTATTTGATTTTCGCTGCTGTTCTGGCCTATTCTTTTATAAGCCAAACGATCTATGAAGCCCTGTTCAATCTTCTTTCTTTAGCCGGTGTATATATTTCACTGGAAATTTTCAATCAGAAATTCGGAAATACATCCACTGTAATTGGGAGTATATGTGGTGGCGGAGGTGCTGCTGCCAGCCAAACAGCCAATTCATGTGATAAAATTATAAAACAGGATAAAACAAGTATTTTAGGATTAAAGTTTTCAGACTTTTCTCTGATTTATTTTGCCGGACTTGCTGTATTGGGTCTGTTTTTACCCGCAACAGCTTATATTGTAAAAGGATTTACTTTTGTCTCTGTACTTGCCATAGGATATTCTTTATACATCCAGGCATTTGTGGAAAAAACATTTTGTAGAGTTTGTCTCTTGATTATTTCAATCCTTGTAGGACAGTTGGTCATCAGCAGTTTATTGTTCGAGAATTTCTCTTTCAGTATTGGAACACTTTTATTGACTGTTATTCTATGGGCGCTTGTTTTCTCTTCTATTATTTATTTTAATACTTTGCTTGAGCAAAAAGAAACGCTTCAGAAATCGAATGCTAAAAACCTTAGATTTAAAAGAAATTATGAGCTTTTCAAAAATCAAATGGAGCAGAATCAAAAAATAGAATTCCAGGATACTGAAACTTTCGCCGTTGGGAAAAAAGATGCTAAACTTCGTATTTCCATCGTTTCAAATCCATATTGTGGTTTCTGTAAAGATGCTCATAAGCTTGCAGAAGGTCTTTTGGAGAAATATCCGGATAACATCTCTTTACAGATGAGATTCAACTACAGCCCGGAAAGAGCTCAAGAAAAATACACCGGGCTTATTTCAGACTTAACTTATATTTATCATAACAAACCTGAAAAAGAATTTTTACATGCTGTAGAAGAATGGTTTGAAACAAAGGATGAAAGCAAAATCAATGCTCTTTCCGGAGGAAATGTAACATCGGAAAACCTGAATCCACTGGTAGAGATGTCTAAGGAAAACAGTAACGCGGGATTAAGCTTTACTCCTATCTTTATCATCAACGGATACCAGTTCCCCGACAAGTATGATCGTGAAGACATTTTGTTCTTTATTGATGAATTAATTGAAGATGATGAGATTTAGTAAATAAATCTTATGCATTCAAAAATTTCACTATCTTAGGAAAAACAAAATAACCATCTGAAAAGGTGTAAAAGAGTAGAAAAGCGGTGATAAATGGACCTATTTCCGGTTCACCATTTCATTGAATTATAATTGAATTAAAGTAAAAATGTCGTCATTTATTGACGGCATTTTATAATGAGTATTAGTTTTGAAAAAAAAATTTCCTTTTTATAAGCAGCCAGATACCAAAGACTGCGGTCCTACCTGTCTCAGGATCGTAAGTAAACATTATGGTAAAAGTATATCCCTGCAACAGATTCGTAATCTCTCCGAAACCACACGTGAAGGAAGCAGCCTTCTTGGGCTGAGTGATGCTGCAGAAAACCTGGGATTCCGATCAATGGGAGTCCAAATTGACTTCAACACCCTCACAGAAGAGGTTCCATTCCCTTGTATTGCACACTGGAATAAAAATCACTTTGTTGTCGTTTATAAAATTGATAAAAACAATAAGGTATATATTTCAGATCCCAGTTATGGGCTGATCACCTATACGCGTGAAGAATTTATCAAATCCTGGATCGGAGAAAATGCCAATGAGAAAACAGAAGAAGGAATTATCCTTATTCTTGAAACAACTCCTGCATTCTTCCAAACTGAATTTGATGCGGAAGAGAGCAAAGCCAGCTTTACTTTCCTTTCCAAATACCTTCTAAAGTATAAAACACTTGTTGTACAGCTTGCTGTAGGACTTTTGGGAGGAAGTTTATTATCGCTGATATTCCCGTTTCTTACCCAAAGTATTGTAGACGTCGGGATACAGAATCAGGATATTAACTTTATCTATGTGGTTTTACTTGCGCAGATCATGTTGTTCCTGGGAAGAATGGGTATTGAAACCATTCGAAGCTGGATTCTTCTTCACCTTTCGGCAAGAATTAATATTTCGATCATTTCCGATTTCTTTATCAAATTGATGAAGCTTCCAATAAGTTTCTTTGACACGAGAATGACCGGAGATATCATGCAGAGAATAAATGACCACCATAGAATTGAGCAGCTTCTTACAAGCTCATCTCTAAATACATTATTTTCATTGGTGAATCTTATCATTTTCAGTATTGTACTTCTGTTTTATGATTACAGATTATTCATTGTTTATCTTGTAGGAGCGATATTGTATATCGGCTGGATCAGCTTCTTTTTGAAAAAAAGAAAAGAGCTTGACTATAAAAGATTCTCTCAGGTATCTCAGGAACAGAGTAAGGTGATCGAGCTTATCAACGGGATGCAGGAAATCAAAATGCATAACGCTGAAAAGCAGAAAAGATGGGACTGGGAATTTCTTCAGGTAAAATTATTCAAAATCCGAATAAAATCGCTTTCACTAGAGCAATGGCAATCTGTGGGAGGAAATTTTATCAACCAGATGAAAGATATCCTGGTGAGTTTCCTTTCAGCAAAACTGGTTTTAAGTGGAAATCTTACCTTAGGGATGATGCTTTCTGTACAATATATCATTGGACAGCTGAACAGCCCTCTTCTCCAGCTTATCGACTTTATCAAACAGACACAGGATGCTAAGATTTCCCTTGAAAGATTGGGGGAAATTCATGACAAAGATGATGAAGAAGATAAGAATGAACAATACGTCACAGACTTTCCAAAAAAAGACATAGAGATCAAAGACATGTCATTCAGATATATAGGTTCTGATGTTCCCGTTTTTGAAAACTTAAACCTTACCATACCTTATCAGCAGACGACTGCAATTGTAGGCGCCAGCGGAAGTGGAAAAACAACTCTGCTGAAACTCTTGATGAAGTTCTATGATCCTGACAAGGGGGAGATCAGAATTGGAAGCACCAATATGAAAAATATTTCTCCAAGAAACTGGAGAGATCATTGTGGAGTGGTAATGCAGGAAGGATATGTATTCAATGACACTATTGCCAATAATATTGCAGTAGGTGAAGATCATATTGATAAACAAAAACTAAGACGTGCCGTAGAAATTGCCAACATCAAAGAATTTATAGAAAGTCTTCCACTAAGCTATAATACAAAGATTGGAAATGAAGGTGTAGGAGTCAGCGGTGGCCAAAAACAAAGGCTGTTTATTGCAAGAGCAGTATACAAATCACCTGAATACATTTTGTTTGATGAAGCAACCTCTGCACTGGATGCCAATAATGAGAAAGTGATCATGGAAAATCTTGAGCAGTTCTTCAAAGGAAAAACTGCTGTAGTTATTGCCCACAGGCTTTCCACAGTAAGACATGCTGATAAAATCATTGTGCTGGATCAAGGAAAAGTAGTGGAAGAAGGAAGCCATGCTGATTTGGTAGATTTAAGGGGAGAATATTACAGACTTGTAAGAAATCAGCTTGAATTGGGAAGCTAACCAACATACAGCGGAATCCGAAAAGCTTACAGAGTAGGAAAAATAAAAACTAATTTAATCATGAAAAATCTAAAAAAACTTTCGAGAAAAGATCTGACATTTGTCAGCGGAGGTGTAGTTATTCCGGACAACAACTGCTGTGGTTCTTGGTGTCTTGGCAGTTGGATGCCATGCCGTCTCCACCATATTGCATGTCCACCGGATGCAGATACTTCACCACCATCATGGTATGACGGGAATTGCCCATTTAATTAAATTATATTCCCCCTGAAATATTGGGGGAAATTTTACTACATAACAATGAAAGAAGACGTTTTAGACAATATTGAACTCCGCTCAGAAAGCGTACAGGATATTCTTACCCAGCCTCCTCATTGGATGATCCGTTGGGGGAATACCGTTATATTTATTATCCTCCTGCTCATTCTATTAATGAGCTACATTATAAAATATCCGGAGTTTGTGCCAGCTCCTATTATTGTAACTTCTCAGAATCCTCCAGAGAAAATAGAAGCAAGAACAAGTTCAAAAATTGAAAAAATATTTATAAAAGATCATCAGGAAGTTAAAAAAAATGATGTACTGATGGTCATGCAGTCTGCAGCCAACTATAAAGATATTTTAGAGTTGAAAAAACTGGTAGACTCTATTACTCCTGATAAATTATACGCCTTCCCTATTGCCCAGACATCAAGTTTTAAATTAGGCGAATTACAGGGTGAATACAACAGTTTTGCCAAGGCATTTCAGGATGAGGCCCTATTTACAAGATTGCAGCCTTATGCTCCGGAAAATCTGGCAGCCAATCAGAGTATTTCTGAATACAGGATAAGAATAGCTACCTTAAAACAACAGAAAAATCTTGAATCTATAAAATATGATCTGACGAGGAAAAACTTCAACAGATCTCAGGAACTTTTTAATCAAGGTGTTATTTCAGCAATGGAACTTGAGAATGAAAAGATCAAATTTCTTCAGGCTCAGCAAAATCTTGAAAATCTTAAAATTTCCATATCACAAATGGATGAAGGTATTTCCAACCTTAATAAAACAAAAAGTGGAACTGCCATTAACACAGAAAAGGACAAAATCACATACTCTTCACAAACTTTACAGCTCCTTGAACAGCTGAGAAAGTCTCTAAAGCAATGGGAACTGAATTACCTTGTCATCTCATCTACTGATGGTGTTGCCAGTTTTCAACAGTTTTTTGGCGAGAATCAGTTCGTAAAGTCAGGGGAGCCCATCCTTTCTATTCTTCCTAAAAATAAAGAACAGTTAGTAGGCAGAATGTCCGTTCCAACGGTCAATTCAGGAAAAATAATTCCGGGTGAAAAAGTACTGATTAAGCTCGACAATTACCGATTCCAGGAATACGGTATTATCGAAGGAAAAGTGCAGAACATCTCTCTTATTCCTGATGAAAAAGGAAATTATTATGTAGATGTGATTTTACCAAAAGGATTAAAAACAAGCTACAACAAAACGCTTACTTTTGATAAAGAACTGAGAGGAAGTGCAGAGATCGTAACACAAGATCTGCGACTGATTGAAAGATTCTTCTATCAGATTAGAAAGCTACTTGGATACCAGGTCTGATAAAGAACCTGTACAAAAAATAAAAAGCCGTTTTGCAGATTGTAAAACGGCTTTTTTATGATGTCTTAAGAAGCATTCACCCAAGGCTCTTTTAGGGAAAAACGATCACCATTACATACATCTGTTTTAGAGATCAATTATTCGCTTTATCTGACTAAACAAGAGTGTGAATCAAAATAAAAAAGTTCTTTCAAAAAAAGCCTATGAGAAAGCAAATAAAAGGAACATATTAATTTCCCTTTATTATAAAACTATAAGTACTATGGTCAAAAGAGGTATAGACTTGAAATCCCTCAATTTTCTCTTGGAAAGTCAGAATCTATAAAAAAAGAAAATTTTTTGGAGAAATTAGAAGATAATGTTTTTGACTATTCTAAAAATAAAAACCGCAATCATTAATCAATGATTGCGGTTTATCGTAGCGAAGACGGGAATTGAACCCGTGACCTCAGGGTTATGAATCCTGCGCTCTAACCAACTGAGCTACCTCGCCTTTTTGGTGGTGCAAATATAGAAAATATTTCTTTACCTCCAAAATTATTTTAGCTTAAAATATTCCAAAACATCCCCAACATGGTCTGGTTTACTGATTATCTTATTGTTAGCATCTAAAATAAAATACGTCGGAGTTGCATGAATATTGTACAAATCAGTGTAGCTACTGTTCCAGCCTCTCAATTCTGAATCATTCACCCAAGGAAAAGCAGCAATTTTTTTAGAATAAGAATTTTTATCAACATCCAGGGATAGCCCAATAACCTGAATATTTTTTGATTTAAGGTCATTGTATTTTTCCAGAAGTTTCGGAAGTTCGCTTTCACAGTGCGAACATGTAGATGACCAGAAAACAACAACCTTCTTATCTGCTTTTATATCGTATAATGACTTTGCAGTGGTATTTACAGGTGACTGGAATTTATAATTAGGAAAAGCAGCCCCCATTTCAATGTTCGCATTCGATTTCAATGTAGAAGCAAGCCTGTCTGTAATTGTACATTTAAGGTTCTTGGCAAGGGAAAGATATTTACTCTTGTATTCATCCATCTCATAAACATCAAAGATGTCGATCAGTTCTGATAATACAGTCTGTCCTCTTGGAGTTTCCACTTTCAAACGATCTAATAGTTTATCAACAGAAGCTGTAACATTAGTATTACCACCTGAGTTCAGATAATTAACTAATACAGGTCTCAATAATGATGAGCTCTCAAGCATATCACCTGATTTATCCAAAAAGTTGATTATTTCTTCCTGATCTACTTTTTTGGTTGTATCCGCTGAATTGGATAAGAACTTACTATAATTCGTATTATAATATGTAATAAACGGATGCTGTGCTGCATCAATAGAACTAGAACTACCAGAAAGTCTGTCAATCTCAGTTTTCAAAGCTTTTCCGAAGTCTGTGTTATCTTTATAATACTCTTTGATCTGAGATAAAGCCGGCAGGATAAGCTCTTTCTTTTGTGATCCCTCCTGCTGCTTGCTCATCAGAGCATTAGCTTCGTCCAGATAAGTAACATCTTTAACCTTATTATTCTGGATATCCAGCTTAAAGTTGACATTTTTATTTTCAGAAATAAAGCTTACTGTATTATTAGAAACCGGGAAATAGACTTTCATCATTCCCATGTAGTTGCTTGGGTATTTAAAGGTCCATGTATTATTCTTACTTTGTTCTTTAGTAACAATAATATCTTTCGAGCCGTTTAATGTATATAGAATAGCATCCTGATCTTTAAAATCTGCCGGAGTCTGAATTGTAACCGTAAATTGAGCCTGTAGAGCAAATGCGGCCAAAACAGCAGATAGCGTATAAATCTTTTTCATAGAGTAAAAATAAAAAAACTCTCTGACTAATCAGAGAGTTTAATATTATTTTAATAAAATTTTATGCTTTTACGCTTTTATACTTTTTTGTAAAGTAAACAACAAATCCAATTGCTACAATACCAAGTACATATACATACATATCAATGGGTGAGGCAAGTGATCCGGTACCATTTCCTCCGTTTCCTCCTCCGCTTGGCGGTGGTGGAGCTGCATTTGCTAAAGATATAACAAATAGAAAAAAGGCCAATACTAGTTTATTAATAGTCTTCATGTGGTTTATTTTAAGATTTTAGTGTTAACAGTTTCTCCCTTATCTGAAACGATTTTTACAACATATGAATTTTTAACTGAGCCATCAAGCTCGATTACAAAATCTCTGGATGTTTCAACCGCTTTTTTAGAGATTACCAGTTTACCGCTCATATCATAAACTTGAATATCTGCTTTTTTCCATTTTGGATCAAATCTTACAATGTAATTTGTAATAGATGGATCATACACTACAAGTGTTCTTGAAGCATTAGCTTTATTATCTACTGCTAAAGTAATATTACTTGGTTCTCCATAGTACAAATTAGCTTCCTCATTTGTTACAGGAACAATATCTCCTTGTTTAGCTTCTATTAAATTGCCATTTTCTGCTTTATAATAGAAACCAATTCCTGAAGATAACTGGTGTGCACCAGCTGGAATTAACTCAGTGTTTTCTCTGATCTCGAATTTATAAGACTTCACCTGGTCGTAATAGCTCATTAGCTTAACATTCTTACCCTGGAAGTTATTCTCATTAGCTTCGTTAATATATAACCAATAGTTTTGATTATTAGTATCATACCCGCCATTCAATGCTTCTTCATAAGTACCGATAAGGTTTTTACCGGCTGAAGCCTGAACCGAAGTTGCAGCAGAAATCTGGTGTCCTGTTGTTAATCCTGGAGAAACAACATAGTATGTTCTGGAAAGTTCTTTTCCATTAGCATCTAGTCCAATCACCCCAAGCTGTTTTACAGTATTCGTTACAGATTTCACATTAGCATTTCTAGCAGCATTCACATTATAATCAGTACCTGATGTTCTTGCTGTTGACTTAAATCTTCTCAGTGTATTAAAATTTAAAGTTTGAAGTGAATTATCTCTTAACTTTATTTTAAACGACTGCATAGGTTTGATAACCATTTTATCTAAGTTCACATCCCCAACTGCCGGAGCAACTCCATCACCTGTAGCTATATAAGTAACTACCTGAGCTCCTGTAGCATAAGTAGAACCATTTGGTAGAGTAACCACTGTACCCGGGTTATATTCAATACCCCAGATATTCTTCACAGCATTTCCATCAGTTGTTGTACCACCTTCAGTATATCCAATATTAGCTAAATCTATATTGGTAAGGAAAGGGTTTCCGAATTGATACCAGTTTTGACCAAATGTTCCAGACCATGGGGTTAGAGTAAACTCAAAACTGTCATCAAGATAAGTATTGTACTTCTCGTTGTATTGGTTTACAGCATTACCATTAGCTCCAAACACTACGTTAGAAGCACCTAAATTAGATTTCCCTCCATTCTGCAATGTTATAACACCAGCATATGGTGCATATGGTTTACCATTAATATTGAATACAGTCGCTGCACCTGCAGGAGTACTTGGATTCCAGTCGTTATTTTTAACCTTAAGCATATAATAACCTGAAGCATCCCAAGTAGTCGAGGTAGGAGCTAGATTCAAAGTGGTAATAGAAACAGCATTAGCATTATCCCATTTAAGAATTGGATTATCATACCTTCCAGTATTGAAAACCTTGCCCACTTCAGTAGATAATGAATTGTAAGCTTTACCAGAGAAAGGCAAAGCAACTTGCTGAAAATAATTACCGCTACCGTTACTTGTAGTTCTGTATTCTTTGGTGACAACACCTGAAATGTTGGATTGGGATAATCCATCAATGTACAACTGACCATACGTGGAAGTAGCAAAAGAAGCAGGAGTGTTAAGTCTTAAGATGATATTTCCACCGTCAGTTTTATCAGCACCGCCAGCATCAATTGTCTTAAAACCATCTGTAGCAGATCCTACAACCATGATATTTCCATGTACGTCCAAAAGACCATTACCTCTTGTCTGTACACCTCCACCGCTATAAACTAGGGTGCCTTCGCTCACATACATATTAGCATTAGTGTCAACATGACATAGTATCTGCGCCTGAACAGAATAACTAATTGCTAAAAGACCTATAGCAAATAAACTTTTTCTCATTGTATAAATTATTTGTGTGTTAATACAATCTTCACCCGCAAAGGTATTATTTTTTTTTCTAAAAAAAAAAAAAAATTATCTATTAATCAAAACATTATCCTCTGTAAGGACAATATCTTTCTCCTCTCCGATTGAAAACATGTAGTCTTCCAAAACTTTTTCAGTAGTGCCTCTTAGTCCTCGGGCACCTAATCCTTTTTCAAGGGTTTCTTCAACAATTTTTTCAATTGCTCCATCCGTAATTGCCAAATTCGTGCCATCCATTTTGAAGAGTTCTACAAATTGGTTCACGATTGAATTTTTAGGTTCCTTCATGATTCTTACCAGCGTCTCTTTTGTGAGTTTATCGAGGTAAGTGATGATTGGAAATCTTCCTAAAAGTTCCGGAATTAATCCGAAAGTACGAAGATCAATTGCATTAATATTTGTTAATACATATTCGTCTTCATCTGTTTTATTAATTTTTTCAGAGCTGAATCCGATTGCCTGTTTGTTCATTCTTCTTTCGATAATCTCTTTGATTCCGTCAAAAGCCCCTCCGGCAATAAATAATATGTTCTGAGTGTTCACCTGAATATATTTTTGATCCGGGTGTTTTCTTCCTCCCTGTGGTGGAACATTCACAATACTTCCTTCCAACAGTTTCAATAATCCCTGCTGTACTCCTTCTCCGGAAACGTCTCTTGTAATACTTGGATTGTCGGATTTTCTTGCAATCTTATCAATCTCATCGATGAAAACAATTCCTTTTTCAGCTTTTTCCACATCGTAATCCGCGACCATCAGAAGTCTGGACAGGATACTTTCAACATCCTCTCCTACATATCCGGCTTCTGTCAAAATAGTAGCATCTACGATACAAAAAGGAACATTAAGTTCTCTCGCGATTGTTTTTGCAAGAAGGGTTTTACCTGTTCCGGTCTCCCCTATCATGATAATATTTGACTTTTCAAGCTCCACCTCTCTGTTTTCGTCCTGAGCGTGAAGTAGTCTCTTGTAGTGATTATATACAGCAATTGAAAGCTGTTTTTTCGCCTGATCCTGGCCAATCACATACTGATCAAGAAATACCTTGATCTCCTTAGGTTTTTTAAGCTCATCCATGTTGTCTGCAGGTGTATGCCCTGTTTTCGATGCACCGTCTTTTACAATAGCATGTGCCTGCTCTATACAATTTTCACAAATAAAACCATTCTGGCCAGAAATCAGCATCTGCACTTCATTTCTTTTTCTGCCACAGAAAGAACATTGGTTTGAGTTCATATGATATAATATATATGTATATGTTATTAAAGAAAATCGTAAAAAATTACTTTTTTACGATTTTCTGTTTTTTAAGAATTAATAATTGAGTTTTGAATCTCTGTATATTCTTCGTTCGTTAATTTTAATCTTTCATTTCTAAAATTCATTTCTTCCACCTTGTTTAAAGGGATGAGATGGATGTGCGCATGAGGGACTTCAAGTCCTACGACCGCCACTCCTACTCTTACACATGGAATTGCAGTTTTGATCTTCTTGGCTACCTCTTGGGCAAATCCCCAAAGGTTTTTGTATTCTTCACTTTCAAGATCAAAAATCAAATCCACTTCTTTTTTCGGAACTACTAAAGTATGTCCCTTCACCAAAGGCATTGCGTCTAAAAATGCAATAAAATTTTCATCTTCTGCAATTGTATAGGAGGGAATTTCGCCATTGATGATTTTTGTGAATATAGTGCTCATTTTATATAGAAGTTGGATATCAGAAGTTAGAAATAGAATATGGTATCAGACTATAAAGAAATGTCTAATACTTCAAAAGATAGTTTGTTCCCGTTGGGTAAAGTAATTTCAGCAGTTTCGCCAATCACTTTTCCTAACAGACCTTTTGCGATAGGAGTGTTTACAGAAATCCTTCCTGTCTTCAGGTCGCTTTCGTTATCCGGTACCAATTTAAATACCTGTTCTTGCTGGGTAGCATTATTTTTAAGTTTCACTGTTGTTAAGATTGAAACTTTTGAAGTATCTAATTGGCTTTCGTCTATAATTTTAGAAGTAGAGACAACGTCTTTCAGCTTAGAAATTCTCATTTCAAGCATCCCCTGAGCCTCTTTAGCCGCGTCGTATTCTGCATTTTCCGACAAATCTCCTTTGTCTCTGGCTTCTGCGATCTGCTGAGTAATTTTTGGTCTTTCCACAGTTTCCAACTGTTCAAGCTCAGCTTTCATTTTCTCTAGGCCCTCCTTAGTTACATAGCTTGCCATAATTTTCAAAATTTAGTTTTAGTATAAAAAAATAATCCGACATTTGCCGGACAATGTTTTCGTGTTGTAATCGTTTAACTTTTACAAATATATAAAAATTTAAATTGAAATGAAAAAAACTTTCTCAATCTTATCTATTTTCAGTTTATTGATTTTCAGTAATTTAACTATAAATTCTTGTGGAAGCAGAGAAGATACAGTGAGCTGCTTTCCCAATACTCCGATCAATGTATCGCTTAATTTAAATCTGCCTGCCTACTATGCTTTGAACAATATCAACGGTTGGATTTACGTCAATGAGCAGCAGTCCGGAACAAGAGGGTTAATCATTGTCCGAACAGCAAACGGATTTAAAGTATATGACAGGAATGCGCCTCATATATGCCCTGATAACAATACAACTCTTGAGGTAAAGGACAATATTGCCATTCTATGCCCTCAGGATAACACAAGATGGATATTAAGTACAGGACAGCCAGAGTCTGGCGCTAAAACATCTCTTCCGCCTAAGACCTATCCTTACAGTTATGATGCGCCAAGCAAAACGTTGAATGTTTACTATTAGAATATAAAATGAAGATCGTTATACAAAGAGTCTCTGAAGCGAGTGTAAAAGTAGAGGGAAAAACAGTGGGTGAAGTCGGAAAGGGACTCATGCTGCTTGTAGGTGTAGATGAAAATGATGAAAAAGCAGATGCAGATTGGCTTGTACAGAAGGTTTTAAATCTAAGAATCTTTGGAGATGAAGAGGGAAAACTGAATCTTTCTGTGAAGGATATTTCAGGAGAAATCCTTTGCATCAGCCAGTTTACATTAATTGCAGATTATAAAAAAGGTAACCGTCCTTCTTTCATAAAGGCGGCAAAACCTGATAAGGCTGTACCTCTTTTTGATTACTTTAAAGAAGAAATAGCTAAGTCAGGATTAAAGACAGAAAGTGGAATTTTCGGAGCCGATATGAAAGTATCCCTGATTAATGACGGACCTGTCACGATTGTAATGGATTCTATTACCAAAAACTAATTCAGAGAGATGAAGAACAAAAAGATAGTCATTGCTTATCTGGCGGTGACTTTAATTTTTCTGTTTGGGATCGTATTAAGCCTGAACCATTACAGTTTTGCCGGATATTATATTGATAAAATAATTAGCTGGCTTTGGCTGGTAATGACTATTTTTATCATCATCTGGTTCTGGAAGAAAAAAATAATCAAAGTATATTTTGGTCTTTTGATATCGGGAATTATTCTGAGTATTCTTCCGATGATGATGCCTTTTTTTGGTATGCTTCTTTATTTCTCTACCATTGGGTGTGAACAGCGAGTTAAGCTGGATGACACTTACAGAATAGAAAGAGGCCGGCCTGGAGCAATGTCCAGACCGCTCATTACGATTTACAAAAAAGAAGGAATCTTCGAAAAACAAATCTCAAGAATTCCCTATTCAGACGTTATTGAGAAGGTAGTACAATCTTCCCCTGAAACTTATTTAGATGAAAAAGAGCAGTCAATTCAGGAAGCGAAACTCATCAACGCTAACCAGGACAGCATTGGTATTGAATACAAGATTATGAATAAAAAGAAAGTGATTTACCACAAAAATACATTAAACTGGTTTGACGATATATAAAGAATAAACCTGTACCCCTCAACAATACCATTCAGCGATTCTGGATGGTATTTTTTTTGTGATAAACAGAGGGAAATTTAAGATTGAAATACTATTAATATCATTCTTTCAAAGCCTCATCTGTTTTAAAAATCGGTAAGGTTTATTGTCAAAAAACGATGAAATGCCCTACTCATAAGGCAAAGGAAAAAAATTCAATAATAAACTCACAAAAATGTGATTTGTTTTCATTTTATTATTATTTTTGATGTAAATCAGTTTTGATTTACAACCATTTAACAAAATAGTATGAAAACAAAAATCAACCTTCTCGCATTATTTGCGTTCTGCTCTTCTATGTCATTTGGCCAGGACAGCCAAGCCAAAATGGCTAATGATCAAAATTCAGTGATCTATGTATGTTTTTCAAAAGGCATTAATTCAGAGAAAACAGCTTTCAGCAGAAATGCTGATCTGGAGAGATTTTCAAGAGAAAATCATATTTCGTTTAAGTATGATCTGGATTTCACAGACCATAAACTTGATGAAATGGCCAGAAGCAGCAAAGCCATCGGCAACTCCGGAGAATCTGTGGAAAAACTGAAAAGAATTTACAAAGCAGATCTACCTCTTCAAAATCAGGAAGCAGCGCAGAAAATCATTCAGACTCTGGAAAGATTTCCGGAGATAGAATATGTATCTGTGATGAGCGCTACCCCAATAGAACCTCCTTTGGTAAACGCTTTTGTAGCGACACCAGATCTTGAAAGCCTGCAGACTTACCTGAATGACAATCCGGGAATCAATGCAAAATATGCTTGGTCAAGAGGAATCACCGGACAGAATATTCGCGTACGTGATGTAGAATATGGTTTTTACAAAACTCATGAAATGCTGACCAACCAAAATTCTATACAACTTGAACCGGGATATTCTCCGAATGCCGGGTTAGCTAATAATAATTATCGTGACCACGGAACTGCTGTGGTAAGTATTTTAGGTTCCATAAAAGACAATATTGGACTTACAGGAGCGGCTTACAATACTTCTGAAATAAAGGGATATATGGAATGGACCACTGTGGGATACAACAGGGCTTCTGCAGTGAGCAGATCTATAAACGCCTCCCAGGCAGGCGATATTATTTTATATGAAATGCAGACGGGTGGAAAAGACGGACAGTATTGTCCTGCGGAATATGATAAAGTAATCTGGGATCTTACAAAAGCTGCTACTGATTCGGGAATTATTATCATCGCAGCTGCGGGTAATGGAAATCAGAATCTGGATGATCCGTTTTATGCGACATATAATGCAAGAGGAAACAGCGGTGCTATCATTGTAGGAGCTGGATCTCCCAATACAACCCATTCAAAATTAAGTTTCAGTACTTTTGGAAACAGAGTGGATGTTCAGGGCTGGGGAAGCAGTGTTATGGCGGCAGGTTATGGATCTTATGCGAAATATGACAATGACAACAACAGAACTTATAATTATTTCAGTGGTACAAGTTCTGCGACACCGGTAGTATCTTCTGCGGCTATTTTGATTCAATCCTTCTATCGCCAAACTACAGGACAGTATTTGACTCCAACAGCGATGAAGAACCTTTTAATTTCTACAGGGATTCCTCAGGGAGGAACTGTGACGGGTCAGAAGATAGGACCTCTTCCTAATGTAAAGAATGCCATTGTTCAACTGGAGAGTAAATTTGCAACACCTATTAAAACTTTGGCTGCTTTAGAGGTTAAAATTTATCCTAATCCATCAAGCAATTCTATTGCCATTCACAATGCAGAAAACAAAAAAATGGATTTTGAAATCATCAACCTTCAGGGGCGTACCGTGATCAAAAATTCTGTTTTATCTGATGAAAAGATTGATATTTCACAGTTGCCAACCGGACAGTATATTATCAATATCAATGAAGGGCAAAGAAGAGTTGTTGAGAAGTTCACAAAACTCTAATAGACAAACTTTATATACATTTTACTTCACATCAAACCGCCTTTCAGAATTCTGAAAGGCGGTTTTTTCTAAATATTTATTCGGTTTTATTTCGCAGGAACACTGCTGAAATTAAGGGCCACCTTAATATTCATATCTGAAGAGGTTTGATTCTTCAGCTCATAAACCGTTCTTACGGTTAATCCTGAACTTTTCACAATTTCATCCAGGAATCCTGTATCATTCAGATCCAGATTTAAGCTAGAAGAATTAGCAGATATATTGGCACGGGATGCGATCAATCTTTCTCCCGTTCCGTTGGATGAAACGTATATTTTAATGGTTTTGAATGCACTCAGATTTCCTCCTGAAGGAGATGCCACAGAAATTTTGGCATCTGAAATTCTCACATCTTTGATCTTTGCATTATTATTTCCTCCGAACCATGTCTGTACATTGGTAGCGGTTGCAGTGGAAGAAACTTCTTTATCTGCAGGAACGCCTGTAGAAACTAAAACATTCGTTGTGTATGGAAATGTATTCTGAACCAGCGACTGTACGGTTCCGCAACTTACGAGTACGGCTGAGGCAGCTATGGCTGTTAGAACTATATTTTTCATAATATTAAATTTTAAACTTCAGAGTTTAGTTTGCAGAAACTGTACCAAATTGATTTCATCTTATTCTACAGTCACTGTAAAACTTCCCTTGGTATTTCCGGAAGCCATGTTGCTTTTCCCTATAATCAGCCACACCTCACCTTTTCCGGAAGTATCATATGTAATTTCTCTTCCGAAAGGCCCATCATAGTCTCCGTTAGGAAGTTTGATCTGATTGAAACGGATATTGAAATCTTTCTCTTTGGTTGAGATTTTTGCTTTAATATTCGGGCGGTCGTAATGGGTCAGTTTTAAAACCAGTTCCTGATCATCTTTTGTAAATTCTTCTCCCAAAGTAAAAGGAAGCTGATTAGCATCGGCAATTCTTATGATCTGACCTTCTTTTTCATTTCTCATTACGCCTTTGCGCAAAACGTCTTTAGTGGCCGGAGCATTGTTAATAATTGAATCTTTTTTTCTCAATGCAGCGGAATCAGCTTTTACAACAGAGTCCGGCATTTCTGTTACGATTGTAGAATCCTTATCCTGAATTGCTGTCACAGCAGGTTCTTTTTTACAAGCAACAATAATCAAGGGGATTAACAATAAGCATTTTTTCATAATATTAATTTTAAGGATGATCAACATTCATTTGTTGAGCTCATTTAAATGCTAAAATTGTTCCAATTCATTTAAGGATTTATTTTCTCCGGCTGTAATTCTCTTCCATTATTTGTTCCCATCCATTTAAAGGTAAAGTACATAAAGTTCAGCATAATTCCCATCAAGAGAGTAACACCCCATGTTTTGGTATATTCCAGCGGGTAGATAAACCGCACCACAATATCGGAGAAAAGACCAAAAGGATTATTGAGCACATCCCAGCTGTTCCACCTCAGAAATCGTCCCAGATATACTCCAAAGCTGCTCATGAAAAGGAAAAAAATAATCAAACCGTTGATGAAGTTTCTTTTACCATAATAGTCTGAAAGCCGTTGTTCAATATCATTAAGACTGATAAAACCACAGATCAGCCCTGTCCATGCATAAGAGAGAATGACAATCAGATCATACCAGATCGGTATCGTATTCCTAGCCTTCAGGTGAAAAAGATCAGTGAGAATATAAGGTGAATTGGGAAAAAACAAAATCCAGACTATAATAATAAAGATCAGGGAGATTTTACTTTTGATGTTAAAGGCAAGAATAAAAGAGCTTAACAATAAAGGAATCCACGCCAGGAAAAGATTCCAGTTGAGGAATAAAAACACTTTTGTATCACTGATATAGTATCTGAAAGCCGAGAGACTGAAACAGAATATAGTCATCAGTATCAATAATATACTGATTTTAAACCTTGAAGATTCCAGGAATTTTCTCATAGTTGGTTATTTAATGGTCTGATAATACATGATCTTTGAAAGGAAACTCTTGGAAGTTTCCATTTTCACTTTATCCTGTAAAGACTTTTTAAGCTTCTGATCATTTTTTTCATCTGCATATTTCAACAGCGCTTTTTCACTGAAATTGATAGATGTTAAATGATAGTTGACCGCAAAATCTTTTCGCTTTATATTCTGGGAAGTAATAAAACCACCCCAATTAAAGTAACTGCAGACTAAAATGGTTCCATAAAGATACCAGACCATCATATTCACCAGGAATATGTTTCTTTTCCTCTTTTGAATTTTAATAAAGGTTAAAACCAATCCTACTATTGATAAAAGTAAAAAGGCAAAAACACCCAGTCTTTTATAGGTAAATGCGTAATTTACAATATACTCATAGTTTTTAAGAGCTGCAGACAGTACAAGGATGGCATTGAGAAAAATCCAGATTTTGGCTAATATTTTCAGAAGCCCTGCTTTTGGATCAAAATTAAATCCGGATTTAAAGTAAAACATGATCACAAGAATGGCCATTACAATAGACATGATCACTGCATTTACTCTTTCATGCGTTTCTTCTGAAAGCTGAACAGGTGTTTTTACCACTTCATAAAACTGTTCATAATTGTAAGTGATAATGAAGAAGATCAATAAGATATTCAGTAAAACAAAAGATATTACTCCGCTCATTCTTTCAGCATCAAGATCAATGAAAGAGTAGGTAGATTTAGGAGTTTGAGAATCTTTTTGAAAGTCATTATCCAAAAAACAATTGTTTTTATAGATCAGTTTTTCTACGGCATAGTTCCAGTAATTGAAGGCGATAAAGAATCCTAAAACAAAAAGACAGAAGACCTGCCAAAGATTAAGATCCAGCTCATAATCTGTAAAAAGGGCTGCAAAGTGGTTGCTTCCCGCAGAATAGATACCAAAGAAAACCGAAACAAGCACAAGTGGAATCAGAATAAAAGCCAATGCCTTCTGCCACAATCCGGGAACATTCTTTTGAGGAATCCATTTATCGAAATTAAAAAAACGACAGAAGGAAGTACAGCAGTTGACAATAAAAACCGGAACAAGAAGAAGAATTTTCATCCTCCTGTTTTTTGATTTATAACCCAGCAAAAGGAGCGAACTTACCACCGCCAAAAAGGATGAAAAATCTCCATACCAGGCAAAAGCAATACTGGAGAGAATACTTGTTGCAAAAAGGGCATACAGGGTTCCGGTTTTATTTTTTTTCGGAGTTCTGAACAGAGTTAATACTGCATAGACAGTTCCCAGAATTCCAAGGTTCAGCCCTACATCCTGATCGTAAAAGACAATGACAAACAGAATGGCTGTAAGAAATATATAGTGATGTGTTTTCATGATATTTAAAGATTTAAGAATTAAAACATTGAAAGATTTAAGGTGGCCAATTATAGAGGTTAGCAAATATTAAAGAATAAGGTGAGGTATGTAAGAGCAATAGGAATGTTGAGTAACAATAGAAGTACAGAATTTCCTGAACTTTTGTTTTCTGAGATATCATTCAGATATTCCATAAGTTCGTATAAAGTGATCAACAGGTTAATAACCGCAGCAATAACAACATAGTAAAACCCGAATATTATAAGAAATCCTGCCCTTGTAATCCAGAACAAAAGCAATAAACATGTTCCCAGCAAAAAGGAGGTCATGAATGTTTTCTCTCCTAACGAACTGAATTTTATTTTTCCCATCATATCAAGTTTTAATGAATAACAACGGTTTCTTTCTGTTGAATGAAATCCATCACATGCTCAAAATTCTGCCATAGGAGCTCTTCAAAATTCCAGTGATGAAAGGTTCTCATGTTCTGTCCTTTTTTGTAGGCTTTGATATAAATTTTCACATATTCCGGAAGAATAATTGTTCCTAATACGATTGCCGCCAGAAGGTGTGCATTGAGCTTACCATTTCCGAGAAGCAGATACTGCATGGCAATTTCATCTTCGAAGTTGGTTCCACAGCCGGTAATCAGATGGTGTACGTCATGATTTTCCATTTTGGGGATCATAGAAAAACCATGTTTCCTATAAAACTCTCCCAGTTTTCTTCCTAGGGAATCTTCCTGAAATTCCAGCAGTTGTTTTTCGTTGAACTGCCATTGTCTTTTTTTCTTTTTAAAGTATTTTCTGTATAATTTCTGCGTTTTATCGTACACAAAAAGCAGAAACTGAACGCGTATTTTTTTCATATTGTATTTATTTTAGTGTAGACTATTAAGTCCTATGACTGTATAAAGAATAGCAATGGGTATATTGATCAGAAGGATACCAATGGCTTTCAAACATTCATTCAATCTCGATCTGTATACGCAACCATAAATCAATAGTCCCAGTATCACCAGTAAGTTCAAAAATGCTCCAAATATTAGCAGCATATATCCACCTATTGCAAATTCTTCCATTCTTGTTGTCAAATACCCGAGAAGACAAAGGCTTCCTAGTACCAAACACAAAGCAAACAGAGACTTTCCGAAGTATAAAATTTCCGAATCTTTCATAATTATTTAGGATTAATGAATCATTGAAATGATTAGTTTCCTGCAAATGGACTTCCGAAAATCCCTACTGCCAGCTCCATCCATATCAGTACAAGAGCTATCAAAATTAAAATACAGATCAGAACTTTCTGACTTTGCTTTTTAATTTTGTTTCTGACCAGGTTGATAAAAAAAGCTGTTGTAAAGAGTAAAGTTCCTGCTATCAGAAAATCTGAAGCTGACCAGTTTACTTCCTTAGAAAATAAGTTCCCCAGCAATGGAATACACAGTGAAACCAATGGAAGAGCATAAATTGTGAGTGTTTTTTGTTTTTGTGTTATCATTTTATTCATATTTTAACATATAAAGTACTTTGTAATTCAAAGTAAATTTTCAAAAAAATATAGGACTACCGTCCCAATAATTTTTCAAGGCCATCTAAATGTTCAGTAAATGCCTGTCTTCCACTCTGTGTTACGCGGTAAGAGGTTTTAGGCTTCTTCCCAACAAATTCTTTCTTCACTTCGATATATCCTGCCTTCTCCAATGCATTGCTGTGACTGGCCAGATTTCCATCTGTAATTTCGAGCAGGCTTTTCATTTCAGAAAAATCAACCCAGTCGTTGACCATAAGAACAGACATAATGCCCAATCTTACACGGCTTTCGAATTCTTTATTGAGCTGATTTATTTTGATCATTTTACTTTATCTTGTTTATTCAGCAATCACTGCTAAAGGCAACATTTATACTTATTCTACTGATTCCGCTATTCAAAGGCAAAACCATATCCAATTCCCATTACTTATACTTCTTATGCATAATCAATCCATATACGATATGCAAAACGCCGAAACCAATTGCCCAGAACAGCAATCCCCATCCTAAAAAGAATAAAGAAATAAGTCCTAAAATGATCTCAAGATATCCTAAATACTTTATATCCGTTAATGTATAGCGTTCTGCAGCTACCAGAGCCAGTCCGTAAAAAATCAGAGTAGCCGGAGCAATAAAAACGAAAAGATGATGATAAAGAAGCGCCAAACAAAAGACTCCTCCTGCTACCAAAGGCACTGCAAAGGTAATCAAAAGCCGCTTTGTAGTGGCATCCCAGATCTTCAATCCTTTCTTTTTACTTTTATGGGCAGTAAAAATATATCCACTGAAGATAGCAACCACTAAAATAACACCTCCAATCAGTACCAATTCTTTAACTAAGGCCGGTCCAAGAATATTTCTGTCTCCATCAAAATAGCTGATTCCTTCTCTTTGAAAAACAAAATACACATAAATAGCTCCAATAATTGCCGTCAGTCCTGCAACAACTCCTGATAAACCGCTTAAGGAAATAAATCTGGAAGACCGTTCCATCATAGAACGGATATGGGATAAATCTTCGTGATAGTTTTTTGAATCCATAAAAAGAACTTTGAATTACAAAGTTATAATTTATTTTTAATCCACCAATTATTTATTTTAAAATTTGAAAATAATTTTTCATTGAAACCTCATCTCTTATTTACTCATAGAAACAAAAAAAGAGAACCCCGCCAGCAGCCGGGTTCTCTATCATATATTAAAATCTGTACGTGTTATAATGGATTCTGAACAATCAATGGGTTGGCATTGATCTCAGTTCTTGGAATCAGGAATTCCCAGCGTAAATCTGTATTGGCAACGGTCATTACATTATTAGTAACTACAGAAGAATGATTAGCTCCTGTTCTGTCCAAACCTTGATTAAGTCTTTTCAGATCCAAAAATCTGAAACCTTCTCCCCAGAATTCCAGTCTTCTGCTGTTAAGAATTTCTGTGATATATGCCGCTCCTGTTGTAGTAGCACCTGTATAAGAAGGGTTTCTGTTTTTAGCAAATACATTGAAAACTGTTTTCGAACCCGCTTCATCTCCTGATCTTGCCAGAGCTTCTGCTTCTATAAGATACATTTCTGCAGATCTCATATAAGGAACATCTACTCTACTGTCTGCCTGACTCGCAGCAAGAAACTTCTGTCCTGTATATGGGAATTTAGCATAAGTCGAAGGTAATGCAAGTGCTGTATGCGCTCCCGTTGGATCGAAATTTTTAGTTCTTACATCTGTAGATGGGAATGATAAAAATAATTTACTGTTAATTGCTTTTGGAGCCTGACGAATATTGGTTGAATTAAAGTTCCTTGACATATAAGCCCCAAAGTTTGAGAATGAATCTCCCTGGTCTGCGATAATAGTAGCCCCCCACATCCATTCACCAACACCTGCCAAATTATTAAAGCCGGCAGTATAAGTTGCATTATCCATCAAAGCAAACCCTGCACGAGCTGACTGAGCAGCAGTTACAGCGGCAGCATAATTCCCTTGTGTTAATGCGATTCTAGCTTTCAATCCTAAAATTACTTTATCATTAAAGTGCGATTTTGTCGCTCTGGTAACTCCAGCAAGTCTGGTCGCTGCTTCATTAAGATCTTTTCCAATCTGCGTATACACTTCTTCTACGGTATTTCTTGCCAAAGGAATTTCATTGGCAACCAATCTGATAGGAACACCAAGCTGAGTATTATTTGTTCCCGGAACATATCGTTTACCATAAATCTGAACCAACATATAATAACAAAAAGCTCTGAATGCATATGCTTCACCAATGGCAGTTTTAATAGTAGCTGCATCAGCTGCTGTAGGTGCAGGAACTGATGGGCCATTAGCAATCACCAGGTTTGCATTTCTGATCAATGCATAATAAAATTGATAGGGATAAAAATCATTTGAACCACTCTCATTTACCTGATCCTGCCATCTTACTGTTGTAATATACCATCCATTTCCTGTAGATGGGAATACCAGATCATCTGCCAGAGCATCCATCATAATCATGATTCCACCCTGCCCATTCTGACCCTGGCTATCATTCTGTCTGGAATACATATCTCTATGCATCCCATTAACAATCGCCATAAGATTGGCCGCACTTGAATAAGCTGCTTCTTCAGAGGCTGCGGTAGTAGGATCTGTTTCAAGGTAATCACTCTGACATGAAACCATTCCTGTAAAGACTGAAAGAACAACAGCCCATTTTATATATTGTTTTTTGATATTTTTCATTACTTAATTATTTAAAATGACACATTAAATCCTATCGTTACCACTCTCGCCGGAGTATATCTGTTTGATGCTGTACCGTTGAAAGCTTGTGCCGGTTCTAACCCTTTTCTTGCTGTTTTGCTCCATAAGTTCTCACCTGAAACAAGGATTCTTAACCCTGACACTCCAAGTTGAGATAAAGTTTCCGGACTGAAACTATAGCTTAAAGTAGCCTGTCTAAATGTAATAAAATCTGAGCTAACCAGCCATCTTGATGAATTCCCGGCATTTGAGCTCGTATATGTTGACGAATTTAATGCAGGAATATCAGTAATCTGACCCGGAGTTGTCCATCTGTCAAGGATATCTGTACTTAAAGCTCCTCCTTGTGAGTAGCTGGACATCAATGCTGCATAATTGGAATCATATGTTTTTCCGCCTAACTGATAGGTAAACATTGCAGATAATGACCATTGTTTATATGTAATTGATGTTCCGAAACTCCCGAATAAATCAGGAATTGCTGTCCCAGAATAATCATATTTCGCTTTGTTGAAATTGGTAGTCACTTTTTGACCGTTCACAGTTCTGATATCAGCAGCTGTTGTATTAGCAAACGCATCAGCAGCAAGGAATAAAGGCGAACCATCTGCCGGATCTACCCCATACCATTGTCTTAACCAGTAATCATATATTGAATGTCCCACAGAAACTTTCTTTGTTCCATTGATAATTTCCGTTATTCCATTGGAAAGTTCGGTAACCTGGTTTTTAAGAGTGGATGCATTCGCATTGATATTCCACGTGAAATTTTGAGTTTTAATAACGTCCGCATTAATGCTGAATTCGAATCCACGGTTATACATTGTTCCCACGTTTCTACTGATTGTATTATCAGGAACTCCGGATGAAACCGGAAGAGGAACCGGGAAGATCAAATCTTCTGTAACTCTTTTATAATATTCTACAGAACCTGTAATTCTGTTATTTAAAAATCCAAAATCAATTCCTATATCGGTTTGTTTATTTGCCTCCCAAGTAATGGTAGGATCAGCTAAAAAGCCAAATAGGATTCCAGGCTCCTGAGCATTATTATATCCTAAAGTATATGTACTTTTATACATATAATAACTGTCTGTTCTGTCATTCCCTACTTCACCATATGAACCCCTAATTTTCAATTCACTGATAAGATTAGAATTGCTTAAGAATTCTTCTCCTTTCAGCCTCCATCCTGCACCAATAGACCAGAATGATGCCCATCTTACATCTTTGGCAAATCTGGATGAGCCATCCCAGCGGATAGACCCTGAAAGCAGGTATTTTGATTTATAATCATAATTCAATCTTGAAAATACTCCTTCTTTTCTGTAATTATCTGTACGGGAAGTAAGTGTTGCAGGCGTTACAAAGTTGATCAATTCATCATTATCGTCTACAATCTGTCCTTTTTTATATCCGTACAGGTATTCATACATGAATTTATAACTTTCATGTCCAAAAAGGAACTCAAAATTGTGTTCTCCAAATTTTCTTTTGTAGTTTAAGAGCTGGTTCCAGGTGAAGGTTTGTTCAGTAAAGCTGTATTTTTCAGCTGAACCTCCGGGAGCTGCATCTCCGATAATTTTATTTCCATAGGTACTTCTTCTGTTATTTCTGATGTCATACCCTACGTTGGTAGATAAAGTAAGATAAGGATCTACTTTGATCTCAGCATAGGCTCTGGAGATGATGTAATAGTTTTTAGAAAGATCTTTATTTAAAAGAGTTTCCTGAATTACGTTTCTCCCAGCAGCCGCATCAGCACCTCTGGCACTTCCTGCATCATATACTATCTTTCCATCATTATCATAAAGGGTAGCAAATGTATTAGGATCATGAGCATAAGGGCTGTAAATAGGCCCCATTGTTCTTGTCCATCTGTAAGGGTTGATATAAGCAGAATTATTATCCACACCTTCTACAGAGTTATTTCCGTTAGAAGATACTCCACTGATACTTGTTCCTAATTTCAACCAGCTTTTAACTTGTGAATCTACTTTCAATCTTGCTGTAAATCTTTCAAAATCTGATTTGATAAGATATCCTGTTTCATTGGTATATCCCACTGAAGAAAAGTATGTCGTTGTATTGCTTCCTCCACTGTAATTCAATTCATAATTCTGTCTGAAACCTGTATTCATCAAAGGTTTCTGCCAGTCTAAATCTGTATATTTCAGTTTTGCATCTGGGTTTAAAATTCCATTCACTACTAACTGATTATCAGGAACATTAAAAACATTGGTCTTCAAAACTCCTGAAATCAATTGTGCTGTAGCATAGGCATTCGCATCAGCTATAGATGTGCCTGGTATTGAGGTTATTCTACCATTTCTTATAGACTCCCAGATAAGAGGATAATACTGATGAACATTCACTCTGTCATATTCCGGAATTGATCTTCCAATTGCTCCGGTACTCATACTAAAGTTGAATGCATCTTTTCCTTTTCGACCAGATTTTGTGGTGATCAGTACAACACCATTAGCTGCTGCAGAACCATACAACGAGGTAGAGGCAGCATCTTTCAGGATATTGAATGATGCAATATCATTGGGATTGATCGCAGCAAGAGAACCTGTATATATGGTACCATCTACCACATATAAAGGATTGGTTGTAATACCATACGAACCTATTCCACGGATTTGAATACTTGGTGAACTTCCCGGCTGTCCTGTACCGGTACTTACTTTTACTCCGGCACTGGCTCCGTCTAAAGCTTGTCCGATACTTGTAATCGGGCGGTCTGCAAATTGCTTGGCTTTTACTTCGGTATTGGACCCTACCATGGTTTCTCTTTTCTGGCTTCCATAGGCAACCACAACAATTTCATCAATCTTAGTGTCCTGGGGTATTGTGTCCCGTTTCGCCTTTTGGGCTTCCACCAGATGTCCTCCTACAAAGAAGAGCACAGCAGTGCTTAATATTAACTTCATTTTCATATTTAACATATTTTAACAGTATGAAGGCAAATATATGTAATAAAAACTGTTAAAAACACAAAGAAAAAGATATTTCATTGAATTAAATACAATTGATTAATAATTTTAATCAAGATTATTTAATTAATTAAAAAATTAAGTTAAAATTTCGTTAAATTAGTTTTAAAAAAACCAAACAATCATTTAAATAATGTTAAAATACTAGTGATTTAAAATAAAAAACTCACTTTAAATACCATAAAACAAAAATAAACAACAATAGAATGAAAATATCCTAATCTCAACATGAGTAAATACAATTGATTTCCGATTCATTGAAAATATTCAAATAGAACTCTTACGATAATAAAAAGACATAAAAAATCCGGAGAAACAAAAATTTCTCCGGATCGTATACTCATTAAAATCCAGTATCTAAAAGAACAAGATTATTTTGCTCTCAATCTTTCTTTAATGGATTCGATATTTTTCTTTGCAGAATCTTCAAGGATAAGACTTGCGCTCATATGGATTCTTGCAGGCATCAATTCATTGAAATGATCCGTCCCTTCCCATGAAACTTTTTTTATTAAAGCTAAAGCATCACTGCTTCTTGATGCTAAAGTCTGTAAAAAAGTCTCCAATTTTTCATCCATTTCCTGAATAGAATCTGAAACGGAATGGTAAACATTATGCTGTTCAGCCCACTCAGCTGATCTGAAGTCAGCATCAATAGCCATTGCAGAGAATTGTGACTTTCCGATTTTTCTCTCTACATAAGGTCCGATTACAAAAGGTCCGATCCCAAGATTGATTTCTGTAAGGGCTAAAGCGGAGTCTTTTGTTGCAAAACAATAGTCTGCTCCACAGGCAATTCCTACTCCCCCACCGGTTGTTTTCCCTTGAACTCTTACTACTACGATTTTTCCACAATTTCTCATGGCATTTAAAACTTTTGCAAAACCACCGAAAAATTGTGTGGAAGCTTCGAGCTCTTCAATGGCTAAAAGCTCATCGAAACTTGCTCCCGCACAGAATGCTTTCTCACCTGCACTTTTTACTAAAATAGCTTTAACCTCATCTTTTGCGCCTTCTTCAAGGATGGTTTCTGCCAGTTTTTCTAAAATTGCCCCCGGAAGAGAGTTACTTTTGGGTGTTCCGAAACTGATCTCTGCGATATTATTTTTAATTTCTGACGCTACAAATTCGCTCATTTTTATTTTTATTGGATTCTTACAAAAATACGAAATACAGCTCGTTCAGAGAAACTTAAAGAAGAAAAATTCCTCCAAAATATTGCTTGATAAGGGAGTCATTACGTAGAAATACGGAGTTTTCAATTTGGTATTTTCTACTCTAGTACACAGCTCTTATTAATCGTTCCTTTGGACTAGAAATAATAACCAAAGGCGGAATCTGAAAAGCCCACAACAGAGTAAGAAATTTAAAACTAAAAATTATTATCATGGACGAGTACATTGGAATTGTTAAATTATTTGCTGGAAATTTCGCACCTAGAGGCTGGATGTTTTGCGACGGAAGCTTATTAAGAATCTCAAACAATTCTGCCTTATTTTCTATCTTAGGAACAACTTATGGTGGAGATGGTATCACAACTTTCGCTTTGCCCAACCTAAAAGGACGTATCGCATTAGGAGCTGGCAACGTAAATGCTAATGAGTATTATCCTTTGGGAGTAATGGCGGGTACTACACAAAATACCATTTTGTCTTCAAACCTTCCAAGTATCGGAAGTGGATTTCAGTTGAAAATAGCTAATCAGAACGCAAATTCAGTAACTCCTACGGCAGCATCTTCTTTTGCCATCACAGGAATTCCAAATGGGAGAAATTTTCAGGCAGTACCAAGTTATATCGATACCGATCCTGACACTGCGATCAACGCCAGATCTATTTCATTTATCGGGCAGAATCTTCCAATGAATAATATGCCACCTTATCTTGGACTGAACTATATCATCTGCATTGAAGGTATATATCCTCCACGCAGTTAATACTTATACAATAACCTAACATTTAAAACAGAAATCATGAAAAGCACTACTTTTTTTCTAATGTGTAGTCTGCTCATTTCAACTCTTACCTTCGGGCAGACCAGTACAGAGACTTTCGAAACAGAATCTGCAGGAAGCACTAGCTTTACAGATAATGGAGTTATATTTAATATCATCTCCCATTCTTCTACGTTCAACATAGGACTTTTTCCTGGAACAGGATGGGGTGGCACTGCTAATGATAACAGGTATATCGATAATACATCTAATGTAGGCCCTGCAACACCTTCTTTCAGTATAAAGACCACTTCTAATTTATATAAGATAAATAGATTTTGGGTATATGTAGCCAATCAGTTTTCAAATCCAGTTGTAACAGGGACATTAACTATAACAGGAAAACTAAGTGGGATCACAAAATTTACGCAAACCAAAACTACTGGTTTTGCAACCACTCTAGGTACCACCAACGGATATACCCTGATTGATATGACTAATCTAAACGGGCAAAATTATTCGAACATAGTTATCGATGAGCTTCAATTGACCCTTGGAGGTAATTATTATTATCTTGGTGTAGATGCCTTCACCTGGGTAAAAGACAGTAACATTGTATTGGGTACTTCAGAAGCCAAAAGCACACAAAAAAACATGACTGTTTATCCTAATCCAACCAATGGACCACTTTCTATCAATACTGAAAAAGCCAGTGAAGCTAAAATATACAGTATGGATGGTAAAATGCTGAAAACGGTACAAACTCAGAAAGGAAATAACGAAATTAATATTTCAGAGCTTCCAAAAGGAGTTTACATTATCAAAACAGCTAGTGAATCTACCAAAGTCATTAAAAACTAATATCAGGAAATTTCACATAAGTTCCAAGTTCCCCTAAAGATTCTAATTCATAAATGACAAATCCCTTAATTGTATTATTAAGGGATTTATTTTTTCAATGCTAAAATGTATTTGTTTATATAAAGCTGTTTCTCTTTGGATTTATATTGCTGGATATACCTGGGATGCTCCAGAACAGTCATGGTATCAAAAAGTTTCGCTTCTTTGTTTAATTTTGATATAAATTCGGCGTTCTTTTTACCGAGAATGAAAACCTCTGAGGTATCCAGGTTAAGACTGATATGCTTCTTCAGAGAATCAATCATAAAATCTTTGACTGCTTCGAACAGTTTTTTATCATCATAATAGTTGGCATTAAGCCATCCATTTTTTGTTTTTCTTACAATAGCCAGCGGAAATGGAGAATTGATATAAATGTCTTTGTAGAAAAGATCTGCACCTCCATATTCTTCGATCATATCATACATGAAAACAGAAGAGACTTCATGAGTACGGGCAGATTCCATTTTTATTCCGCAAATACTTTCCAGCCTTTTTGTATCAGTAAACGGAACACCCGTAACGCCCGCTCCGTGACGGCTGGGATTGATTCCGATCATAAATTTTCTTTGAGCAGAATCACTATAATATTTATGATAAAACTTTTGCATGACTTCCATCGTTTCCGGATGATCCAAATACGGATTCAATACCTGAAAACCTTCAGGAAGATTTCCCAGACATTCCAGGTTTTTATTGAACTGAACCACTTTATCAGCAAAAGTTTTATTCATATTTAGCTTTTAAGAAAAACAAAATTTTCAGGTTGATCATCATCTTCTTCCTCGTCCTCATCTTCGTCACTTAAAGCCAATTCAACATCAATAAATTGAATGTATAAACCACAAATTTCTTCGTTGTCATCATAAGCAAAGTAGACAGGATAGCTACCATCACCAAAGCCACTTGCAAACATCGGAATCTGATAATCGGTATTGGGAACCGTCCAATTGATCCAGTCGCCTGCTTCTCTCTGATTGTTGGGATTATCTTTATAGCTTTGTGAGAAAAGCTCGGCGAAATAATCATCATACACATTGTCAACCTCTATTTCATCTACAAATTTATCCACAAAAGGAAGCACTTCCTTATCACTAATACAACCTAAGCCTGCATCTACCCCGAAACCAAAAAAATCATCTTCGGTTATGTCATTCAATTCTTCAATCCCTACTAAGGCTTCTCTGTAAATAACCGGCTTTTCTTTGGTAAATTCTACTTTTACAACAGCATACCTGTCCCCCCAGTCT
This sequence comes from Chryseobacterium sp. KBW03, assembly GCF_003852415.1. NCBI lineage: Bacteria > Pseudomonadati > Bacteroidota > Flavobacteriia > Flavobacteriales > Weeksellaceae > Chryseobacterium > Chryseobacterium sp. KBW03. The sequence goes on along the minus strand of NZ_QAJO01000015.1, from coordinate 75,319 downwards.
TCAGACTTTACCACGGCAATAGTGACAGGGAAATTACCTTTTGGAGCCTGAATAAAATAAGGTGATTGATTTGCATTTAGAGAAACCAACGGATCTCTTACCACCACTTTTCCGGAAGGAAGAGAAACATTTCCGATTTCCATCGTCTCCATTTTCTGCCCCAGAATTTCATCAGAAGTAAAATAGGTTTCCAGGTCTGTAGGACAAACCAAAATATTTTTCACTTCTTCCCATTTTTGCATCCAGCTTTCGTTCATAGTATTATTTTTTTGAATTGATTTCAGGTTTGAAAGTAATGAATAAATGTAAAGCCATCAAATATGTCAGAATTTTTAACAAAAGATTATAAAAATAAAGCAACAAACTCCGAAGAATTGCTGCTTTATGTATTGTTTTAAATGTTTAAATTAATTAAAAGGACTAAGAATCTGCACATATATAACATGCTCTGGGAATATCTGGCCATCTTCCAGGAAGACAACAGCTTCCGGGAGGACAAGGATTAAGGGCACAAGACCAGTTTGGCCCGGCACCTTTAAGAGATCTCAACTCGTGTCTTGAAAGTTTTTTTAAGTTTTTCATAGTAATCAGTTTTGAAGTTCTCTCCTACTCTATATGCTTTTCGGATTTCGCCTAATAAAGTTAGTTATTTTTAATCATACTTTGATCCTTGTCAAGGATGAGTTGGACTTTCAAATTAAAATTCGCCATCAAAATCAATTACCTTTTGATGCGATAATATAAAATTTTCTCTGTTATCAAATAATTCAATAACCTCATCCCTTCTCAATAATGTTTTTGATTGGCTCAAAATAGATTGATAGGAAGAAAAACTATATTTTGGAAACTGAACACCAAAATGATTTTGCGGATTTTGATGAATATAAATTATGACACTAATTAAATATTCATCCGATGTAATCAATTTCCTTTTAAATGGAGATTCAATAAGAGCACCATGCCTTTTATTCTCTTTATTAAAAGCCTGGGAATAAGAATTGAAGATCCGGGCAAACTGTTTTGAGAAAATATTCTGAGGAGAATGAAGGCCAGCTTTTATAGTATCTTCAAAATTTTGACCTTCGACAAAGTTACTCAGTTCAACATCAGACTTTATCTTAACCAAAAGATGAAAATGATTAGACATGAGACAATATGCATATACATCACAGACAGGAATAAGAAATTCCGAGACTTTATTGAGAAAGAACCTATAGTTTCCATCTGATTTGAAAATAGCTTCTCCGTTAATACCACGGTTGTAAATATGGTAAAAGCGATCTACCTCAATTGGAGTAGTTCTAATATCTGTCATCTTATTTTGTGTTTTTAAACTTTGAAAATATAAAATAATATTACCCTTGTCAAGGTTTAAAACCTTGACAAGGGTAATTGTCCATTAAAAAATCCCTTTCAATTACTGAAAGGGATTTTAAACTTATATTTTACTGAATTAAATCAATCCAAACTGTTGGAAGTGGTGTGTAAAATGCTTTTTATGCATTAGTTCCCACATTTCTTTATTCAGTTTTCCGAATACATAATTCATGTGTTCTGCCTGTGGATTTTCTTTGTAATAGATCACAAATTTCTTCAGGTTATCCATGAATGACAGTTTTGCTGCTTCCAGATTCTTGTGGATAAGTTCAGGAAGTGAACCATCCTGAGGAAGGAACGGAGCTGTAAATTCTTTTGGCATTGCTCGATGATTATACAGAGAATCCTGCCATTTTTCAAGATTTTCTTCAGGAGTGAAACATTTTTCTGCTTCGGGCTCTCCAAAGCTTACCAAGACTGCTTTCTCCAGGTGTTCAATCATTTGCTGCGGAGACATTTTACCCCAAATTGGAGGAGTATTCTCCGTCAGACCGTTCAAACTTTTTTGAATATTTTTCACATTCAGATCGATGAAAGGGGATTGTTTTGCCACCAATGTCAAGATTGTTGCTACGCAAACTACCTCATCTCTTTGGTTTACCACTTCAACCAGCCATTTTACAACACCGGAAGGAATATTTCTTCCTTTTACTCCTCTGTTGATTTTTTCTTTGGCTGTTAAATAAACCGTAATGGTATCTCCCGCGTATACTGGTTTGAAGAAGCTGCATTCTTCCAATCCGTAATTAGCAATTACAGGTCCTTTCTTACCGGAAACAAATAATCCTGCTGCTGCCGAAAGGATGAAATATCCATGGGCTACCGTTTTATCGAAGATTGTCCCCGATAAACTTGTTGCATCAGTATGGGCGTAGAAATGATCCCATGAAACATTGGAGAAGTTTACGATATCTGCATCTGTAACGGTTCTTCCTGCTGTTTCTAAAGAGTCTCCTACTTCTACTTCCTCAAAATATTTCTGGAAAGGATGCTTGTCTGAGAATTTTTTCTCTGCTCCCTGTTGATAAATTTTAGTAATCGCTTTCAGTACATCCGGTGAACCCTGAATAGCTGTTTTCTGCAGGAAGAAATGAAGACCGCTCAGACCTCCCATTTCCTCTCCGCCACCTGCTCTACCAGGACCTCCGTGCATCAATGTCGGAAGTGGAGAACCGTGACCTGTGCTTTCCTTGGCATTATCTCTGTTCAGTACAAAGATTCTTCCGTGTTGGGAAGCCATTTTCCATGAAGTTTCGGCGATAAAGTTCTCGTCATGAGAAACGATAGATCCTACTAAACTTCCTTTTCCTCTTTTTGCCAATGCAGCTGCTTCTTCAGCATCTTTATACGGCATTAAAGTAGATACCGGACCAAAGGCTTCTACATCGTGAGAGATATTTTTTTCGAAAGGCTTGTCATTCAGGAATAATTTCGGACTCATAAATGCTCCGTTTTCATAGTCGGCATCTACCAGCTCGTGTTTTCCGTCATAGACAAGTTCTGTTTCTGATTTTAAAATGTCTACTTTTCTAAGAACTTCTTCATACTGCTGTCTTCCCACCAAAGATCCCATTTTCGTCTCTCTGCTTAATGGGTTTCCGATTTTTGTTTGATCCAAAGCTTTAGACAAAGCATTCTGAACATCACCGATTAAGTGCTCAGGAACAATAATTCTTCTGATCGCTGTACATTTCTGTCCTGCTTTCGTCGTCATTTCGTTGCGAACTTCTTTGATGAATAGGTCAAATTCTGGAGTTCCCGGTTTTGCTTCCAATCCAAGGATAGAACAGTTCAAAGAATCTGCTTCCATATTGAAACGAACAGCATTTCCAGCGATAGAAGGCATTGATTTCAATTTTCTTCCTGTATGGGCTGAACCTGTAAACAACACAGAGTCTCCGTCTTGTATATAATCCAGAATATTTCCTGGTTCACCACACACTAACTGAACGGCACCTTCAGGCAATACTCCACTTTCAATCATGTCCTGGAATACAGCATTCGTAAGATAAGATCCAAAAGGTGAAGGCTTCACAATGGAAGGAACACCCGCCAATAAGGATGTAGATAGTTTTTCCAACATTCCCCAAACCGGAAAGTTATAGGCATTGATCTGTACAGAAACTCCTTCACTCGGCGTTAAAATATGAGTTCCTAAGAAAGTTCCGTTAGCTGAAATTTTCTGAGTATCACCATCAACCCAAAATGAAGTGTTAGGCAGCATTCTTTTTGCTAATCCTGAATAGGTAAAGAACGTTCCGAAACCTCCTTCAATATCCACCCATGAATCAACATGGGTAGCTCCTGTTTTATATGATAAGTCGTAATATTTTTTCTTTCTTTCCAGCAGGTAAAGCGCTACTTTTTTCAACATTTCTCCACGGTCGTAGAAAGTCATTGAAGAAAGGTTTTTATATCCCACTGTTCTTCCGTAGTCAAGAGCTTGTTCAAAATTAAGCCCTTCTGTATCGGAAACAGCCACCTGTTCTCCTGTAACGGCATTGTACAAAGGAACTCCGCTTCCGTTACCTTCTACCCATTGTCCGTAGATATAGTTTTTTAACTTTTCCATATAGTTTTTTACTTTTTGCTTAGATTATTCTTTTTAATAAGCTTATCTAAACCTTATAGGTTTTAAAAACCTATAAGGTTTGAGTATACAATCATTCTTTCAGATAAAAATTATTTCGGTTCCTGATACGGAAACATTTTCACTAATCCTTCATATAAACTTCTGTGAAGAATGGTTGCGTGATTATCTGTTTCCATCATTTTATATTCTAATGTCCAGTTTTTCTTTCCTGCTTTTTTCAAAACATCATAGAAATTCTCTGCATCTTTTATCATTACAGGATGTTCTCCTTTCCCTACAGAAACATAGACAAACTTTTTAGTATCAGGAGATTTTGAAAGTAGTTGTGGAGCCTGTTTTAAAAGACTCTCATCATCCCACCACAAACTTGGACTGATGATAAAATAGTTATTGAACATTTCCGGTTTTTTCAAAAGGATTTCTGTTGCTAAAAGTCCTCCCAAAGATTGACCAAAAAGGTATTTATCGGTTGTTTTAAACTGACTTTCCACATAAGGTTTTAATTCTTTTTCAAGAAATGCAATGAACTTATCAGAGTGTCCTGTTGTAGGATAATCTTTCTGTAAGTCTTTTAAATCCGTATGAAAAGTAAAGTCTCTTTTTCTGTCTACATTAGCAACTCCCACCACAATGGCTTCCGGCATGGAATACATCTGATTAAAGAATTGTACTAATCCTGTCACGTGAATAAAATCTTCATTCATACTTCCATCCAATAAATAGATCACCGGATATGATTTTGTTTTATCAAATCCTTGTGGAAGATAAATATTCAGCGTTCTGTCTTCATTTAAGGTTTTGGACTTAATCGTCCTCACTTCTCCTATTGTAAGCGGTTTTGTCGTAACAGTCTGTGCTGACAGCGTACTCCCCACCGCAAACATTATGCTGCATGCAAGTGCAATTTTCTTAATCATATTTAATTTTGTCTCTTGTTCACAAGTATTTAAATTATTCCAAATCCATAAAGTCATATTCTACATTAGAAATATGATACTTTATAAAATCTTCTGTTGTATCAAAAAATTTCATCAATTGCATCCTCTCTAATTTACTTGGTTTAGATAAATTGACATAGGAGCTATATGATGTATATTTCCATTCGTTAATATCATTTACATAGCCGTGATTTACCGGATTGTTATGAATATAATGAACAAGCTTAGTCAAATATTTTTCGTCCTGAACTCTTTTACGTTTCAAAAAGTCAAGAAAAAGAGCACCTTTCCTATTGTATCTTTTGTTATAAGCTTTAGCATATGCATTCAATAAATTGCTAAAGGGTTTCATTAGATACTTATGTTCAACTTCATTCAATTCTTTAAACCTCAACAGCAAATGAAAATGATTTGGCAATAAACAGTAAGCATAAATATCAGCAACAGGAATAATATATTTTAATAATTTATTCAAAAAATACTGATAGTTTTCATCTTCACGGAAAATTAAATCTTTTCCAACAGCGTGGGAATATATGTGATAGATATATCCACACTCGAAGCTTTCTGTATTATTAGCCATTTATTTATCATTTTGTGTGTTTTTATTTTGGTAAGTTCAAACCTTATAGGTTTTAAAAACCTATAAGGTTTGAACTGTTATTTTATATCATCCCAAATGCTGTAATCCACAATTTTCGTTGGGATCTGCTGAACATATTCTGTAAAAGGCTCACATGGCAGAATAGCTTCTTTTCCTTCTCTTGCCAGCTCCTGATATAATTTTGTTCCTTCTGTTTTCCAGTGAATCATTTCGTCAGATACATCACGGATTACTTTTGCAGGGCTTCCAACGATCAGCTTTCTTGGTTCACATCTGAAATTAGCCGGTACAAAAGCCAATGCTCCGACGATACTTTCATCACCGATATAAGCTTTGTCCATTACCACAGCGTTCATTCCGATTAAGCAGTTTTTCCCAATGTGTCCGGAATGAATGATCGCTCCATGTCCGATATGTGCAGATTCTTCCAATATGGTTTCTATATTCGGGAAAACGTGAAGAGTACAGTTTTCCTGTACATTAGCTCCGTCTTTAATGATAATTTTTCCCCAGTCCCCACGAATGACTGCATTGGGACCGATATATACTTCTTCACCTATTTCTACGTTCCCGATAATGACTGCCTGCGGATGAATGTAAGCAGATGGTTTTATAATGGGACGAATTCCGTGGTATGAGTAGATGTTCATATTTTTTAATTTGAAAATCTGAGAATGGGATAATTTGAAAATTAATAATGTCTTTAAACATTTTCAAATTCTCAAATTAACTCACTTTCAAATTAATTATACTTTTTCGATAACCATTGCATATCCTTGTCCTACACCGATACATAGGGCACACAATGCATATTTTTTATCTTGTTTCTGAAGTTCCATTGCTGCAGAACCTACAATTCTTGCTCCGGAAACACCCAGTGGGTGACCGATGGCAATAGCTCCCCCGTTCGGGTTTATTCTTGCATCATCATCTTTCAATCCTAAGCTTCTTGTTACTGCCAGCGCCTGTGCTGCAAATGCTTCATTGAGTTCGATGATATCCATGTCTTCAAGAGAAAGGTTCAATCTCTTCAATAGCTTTTGAGAGGCTTCTACTGGTCCTATCCCCATGATTCTTGGCTCTACTCCTGCTACGGAAGATCCTAAAATTCTGGCTTTTGGTTTTAAACCATATTTTTTAACGGCTTCTTCACTTGCTAAAATCAAGGCAGCAGCTCCGTCATTCATTCCTGAAGCGTTACCAGCAGTTACCGTTCCTTCTTTTCTGAAAGCCGGACGAAGTTTTGCCAAACCTTCCATAGAAGAGGTTGGCTTAATGAATTCATCTTTTTCAAAAACAATAGGATCACCTTTTCTCTGAGGAATTTCAACTTTTACAATTTCTTCTGCCAGTCTACCATTTTCCTGAGCTTTTGTCGCTTTCTGCTGAGACCAAAGGGCAAATTTATCCTGATCTTCTCTATTGATCTGGTGGATATCTGCTAAATTTTCAGCAGTTTCTCCCATTCCGTCAACCCCGTATAATTCTTTCATTTTAGGGTTGATGAAACGCCATCCGAAAGTAGTATCAAACATCTGACTGTCTCTTCCGAAAGCAGCACTTGGTTTTGACATTACATAAGGGGAACGTGTCATATGCTCCACTCCTCCTGCAATATAAATTTCTCCTTCTCCTGCAGCAATGGAACGGAATGCATTTGCTACAGCAGACATTCCTGAAGCACACAGTCTATTAACAGTCTCTCCTCCGATTTTGTAAGGGAGACCAGCCAGTAAAAGCCCCATTCTTGCAACGTTTCTGTTATCTTCTCCCGCCTGATTGGCACATCCGAAAATAACGTCTTCAATTTCCTCCACAGGAACTTCAGGGTTTCTTGCTACTACTTCTTTAATAACAATAGCAGCCAAATCATCGGCTCTTACTTCTGATAATCCTCCCTGCAGTTTTGAGATGGGAGTTCTGACATAGTCTATGATGTATACGTTATTCATAAATATTTTAATATAATAATCCAGTAATGTAACCGTGTAACAATACCTGATTTATTTGTTTTTATTTCTCAGTTCTAAAACCTGTTTTACAGTATAGGGCTCGTATTTGAAGTCCTTTCCATACATTCTTTGGATACTTTCTTCAAAGGTGGAATCAAACCCTGCTTCTTTTCTTCTTTTATTTACATTCTTAAGATCTTTGACAGGCCATACAAAATTGACAAAGATTTGTTTCCCGTCTTTATCTTTTGTCATTTCTCCTTTTCCCTGTGTTCCGTAGATCTGTTCTTTGTTTTCATTCATCAGGTATCGGTCTTCCATCATAGCAACCGATGTAAAAGGAATTTCCTTCTTTTCCCCGGCTTCTTTGATGAGCGGAAAATATTTTGCAATTTTGGTTGAATGCTGAATCACATACCATGCAGCGTGATTGGTAGGCTCACCCACCAGTGTTTTTCCGGGATAGCCGTATTTTGAAATAATACTTTCTATTCTCTTTATGTTCAGAGTATCATGCTCAGCCACCAACTCCCATCTTCTCTTTTCAAACTCATCACTGTCGATATTCAGATCTTTCAGAATCTGTTTTTTCTTATCCGGGGTTATTTCAGAGTCAAAAAGCATTCTGTATCCCTGATCCACCTTCATGATGTCATCAAGTTCTTTTTTCAAAGTTTCGTTCACTTTCTGCTGAGCGTTTATCAAAAGAGTTGAAATCCCGAAAAGCAGTGCAACTATTTTTTTCATTTTGTTTAATCCGGTGTCTGGTTTTAGTTTTTTATAAATCGGTTACTTTTTTCCCGATTTTGTAGACTGTACCTACAAATTTTGCTATCAGCTCCTGGTTTTGATTGGTAATCTGAATGTCATAAACGGCTGTTTTTCTTGTGTTATTCACCAAAATACTTTCTGCTCTGAAAACATCGCCTTCCTTTCCTGCTTTGGTAAAATTGATGATACAATTCAATGCTACAGCGGCATCTCCGGTATTGTTGGAAGAAAATGCCAGCGCTGAGTCTGCAAAAGCGAATGTGACTCCACCATGAACTGTTTTAAGCCCATTAATCATATCCTTCTTAATTGGCATTTCTATTAAACAGTAATTTTCTTTTACTTCAATCATCTTGATATTCATCCACTGGGAAAAATAATCCTGATTGAACATATAATCTGCTACTTGTCTTGGATTCATTTCTATTATATGTTTGTTATTTCTTCATACAGCTCATCAGATAACCTGTCATAAATACTCATGGTCTTACCCAGAATGATTTGTTCGTATGAAAGATTTTCTACGTCTGATGAATTTTCAGAGGGGTAGGAAGCATTTAACTCAATTCCGTTTTCGTTGGCTAATCTTTTGATCAGCTCTTTATATTTTTCATTAAACTTTCCTAATAATTCTAGCCTTTCTTCATTATTTACAGAGGAAGCTTCCTGTGTTAAATACTGTTTTTCAATTAAAAGTCTGGTCTCCAGCTCTGCTCTGAGTTCTTCTATATCCATAATATTAATTTGAAAATTAAATAAATTTGAGAATTTGAAAATGAAAACCTATTATAATCAATTTTCAAATTGGCCCATTTTCAAATTATCTAATTCATTTTACGAAGTAAGGGACTTTGTCTGTATCTTTCTTCCTGATATTCTTCGTAAAGGCTCTGAAGGGTTTCGGAAATTTTTGCATACCCGATTTCTTTACCCCAGCTTAATAATCCTTTCGGATAGTTTACGCCTTTCTGCATGGCCAGTTCGAGATCTTCATCATTCGCAACGCCTAATCTTTTGGCTTCAACAGCTTCGTTGATCAGCATGGAAATGATTCTTAAAAAGATCTGCTGGTATAAAGCATCGTCTTTCTGAGCAACAGGTTTTTCTGCTCCTTCGCTGTAATCGTAGAAACCTTTTCCTGTTTTTCTGCCGTGAAGTTTTGCTTCAGACATTCTTTGCTGCAATAGAGACGGCTTGTATTTCGGATCGTAGAAATAATCTTTGTAAACGGTTGTTGTTACAGCAAAGTTCACATCAACTCCGATAAGATCCATCAATTCGAAAGGTCCCATTTTGAAGTTCCCCAGGGTTTTCATGGCGTCATCCACCTGTTCTGGTGTAGCGATGTTTTCTTCAACAATCCTCAGCCCTTCCCCATAATAAGGTCTGGCAATTCTGTTGACAATAAATCCAGGGATATCTTTGGCAATAACAGGCATTTTTCCCCATTCTTTCATGAGGTTGTATATTTTTTCTGCTAATGTTTTTTCTGTTAGTAAGGATGAAATAACTTCCACTAAAGGCATCAATGGAGCCGGATTGAAAAAGTGAATTCCGATGAAACGCTCCGGTTTCTTTAGTTCTGCACCCAGAGAGGTGATAGAAATAGATGAGGTATTGGAACTGATGACACAGCTTTCTGAAACATACGTTTCAAGTTCTGTAAACACTTTGGTTTTAATGTCTTTGTTTTCAATAATTGCTTCAATAACCAATTCACAATCTTTGAAGTCTTTCAATTCTGTAGCAATGGAAATATTAGATAAAATTTCAGTCATTTTCTCTGCCGAAATTTTTTGTTTATCAACCAATTTGGTTAATGTTTTTTCCAAACCTACGGTTGCCGTTTCTACTTGCTTTGCGTTGGCGTCATACACCCAAACTTTGCATCCGTTCGTTGCGGCTACTTGTGCAATGCCGATTCCCATCGTTCCGGCACCGATAATTCCTACATTCATATTTTAAATTTGAAAATTTGAAAATGAGTTAATTTGAAAATTATTTTAATTTTGAGCTTGAAATAATTTTAGACAGAATTAATAGAATTTCTTTTAAATCAGATATTAATTTTTCGTTTGGAGATTTCAAATATGGAGACTTTAAGCACAGCAAAAGCCAATATTCTGTTTCATCAGCTTCTTTAGCTGCAATTTTTAATTTATGAATAAAATCTGCCTTACTTTCTGCATTTTGAGCTTCTCTAACATTGGCTCCAATCGAAGTTCCTGATTTAAAAATTTGATTTGCCAAAGGAAATTTTTTAGCTTCGTATAAATCTTCTGAAAATTCAATAATATGTAGTGCAAAATCAAAAGTCTTATTTACAATAATATTTTCTTTGTCATTTCTCATTTTCAAATTCTCAAATTAACTCATTTCAAATTAATTATTTTCCTTTATAATTAGGTTTTCTTTTTTGTAAAAAGGCATTTACTCCTTCAAAGAAGTCTTCTGTTCCTGCAGCTTCCTGCTGAAGATCTCCTTCCAGCTCAAGCTGTTCTTTCAATGTGTTGGTATAAGAACTGGCAAAAGCTTTTTTCGTAAGCTTAAGCGCTGCTGTTGGCATGTTTGCCATTCTTTCAAGAATTTCCATAGATTTTGGAACGAACTCTTCTTCAGTGAAAACTTCAGCAACAAGGCCATGAGTTTTAGATTCTTCTGCAGATAACTTTTTACCTGTGAATGCTAAATAATTGGCCAATTGTCTACCTAAAAGCTTCGGTAAGAAGTAAGTTCCTCCTGTATCAGGAATTAAACCGATATTTGAAAATGCCTGAGCAAAATATGCTTTCTCATTTGCTAAAACGAAGTCGGAGATTAAAGCCAACATCGCTCCCGCTCCTACTGCAGGACCGTTTACTAAAGCAATAACCGGCTTTTTGCAACGAGTAACTTCCAACACTAAAGGGTTATAATAATCTACCACAATTTTTCTGATAATATCATGATCGTGGTGTTCTTTACCTGCCACAAATGCTTCATCCAGATTCTGACCTGAGCAAAATGCTCTTCCTCTTCCAGAAATGGCAACACATCTTACAGTTTCGTCTTCGCTACATTCTTTAACAAAATCTCTAAGATCTGATAAAGCCGGCTTTGTAAGGGCATTCATTGTTTCCGGTTGATTAAGATATGCGATTTTAAGCTTCCCGTCAAAATGCGTTTCGATATCGAGTTGTGTATACATAGTTTTTATAAATTTATTATTTAACAACGCACTAATTTAACAATATAAATTAATGTAACCGTCTAATAATTTAACAATCTAGCAATTCCTTCGTTATGCTTTGCATAGCCGTAAAGTTTGTTGCTGATTGATGAATAACTCATCAATGACATTTAAAATAATCAAATGGCTCCAGGCAGTCTAAACATTGATAAGAAGCCTTACACAAGGTAGACCCAAATCTGCTGATCTGCTTGGTATGTTCGGAACCGCAACGTGGACATTTTTTCGGTTTCCCAATGTGATGTTCGTCTGCCCCTTTTTCGGGAGGTGTGATTCCGTAAACACGGAGTTTTTCTCTCGCTTCATCAGTAAGCCAGTCTGTTGTCCAGATCGGAAACATCTTGGTTACTACTTTTGCATCCCATCCATTTTCTTTCATCATTTTGATAATATCCTCCTCAATGGTAAACATAGCGGGACAGGCAGAATAAGTGGGCGTAATTGTCACTTCACAAGAATTCTCGCTGGTGACTTTCGCTTCTCTTACAATACCCAATTCCACGATATTGATTACCGGAATTTCCGGATCGGGAACCATTTCTAATATTTCTAAAGGATTTTTCAAGATCATTGTATCTTTTCTAAGTTTAGAATTATAATCTCCTTCAAATCTTCTTCACTCATAATTTCATAACTTAAACATCTATCAATTAAATCATTTAAATGAAAAAAAGGAAGATATTCTAAAAACACTTCTGATTTAAACATCGCATATTCATCTGGATTTTTAACTAAATCTGGGTTTGAATTTAATATCTGTTGTAATGTATTATAATCAAATTCAGATGTATTATCATTAATGTCATATATCTTAAATCCAAAATATTCAGACCTAATAATGTTTGGGCTTTCTTTATAAAGAATATAAAATTTAAAAATAAATTTATCTTTTAATAAAAAATATTTTTCAAAACTATTGATAATAAACTGATTCGAAAATAAATCAATTTCTGACTTGAAACAATTAGAAATATTAACCTCTTCATTAGTTACCAAATCTAATGCTACATCATTATCAATTAAATTCCCAATAAAGGATTCTGAAATATTTGGTCTATAAAATTTTAATATATTCATAATATTTAAATTACCAAGTACAACCCGGATATGCTCTCTGCATATACTGAAGTTCACAAAGGATAAATCCGAAATACTCTGTATGGTATCCTGTTCTTGACTTTGGCTGCATGAAAGGGTTTTCAGGATATTCTAATCCGAAATCTGCAAAATCTTTCTTCGTAATGGCAATGAATTCTTCGTAAAGAGCATCTGCATTCGGAACGATATTCAAAGCAATAAGATCATCTTCACCTTCTGTTTTGGCAAAAAGTCCTTTTGTATATTCCCAGATATTTTCAATAGCTTTCACCAAACGCTCACGGCTTTCTTCTGTTCCCTGAGCAAAAATCTTCATCCATGAAGCAGAGTGAGTATAGTGATATCTCACTTCTTTCAACGATTTTTGAGCAATCGCCGAAAGTTCTTCATCAGCAGAGCTTGATAATGCCTCGTACATTAGTTTCTGATATACAGACAACACATATACTTTAAGAATGGTGTGGGCATAATCTTCATTCGGAAGTTCTGTCCAGTGTGCATTTACATATTCATGCTCATATCTTAAAAAGGCTAAATCATCTTCACTTTTACCATTGTCTATTACTCTTGAAGCATACACATAAAAGTTATTAGCCTGACCCAGCTCATCTAATGCAATGTTTGTCAATGCGATATCTTCCTCCAAATAAGGTCCTTCACCGCACCATGCAGATAAACGCTGTCCCATAATGAAACTGTCGTCTGCTAGTTTTAATAAATAATTATATAATGGGTTCATTTGTTTGTAATTTGAAAATTTGAGAATTAGTTAATTTGAAAATGAATCTGCAATAGTTACATTTTCAAATTAGCACATTTTCAAATTATTAATTAATCTACATATTTTTTACGTCGTTTGGAATATCGTAGAAAGTTGGGTGACGGTATAGTTTGTCATCAGCCGGATCGAAGAAAGCTTCTTTGTCGATTCCTTCCGAAGTCACAATATATTTACTTGGAACTACCCAAACAGAAGTTCCTTCTTTTCTTCTTGTATAAACGTCTCTTGCATTCTGCAAAGCCATTTCTGCTGTTGGTGCCTGTACAATTCCAACGTGTTTGTGAGATAATCCCGGTTTAGTTTGAATAAACACTTCCCACATATCTAAATTTGCCATATATCTTATATTTCGGTTAATTTTTGTCTTATGAAATTAATATCTGCACCAATTGAATCATTTTCTACACTAAATTCATAACATCTATTAATTAATATTTCCAAAGTACTATAACCACTAGCTGTAAGATTATCGTTAATTTTCTGAATCTCATCCTTATTTTCTATTTTTTGTATTGCCGTTTTAATCGCTAAAATAAGAGGACTAACTCTACTAACATTTTTATCTTGTGTATAAAATTCTAATGATTTTGCTATACTAGCTATTGACTGCCAATATCTTTTTTCCATCAAAAGAGATCTTCCTTGGAGAAAATACATACTAGCATCAACAGATTTTTCGGTTTTTTTATTCTTAATTTCTAGTGTTTGAAATTTAGATTCTAAAATATTTAATTCAGCATTAATGCGAGACTCATTATCTGATTTTAATTCAGCTATAATTTTATTAATGTTATCAGTGTGAGATGTTATAAGTTCTTCAAAATTCTTTTTTTGTATATATTGAACCACCAATGGCATTACAATTCCGACAAATGTTAATAGACAAATTAACTTCAACCAAGCCGAATCATAAAATTCATTAACACCATTAATGATATTTAGATTATTATCAACCTTATTATTAATATATTCTAACTTATATTTCAAGTCAATTGAATCAACAATTTTCTGAATTTGGATACTATCAATTTTAGATTTAGCCATTAATTTTGCTCTCTTGTTTTTCTGCAAAAGCAGCCGCTGCTTCTTTTACCCACGAATTTTCTCTTTGTGCTTTTCGTTTTGTTTCGATACGCTTTTTGTTGCAAGGTCCGTTTCCTTTTAAGATTTCCATGAATTCTCCCCAAGGAAGTTCTCCGAAATCGTAATGTTGTCTTTCCTCATTCCATTTTAGATCCTTATCTGGAATCGTTAACCCTAAGAATTCAGCCTGAGAAACGGTAACATCAATAAATCTCTGACGAAGGCTATCATTACTTTCTCTTTTCACTCTGTAATTCATAGAGATCTTAGAGTTTGGTGAGCTGTCATCATTTGGACCAAACATCATCAAGGCTGGCCACCAGAAACGGTTTAACGAAGCCTGAGCCATTTCTTTCTGTTGTTTTGTACCACGGCAAAGCGCCATCAGAATCTCATATCCTTGTCTTTGGTGGAAAGATTCTTCTTTACAGATTTTCACCATTGCTCTTGAATAAGGACCATAAGAATTCCCCATCAGCATTACCTGGTTCATAATCGCTGCACCATCTACCAGCCAACCGATTGCACCGATATCGGCCCAGCTTAATGTTGGATAGTTGAAAATACTCGAATATTTCGCTTTTCCTTCCAGCATATCGTCATAAGTAGCGTCTCTATCAGCTCTGATAGTTCCGTTTCCTAGTGTTTCAGTTGCTGAATAAAGGTATAGCCCGTGGCCTGCCTCATCCTGAACTTTAGCCAGAAGAGCCATTTTTCTTCTTAATGAAGGCGCTCTGGAAATCCAGTTAGCTTCCGGCAGCATTCCTACAATCTCGGAATGAGCGTGCTGTGAAATCTGACGAACCAATAATTTCCTGTAATCATCAGGCATTACATCTTTTGGTTCTACTTTATTTTCTTCGTGAACGTATTCAACAAATTTTTCTAAGTCCATCTTTTTTGAATTTGAAAATTAAATAATTTGAGAATTTGAGAATTTGAGAATTTTGAAAATTTAAACACAATAATGGCATTTTCAAATTAGCACATTTTCTCATTTTCAAATTGTCTTAAACATCATAATTAAGCATCACCACATTCGTTGTCGGGTGACATTGGCAGGTAAGGACAAAGCCTCTGGCTACTTCGTCTTCGGTAAGCGCATAGTTTTTCTCCATGAAAACTTCTCCTTCTAAAACCTGGGCTTTACACGTACAGCACACCCCTCCTTTACATGCGAAAGGAACCGGAAGCTGGTCTTTCAATGCTTTATCTAAGATACTTTCTTTTTTAGAATTAAGGTGGAACGAATATTCATCATCATCAATGATCACCGTTACCATACTTTCAATATTGGCAATAGCCTTGAATTCATCGCTCATTTCCTCCGTATTCTCTTCATCCGGAGCGGTAAAATATTCAAATAATACCTGAATAGCAGGCACTTTTTTATCTTTTTTCAGATAATCAGCGATCCCTTTGATCATTTCTGAAGGTCCACAGATGAAATAAGTAGCTTCTTTTACATCAATATCAATGTATCTTTCAAATAACTGCTCTAGTTTTTCAGCAGAAATTCTTCCTTCAAAAATAGGATCTTCGTGTTTCTCACGGCTTACCAAATAAACTACTTTCAGCCTGCCATTGAAATGCTCTACCAGCTTATCAATTTCAGATTTTCTTAAAATATGATTCATGCTTCTGTTGCTATAGAACAGGTAAGCATTACTGTTAGGTTCCTGATAAAGGCTTTCTTTAATATTGGATAAAACAGGAGTAATTCCGCTTCCAGCTGCCAATCCCACATATGTTTTCACATTGGTCGGGTGATAAGAAGTATTAAAACCACCCATCGGAGGCATTACTTCCAGAATCTCATCCATATGAAGATGCTCATTGAAATAGCCTGATACTTTCCCGCCTTCAAGCAGCTTTACCAATACTTCCAGCGTATTGCTCTTTTCACTTGGAGCATTACAGATAGAGTAAGAACGTCTTTCCTCATTTCCGTTGATCATCATTCGGAAATTCAGATACTGCCCTTGCTTGAACCTGAACTTATCTTTCAGTTCTTCAGGGACTTCTACCGCTACACTTACTGCTTCGGAAGTATCTTTCTGAACTTTAACTGTTTTAAGTTTATAAAATGAATTCATTATTTTTTAAGTATTCTATTAATTTTTCCACCTTCGCACTTCGGCAAACTGTCCTGGGCATGAATTTTCACTTTTGTAGTGATCCCTACCCGTTTTTTTATTTCGTTTTCTATGCTTTTTCCAAAGTTCCCGACAAAATTAAAATAATCATCGGTATTTGCTTGTATTTTTTGTTCCTCCACCAGTTCATCACCTATTTCAACATCAATATCCAGGGCGATGCACATATGTTCTTTTTCAACAGGCGTTAAATAATAATTAGGAACCACTCCCTTTACATAAGAGAACGCATCTTCAATCTGGCTTGGATATACATTGACTCCTCTTACGATCAGCATATCGTCTGCTCTGCCAACGATAGGTTTCATTTTCACCATTGTTCTTTTAGCATTCTCATCATAATAAAGACTGGTGATATCATTCGTCCAATACCGTAAAAGCGGCATTGCTTTTTTCGTTAAAGTTGTAATCACCAGCACTCCTTCTTCTCCAAAAGGAACCGGCTGTTTAGTAACCGGATCTAAAATTTCAGGATAAAAATGATCTTCCCAGATATAAGAACCTCCTTTTTCTTCGAAATCCTCCATGGAAACCCCGGGACCGATAATTTCACTCAATCCGTAGATATTAGTTGCATGAACTCCTAATCTTTCTTCAATGTGGCCTCTGATAATTTCTGTCCATGGTTCTGATCCCAACACTGCGTATTGAAGACTTATTTCATCTGCTGGAATTCCTCTTTTGGCAAATTCATCAGCAATGGTCAAAGCGTATGATGGTGAACAGCAGATCACTTCAGGTTTGAAATCTATAATCAGATCTACCTGTCTTGCCGTCATTCCTCCTGAAATAGGAAGAACACTCATCCCTAACTTTTCTGCCCCATAATGAAGTCCTAAGCCTCCTGTGAAAATCCCATAACCATAAGCGTTGTGTAACTGCATTCCTGGTTTTGCTCCTGCAGCATTTAAAGATCTCGCCACTACTTCACTGAAAAGGTCTACATCTTCTTTTGTGTATCCTACCACAGTTGGTTTTCCTGTAGTTCCGCTTGAACAGTGAATTCGCTGAAGCTCAGCTTTAGGAACTGTAAATAAACCGAACGGATAGTTATCTCTTAAATCCTGTTTGTAAGTGATTGGAAGTTTCGTGATATCTTCAATCGACCTTATTTCCTGTGGAGATATTTGCAATTCATCAAATTTCTTTTTATAAAATTCCGACTTCTCTCCCAAATAGCTGATCAAGCTGATCAACCGGTCGGATTGAAGCTGTCTCAACTGACCCAGCTCCAGATATTCAACTGAAAAATCCATAAAACTAACTAACATTTGTTAGGTGTAAATTTAAAAAGATTTTATAAGCTGGCAAAATTTTTATGACTTTTGTCATATTTTGAATGATTCTAAATAACGAAAGCAGGTTTTAAATTGCGGATTCTGTCATTCTGAATACAGACTGAAGGTCTGCGAACGTAGTTCAGGAGTGTAGTGAAGAATCTATTATTAAATACCAGAATGAATCGATTTCTCTATCTCAAAATAACAGACACAGTATTAAAATTCATGACTAAACAGCATAATTATCAGATTCTTCCTTCGTCAGAAGGACAAAAGAAATGTTTAATTTTTCTGGTTCCCCAATAAACCAAAAAGAAGTTTTTCCCTGATTTCATCGGTAATTTCATCGGTGGAATCACTGCTTCTTTTAAACCAGAAATAGGAATTATTTAAAGTATGAAGGATAAATCTTGTGGTAAATGATGGTGATTTTAGCTCCCAGTTTTCGGCTTTGTAGATCTCAGAAATCAATTCTTCAACTTCCTGTTGATAATTTTTTCTTAATTCTACAAATTCGGGAAGCCTTTCTTCCAGATGTCTCCATTCATTGGAATAAATATGGGTAACATCACGGTTTTTAAGAACGACTGAAAGGTGTTTATCCAATAATAGATTCAGTTTTTCCCTTGGAGCAATATCTGTATTTTTTACATGCTGAAGCTCATCGAAAAATTCCTGGGCAATGCCAAAACAAATCCATTCCAAAATTTCTTCCTTTGAACGGATGTGCGCATACAAAGATGCTGCTTTGATATTAAGTTTCGTAGCCAAGTCTCTTACCGAGCTCCCCATATAGCCCTTCTCCTTGAAAAGTTCTACTGCTACGTCTAAAATTTTTCTCTGTTTTTCTTTAAGTTCCATCTGTAAAATGCAAAAGTAATTATTCTAAAATAAAAAGCTGAATTTTAACACTTACATTAAAGAAATTCAACCTTTTTAAAATTTGCTCATCAACTTTCCCCTTTATGATATGACTATTTGTTCATAGATTTCCAAGTGATAATTGTGAAATCGGAAATTTTGTCAAGTTAAATTTCCGTTAAAAATACAAAATCCGGAAAATTTGTCCATATTTTTTATAAATTTAATAATTGAACAGTTTTTGCGATATAGTCATCGAATAAATGATTAAATAATTGATGGCATTAAGAAACTGAGCCTTAAAATTTAGTTTCTTGATGTTTTTTAAAAGTTAAACTTAATACGAACCATTACCAAAAATATAAAAGATATGAACTTAAACCAATATACTGTAAAATCACAGGAAGCCATCCAGGCAGCACAACAGGTTGCTATGGAATTGGGCAATCAAAGTATCGAACCTCAACATCTTCTTGAAGGAATCTTCCAGGTAGATGAAAATATATCGCCTTTCTTATTAAAAAAATCTGAAGCAGATGCCAATTTAGTAAGAGAGCGAAACCGTGAAAATTTAGAAAAACTTCCTAAAGTACAAGGAGGAAACATTTATCTTTCACAATCAGCAAACAAAGTATTGCTGGATGCCCCCAACATCGCTAAAAAAATGGGTGACGAATATGTAACGATTGAGCATTTATGGTTATCACTTCTGGAAACCAGTTCTGAAGTTTCCAAAATGCTTAAAGATATGGGCGTAACCAAAAATCTGCTGGAAGGTGCCATTAAAGAATTAAGAAAAGGAAGTAAGGCCACTTCTGCAAGTTCGGAAGAGACCTATCAGTCTTTAAATAAATATGCTAAAAACTTCAATGAACTAGCAGCAGAAGGAAAACTGGATCCTGTAATCGGACGTGATGAAGAAATCAGAAGGGTTCTACAGATCCTTTCCAGAAGAACAAAAAACAACCCCATCCTTATTGGAGAACCTGGTGTAGGTAAAACAGCGATTGCTGAAGGAATTGCCCACAGAATTATCAGTGGTGATGTTCCGGAAAATCTGATGGATAAAACTTTATTCTCCTTGGATATGGGAGCTTTGATCGCCGGAGCCAAATATAAGGGTGAATTTGAAGAGCGTTTAAAATCTGTAGTCAATGAGGTGACTAAAGCTGATGGGCAGATTATTCTTTTCATTGATGAGATCCATACTCTGGTAGGAGCCGGTGGTGGTGAAGGTGCTATGGATGCAGCCAACATCTTAAAGCCTGCTTTGGCAAGAGGTGAGCTGAGAGCCATTGGAGCCACTACTCTGAACGAATATCAAAAATATTTTGAAAAAGATAAAGCGTTGGAGAGACGTTTCCAGAAAGTAATGGTGGAAGAACCGGATACTGAATCTGCAATTTCGATCCTTCGTGGTATTAAAGATAAATATGAGGCTCACCACAAAGTAAGAATCAAAGATGAGGCAATTATTGCGGCTGTGGAAATGTCTCAAAGATATATTTCAGACCGTTTTTTACCGGATAAAGCCATTGACCTTATTGATGAAGCTTCTGCAAAACTGAGAATGGAAATCAATTCCAAACCGGAAGAGCTTGATGTTCTCGACAGAAAATTGATGCAGCTGGAAATTGAGCTGGCAGCCATTTCAAGAGAAGGCAACCAGACCAAAATTGATCATTTGAAGGAAGATATTGCAAAAATTTCGGAACAGAGAAATGAGATCAATGCCAAATGGCTGAAAGAAAAACAGAAAAGTGAAGATCTTACCCAGATCAAAAAAGATATTGAATCTCTGAAACATGAAGCAGAAAGAGCTTCCAGAGCAGGAGATTATGCAAAAGTAGCGGAAATCCAGTACGGAAAACTTCGTGAAAAAGAGGAAGAGCTCACTAAGATGGAGCTTGAAATGCAGAATCATCAGAATGAGCTGATCAAAGAAGAGGTTACCGCAGAAAATATCTCTGAAGTGATTGCTAAATGGACAGGTATTCCTGTCACCAAATTGCTGCAGTCTGAAAGAGAGAAATTACTGAATCTTGAATCTGAACTACACCACCGCGTGGTAGGACAGGACGAAGCAATACAAGCGGTTGCTGATGCGATCAGAAGAAACAGAGCAGGTCTGAGTGATGACAAAAAGCCTATTGGTTCTTTCCTATTCCTGGGAACAACCGGAGTGGGTAAAACGGAATTGGCAAAGGCATTAGCTGAGTTCTTATTCGATGATGAAAACAACATGACCAGAATTGATATGAGTGAATATCAGGAACGTCACAGTGTTTCAAGATTGGTAGGGGCGCCTCCGGGATATGTAGGATATGATGAAGGCGGACAGCTGACTGAAGCGGTAAGAAGAAGACCTTATTCTGTGGTGCTGTTGGACGAGATTGAAAAGGCACACCCGGATGTTTTCAATACTTTACTTCAGGTTTTGGATGATGGACGTCTGACTGATAATAAAGGACGCCTTGTCAATTTCAAAAACTCTATCATCATTATGACCTCTAACTTAGGATCTCATTTGATTCAGGAGAATTTTGAAAACCTTACTGAGGAAAATCAGGATGAAATTGTGGATAAAACAAAAGACGAAGTTTTTGATCTTTTGAAACAAACCTTACGTCCGGAATTCCTGAACAGAATTGATGAGATTGTACTGTTCCAGCCTTTAAGAAAAAAAGAAATCGGAAAAATCGTTCAGTTTCAGTTGAGAGGATTCAATGAGATGCTATCTAAACGAAACATCATTATGACCTTCACTCAGGATGCGGTAGATTATCTGATGAATAAAGGCTACGATCCTGCCTTCGGAGCAAGACCATTAAAAAGAGTGATCCAGCAAGAAGTATTAAACAAACTGTCTAAAGAGATTCTTGCAGGAAGTGTAAATGATGGAGACAGAATCACACTGGATTATTTTGTAGAAACAGGTTTGGTTTTCAGACCTACTGAACAATAAAATAGTTTTTTTCATATATTATTTTTGTGAATAAGTGCTGTAGAGAAATCTGCGGCACTTATTTTTCATTTATTTTATCCTATTATGGTGAAATAATATTATATTTACGTTACAAATCAATAACTAAAACAAAATCACTATGAAAAAGCTAAAAAGACAAGATTTAAAGAAAATCGATGGTGGAATTGAACCACCAACTATACAGTGTGGTGATGACTGGAGCTGTCCTCCCGGTCTTTGCTGTACAGTGGGATATGTCTGCATGGATTGGAGAAAATATCCTTGTATTTAAAGAACTGGCGGAGAAATATACTTTCTCCGTTTTTTTATAGAGTAAATCTGCGTTTGCTTTCTCTCTCAATTGTTATACTTTACATACAATCCGTAAAAACACGGTAAAAATAACAGTATAATTCCCTATTTACGAATACATTTCCTAGCATATTTTTTACGAGATTTGCATATTAATTGAGTTTTACCGTAAACCATAAGCTATGAATACAGAATCAAACAACCCACTAGAACCTGGAATCATGTCAAACAGTCTTATCCAGGCTCTGATCGACAATTACCGTCAAAACCACCTAAGTGCTATTAACACTGCTTTAGGAATTCAGGATGCACATTCTATTTGGTTTGACCTTCCAAAATTGAAAAATTTTATTGCTAAAATCGAAGAAGAAGCTGCCAAAGTGAATCCAGCTACTTCCGAAGCAGACCTGGGAATCAGATTTTACTATGCAACTTATCCTAAGCAGGAAAACTGGTCTATGATGGACTCTCACCCTGTTCCAGTAGAATATGCCGGAAGACATACTTTAGTGATGATTCCAACGGTGAAAAAAGCCAGTGAAACAGGAGAACTTGTTGATTTTGATTTTAACCCTTTCCAAACCAATGGAGAGAATTCAAATTTAGCATTAAATTCACGTAATATTACTCCATCTGGCAATGGCGGTGATAATGGTAATGGTGGTGGCGGACCTCTTGGTGATGACACTGGTCTTGGAGAAAATAATGGACAACTCACCCCCCCTAAAGCCTCGTTAGGTGAATTATATTAACAATTAATTTATAAATACATGACGGATTTCCAAGAATTTGCTAGCAAAAGTATGCTTTGGGCTGAGGGACTTGCCGCTTTTGTTGGCATTCTGTATTACAATCGTGTAAGAAAAGAGTATTGGAAATTTTTTGTATTTTTCTTAGTTTTCATCTTCATTAGCGAGGCATATGGTAGATGGGGAAAATTTGCTTATTTTTCTAAAGCCTATTTTTACAATTACTTTTTGATGCCTGTCCAGTTTATTTTTTTTTACTGGTTATATGCTGCCAAGTCCTTAGGAAAGCCAAAGCTTTTTTACGGACTATCTCTCCTATACCTTCTTTCATTTATTCCCAATGAATTGTATTTTTCAGGGAATAAAATTGTATTTGCTTTTAACTACACTTTTGGGTGCCTTATCTTAATGCTTTTGGTAGTTATGGAATATTACAAACAAATTAATTCTCAAGATATTCTTCATTTTAATAAAAACAGAATGTTTTATATTAATTTGGGAATTACGCTATCATATATAGGAACACTACCCTTCATGGCATTTTATTCTATATTGTTAGATTATATGGAAATCTGGAATATTTATTTTAGTTATTTTCTAATGTCAGGTGTAGTTATGTATATTTTATTTGCAAGTTCATTCATATGGGGAAAACGGAGCTCTTAATTGTCATTATTCTATTCAATATCCTTTTTGTAATGTTTGTAACGGCGGTATTAATCTATATCAGAAGTTACAAACAACGCAAGAAGGAACACTTGAATGAAATTGAAAGAAAAAATGAACTTCATCAGAGAGAGATCTTGTCTACCCAACTGGAAATACAACAAGCTACCATGCAGCAGATCGGTCGGGAACTTCATGACAATATTGGCCAGAAACTTACCCTCGTAAGTCTGTATGTACAGCAAATGCTTTATGAAAACAAAGTATCAGAAGCAAGCGAAAGAATTGATCAGGTTTCTCAGATCATCAACCAATCTCTGCAGGATCTTCGAAGCTTGTCAAAAACATTAACCGATGATAACATCAACCAAAAGGAAATTGTAACTTTGATACAGGAAGAAGTGGACAACACCAATTCCTTCAAAAGGTGTAAAGTAAGCTTTGAGCACAATTTTAAACAGCTGGATTTAGGTTTTGTTCATAAAAATGTTCTGCTCAGAATCACTCAGGAGTTTATTCAGAATAGTATAAAACACTCAGGCTGTAAAAATATTTTTATCAGCCTGAATACTTCTGAAGACATTCTTTGGGAACTTGATATTCGTGATGACGGAACCGGGTTTGACACTTCCCAGATTAAGTCCAACGGAATAGGTCTCACCAACATGAAAAACAGAGCCGAAATCATAGGAGCCCGCTTTCATATGGAAAGCCAGGAAAATGCAGGAACCCACCTTAATATTATCTTAAAAAAACAGTCATGAAAAAATCAATTGTAATTGTTGACGATCATATACTTATAGCCAAGGCTCTGGAAGGAATTATTGGTAACTTCAATGAATTTGAAGTCATCTATGTGTGTGAAAATGGGAAGGACCTCATCCAGAAACTTGAAGAGGGCAACGCAATTCCGGATATTATTCTTTTAGATATCAGTATGCCGATTATGGATGGCTTTGAAACGGCAGCCTGGCTTACAAAAAACCACCCGGACATCAAGGTTATGGCTCTCAGCATGCAGGGAGACGACAACAGTGTGA
The DNA here is from genome assembly GCF_003852415.1 of Chryseobacterium sp. KBW03. Lineage (NCBI taxonomy): Bacteria > Pseudomonadati > Bacteroidota > Flavobacteriia > Flavobacteriales > Weeksellaceae > Chryseobacterium > Chryseobacterium sp. KBW03. The sequence goes on along the minus strand of NZ_QAJO01000015.1, from coordinate 50,864 downwards.
TCAAGATGATCAAAAGCGGAGCAAAAGGCTACCTCTTAAAAAACACCCATCCTAGAGATTTGGAAACCGCACTTACCCGACTGAATAGTGACGGCTTTTTTTATCCGGACTGGGCTTCAAAAATCATTTTCTCCAACCTTAATAAAGAAACGGAATCTGAAATTGCCATAAGAATTTCCGACAGGGAAAAAGAATTCCTGAAATATACAGTTACTGAACTAAGCTATAAGGAAATTGCAGACAGAATGTGCTGCAGTCCAAGGACTGTAGAAAGCTACCGTGATCAGCTTTGTGAAAAACTGGATTTGAAAACCCGTGTCGGGCTGGCTGTTTTTGCTATTAAAAATGGGTTCGCCAGCTAGTCGAAAGGATAAAAATATTCTATAAATAATTAAAAAAACGTAATTATTTACATTTAAAAATACACATAAATGTGAAATATTTTTTACAAATCAAAAATTAACTAAAATTCAACACAAATCAATAAAACATATCATATAATCAACCAAAACAACTATTAAATAAGAATAATTTAAATAAAATGTAAAATAATTTGCATATCAATTTCAAATAATATAATTTCACATCCTCAACCAAATTATATTATAACGATATGAAAAAATTCTTATTTGGAGCCCTCGTTCTGGGCTTTATGTCGGCATGTAACACCGACAGCTTAAACAATCAAAACGAAACACCTCTGAACCAGGAACCTCCTGTTGAAAGTGCCCTTAAAAGAAGCTGTCCTTCTGAAGAATTGAGAGCTGAAATGTTACAGAAAAATCCTTCACTAAGGCTAAAAGCAGACGAAATTGAAGCCCGTACTCAAAACTTTGCTGACAATCTTAAACTGGGAAAAGTTCTCGCAGATGGAACTGTTGAAATCCCTGTTGTTTTTAACGTAATTTATAACACCTCTGCTCAAAATGTTTCTGATGCACGAATTGCAGAACAAATCGCTGTACTGAATGCAGATTATGGTGCTACCAATTCTGATATTAATAAAATTCCTTCCGCATTTCAGCCTTCTGCGGCAGGTGATGTAAAAATTCGTTTCAAATTAATCGCTACCAATCGCAAGCAAAATTCAAAAACAGGCTGGAAGTCTAACCTGGAAGAGATGAAAAAAGCAAGCACAGGAGGTATTGATGCTACTGATGTAAATAAAAATATGAATATCTGGGTTGTGAATTCAATCCTTGACCAAAATGGACAGGCTGGAACGCTTGGCTATGCCTATTATCCTGAAAATGCAGGACAATGGTATGATGGTCTTGTAATTGGATATCAATACATCGGAAAAACAGGAGCTTCTGCTCCGTTCAACTTAGGAAGAACGGTAACCCACGAAGTAGGACATTATCTAAACCTTCCACACCTTTGGGGATCATCTGATGCTGGCTGCCAGACAGATTACTCTAATGATACACCTACCTCTCCTGGCCCTAACTACGGAAATCCTACCTATCCTCTAAACAGAGTTTGTGGAGGTGTAAGCCGTTCTCAAATGTTCATGAATTATATGGATTATGTAGATGACAAATCTATGGTTATGTTCTCTGCTAACCAAAAAACAAGAATGCAGGCTGTAGTAGCTGCATCCGGACCAAGATCTGGATTAAGATAATCAACAACGTAATTTGTAATATTATAAAAATATTAAAATAGTCTATCTCAATTTTTGGGATAGATTTTTTTAATACTTTTACATGATTTAATTTCGCACCACTACTAAGATGAAAAAATTAGCACTAGCATCAGGAATACTATTGCACTTATACTGTATTAAAGCACAGGATACTATCCAAATTAAAACACAGGATACGATCCAAGTCAGAAGTCTTAAAGAAGATCTCGCATTAATTAATTCCGGTTACAGCATTCAGGAGAAAACCCCTTTTTTCAAAAAAGAATGGGTAAAAAAATCAGTGGCTCCTGCCCTTCTTTTTGCCGCTGCTGCGGCAACATGGGGAGAAAAAGAGAATATCCGCGAAGTAAGAAACCGATATCTTCCCAACTTTAAAGTCAAATATGATGATTATCTTCAATATGCTCCTGCTGCTGCCGTTTACGGATTAAAACTGGCAGGTGTAAAAGGTAGAAACAATCTCGGGCGGGCCACTTTATCCTACGGTACCAGCTTAGTCATCATGGCTATTTTAGTGAATTCTATTAAATATACAGCAAAAGTGGAACGTCCGGATGGGTCCAAAAACAATTCTTTTCCATCAGGACATGCTGCAATGGCTTTTACCAACGCCAGCTTTCTACACAAGGAATATGGTATGGTAAACCCAGCCTATAGTATTGCAGGGTATGGTTCTGCCGCTATTACGGGACTTGGACGGAATTTAAATAACAGACACTGGGTTCCGGATATTCTTGCCGGTGCTGGGATTGGGATTATCTCAACAGAGCTCGGGTATTTCTTTATTGATAAAATTTATAAGAACAAGGGGGATAATTTAAGTCTCTTATCCAGAATACAAGGAAACGATTATCCATCTTTTCTTGCCTTAAAGACGGGGACAGTATTAGGAACCACCAACTTCCTGAAGGAATCTGAACTGGATGACAAAAAACAAACAGGTTTTGAGGGCGGATTGGAAGGTGCTTATTTCTTTTCAAAAAAATGGGGTGTGGGCGCAGATATCACCTTCAGCAGCTTCCCGATTAAATCTCAAAGAATAAACTTTGATGACGGGCAGGATTTTGGTAACCATGAACTAAAAACGCAATCCATGGGCTTCCTTGCTGCAGGTATTGGTCCTTATTTTTCTCATGAATTCTCAGATAAATGGCAGCTTACCTTAAAGCTAACCGGAGGATATGCCGCCACAGCAAGTGGAAAAGTATTTGTAAAAGGAGACGATATAGACGCTCCTAACCACGAACTTCAAATAGCCCGATACAAGCCCAAACCTGCTTTCCGCTGGAATACAGGAGCTGCTATGACCTACAAGTTCAATCCGGGGTTAGGTCTTACTTTCTATACAGATTACAATCAGATCAACTCTACGATCCGCTATCACTTCAGTGACGAGATTAAAGAAAGTGCTGAGCTGGATGAGGAACTTAACAATATGATTGCTAAAGAAAAAATCAATTATATTACATTAGGCTTAAGATTGACAGCCTATTTTTAAAATAAAAAAGCCTTCAGAATCTGAAGGCTTTTACTTTTATAAATTTTTGCGGTTATTTTCCGGAGTATAATCCATAAACAGATCTCCATCCAGCTGTACCGATTTTATTTTTTTCTTAATAGGAATCACCAGATCGGTTAGTTTCTGATCTTTTTCCCAAACAGAAGGAGAAAAATGCAGTTTCTCCGTAGTCCCGTCTTCATAGGCCAATATTGCATCAAACGGAATTACAAATCCACCTACATTTGCCACGTTTACTGTAAGCATATCATTCATCTGGGATGCTCCCGTTACTTTTAAATCAATATAATTATTGGTATAAAACCAATTCTGGAAGAACCAATTCAGATTTTTCCCTGAGCCGGTATTCATAGAGTTGAAATAATCCCATGGCACCGGATGTTTTCCATTCCAGTTGTCCATATAATGGTGTAATGCTTTTTTGAACAGTTCATCTCCTAAATAATCTTTCAGCGCCAGATAAGATAAAGAGGCTTTCACATAGGAATTGTTTCCATACCCCGCGCCACTTACCTGCGTACTCATCGTAATTACAGGCTGATCCTGTTCTGCAGACGGATCATTGATCCATTTTTTAACACGGAAGTTTTTATAAAATTCTTTGGCAGCATCTTCTCCGTTCTCATCAATACCGATAAGATACTCCAGGGTGGTAGCCCAACCTTCATCCATAAATGCATATCTCGTTTCGTTGATTCCCATATAAAAAGGGAAATACGTATGGGCAATTTCATGATCTGCCGTCAATCTTGCATCCTGAAGATCATCAGGAATACTGGTATCATTGATCATCATTGGATATTCCATATCTGCATATCCCTGGATAGCGGTCATTACATTATAGGGATATTCTACTCCCGGCCAGTTTTTAGAAAACCAGTCCAGGTTATAACGCATCCAGTCTACATAGTATTCAAAATCTTTTGCTCCGTTTTTATATCCGGATTGAACGCTTGCTCTTTTTGTTTTTAACTGAACACTGGCTGCATCCCACACATAATGGTTACTCAGTGCAAAACAGAAATCTGTAATGTGGCTGGCTTTGAACTTCCATATATTCCATTTGTTCTGCTGCGTAACTTTCCCCGACCTCATTTCCTGCTCCGTAGCAATATGCATTACTTTATCGCTTTTTAATGAAGCTTTATATCTTTTTAAATATTCCGGCTGAAGGACAGCTTCCGGGTTCAGAAAATCTCCGGTTGCCCAAACTACATAATTTTTTGGTGCAGTAATAGCAAAGCTATAGTCATTGAAATCGTTATAAAACTCCTGTCTGTCTGAGTGCTGAAGCATATCCCATCCGTTGTAATCATCATACACAGATATTCTTGGAAAAGAATAGGCTACATAAAAAGTTTCAGAATCTATCTGACCTTCTCTTCCACTCTGTACAGAAAGCGGATACTCCCACTCTATTTTAACCTCGGATTTTGATTTTGGTTTTAAAGCTGTTTTTAATTTTACTTTTTCAACGGTGCTCCAATCGTCACTATTGATATCATATTTCTCACCGTTCACGATGAAAGATTTAATCTTAAGCCCTGAAGACAGAAAATCCTTAGAGACCACTCCAGATCTTGGCGACTGTGGTTTGTGAAGATTATTTACAAATCGTATCGCCAGTTCATTCAGGTTATCCGGGCTGTTGTTTGTGTAGACAATCGTTTCTTTTCCGGAAACCACTTTTGTGCTGGCATCCACTTTCACCTCTACATTATACGCTCCTTTATTCTGCCAGTAGCTTTTACCTGGCGCCCCGGAGATATCACGTGTTCCTTTTTCATATGCTTTTTTGATGTTCCTCGGCATATATAGTTCCTGTGCAGACAGTTGCAGTAAAGAAACTGCTATCAGCAATCCGGAAAAAATTTTCTTCATATCGATCTTTTTAAAGATAGGTATCAAAAATAGCGAAAATGTGACAGCGGGTGATGATTTCTTTTATAATAATATTTTATTGTAACTGGTTTTATATTAATTTCTTCTATAATCTTTCCTGCTCGGTGGTTTTCTTTATTGTTTTTGCGTTTTTCACAGACTGATTTCCAAAGTTGAATTTCAATGATAATGTGACTCCCTGCGCATCGGTATAATCAAGGAAATAATTATCCTGATTCGCATATTTCGTACTCACTTTCTGACCTGTAGTTCTGAAAATATCGCTGACCACAAAACTCGCTTCCAGTTTTTTATTAAAGAACTTTCTGTTCATAACAAAATAGGCTGACCAGACAGAAGAAATCCTGAAGGTTCCCTGTATTCCCGGAGAATAATAGCGATGTCCCATTTCCATTTTCCAATCGCTGCTTTTATCAAGCGTAAAACTAGTGGAGATATTGGAAACCCAGTTCAGTACTTTGTTTTTATACAACATTCCGTCTGTTCCCTTGAAATAGTTTTCGTTATGTTCAAGATTTTCAGACACGATGATGTTCCACCATGGTTTCACCTGGAAATTTTTGTAAAGGCTAGCCCCGAAAGCTTCTCCTTTTTCAATATTGGTAAAATAATAAATCAGGCTGTTGGTACTCGGCTCCTGATAGGATATTTCCATTGAGGGATAAATTTCTTTTCGGTAATAGAGATCAAGGTTCCATTCTTTCCATGAATAGGTAAGATTCAGGTTATGCGTAATTGTTGCCTTCAGCTTCGGATCTCCCTGGTAGTATGAAAACAGGTTGTAATAAGATTTGGCAGGATTCAACCATGAATAGGAAGGTCTGCTGATCCTTTTTCCATAGGAAAACCCGAATTCCTGCTTATTTTCTGTAGTATACTGTGCATAGAAAGTAGGAAAGAACTTCCAGTAGTTGCTTTTATTCAGTTCATAGGGTTCAGAAACGATGCCTTCAAGATCTGTCATTTCGGCACGAAGCCCTCCCTTGAAGTTCCATTTTCCAATATTGTAGGCAAGTGAAGAATACAGGGCAAAATTATGTTCTTTATAGTCAAAAATACTGCTCTTCTCAGGACGGTACTGTAAAACGCCATTCTCGTTGTCTGAGAAATTAAGCGTACTGTTTGTCTTTACAAAACTATATTTCGCTCCAGATTCCAGCTCCAGCTTTTCACCTTTCCACTGATAATCCAATTGGGTAGAATACAACTGGACATCTGCTTGATTCTGTGTAATGAAGTTATCTTCTTTAGGAGGCTGGCCCGCAAAGTTCAGATAGGTAATCACGTTCTGATATTTATCGCTATTATTTCCGGTAAAGTAATTGATCCAGGAAAGACTGCTTTTTTTATTCAGTTTACGGTCTATCTGAAAACTCACAGAATTATTGACAGACCTCGATCGGTGATCATTAATTGTCGTGTAATTGGATTCCACGATATCCTGAGCATTATAGATCAGCGTAGGAACATGGTAGGTCCCGAAAGATTTTGGAGAGAAATACCCTGAATAGTTGAGGCTTAAGCTGGTCAAGCTGTCCAGCTCATATTCCACATTAAAATTCAGGGTATTCTGGTTAGTGTTTTTATCCTTCCTGTTCATCGTACTCACCCATCGGGTTTGGCTTTCCGGGTAATTCACATAGTCTGTCCCTTCCCGGTAATACGTTCCCATCCCTCTATAATAGCTTCCCATAACGGAAAGTTTATCTTTTTTATAATATTGAGAAAGTCCGACAACGCCTTTCGCATACTGTGTCTGTATATATTTGGATGAAATGATCCCTCGGTAGCCTTCAATCTTATTTTTCTTCAGAACGATATTCAGGACTGCACTTCCTGAAGCTTCATATTTTGCTGGCGGATTGGTGATCACCTCTATAGACTTCACCTCATCTCCCTGGGTATTTTCAAGAAGATTTTTGAGTTCGTCTCCCGTCAGCATTACTTTTTTATCATTAATGGTCACCAGGATCCCTGTACCTCCTTTTACACTCAGCGTACTATTATTTACAGTGACACTTGGTGTATTTTTTAAAATTTCCCAGGCATTGAGTGATGAAATATTGCTGTTTTCAACATTGAATTCCAAACGGTCAACTTTTCTTTTCACCAACGGTTTACGCTTCGTCATTACCACTCCCTCTATTTCCTGAGTTTCTTTTTTAAGGGTAATATATAAAGTTTCTGGCTGCTTCAGATCAATCTTTTTCTCAAATAGAGAATATCCCTGATTTTTGACAACGAGTTTCACATTACCTTCTGTAATATCCTCCAGCACGAAATTTCCATTATCGTCTGTTTTTAATGCTTTGATTAATTTATTTTGAGAATTATACAGCTCCATCTTTACAGATGAAAGTTTTTCATTATCCGTGTTTACAACAGTTCCTCCAAGTTTTTGTTTCTGGGCAAGAACCAGGAGTGGCAGACACAGAAAAAAAAGAATTTTATACATGGCTTATTTTTTAAATCCTATCAAACAAAACAACGGTTCTGTTCTATGGGTACAAAATTCCATATTGAAAGGGAGAATCTCGGTTAACGATGGGTTAATGATAGGTTAATGACAAAAATACTATTTCAGTAGAATGCTAAAGCTTTATCTTTGTTTCAATGATATCCAAGAGTAAAATTCTTATCTCCGTTTTTGCTGCCCTGTTCCTTCTTTTACTAGGAATACAGGTTTATTTTATGTACAAGACCTATCAGGTCAAAGAAAGAGATATCTACAGATCCGTGAATGACGGGCTTACCAACTACACCGATAATCTGGAAGATATCCACGAAGTCAAAGAAACAAAAGATGATTCTCTTCAGCAAATCATCATCAGGTATCATAATAAAGAGATCAACAGAAAGGATTTTTTAAATTATTTCATAGAAAACAGAAAGATAGCCAGAGAAAGACTGATGCACTATATCGACAGTCGCTACCAGAAAGACGGCTATGAAATTTCTGCAAGAATCCGGTATCTCTCCATTGTTCACCTTCCGGACAGTGCCAAAGTAATCACCGAGCCTATTATAATTTTTGAGACAAAGGACAGGATTAAAAATCCCCGTATTGCCAGCAACGGAAGCTGGGAAACCTCAACCACAAAAAAAGATGATTCGGATAAAGGTCAGGTTGAAAAAAGAAATACTTTTCTGGTGAAAACCCAGACCGATTTTGAGATTAAAAATATAAAGAGTATTGTTTTCAAAGAGCTTACTTTATTGATCATTTGTTGTGTTATACTTCTTTCCGGTGTTCTTCTGCTTTATATTTTCACGATTAGAAATCTGATCCAGCAGCAGAAGCAGGTAGAAGTTCTCCACACGATTGTGGATAACATTTCACATGAGTTTAAAACACCCATTGCTACATTAAAAATAGCTTCTAAAGCATTAAAAAAAGGATGGAATCCTGAAACACTCCCCCTTATTGACCGTCAGATTTCCCGGCTTGAAAGTCTGATGCTGCAGCTTCATAAGGATGAAATGCCGGATGAAATGATTGCAGTACAACCAGAGGATTGGAACTTTTTTATTCAGGATCTTGCCGTCACTTATCCCGACAAGGATTTTAACCTTGACAATACGATCTCACAAAAGCTTCCTTTTGATAAAAACCTAATGGAGACCATTATTAAAAATCTTTGTGAAAACAGTGTAAAATATGGTGCATCTGTTGTTAACATAGCGATCAGAACTGCCTCCCAGCAGCTGGAGATTGAAGTCGCTGACAACGGCCATGGTATGGAGACCAAAGAGTTAAATACTATTTTTGAAAAATTCTACAGAATACAGAACAATAATATTCATAACAGTAAAGGGCTTGGACTCGGGCTTTATTTCGTGAAGAAAATCATTACAAATTATAGTGGCAAAATAAACGTTTCCAGCCAGCTTACTAAAGGCAGTACTTTTAAAATATCAATTCCTTATGAAAACTAAAATCCTTCTGGCAGAAGACGATCCGGATTTCGGAATGATCCTGAAACAGTATCTTGAATTGGAAGATTTTGAAGTCAGCTGGTTTCAGAATCCTGAAGAGGTTGTACCGTTGCTTCATGCTGATTTTCCTTTTCAAATAGGAATTCTGGACGTGATGATGCCTCATCTTGACGGCTTTTCTCTGGCTAAAATGATCATCAAGGAAAAAAAGGATTTTCCATTGCTGTTTTTAACTGCCAAAAACCAAAAAATAGACCGCCTGACGGGATTGAAAATAGGTGCCGATGACTATATTGCTAAACCTTGTGATCCTGAAGAGCTTGTTTTAAGAATTAAAAATATCCTGAAGAGAACACTTCCCGCTGTTACGGAAAACGAGATCAGGATTGGACAGTTTTCTCTGGATACAGCCAAACTTCTGCTGTCACATCCCAATGGCAATTCGAGATTAACCATCCGGGAACAACAGCTTCTCTTGTATCTTCTGAAACACAACCGCTCTATCATTACAAGAGATAATATTCTGGATAACCTGTGGGAAACCAATGATTATTTTACGGGTCGCAGTCTTGATGTATTCATCAGCAGGCTTCGCAAGTATTTCATTAGTGATCCCGAAATAAAAATCCAATCCCTGAGAGGAATTGGATTTGAAGTCGATTTTCCAACCCACTGATTTTTTATAGGGAAAGATTCACAATAACCGGAAAATGATCAGATGGATAAAGTAAATTTTCTCTTCTGTCATTGATGTGTCTGTGAGATTTTATCTTAAAACCATTTGTAAAAATATAATCAATTCTGTCTTTCGGAGCTTCGTTTACATTGAAACCCGTGAAAGTTCCTACCGGACCATAATGTTTGGTTTCTGAGTGATAAAAAGTGTCTTTCATATTCTGGGAAAGAATTTTAATCGGTTCAGAATCATCAGTAAGGTTAAAATCTCCACTTAATGCTACCGGAAGATTTTTAGGATTCAATTCTTTGATCTTTTTCAGGATCAGCTCAGAAGATTTTACTCTTGCAACATTTCCTACATGATCGAAATGGAGATTCATTGCCAGGAATTCCTTTTTCGATTTTTTATCTTTAAATACAGCGTAGGTACAGATTCTGTTCAATGCAGCATCCCATCCTTTGGAAGGTTTCTCCGGAGTTTCAGACAACCAGAATGTTCCTGATTTTACGACTTCAAGTTTGTCTGTATCATAAAATATAGCAGAAAACTCACCTTTTTCTTTGCCGTCATCTCTTCCTACTCCTATATAGTTGTAATTCTTCAATCCGTTTTTAATATCCTTCATCTGCTCCGGAAGCGCTTCCTGCACTCCGAAATAATCCGGATGATAATACGTCAGTAAATCGGCAACATCCTGTTTCCTATTGGGCCATGCATTGTCTTTATCGGATTCAACATTCAGTCTGATATTGAAACTCATCACGGTAAGGTCCTGTGAAAATCCTAATGCAAAAAGCATCAGAAACATCATTGAAAATCTGAAATTCATATGGTATTTTATCACTAAGAGACAAAAATAAAACTTCTCTGCGACAGAAAAGCTTTATTGATATGATTATATTGTTAAATTATCTTTTTCTTCTTCTATAGATATAAAATAGTCCTGAAACTCGGCTTCCAAAACGGGTGTATTACTTTCAAGTTTTACAACACCAATGGTTTTGTAGTGGGCAGCCAGTTTTATGCTTTTACTTTTTAGCAGCGTTTCTAGCTTTTTAAAATTTATATCTTTCTTTAAAACAGCGAGATAAGTGTTCATAAGTGGACCTGTATTAAACCGTTTCCTATATCTCTGTATTTTATGCCTTCAATAGGCCTGGCTTTGTTTTCAATCAGTTCCCAGATCTCTTTTGCAGATTTATTGGGAAACTGTTCAATATACAATGCTGCAAGTCCGGAAACATGCGGTGCTGCCATACTGGTCCCGCTCATGGCATAGTAAAAATTATTTTTGTTCTTTGTGTTTTTAGGATAGGCGCTTATAATATCCACTCCGGGAGCACAAACATTGATATTCCCTCCTGTAGACGGATTGATTCCCGCATTTGAGAATCTGGCAATCTTCATTTGAGCATCAATGGCTCCAACCGCCATGATAGATTTTGAATTGGCCGGCATTGAAACCGGTTGCGGAATCTGCGGTCTGCTGCTGTCATTTCCTGCAGCCGCTATAATAAGACAGTTATTTTCCAGTGCTCTTTCTCCTATTGTTTCAAAAAGGACAGAAGGCTGATCATCCAGCTTCACTGGAGACGCCAGCGAAAGAGACAATATTCTGAATTTTTTCGTGATGGCCCAGTCTATCGCATCAATCACGCTGCTGGTGGTCCCTCTTCCGTTATCTGCAAGCACTTTTGCAATCTTCAAATTACAGTCCTTAGCAATTCCGTAACGTTTTCCGTTATCATTTCTGGTATTTCCTGTGGCAACTCCTGCACAGTGGGTTCCATGTCCGTTGGGATCTCTGTTCCAATCTTCTCCATCTATAAAAGACTTCCCTTCAATTTCTTCAGAGGAGAAATCGGGATGGGAGGTTTCAAGCCCGGTATCCAGAATACAGATATCAATCCCTTTTCCTGTAAAATGGGTATTTTCTAAGCCAATCGCTTTCAGCCCCCATTCCATTTCAATGAATGATTGTTGAGGTAAAGGCTTACTGGTGATATATTTTTCAAGTTCTGAAATCTTTTCTGCAAGTCCGGCTGACTGTTTTTTAAGCTCATTAATCAGCTGCAATTCATCAGCAGGAAAAAACTCCCTTTCTTTTTCGTAGTAAACAATAGAATTCGATTCATTTTCCACCGCACTTTTCAATTGCTCTTCATCCATATTATCTACTACAAGAACCCCAAGATTCTTGTAAAGCACCCCGTTGTTCTGATCAATAATTTCATAAGAACGGTTTTCTTTGGAAAGAAACTCCGAAGAAGTAATGTTCACTTCCAGTTCTTTCTCTATTTTTTTGAGTGCGGTTTTCTGCTGATCTTTTAGCAGAACGATATATCTTCCGGTTTCCATAATGATCTTTTTTTAAATTAATTTCAGAAATACTTTTTCCAGGATAAGAAAAATATCTTCCGCAATAACGGTAAGTCTGAGTTTCTTATTAATTCCGGATATTGCTGCATTCTGTACAGTCAGTGAAGTCCAGAAGCTTTCAATTTTAGGAATAGAATCCATTTCTTTCAGTTTTTCATCATCCAAAATTCCATTCTGGTATAACGAAACAATAATCCCTGAAATAAGTTCTTCTGCATCCTCTAGTTTTTTGTTTTCCTTAGCCCAAATCTCCATCAGAATATCATAAATACTTTCTATTCCATTGAATGAAAACCCTCCGAGAATTTCTCGTCTTCCCGTTGTTATTTTCTCCATTTTTATGGGATTAAAACCTCTTTTAACAGTTGCAATCATATTCATAATTTTCAAAACTTCAGATTCATGGCTGGTACTTCCTTTGGTACGGAAATACTCCAGAACTTCGTTAAGAAATACATCAAACTGGGCATCAAAGTCAAATGATTTTGACAGATATAAAGCCTGAACTTCATTGAAATGTTCCAGAAGCTCCTTAATTTTCTGTACTGTGTAGTGAATAAGTTCCTGCATTACTCAAAAGTTATCTGTTCTATTTCGTTACCGTCTTTATCTTTGTATGACACAATCCTGATTCCTTCTTCCTCCATTTCCACATGAAGGTTGATGAATAGCTTATCTTTATCTTCTGCCGCACTTGTATTGGGATCTATGTAGATGTTGTTCAGCTTTGCATTGACCAGCGTATATTTATTCAGTAAAACCTTTGAAAAAATTTCTTTCAGTTCATCAGTCTCTTCTTCCGTGGTCCCGTCCTGAGGTCTGAAGATTCCGGAATCAAGAATTTTGATTTTATTTCGGAGATCCAGTTTCAGCACTTCATTGGCAGGAAGCTTACCGAATTTCTGATCATTTTTTTCCAGTTTACTGAACAGGGTCTTGAATTCTTCAGTCTGAATCTGTCTTTTTGAAATTTCACGAATATTCAGTTTTTTCTCTTTATTCACCAGGCGGATTCTTTCATTCATTTCTGAAACGAACTGATCCTGATTCAGTTTAAAATTATATTTGGGAGCTGAATCTATATCCGTGATCTTGATCGGGATATCCATCTTTACACTGGGCAGTGCATATCTTGGAACCTTAAAATATTTAAGATACTCATGACGGGCATATTCTTTTGCAATAAGAACCGCATTCTCGTCCGCTTTTTTACGAGCCTGAATTATCTCGTTGTTGAGATAATCCAGGTAATCTGATAATTTTATCATTTTTCGTAAAATATATTATTGTGAAAGAAGTCCAAGAACTTTTTCAAGCCCAGCAGGCATTTCATCATTGGTCGCCCGTACTTTCACGCCAAGAGAATATTCTTTTTCCACTTTGATTCCCGTACTGGAAGATCTTTTATAGGACACATCCACTTTGAATTTTACAGGTCCCCATCCTCCGGATGCTCCTGCATCTATTTTAAATTCATCACTTACATCTTTGGTAAACGTTGAATTCAATTTAACATTAAAATCGACTTCACAAGATTCGATTCTGAAACTTGGAACATTCAGCAATGCTATAAAAGGCGTTGAGATTTCTACATCACTAGGAATGGTTTTAGGATTGCTTGCACTTACTGGCTCGTCAGATTTAAAATCTGGATTCGGAATATTTTTTTTGTATTTGAATTCTGCCATTCTCAGTTTTTTAGAACTGGCTGGATTAGTAGGATCTGTAAGCTCGAAACCTACTTCATTAATAAAACTAACAGTGGCAATAGAGGCATTAGACTGCGCTTTTACACAGGCATCCAAAGGTCCGCCAATGATGGTGGCAAAATCAATACTTCCCAATTCTGCTGCAAAATCTGCACTGGCAGCGTCTGAAGTTTTGAAGATCTCTTCATCGGCAGCCATTTTACCGGCAATCAGCTTCATGATTTCTGAAGAGGCTCCGGAAAACGATTTTTCCCACTTTTCATCATAATTCTTTTTGAAGTCTTCTACGATACCTAGCAGTTCTTTATTGGTCAATGCACTCAATTCTGAAGTTTCAATTCCTGATACTTTTTCATAGACTGCCGGGGTAAGAACTTTTTCTACTCCTGATAAAAGGTCGATTAACTCATTTTTTGTTTTCTTGGCGTGGCTTGTTTCAAGCACTGATTTTAATGTTTCCATGTTGTTTTGTTTTTAAATTAATATGGTAAGACAAAATTATATTGCCGACCACCAAAACATTGCAGGAGAACCCCTTCACTTGACCCGGAAAAACACCCTAAAATAAAAAGCCTGAACTTATGATTGTAAGTTCAGGCTCTTGTAATTTATAATGCAGATATTTATTTTGTATAAACGCAAAGATTATATGAATTCTTCTTATTCTAAAGTAAGCTAAGAAAACAACAAACTGCTGACGAAGCTGTATAATTAGCGTTCGCTTAGAAAGAATCAATGAAGTCGATTCCATCTTTGCCGCCTTAAAAATTCAATATCAAATATTAAATCTTTACGTTAAATCTAAATGGATCTAACATTTCTATGCCGGAGTTTTGCTATTATTTTCGATATTGATATCGGGAACGACCGAATTCGGATCCAATTTTACCTCATCTATTTCCTTTTTAGAATCTACTTTGAATGTCCATTCTGTATTTCTCTTCCATACTTCAACAGGGATTTTCATTGTTTGTACCGTTCCGTCTTTGAATTTGATCTGTACGGTTGTAGGCATTGGTAGCTGACCTATATTTTCAATGGTAATCTGAACTCCGTTTTTAAAATCTCCATTGATATATTTTACGTTTTTAACCGCCTGGTCAATTTTCCATTTATTAAAGAACCATCCTCTCCAGAACCAGCTCAGTTCTTCTCCGGAAACATTTTCCATGGTATGGAAGAAATCCCATGGTGTAGGATGTTTGAAAGCCCAGCGGTCTATATACGTTCTGAATGCTTTGTCAAATTTTTCAGGTCCGAGAACAGTTTCTCTTAAAACAGCTAATCCTGTTGCTGGTTTGTAGTACGCCAAAGCTCCGATATTTCTTTCTCTCATATTATCCGGTCCTACCATAACAGGCTCCAGGCTATCTGTCATCAGATAACTTCCTGAGCGCGCAAGATTCGGCTTGGTATAATATTCTCCTTTATTGAAAGCTTCGGTTGAAAGCCCGTTAATGAATGTGTTAAACCCTTCATCCATCCATGCAAATAATCTTTCATTAGATCCAACAATCATCGGAAACCAATTGTGCCCAAATTCATGGTCTGTAACACCCCAAAGATCTTCTCCTTTAGAATCCATATGACAGAAAACAATTCCCGGATATTCCATTCCGCCTTCATTTCCTGCTACATTGGTGGCAGCCGGATAGGTGTATTCATACCATTTTTTTGAATAATGTTCTATGGCTGCTTTTGTATATTCTGTAGATCTTCCCCATGCTTTTTCTCCGGCACTTTCTGCAGGATAAGCTGAAATAGCCAAAGATTTCTTTCCACTAGGCAAATCAATTTTTGCAGCATCTAAAATAAATCCGGCAGATGACGCCCATGCAAAATCTCTTGTCTGTTTTATTTTAAACTTCCATGTTTTTGTCCCTGACGTTTTATTTTTGCCAATTTCAGATTCAGGGTGAATCATTACCGTTTTATCGCTGTTTCTCGCCTGATTCCATCTGTTGATTTCTTCTTTGCTGTAGACTTCTTTTTCATTCAGAAGCTCTCCGGATGCTACTACATAATGATTAGCCGGAACCGTGATATTGGCTGTAATATCTCCGTATTCCAAATAAAACTCCGAAGCTCCAAGATAGGGCAATGTATTCCATCCCAATACATCATCATACACACACATTCTCGGATACCACTGTGCCATGGTAAAGATTTTACCGTTTTTAGTGTCCTGTATTCCCATTCTGTCTGAACCGTAATCAGGAGAAACAAAAGAATATTCAATTTCTATTTTGGCAACACCTCCATTGGCTTTCAGTTCCTTTGGAAGGTCAATCTGCATTCTTGTATCGGTAATGGTATAGCTTACTTCTCTTTTTCCGTCAAGTCTGATTGATTTAATCTTGTATCCACCATTAAATTCTTCGCCATGCGCTCCATTTCTGCTTCCTGAAAGCGGAACTACTCCATTTCCTCTGGAATCCTTCGCAAACAGGTTCTGATCCAGCTGCAGCCAAAGAAAACCTAGTTTATCCGGGCTGTTATTGGTATAGGTAATTTCCGCAGTACCGGTAATCTCTTTTTTATCTTCATTCAGGCTGACATTCAAATGATAATCTGCTGAATTCTGCCAATAAGCATGTCCTGGCTGTCCGCTTGCAGAACGGGTTGCTGTACCTGTCTGCGGATAGAAAAATGGCTTAAATGCTTCTACATAATCATATTTCGGGGTTTGCTGCGCATATACAGTCCCTGAAAATAATACAACTGCAACAGTCGAAACAAGGGTTGGAAGTTTAAAATTCATTTGAAAATTATTATTTACTACATAGGTAAAAAAACTCCCGGAATTGTTACATATCCGGGAGCTTTTTTTACTATAACTTTAACTAGTTTGATTTTTTAGACTTGATCATTGCTTCCAAAGCATCCCACATTTCACTTGGGATTGCTTCAAGCATATTAAATTCTCCTGCCCCCTGAAGCCATTCTCCTCCATCTATTGTAACCACCTCACCATTCATATAAGCTGAGTAATCAGAAACCAGATATGCGGCAAGATTGGCAAGCTCCTGATGTTCTCCTACTCTTCTCAACGGAACTTTCTTTTTCATATCGAATTTCTCCTGAAGATCTCCAGGAAGAAGTCTGTCCCAAGCTCCTTTTGTAGGGAAAGGTCCCGGAGCAATGGCATTGAAACGGATTCCGTATTTCGCCCATTCTACAGCCAAAGATCTTGTCATCGCCAAGACTCCTGCTTTTGCACAGGCTGATGGCACTACATAGGCAGACCCTGTCCATGCGTATGTTGTTACAATATTCAATACAGTTCCCGGAGTTTTAGAATCTATCCAATGTTTTCCTACTGAAAGTGTACAGTTTTTTGTTCCTTTTAAAACGATATCCAGAATAGAATCAAAAGCAGAGTGAGTCAGTTTTTCTGTTGGAGAGATAAAGTTTCCGGCAGCGTTATTCAACAAAATATCAATCTTACCGAATTCTTTTAAAGCAGCTTCTTTCATCGCCTCTACTTCCTCCCAGTTTCTTACGTCACAAGCTACACAAAGAACTTTACCGCCTGTTTCATCTTCCAGTTCCTTCGCTGTTGTTTGTAACTTCTCCAGGTTTCTGGAAGTAATCACCACTTTGGCACCCAATTCAAGAAAGTATTTGGTCATCGCTTTTCCAAGACCGCTTCCACCTCCTGTAACAATCGCTACTTTATCTTTTAGTGCACCTTCGCGCAGCATAGGTTGTGTATATAGATTCATAAAATATTTTTTCTTAAAAATAGCAAATATTGAAATGCAATCCCTTAAAATAGGTTGATAAATAATGCTACAAATAACTATTCTTTATATTATTTGAAAAAATAAATCAAATATTCGAAAACAAAATAGCCTGATAACAGGTACCAGGCTATTTTTTATTTTTTTCAAATGATATACTAAGAAGTAACTACTCCTTTGAATGAAAGCGCTTTAGGCGTCTTGCTATCACTTGTTGTAACGTTCACTGTTTTCATAAACGGACCTGCTGCTGCTGCATTAAAACTAGCTTCTACAAAACCTTTTTTTCCTGGCTGGATAGGAGTTTTTGTATAATCCGCTGTAGTACATCCGCATGAAGGTGCTACATTTTGTATAATGATTGGTTTTGAACTTGTGTTGGTAAATTCAAATCTGATCAATTTTGGTTTTCCCTGAGGAATATTTCCTACATCTATAGATTCTGATTTCCATTTAATAGCATCTGCAACCATTTTTACGATTGAAGGTGCATCTGCAGTAAGTACATTCGCATAAAACGGAGAGAATGCTAAAACAGCTAAAAGAGCTGTGATTTTTAATTTTTTCATGAGTATAAATTTTAATATGTTAGAAAAGGATTATCTTCTTTCGATGTAACAAATGTAAAACAGACTATGGTTACAACTTGTTAACCGCTGTCAAACATTTGTTAACAAGTTGTTAATGATAAAAGATAAATAGATATTTTTGGATAATATTGTTTCAGGAAATGAAAATAAAAAAACTCAATATTATAATAACACTGGGATTTGTAGCTATTATCGGGATTTTAATAGCTCAGCTGATGTGGACGCGCCAGGCTTATAATCTTGAAGATAAAAAGTTTAATCAAAAGGTAAATATAGCCTTAATGGAAGTCGCGGAGAAATTATCCGGAGGTAAAACTTCTTATACAGAAAATCCTGTACAAAATATTGCGAATGACTATTATGTGGTTAATATCAACAATGAATTTCATCCCATCGTTCTTGAATATTATCTAAAAACAGAATTTACACGTTTTCAGATCAATACAGATTACGTATATGCATTATACAACTGCCACAGTGATAAAATGGTGTATGGAAAGTATATGACTTCCCATCAGGAAAGCCCAAGCAATAAGGTGATTAATTTTCCCAAGCACAAAAATCTGATCTATTATTTCTCCATACGTTTTCCTGATAAAACAACGTATCTGATCAGTTCATTGAGGTTCTGGTACCTTCTTACATTTGCTCTTATTATCATTCTTCTGGTGTATGTTTATTCTATCTATACCATTATTCAGCAAAAGAAATTTTCAGAGCTGCAGCGTGATTTTATCAACAATATGACCCATGAGTTTAAAACGCCGTTGTCTTCTATCCTTTTGGCTTCAGAAGCGCTCAATAAGCAGGAAATGGTACAGGAAAATTCTAAACTGCAGACCTACACATCCATTATCATCAATCAAAGTCACAAGCTCAATAATCATATTGAAAAAATATTGAATATTGCAAAGAATGATGCTTCCGGATTGTCTTTAAAACCTCAAAAAATCATTCTGCTTCCCTTTATTCAGGAGATTGCAGACACCATACAGCACAAAAATACAGACCTCAGCATCGAAATAGATATTGAAAACAGCACCTCCATAATGGCTGATGAATTTCACTTTACCAATATCATTTACAACATTTTAGATAACTCCATCAAGTATTGTGAGACAAAACCTGTTATTAAAATTTCATCCTATAAAGATTCAAAAGGTTTATATTTAAAGTTTAAAGACAACGGAATGGGTATCCCGGCTAAAAATATTCCTCAAATTTTTGAAAAATTTTACAGGGTACATACCAAAAGAAGCGAGGAAGTGAATGGTTTTGGACTGGGATTATTTTATGTAAAGAAGGTAGTACAGCAGCATCACTGGAAAATTTCTGTGGAGAATAATGAAGACAAAGGGATTACAACCACTCTTTTTTTTCCGTTTTCAATTTAATCATGGGTAAGTATGGAGAAATCTAAAATTTTATATGCCGAAGATGACAAAACAATAGCATTCCTGGTTGAAGACAGTCTGGAAAGTTATTATGACATCAGCTGCTATTCGGATGGTGAATCTGCACTGGAAGCATTTAACGGTCAACATTTCGACATTTGTCTGCTGGATATTATGATGCCTGGTATGAACGGATTTGAGGTAGCAGAGCAGATTCGTAGCAAAAACTCAGACATTCCGATTATTTTTATTTCTGCAAAAGCTTTAAAAGAAGACAGGATCAAAGGACTGAAAATAGGCGCTGATGATTATCTGGTAAAACCATTCAGTATTGAAGAACTGATACTGAAGATTGAAGTTTTCCTGAAGCGTACAAAAAAAACGGATACTTCTCCTCTGAAATATAAAGTCGGGCAATATGATTTTGATCCCAAAAATTACACGCTTCAAGGTTTAGAAACCAGTATTACTCTTACCCAAAGAGAATCTGATCTGCTTTTATATTTCATCCGCCATAAAAACCTTGTTGTGAAAAGGCAGGATATTCTGAAAGCCATTTGGGGAGACGATGATTATTTCATGGGACGAAGCCTTGATGTATTCATTTCCCGACTGCGAAAAGTATTGGCTGAGGAAAAGGGTGTTTTAATCGAAAACCTGCATGGAATAGGTTTCCGTTTTTCCGAAAAAAAATAAATATTGAACGAATTCACGTAAAATAAAACTGCAAATGGTGATTTTAATTAATTTTAAACTTTGAAAATTTGTCATTAATGAAAAATCACAGACCCATTGTTTTTCTGTTTCTATTATTTTTAAGTGTACATCTTAAAGCTCAAAAATTTGAAAAATTAGTACAATATGTCAATCCGCTGATCGGTACCGAAAAGATGGGACATACTTACCCCGGAGCTACCACTCCTTTTGGGGCCGTACAGCTAAGTCCTGAAACGGATACAATCTCTTATGAACTTAATGGAAAATACAATGGTGACGTTTACAAATACTGCGCCGGCTACCGTTATGAAGATAAAACCATCGTAGGTTTCAGCTCTACCCACTTCAGTGGAACGGGACATTCTGATCTTGGAGACTTTCTGGTAATGCCTACCGTAGGAAAACTTCAGCTGAATCCCGGAACAGCTTCTCATCCTGAAAGTGGTTACAGAAGTAGGTTTTCACATCAAAACGAAACTGCAGAGGCCGGATACTATAAAGTAAAACTGGATGACCACAATATATTGGCAGAGCTGACAGCAACTCCAAGGGTGGGAGTTCACCGCTATACTTTCCCAAAATCTGACCAGTCACACATTATTCTTGATCTGATGGCGGGTATTTACAATTATGACGGGAAAAATGTATGGACTTACGTTCGCGTAGAAAATGGAAATACGATCACAGGCTACCGCCAGACTAATGGCTGGGCGAGAACCAGAACCGTTTATTTTGCCATGACATTTTCAAAACCTTTTAAATCATATGGTCAGAAAAACTATGATGAAAAACAAGTATACAAAGGATTTTGGAGAAAATTTGACCAGAATCAGAATTTCCCGGAGATCGCCGGCAAGAATCTGAAAATGTATTTTGATTTTGACACCAATGAAAATGAAGCGATTGAAATTAAGCTGGCTATTTCTCCCGTAAGTCAGTCCAACGCTTTGGAAAACCTGGAAAAAGAGGCTGGAAATATGAATTTTGATCAGATTAAAACCCAAGCCCAGAACAATTGGAATAAAGAATTAAATAAAATTGTCATCAAAGGTTCTGATACGGAAAAGACGAATTTTTATACTGCAATATATCATACTTTTATCAATCCTACCACTTATATGGACGTCAATGGAGAATATAAAGGATTGGATCAGAATATTCATAAGGCGGAAGGTTTCACTAATTATACGACCTTCTCTTTATGGGACACCTACCGTACCCTTCACCCTTTCTTTAATATTATCCAGCCCAAACGAAACAGTGATATGGTAAAGTCTATGATGGCTCATTACCATCAGTTTTCTATGAAAATGCTGCCTATATGGTCACATTACGCCAATGATAACTGGTGTATGAGTGGCTATCACAGTGTAAGCGTGGTTGCTGATGCCATTATTAAAGGAAATTATGACGGTGACCCTGAAGAAGCATTAAAAGCATGCATAGAAACAGCTGATAAAAGGAATTACGAGGGCATCGGACAATATATTGATCTTGGGTATATTCCAGCTGAGAAAAGTGGAACTTCAGTCTCTAATACTCTGGAATATGCTTATGATGACTGGGCTATTGCTCAACTGGCAAAACATTTGAACAAAACAGAAATTTACAATCAGTTTATCAAACGGTCTGAAAACTGGAAAAATAATTTTGACAAGACCATTGGATTCATGCGTCCTCGTCTGGCAGATGGAAGCTTTAAAAAAGACTTTGATGTGCTGAGTACTCATGGCCAGGGCTTTATTGAAGGAAACTCATGGAACTACAGTTTCTTTGTTCCCCAAAATCCTGATGAGCTGATCACAATGATGGGCGGAAAGAAAAAATTTGCATCCAAACTGGACGAGCTGTTCACTATGCATTTACCCGATGAATTCTTTGCCGATACTGAAGATATTACAAGAGAAGGAATTATTGGTGGGTATGTTCATGGGAACGAACCTGCTCATCATGTTGCTTATTTCTATAACTGGGCAGGACAGCCATGGAAAACACAGGCACAGATCCGCCATATTCTGGAAATGCAGTATAAAGCTACACCGGCCGGACTGGGAGGAAATGATGATGCAGGACAAATGAGTGCATGGTATATTTTAAGTTCATTAGGATTTTATCCTGTCGCTCCCGGATCAGAAGATTATTCTATCGGAAGTCCTGCGGTTGATAATGCTGTTTTAAATTTGGAAAACGGAAAGACTTTTGAAATTGAAGCGATCAATCAAGGTCCAAAAAATGTATATGTTCAGAAAGTTCTTTTGAATGGAAAGGAGATCAGGAATTTTACTTTGAAACATTCTGAAATTATGAATGGTGGGAAACTTACTTTTCATATGGAAAATAAAGCAAAAAAGTAAAATATTCTAGATGATTGGTTTTAAAAATCTGTATAATCACCAAGATCTGCGAGAGCTAAGAATAAGTTTTGGCTAAAGCCAATGGAAGATCTTAAAATAAAAGAGCGGGCTAAAGCCCGCTCCTATTGATTTATCGTAATAATCTCAAGTTAACTCGAAACTATATTCTGTGATTTTGTCTTATTAATCTCTCGCTTCAAAAAGCAATCTCTCTCCAAATTTCTCCTCTGCAATTTTTCCATTATCATACACCAGATGTCCATTAACAAAGGTGTGGGTAACTTTAGAATGGAAGTTCATTCCTTCTAATGGGCTCCAACCGCATTTGTACAGTAAATTATCTTTGGCAACTGTCCAGTCTTCATTTAGATCAACTAAAACAAGATCCGCTTTATAACCTTCTCTCACAAAACCTCTTTTTTCAACCTTGAAAAGAATTGCCGGATTGTGGCACATCTTTTCAACAATTTTCTCAAGGGAGATTTTACCGTTTTTATAGTTTTCAAGCATCACAACCAGTGAATGTTGCACTAACGGAGCTCCTGAAGGGCATTTCGTATATACATTGTTCTTTTCTTCTGCAGTATGTGGGGCGTGGTCTGTAGCAATCACATCAATTCTATCGTCTAATAATGCTTCCCAAAGGGCATCTTTATCCTTTTGCGTTTTTACAGCAGGATTCCATTTGATAAGATTTCCTCTTGTTTCGTAATCTTCATTCGTAAAAGTAAGGTGGTGAACACATACCTCAGCAGTGATTTTTTTATCTTTTAAAGGAATATCATTTCGGAAAAGCTCCATTTCCTTTGCAGTTGAAAGGTGGAAAACGTGAAGTCTAGCACCCGTTTTTTTCGCAAGCTCGATAGCTTTGGATGAAGATTTATAACATGCTTCCTCGCTTCTGATCAGGTGATGGAATTTTACAGGAATATCATCCCCATATTCATCCATATATTTTTGAGTATTAGCTCTGATTGTAGCTTCATCTTCACAGTGAACAGCGATTAGCATTTTGGTATTGCTGAAAATATTTTCAAGCGTTTCCGGATTGTCCACCAGCATATTTCCTGTAGATGAACCGAGGAATAATTTGATTCCCGGAACATTTCTAGGATTTGTTTTCAAAACTTCCTCCAGATTATCATTGGTTCCGCCCATCATAAAACCATAATTGGCATACGCTTTTTGAGCACCAATTTCATATTTATCGGCTAACAATTCCTGAGTAACAGCATTCGGAACTGTATTAGGCTGATCAATAAAACTTGTTATTCCTCCTGCAATCGCAGATCTTGATTCACTTTCGATATCTCCTTTATGAGTAAGCCCCGGATCACGGAAGTGTACCTGATCGTCGATCACTCCGGGAAGAAGAAATTTCCCGGAACCATCAATGGTTTGGTCTGCATCTTCAGAAATACCGGCCGCTATTTTAGAGATTAAATCATTTTCTATTAAGATATCGCTTTCAAAGACTTGTCCTTCGTTGACGATATTTACGTTTTTTATAAGAACTTTCATTTCAATTTATTTCCACACAAAATTAAGATTTTAAGTTTTAATTCACTCCAAAATCACAAAACGAATGCTTAAAGTTTTACATTTGTAAAAAATTTCGACTTTGTACAAAAAACTATTAGGGCAGACAATCATCTATGGAGCGGGGGCTATAGCACCCAGAATTATTTTATTCATCCTGAATCCACTGTTGATCTATAAAATCCCCAATGAAGGTTTTGCGATTTTTACACAGCTTTACGCGTGGATTTCGTTTGTTAATATTATCCTTTCTTTTGGTTTTGAAACAGCCTATTTCCGATTTTCAGCTGAAGAGGGTAATGAAAAAAGAACTTTCAACACTTCGTTCTGGTTTTTGTTTTCAACCTCCACTATTTTCCTTGCATTGTGTTATTTATTCAACCAGCCTATTGCTGACTATGCAGGATACCATGATAACCCTGAGTACATCAGATGGTTTGCTTTAATTGCCTTTTTTGACAATTTACTGGTGATCCCTTTTGCATGGCTTCGTTTTCATAACAAACCTATCAAATACTCTGCAGTAAGGGTTGTTCAGGCTATATTTCAGGCCGTTTTTACAGCTGCACTATTCTTCTGGATCCCGGAAAATATATCAAAAAGTTTTGGGTTGGACCAAAATGTAGATTACCCGTTCTTCAGTAATTTGGCAGGAAGTGCATTGGGAGTTTTGCTGCTATTTCCTATTATATTAAAGGTAAGATTCCAGTTTGTAACTTCTTTGTTTGGCCGTATGATCAAATATTCCTTCCCTCTTATGCTGGCAGGGCTTGCTTTCATGGTCAATGAAAACTTTGATAAATCTATTCAGAGAAACCATATTTCAGATGAAGAAGCAGGTGCTTATGGGGGGTGTTATAAACTGGCTGTACTCATGACCTTATTTGTTACCGCTTACCGAATGGGTATAGAGCCTTTCTTTTTTAAACAAATGGATAAAGGCGATGCCAAAAAAACGTATGCTAAAGTAGCAGAATACTTTGCCTTTTTTGCCTGTGCGGTTGCTTTAGGAATTATTGCCAATATATCCTGGCTGAAAGAAGTTTTTATTCCTAATAAATCTTACTGGATTGCTATAGATATCATCCCGATTATTGTTATTGCCAATCTTTGCTTCGGGATCTACTACAACTTTTCCACGTGGTACAAAGTAACCGATAGAACCAGTGTAGGAACTGTTATTTCATGGCTTGGTGCGGGTATCAATATTGCTCTCAATCTTTTAGCATTGAACTATTATCACAGCATGATCGGCTCTGCATGGGCTACTTTCAGTGCCTATGTTATTATGATGATCGTATCCTATCTGCTGGGACAAAAATATTACCCTATTCCTTACAGAATGAAGAAAATGGCTTTCTTCCTGATATTATTGAGTATCTTTAGTTTTGTCATTGTAAAATATCTCAACTACAATATCATAACCAGTAATTTACTATTTTTGATCTTCACAGGAATTTTGATTTATTCTGAAAAAAACCTGATTTTATCGAGAATCAGAAAGAATTAAACTTTGGTCTTTATTTTGATTATCAACAAACCATTGTTATTGTAAACAAATATTTAAAAAGATATAAATCATACCCCACCAAAGGTTTTAATTATTATCTTTAACCATATATAAAAACAACTAATAAAACATCTTTTATATAATTTATGAAAATTATTGTTCCTATGGCTGGACGTGGTTCCAGATTACGTCCTCATACACTGACTGTTCCAAAACCTCTTATTCCTATTGCAGGAAAACCTATCGTACAGAGATTGGTGGAAGATATTGCTAAAGTTGCAGGAGAAAATATTGAAGAGGTAGCTTTTATCATCGGAGATTTTGGTGCTGAGATCGAGAGATCCCTTATTCAGATTGCTGAAAAGCTGGGAGCAAAAGGAAGTATATATTACCAGAACGATCCTCTTGGAACCGCTCATGCTATAAAATGTGCTGAAGAATCTATGCAGGGAGATGTCGTTATTGCTTTTGCAGACACCCTTTTCCGTGCAGACTTCCAGTTGGATAAAAATTCTGACGGTGTCATCTGGGTGAAAAGTGTAGAAGATCCATCTGCTTTCGGAGTTGTAAAATTGGATAACTACGGTTTCATCACAGATTTTGTTGAAAAACCACAGACTTTCGTTTCAGATCTTGCCATCATCGGTATTTATTATTTCAACAGTGCGGAAAAACTGATGGATGAGATCAACTATATCATGGATAATGATATTAAAAACGGAGGTGAATACCAATTGACAACAGCACTTGAAAACCTTAGAGCAAAAGGAGCTAAGTTTACTCTAGGAAAGGTAAATGACTGGATGGATTGTGGAAACAAAAATGCTACCGTAGAAACCAACAGCAAAATCCTTGAATACGAAAGAGAGGAAATGATGCATTATCCTGCTTCTGCTGTGATTGAAAACTCTTTGATTATTCAGCCTTGCTTTATTGGTGAAAATGTAAAAATCTCCAATTCTAAAATAGGTCCGGGAGTTTCATTAGGAAATAACACAGCGATTGTCAACTCTAATATCGAGAACTCTCTCATTCAGGAAAACACAAGAATTAATCATGGAAATCTTTCCAATTCTATGATCGGTAATTCTGCACAGTATTTCGGGGTTGCCAGAGAAATCTCTTTAGGTGACTATTCCGTTTTAGATTTTCTGTCTAAATAACAAAAGAAAATTTTTAACTTAAACAAGATATCATCAGGCCACACAAAAGATTTTGTGTGGTTTGGCGTTAATATTGCAACGTATTTTTAATTTAAAGATAAATACATGAAAAATTGGATCCCGTTTCTTTTATTACTTCTTGCCCTATCGTCCTGTAAGACCCGTACCGCAGCTCAAAACGATACAGATCATGCGCGGGACAGCATTAATACTACAAAAGATAACGGAAATCCAAAAGATGTAAACGAACCGGTGAGAGAGAAACTCACTTTTTACGAACATGTATTAATTGCACCAAAATTTGAACAGATAAAAATTGACAGTAAAGTACGGGTAGAAACAGGAAGTTTTGTTCCGACACTGGATGCTACCATCTATATTGAAAATGATAAAAAAGTATGGATGAATCTTAGGGCTCTATTCATCAATGCTGCCAGAGGGATTGCAACTCCTGAAGGAATAAAAGGACAGGATAAGATCAATAAAACTTATATAGACTCCGACTTCGATTATCTTAATAACTTACTGAATGTCAATTTTATTGATTATAAATCATTGGAAAAAATCTTATTAGGGAGGACTTTTGTAAAGATCAATGACAGACAATTTGACCTGACTCAAAATGCCCAGGGTTTCAAAATGGTTTCTAATATCAATCAGAAAATTGTGACGGATGAAAAAAACAGGGAATATAAAATTGCTCTGCAGTACGACACCAATTATGATTTACTATCTGTCAATTTAAAAGATATTTTATCTTCAGATGAGCTGGATGTTTCTTACAGTGACTGGAATGAATATGAAGGAATACGCCTTCCGAAATATGTTAAAATAATTATAAAAGGCTCAAAATCTAGTCAGATTTTAATTGAAAATACGAAATTTGACTTTTCGAGGATGGAAACACCTTATTCTGTACCATCCAGTTATAAGAAAATTGAGATTAAATGATTAAAAAATTTAGCTTTTTAATAGGTGTTTTGATGTTTGGACTGCACCAGGGACAGCAGAACAAAGAACAGCTGCAGAAGCAGAATGCCGAACTTAAAAAACAAATTGCACAAATAAATTCCGATTTAGCCAAAACCAGAAGTGAATCTAAGCTTTCTGTAGCCTATCTTTCTAATGTCAATCAAAAATTGATATTGAGAGAAAAAGTATATAATAATACACAGAAAGAAAAAAGATTCATTGAGGATGACATCTATCTGCGTCAGCTGGAAATCAACCGTCAGAATAAAGAACTGGCTGTGTTGAGAAAAAACTATGCTGAGGTTTTGGTGAACGCTTATAAAAATAAAGGGGTACAGAACAAAGTAACTTTTATTCTTTCTGCCAAGAATCTGGGCGAAGGGATACGAAGAGTACAGTATCTGAAACAATACTCCGATTACCAGGATAAAAAAGCGGCTGAAATTACAGATGCAGCCAATCTGATCAAGAAAACCATTGCACAAAAACAAAGCTCCGTAAAAGCAAAAGAAAACCTTCTGGTAAACCAACAGAAGGATTTGGCGACGATCAATACTGAACGGGCACAAAAAGAACAGCTGGTAACTGAATTTAAGAAAAATGAGATCAAACTGACCGCTGAACTTAAGCAAAAACAGGTTCAGTCTAAAGCATTAGAAGGACAGATCAGAGCTATCATTGCAGAAGAAATCAGAATCGCTAAAGCAGAAGAAGAAGCAAGAAGAAAAGCGGAAGCAGAAAAAATACGTTTAGCAAAAATAGCTGCTGAAAGAGAAAAAGCAAGAATTGAAGCTGAAGCTAAAGCAAGAGCAGAAGCCTTGGAAAGAGAAAGAAAGCTTGCAGAAGCAGAAGCTAAAAGAGCAGCGGACCTGGCTGCAAAAAGAGCAGAAGAAGAAAGAAAGCGTAATGAAGAAGCTGCAAGGGCAGAAGCCGGAGCAAGAGATGAAGCCAGAAAAATTGCAGCTAAAAAAGCTTCAGATGAGGCGAATGCAAGAGCTAGAGAAGCAGCTGATAAATTAACTGCTGCAAGAGCCGCAGAAGCTGCCCTTACAAAGAGAAAAGAAGAAGATAAAAAAGCTGCAGAAACGAAAGCCATGACAAGCTATGGAGTTTCTACAGCCAGCGGAAATAGTTTTGCAGACAACAGAGGAAGACTTGGTTACCCTGCAGACAGAGCCGGACAGATTACTCACCGTTTCGGAAGACAGCCTCACCCGGTTTTCAAAAATATATCTGAAGACAATACAGGGATTAAAATCGCTGTTCCGTCTGGTACACGTGCTAAATCTGTATTTCCGGGAACCGTATCTTCGGTTGTAGCCAGCAGTGACGGAACCAAGACCGTTATCATTAAACACGGAAGCTACTTTACCATTTATTCCAACTTAGGAAATGTAAGTGTTTCCAAAGGACAGCAGGTTTCATCGGGAACTCCGGTAGGTACAATAGCTCAGGATTTTGATGGTGCTTATACCCTTGATTTCCAAGTATGGAGCGGAAGTACACCAGTTGATCCATTAGGTTGGATTTCATATTAAAAAAAGTGTAACTTTACAAAAATTTTAAGAGATGAATACACTAACTATACTTGCCTTATCTTGGCAGCATATCCTTATCGTAGCGATACTTTTAGTATTACTGTTTGGAGGAAAGAAAATTCCTGAATTAATGAGAGGAGTTGGTTCTGGAATCAAAGAATTTAAAGATGCGGTGAAAGAAGAAGACAAACCAGGTGCTGAGAAAAAGCCGTCTTCCGATAATAATAATTCTTCAAGCAACTAAAATTACTTAGAATTAATGAAATTTACTGAGACTGCATGGAAGGTCTTCAATCAAGCTATTGAAGACTATCACGTGTCTGATGACGTTAACACTCTAATTAGTAACCCGTTCGAAAAAGATAGTTTGGAACGGATTTTGTATGCAAAGAACTGGATTGATACCGTTCAATGGCATCTGGAAGATATAATTAGAGATGAAAATATTGATCCGGCTGAAGCTCTTCAACTGAAGAGAACAATAGACGCCTCCAATCAGAAAAGAACTGACCTGGTAGAGTATATTGACGGCTGGTTCCTTAATAAGTTTGAAAATATAACTCCTAAATCTGAAGCAAAAATAAATACAGAAACTCCCGCTTGGGCAGTAGACAGATTATCAATTCTTGCATTAAAGGTTTATCATATGTCGTTAGAAGCTAATAGAGAATCTGCTTCTGAAGAACACAGAAACAACTGCCAGGCTAAACTGGATGTTCTGCTTACTCAGAAAGAAGATCTGTCAACTTCTATAAATCAGTTGCTTGCTGATATTGAGAACGGTAACGTTAAGATGAAAGTATACAAACAAATGAAAATGTATAACGATGAAAGTCTTAACCCAATCCTTTATCAAAAAGGGCAACAGAAATGAAACGATTAATTTTTCTTGGAGTACTTATCATATTAACATCTTCCTGCGCAACGGAAAAGCTTAACCTTTCTCCGCTGTCAAATAATTTTTATAGTGATACCAAAGGTTCTGATTCCGACAGAGGCTCAAAGAAGAATTTTAATATCAATATTAAAGAGAATGTAAATGCTTCTGAAATTTCAAATATGATCTCTACTTTTCCTAAGTTTAAAAACAATGGATTGAATGATGAGATCACCAGTTTGAAATACAGCCTTCAGAATTATTTATATGCTATTGATGCCAACAATTCTACGGGAAAGGGAAGAGCCCTTAAAAGCTTCGAAAAATCTTACAAAAAAATTCAAAAGCTAAGGCAAAATCTTGACAGAGATGACGATGATGTTCTCAACAGATATCTGGTTCGCTTAAAAACCAATATTTCTGTTATTGAAGATGCTTTACCAGGAAGTTAAAAACTAATCGAACAATCAATGATTAAAATTCAAGCGGAAGCCAATGTTCCTACAGAACACGGTACTTTCCGAATGATCGCTTTCTCCGAAAACGTAAACGACTGGATGCCTCATATGGCGATTATTGCAGAAAATACAGATTTCTCAAAACCAGTTAATGTTCGTTTCCACTCAGAATGTATTACCGGAGAAGTTTTCCATTCAAAAAAATGTGAATGCGGCCAGCAATTGGATGCTGCAATGAAATATATCCATGAAAACGGTGGAATTATCATCTACCTTCGCCAGGAAGGAAGAAACATCGGGATCATCAACAAGCTAAAGGCATACTCCCTACAGGAAAAAGGTTTGGATACTGTACAGGCCAATCTTCAACTGGGACTTCCTGCAGATGATAGAAATTTCAGCGTAGCGATTGAAATCCTTAATCTACTGGATGTAAAAGATATCAATCTTTTGACCAATAATCCTGAAAAGGTAAAATATGTAGTAGACAGCAACATTCACCTTAATTCAAGAGTACCGCTACAGATTCCTGCCAACGAAATAAGCAAAGGATATCTGCAAACAAAAAAAGACTTCTTTGGACATCTTCTGGATGACAATGATAACTAAATAAAACAAAAGCTTCAGAATATTTCTGAAGCTTTTTATTTTCCTGATCTCTTATTATCTAACCATTTGTTTCCGCATCTAAAAAAAACTAGACTAAACAACCTAATCAGATTCTCTCACATATAAATACATTTAAATTAATAGCTTGGTCGTACCTCTTATGTTTATAAATCAAAAGCCCCAAGATTGCTCTCGGGACTTTTTTAATTATAAAAAACTGAAAAGATATTTCTAAATTATTTAGTCTTGATTTTAGACTCGTCAATATTGTAATATTTAATTACGCTCTTGTAATCATTGTAATCTACTGCACTACTTTTAGCCGATTTTGCTCCACCGGTTCCCGTTCCATTAGCCGGAAGAATAAGAACTCTGAAGTTTTTATTCTGATAGTAAGATGGATTCGCTGTTAAACTGAATGTAGAAGTAGAGTTAATATTAATGGTAGCTCCAAACTTACTGAATTCATAAATATAATCTACTGCATCTTTATTTGCATTACCCACATAATAGGTATATGGAAGAAGTTTCCAGAGAGGCGCCCCACCATCAGTTCCGATCTGCATATAAATAAGCACCATATCGGATTGTACTAATGGGCTATTAAAATCATCACTCCATCTGTAAAGATTATCATTAACCTTTGTGAAACTAACATTTGTTAAATCAAAAGATTGGTTTATCGTATCATAGTCCTTTCCCTGTACAACAACATCGTCGTCCTTATCACAGCTATAAGCAGTAAAGCTTACAGCACCCAGGAATAAAAAGAGAAGTATTTTTTTCATTTCTTATTAAAGTTTAGTTATTATTTATATTGCTTATTCAAATCATATACCAAAAGTTGCAAAAACTTTGTTTTCATCATTTTTTTAATTGTATTTTTGTTCTTATTCAAAAAGTCATGAAGAAATTATTATATACTTCACTCTTTATTGTAGCATTGATAAGTCCTAAAGTTAATGCCCAGTACCAGCCTAAAAATGCTTCTAAGGAAGATTTGAAAAAGGCTCAGCAATGGGTTGAAAAGACATACAAAAATCTTTCTCAGGATGAAAAGTTAGGACAACTTTTTATTGTTGCACTTTATACCAATAAAGGAGAAGACTATATCAGCCAGGTAAGAAATATTGTTGCGAATGATAAAATAGGAGGTTTGATTTTAATGCAGGATGATGCAGCAAGAGAAATCAATCTGGTAAATGAGTTTCAGCAAAAATCTAAAATCCCTTTGATGATCGGTATGGATGCGGAATGGGGACTATACCAAAGAATTGCAACCGCTCATAAATTTCCATGGGCCATGACATTGGGTGCCATCCAGGATAAAAACCTTGTCTATCAGATGGCAGCAAAAATTGCTGAAGATTGTCACAGAATGGGTATCAATTGGGATTTTGCTCCTGTAGTGGATGTTAATACCAATCCAAATAACCCTATCATCGGAAACAGAAGTTTTGGTTCTGAAGTGAATAACGTAATCAGCTCTGCCCTATCCTATTCTAATGGTCTTCAGGATAACAATATATTAGCAGCCATTAAACATTTTCCAGGTCACGGAGATACCAGCACAGACTCACACCTTGATCTTCCGGTAGTTTCCCACAATATAGACAGACTTAATACTATAGAACTGGCACCATTCAAAGCGTTGATGAATAAAGGAATCGGCGGAGTAATGGTGGCCCATTTATATGTTCCAAGTTTAGAATCAGGGAAGGGAATTCCGGCATCTGTTTCTAAAAATATCATTACTGGATTACTTAAAGATAAATTAGGCTATAAAGGGTTAATCATTACAGACGCACTCAATATGGGTGCTGTTGCCAATAAATACAAACCGGGTGAACTGGATGCTATGGCGTTCAAAGCAGGAAATGATATTATGCTTTTCTCGCAAGGCGTTTCTGAAGGTAAAAAACTGATCCAGAAAGCCATTGATAAAGGAGAAATCCCGCAATCCAGAGTAGAGGAAAGTGTAAAAAAGATCTTATTAACCAAATATTTTCTTGGATTGACTCAATACACTCCAAAAAAACCTGAAAATATCAATACAGACCTGAATAATGATTCTCATACTCAATTAGTACAGAATCTTTATTCCAATGCATTGACATTATTAAAGGATGAAAAGAAATTACTGCCCCTTACAGGAAAACAGATTTATTATGTTCCTCTGGAAGAAGCGCCTTATCAGACTTTTGCCAACCGACTAGGAAACAATGCCATCATTAAAAAAGCGGGCGAAATTAATACTATTCCGGCAGGTTCTACAGTAATCGTGGGTTTCCATAAGGATAACTCAACAGCTTACAAGCCTTACAAAATCTCTGAAGAATCAAAAAAAGTACTTTCTGATCTTACCAAAAATCAAAATGTAATACTGAATGTATTCGGAAGTGCATATGCATTAAAGGATATTGATATTTCAAAAGTTTCAACCGTTCTTGTTTCTTATGAAAACAATGAGGATTCAATGAACGCTACTGCAGATGCCTTAAACGGAAAAACAAAAATATGGGGGAAACTTCCTGTACTTGTCAATGACCAGTTGAAACCAGGAATGGGTATAGAGCTTAATGCAGCTACCTCAGCAAACCCTAATAACACAACATCAAAACAACAATAATCTAATGAAAATAGGCATACTTTGCTATCCTACATATGGAGGAAGCGGAATTGTAGCAACAGAATTAGGAATGTCTCTTGCCAATAAAGGCTATGAAGTACATTTCATCAGCTCTGCACTTCCTGCAAGATTAGACATCACCAACCCGAATATTTTCTTTCACAGGGTAAATGTTCAGACCTATCCGCTTTTCCAGTATCAGCCTTATGATATTGCGTTAAGCTCGATGATCTACAGGGTTGTCAATCTTTATAAACTGGATCTTCTTCATGCACATTATGCCATTCCTTATGCATATGCGGCTTTTACAGCCAAACAGATGCTTCAGGAAGATAATAATGATATTCCACTAGTGACTACATTGCACGGTACAGATATTACCCTTGTAGGTCAGCATCCAAGTTATAAGCATGCTGTAGAATTTTCAATCAATCAGTCTGATGCGATTACTTCCGTTTCTCAAAGTCTGAAAAAAGATACGCTTCAGTTTTTCAACATCAAAAAAGAAATTCAGGTGATTACCAATTTTATTGACAATTCTGAATTTGATGACTGCTCTGAGTGCCAGAGAACACAATTTGCGAATCCTGATGAAAAAATTCTGATTCACGTATCCAACCTTCGTCCTGTAAAACGTGTAGATGAAGTATTACAAATCTTTAAAAATGTAGAGAAGAAGGTAAAATCTAAACTTATCATCATTGGGGAAGGTCCTGATATGGAAAAGGTAAATCAGTTTTTGGAAGAAAATCCTGAGCTTATTTCAAAAATCCGTCTTCTGGGAAAAGTGAATGATCTTTATAAAATCTTACAGCTTTCAGATGTATTTCTTCTTCCTTCGGAGCAGGAAAGTTTCGGGTTGGCAGCTTTGGAAGCAATGGCAGCTTATACCCCGGTTATCAGTTCCAATGCGGGAGGAATTCCTGAAGTAAACATTCAGGGAGAGACCGGATATCTTGCAGAAATCGGAAATGTAGAAGCCATGAGCAACTACACCATCAAATTATTAAGCAATGATGAACTTTTAGCCAAAATGAAACAAAATGCGAAAGATCAGGCTATAAAATTCGATTTGAAAAACATTCTTCCTATCTATGAGAAAATGTATAGAACAACCATAGAAAATTTTAATAAGGAGCTGACGAAAGTATAATATTTCTATTATATTTATCGTCATACTTATGACGGAAAAATTACTTCAATATCTTTGGAACTATAAGGTTTTCAAACATTTTGACTTCAAGGATATTGAAGGTAATTCCGTTGAGATCATCCATTTTGGAAAATGGAATAAAAATGCAGGCCCCGATTTTCTGGACGCCAAAATAAGAATCAACGGCTTGCTTCTTGCAGGAAATATAGAACTCCACGTCCGTTCCTCAGACTGGATTTTCCATAACCACTCCCTGGATCCCAATTATCAGAATATCATTCTGCATGTCGTTTTTCTACACGATATAGACATTAATGAATTTACCGGAAAGAATGTTTCTACTTTGGAACTGAAGGATTATATTGATGAAAATATAGTCTGGAAATATGAAAAATTTGTCGACAAAGAAGAATTTATTACCTGCGAAAATATATTCGATACAGAAAAAATCCCGGTCCATTTTCATGAAGAGAATATTCTGAAAAAATTGGATGAGAAATCTTCAGAACTTGAGCAGAGTTTAAGTCAATACAAAAATAATTTTGAAGCCGTTTTATTTCACAGCTTTGCTTATTCGTTCGGGCTAAAAGTTAATGCCCATCTTTTCCGGCAGATTGCAGAAAGTGTGGATTACAGCATTATTAATAAAATTCGTCAGAATCCTCTTCAGCTTGAAGCTTTATTGTTTGGAATTTCAGGATGGCTTGATCATCCGGATGACGAACAGATGAAAATCTGGAAGAGAGAATTTGAATTCATCAAAGCCAAGTTTTCTATTTCAGATCTTAAGTTTCATCCTAAATTTTTAAGATTAAGACCTCCTAATTTCCCCACAATCCGCCTCTCTCAATTGGCAGACCTTTACAAACATCAGAATTTATTCTCAAAGATCATGGAGACCAGAAATACAGATCAGCTGTATAGCATTTTCAATTCTATAAAAGCTTCTGAATATTGGGATTCCCGTTTCAATTTCGGAAATATCTCAAAAGTACATCCTAAAACGCTGAGTAAAGATTTTATTGATATTCTGATTTTAAACACAGTTCTTCCTTTAAAGTATTCTTACCACAGATATCATCGGGAAGAGATTACAGATGAAATTATTGAAATGTATAAAGATATTTCTGCTGAGAAAAACACCGTCATAACAGGATGGAAAAAACTGGGGCTTAAAATCACCAATGCTCTCGAAAGCCAAAGTCTGATTTACCATCATACAACCAATTGTGAAACAAAAAACTGTTTAGCCTGCAGTATCGGATTTAAACTTTTAAAAGAATAATTATCCCCGAACAGATCCCATCATTCAAAAACCTTTATCAAAAAAATTGCTTACCTTGCAGTATTAGGATTCAACTTTTAAATAACAATCTGGAAATGCTGAGTAATATCCGTCATAAAATGGAAAGAGAATGGTTTGGTGTACTGACAAGAATGGGTGCCAAGCTGGGAATTCCTGTATCTAAATTGAGAATTTTCTTCATCTATTCTACTTTTGCCACAGCAGGTTTTTTCTTTCTGATCTACTTGGGATTGGCATTTATGCTTTGGATTAAAGATATTTTTATCACCAGAAGACCCAGCGTCTTTGATTTATAAATTATGGAATTTTTACCGATTACTTCTGCTGAAGATCATAGAGTTCAGGAAATCTATACTTCTTATACGACCACTTTTCCTGTAGACGAACAAAGAGATAAAGAACAATTTGTGGGTTTATTTTCAAATCCGCGGGTAAAATTCATGTCTGCTGTTCATGAATCAGAAGCTATAGGTTATCTCATTCTTTGGGAACTGAGTTCTTTTGTTTTTGTAGAACATTTCGAAGTGTTTGAGACCTTCAGAAGTAAAAAGCTGGGATCTCATATCATGAATCACTTATCAGAAAGTTATCCGAATATTATCTTAGAAATTGAGCCTGCAGAATTGAGCGAAGATGCATCAAGACGGTATTCTTTCTATCAGAGAAATAATTTTAGCCTGATCGATACCACTCATATCCAACCGAGCTATGGTGAAGGAAAAAAGTCATTGAATTTATGGCTGCTAGCCAATTATACTCCTGAAAATATAGAGGAGCTTAAAAATGAAATATGTAATACTGTTTACGCTTAAAATACAAAACGCCGGAATTGTTTTTCCGGCATTTTTCATTTATTTTTTTAGGCATAAAAATTTTAAACACTTAAGTTTTTTGTAAGCCATGCTCTATGCATAATAAGTACACCTAAGTTTTATGAAGTTTACTAGACAAATTTTCTGTTAATTTACTTCGTACTCCAACTTTATTGTAATACTAGCTTCTTTTTCTTTGGAAGAAGTATTGAAAGTTCCACCGTATGAATAATCTTCATTGGAATTGGGCGCTGTAATCTGGATCACTCCCATTGTTGCTTTCTTCAGATTTCCCAGTCTGCTTCCTGAATTTTCTGCAATTTTTTCAGCACGTTCCTTAGCATCTTTTGTTGCACTGGCAATCATTTCCTGTTTCACTGTTGCAAGTTTAGTATAGAAATAGGCAGGTGAAGAGGAGGTGAATTCAATTCCACGGTTGATAATTTCGGTAATATTTCTGGATAAGTTTTCTATTTTGCTGACTTCTTTACTTTCAATGGATACTTTTTGGGTAAGATTGTAACCAGAAAATTCTCCCTGTACATAATTCCCGTTTGAATCATTATAGCTTCTGAACTGCTTTTGAATATCTACCGATGAAAATACAATCTCCTTCTGCTGTATTCCTTTTGAAAGCAAGTAATCGTTGATTACTTTTCTGTCTGTTGCCAGTTCATCATAAGCAGATTTCAGATCTATATTGTTTTTGGAAAAGCTTCCGGACCAGGTGATCAGATCTGAAGTAAATTGTTTTGTTCCAAGTCCTGTTATAGAAATTGTATTTTCAGATTTATTTCTATTTTTAATGGCATTTCCTAAAAGCCCGAGTCCAATTACAAAACCTAGTGCTGCGATGGCTACTGCAAAAATGTTTTTATTCATAAAATTTGTGAATTTGGTTGTTGTTACAACAAGACTGTATCAATTTCCATTCCATTATTTTAAGATTTTTTTAACATTTTAAGAACAGAAATCTGAAGGCGCGTAGAGCTACTTTTGCTGCTGTTTCAATCTTTCAATAAAAAGAGGTGCTGTTTCTTCTAGCCTTAGCATGACACCGGAAAGGTTTCTTGCTTTCACATAAGTTCGTACCTGCGGTTTCGCCAAAAATGAAAACTGGATAAATTCTGAAATCCTATCAGCCGGGATTCCTGCTTTTACAAAGTAATCATCATCTATCCTGTTCCGAACCCAGGCAATATGTTCCTGGAGATCATCATATTTATATTGTCTTTTCTGTCTTCTCGCTTTACCGCTTATCAGATCATATACTCCCTGAACATTCAGGTTTCCCAGAAGTATGGGTAAAAGAACACTTTTCACTTCCGCAGGCTTTTCTCTCATTTTACCCACCGGCTGTGGCAGACCTACAGCATCTCTTACCTGTTCTCCTTTGTCTACTTTTGCCACAATTCGGGAATCCACTTCCAGATCTCCGGTGAGTTTTTTAACGATCTTCACTTCCCCCACATCTCTCGGAATCTGATAAAGAGTAATAAACAGCGGTGAATTGATACCATTGGTAAGAACTCTTCTGGATGTTCTGTTGAACTCTTCTTTTACAAATCTCAGCTCATCATTAGGACTGGCTTCAATAGAAAAAATTCCCTGTGCATCAGAATATACTTTCTTGTCGGTAGACATGTTGATAACGATTACCTTACTTAAATCTCCACCAGCTTCATCTACTATTCGTCCTGTCACGGTCTGCTGAGAAAAGATAAAAGTACTGCACAGCATCATAAGGAAAAGAAAAATTTTTCTCAGCCTCAATGCTTCGATATTTTTAGTGAAATAATTCAATTTTTATAAAAGTTATTCTTGAGTTCCTTCTAGTTTATTCGTTTTACTGTATTCTGCGAATGCTACTTTAAGCTCATATTCTACATCATTTATCTGAAAATCTTTCCTAAATCTTTTTGCTAGTGAACGTGTTTTTTCTGCATAGAGAAGAAAACTATCAATCTGCTCTTCGTCCATCCCATATTTTTTCAGGAAACTCAGATTGATCTGATTTTTTACTCTCTTAAGAAAATCCTGAGTTTCATTGTAATTGGCCTTGGTAATTTTAGGTTTTGTTGCTTTTTTTACCAAACCAGCTACAGCGCTCAACACTCCAAGCACATTTACCTGCCCTGCATTAAAATCATGCCCTGTAAAAGTTTTTGATATGGTATTATTTGGGAGAGCCTGAATAAGGGGACTCTTCATATAACTCTCCAGATCTGACTTTAATGACTGAATTTTTCGGGATTCATTCAAATGCTGATTATCTTTAGCCAAATTTCCTGTAGGTTTGTATGTTATTTTTACCTCAGGAATCTGGATCTCCATTCTCTTCAAAATGATATTCAACGGAGCATTCATGTCTTCTCCGGTAATTTTTCTATCAACACGGTAATACCCTTCTTTTACAAATCTGATCTCATCATTTTCTTTTGCTTCGATCTCAAACCTTCCGGACATATCACTTAACATGCTTTTGCTGTTTGAGATATTAACAACCAACACAGGAGTTAAATCCAGTTCATTTCCTGTAATGACTTTTCCTGATATTTTTTGCTGGCCCCACAATCCTGAAGCGATACAAAAAATCACAAGAAGCAAACCTTTTTCGATACGTATCATCCCCATTATTTTTGAGTTTGTGGAGTACGGTAGGATGAGATTCTTGTCAGAACAAAACGTTGAAACCTATACAGATCCGCATCACTGCAGAATCCATATTTCAGGATTTTTTTTCTTTCAAAACCGCCTGCAAAAACGTAATAAATAAAATGGTCTATCAGAGGTTTTTCTATTTTAAGATTGGTAAAATACTCATCTCCAAGACTCGCTCTGATGTATTTCATCAAATCTACATCATCCCATTTATCTTTTACTTTCCCAATAGAAAATCCTTGCCCTTTCGGCTGTACAAATTCTCCGGGCCTCGCCGCCAATATTCTTGGGTCTGATTTCTGAGCAATATACTGATCAATATCTTTAATCAGTTTTTCTACTTTCTTAGGCTTATTGTAAAGTTTTGAGTCTATTTTTAAGTTTCCGGTAAGGCCTTGCTTTACTTCAACTTCAGGAATCTGAATAGTTTGCCGTACAAGGCTTACATTCATGGGAGATTGGGTATTTTCCTGAGAAACTTTTCTTGCCAAACGCTCATATCCTGCTTTTATAAAGCGTAACTCATCTCCTTCTCTTCCGGAAATCATGAAATGTCCATCCCTATTTGAAACTACTATTTCGTCTGTTCTGATATTGATTACATTGACATCCTGCATTTCAGCACCGCCTTCGGAAGTAATCTTACCAAATATATAACTTTGAGCATGGGTTTGAATAAAAAAGATAAAGGACAAGAAAAGGAATAGTTTAAGTTTCACAGGCTATTTTTTATAAAGCAAAGCTAAAATTATTTTTAAGTTCTACCATAAGTTTAACCACAGTTAACGCGTTTTAATATTTCTTTTTGATTTTTGCCTTGTAAACTGTTAAATAGGCCGATTAAATTGTTAAAGTTTCTTTCAAATTTTAGCTAACTTGCAGTCTCAATCCTCTTTTAACAATGCAAAATTCTTACACAGTCATCAATGCTTCTGCCGGATCAGGGAAAACATACGCCCTGGTACAAAGACTTCTGATGATCTGTCTCCGCTATCCTAATCAACAGCAGTCGATCAGGAATATTCTCGCACTGACTTTCACCAATAAGGCAGCCAACGAGATGAAGGAAAGAATTTTATCCTGGCTGGGAAATTTCTCAGCAAAAGAGTATGCAGAGAATACAGATCTGAAAAATATTCAGAAAGCATTTGAAGAACAAGGTTTAAAAATAACGATCGATGATCTTCATGAACGTTCTAAAAGGCTATTGGACTATGTTCTCCACAATTATTCCACACTGAATATCGGAACGATTGACCGTTTTAATTCAAGACTGGTAAGAAGTTTTTCATACGAATTGGGACTTGCTAAAAATTTTAATCTTGAAATTGAAGCGGAACCTTTTCTAATAGAAGCTGTTGATAAAATGCTGGACCAAATTGGTGAAAACGAAACGATCTCCAATTCTTTCATGGATTATGTAGACTACAGTCTTGAAAATAATGAAAGAATCAATCTTAATAAAAACCTTTATGATTCGGCAAAAGAATTTGTGAAGGATATTCATTATGAACATCTGAAAAGCAATAAGAGTTTTGATGATGCCAATTATGAAGATATAAAGAATACACTTCGTAAAGAAATTGTTTTAAATAAAAAAAGTTCCGCAGAGCTGGCTGCCAGTTCTATTGAATTGTTCAAATCGAGAAATATAGAGATTGAAGATTTTGCCCAGGGAAAAAACGGAATCGGAGGTTTCTTTACTAAAGTGACCGATTTTTATCAACAAAAAAGACCAGGGTTTCCTTTTCCTACCACCCAGGAAGAATCTGTTATCAACAATTACAGGAAAGGAGCTTCTTCAAAGTCAAAACATAAAGAGTCTGAGATCTTTGAAATCCTTGATGCGCTTCTGGACAACAGGATGAAACTTATCCTTCTGTACATTGAAACGCAGAAGAAAGAGAAAATTTTGTCTGCTCTTCTTCCTTTAAAGGTTAATAAAGATATTCAGGACGAACTTCAAAAAATTGAAGAGGAAAATGATCTTGTTCTTCTTTCCAAATTCAATATCCTGATCAATGAAAACCTCAGAAACGAGCCTTCAGCTTTTATCTATGAAAAAGTTGGTTCACAGTTTCAACATTATTTCTTTGATGAGTTTCAGGATACTTCAGAACTGCAGTGGCAAAATTTTGTCCCTCTGAGGGATCACAGCGTTTCTACAGAATATACTTCATTTACATTGGTTGGCGATCCCAAGCAGAGTATTTACCGATTCCGTGGTGGAGAAAGTAAACTGATGCTGGATATTATCAACAAAAAAGAATTTTCACCAAAGGAAGCGGATCTTCTTGTCTTAAAGGATAACTGGAGAAGCGCCAGAAATATTGTACAGTTCAATAACGAACTGTATCGATATCATTCTGAAGGCCTGCTGGAAGAGCATAAGAATATTTTCGGGGCAGATGCTGAGCAAAGTCCAAAATCAAAGATTGATGGGCGTGTAAAGGTTAATCTGATCGAAAATCTTACGAATGAAGAGTTTTACAATGATACTTCGGAAAGAATGCGGAAAGATATTCAGGAGTGCCTGAATAATGGTTTTAAGTTTTCTGATATCACCATTCTTTGCCGTGGGAATTTTGATATTTTCAGCTATTCTCAAAAACTGGGAAATTTAAAAGTCAATTATCTTGGTGAGGAAACCAATATTAAAACAATTTCTGATAAGGGTCTTACACTGGAACTTTCTAATACGTTAAAAGCTGTTATTGAATTTCTGAGATGGGAACTCAATCCTAAGAATAAACCTTGTCTGATCATGATGATGTATCATCTGAATACAGTGGGGAAAATTACTATGCCGGATTTCACTTTAGAAATGAAAGAAATTCTGGATATTGAAGGCCATGAAGAAATACTTCAGTTTATTCAGCAGAAATATTCGCTGCGTCTTAAACAGGATAATTTCCCGAGATTCAATCTGTATAATTTTATTGAATATTACATCAATGAATTCTCTGTTGAAAACAAGGAAACTGACTTTCTGATGAACTTCCTCGAGATGCTTTTCAATTTTACACAAAATGCAGGTGCCAGTACCAAAGAGTTTCTGAAATATTGGGATGAAGAGGCTTCTTCGTATACCATTCAGGCTTCAGAAAACATTGATGCAATTCAGATCATGACGATTCACAAATCTAAAGGGCTGGAGTTTCCTATTGTTTTCATCCCTATGATGAACAAAAACCGGGATAGTGAATTTACCAACTGGTTTGATACCAATGAAAACGAAGCTTTAAAATCAGTCAACATCAACCAGTTCAGTAAAAATCTGGAAGCTTATGATGATGAAATTCTGTTTTTCAACACTAAAAACGCTTATAAAAACCTGATTGACAGATTGTGTCTGCAGTATGTTGCTACCACAAGGCCTGTTGAGCAGCTGTTCTTCTATCTTCAAAAAGCCAATAAAACGTCTAATAATCTTGAGCTATTGGAATTCCTTCAGACAAAAAATTCAGAACAAGCTGATGAATTTGACGTGTATGACGTAAATCCTGAGATGCTGAAGAAACATTCTAAAGATAAAAGCTCACCTTTTAAAACCCAGAATATACAGAATCTGAAGAACGTCAATGAGAAAAGTACTTCCATCAAGATTGCTACTCCTTCTAAAAATTACCAGGTGCGAAATGAAAAGGTAAGAATCGGGCTTTTCGTACATGAACTTTTATCGAAGATCAATACTGAAAAGGATATTACAAAGGTCCTGGAAGGATACGCACTGGAGGGTCAGATTACATTGGAGGAAAAAAATGAAATACAGATTACGCTACAGGAAATCGTCCGAACCTACGCAGAATTCTTTGATGAGAAGTGGGAAGTGATCAACGAAAAAGATATTATGATCTCTGAAAATGGAGAAAGTCATATATTCAGACCTGACCGTATTTTAAAGGGTGAAGAGGGATATATCATTGTTGATTTCAAGACTGGTGAACAGAAAACCAAGGATGAGGCACAGGTAGAAGGGTATAAAAATATCCTTGAACGTCTGGGTAAAAAAGTTATTAAGACTCAGATTATTTATCTATAATATTTTCAATTATAACATTATCAAAAGGTTTATATTAAAAACTGTTTTAAATATAAAAGGTTTTATTATTTTTATTAACGATGAATACTGTCTGATCAGTTATTTGTTTTGATCACCAATACCATGAAAATATATTTAATATCCTTTGTTGTAAGTCTTTTGATTACGTCGGTTTCTACAGTGCTTACCTATCATATTATAGATGGTTTTGACCCGCCTGTCACAGAGGATGGACGTCGGTATATGCCAACTGAGAATATTGTAAAATCTTTGTTTCTGAGTTTTGTATTAGGAGCATTTGTTTTTATTACCTCAGTCAAAATACAAAGAAAGAAACAGAAAAAGTAACCTTCCCTATTACACTATCAATTTTAATCAAAATAATAGATATTCAGTATTGGCTAATGCCAGGAGTATTTTTTATTGAAAATAAAAACCGCTATTCCAAAAGGAGAGCGGTTTTATATTTTGAAAAGAATTTTCAATCTTAAACTGTTGGAGTCGGAGTAAATACTCTTTGAGACAATTCCTGATCAAAAAGATATAATGCTGATGGATTATCGC
Organism: Chryseobacterium sp. KBW03; assembly: GCF_003852415.1. Lineage (NCBI taxonomy): Bacteria > Pseudomonadati > Bacteroidota > Flavobacteriia > Flavobacteriales > Weeksellaceae > Chryseobacterium > Chryseobacterium sp. KBW03. The sequence goes on along the minus strand of NZ_QAJO01000015.1, from coordinate 6,461 downwards.
ATACCATTTTGATTTTTGTTACATACTGAGAAGCGCTTGCTTCTTCTTCTACCTGCTCGTTGATAAACCACTGCATGAATGATGTTGTTGCAAAATCTCCTTCCTCGTTAGCATTTTTTACAATATTGAAAATACTTTTAGTTACGATTTTCTCATGAGCCAATGCTTTCTCAAAAATATCCGTTGCACTTTCGAACTCATGTGGAGGTTTTGGAATTTCCCCGATGATAATTTCCCCGCCTACGTCATTCAAATAATCAAACATTTTATCGGCATGCATCAATTCTTCTTTGCTTTGTACTCTGAAATAGTTGGCAATTCCATCCAAATCTTTTCCGGAAAACCATGCAGACATTGACAGATAATATTGAGCGGCGTATTGTTCGTGGGCAATTTGTTCGTTAATTAATTTTGCAATTTTTTCGCTAACCATAAGTATTAAATTTATAGTCAAAAATAAGGAATAAAAGCCCGAAATCAAAGGTTTTAAAGAAAATTAATACAAAAAGGATGGAAAAGCATCCATCCTTAATACATTAAAAAAATAAAATTACAGGCTGTTATTTTACTTCAGCAGTCCCTGTGTTCATCGGCTTTTTCATCATTCTTCTTTCTTTCATTGCCATTTTCATTTTCTCTGCTTTTGCATTTCTATCAGCCTGCCATTTATCATATTGATCAGGGGTAAGAATCTTCTTCATATCTGCGTCCATTTGTGCTTTCTTGGCCATCATCTCCTGCATTTTGGCTTGTCTGTCTACTTTATTTTTTTCAAACTCTGACTTCATTTCAGCTTTTCTTTTGTCCTGAAGTCCTTTAATCTGAGCTACCTGAGACTGATTAAGATTAAGGTCTTTTTGCATCTGGTCTAAGCGCTCCTGTTGTTTCTGCTCCATTCTCTGCTTCATTTCGGCGCCTCTTGCCTGTCTGTCCTGTGGAGTTGTATTGGTCTGCTGTGCCATTGCAAAACTTCCCATTCCGATAAATGCTATTGCTAAAACTAATTTTTTCATCTTTTTTAAAATTTAATTAATTGTTATTTTGTTAGTATACCTTTTTGATTATGAATTAAAACATAAGTTAAATTGATAAATTAATAATTAATGTTAAATTTTAATAAAAATAAACTAAAAAATAATAAAAAAAAGGGCAGATTATAAAAACCTACCCTTCACACCACTTAAATATAATATATGAAAATTAATTCCTTACTAAACTGCCTCTAAAACCACCGCCACTATTACGGTTTTCCTGTCTTGGAGCTGAATTTTCAGATTTTTGTCTGAAACCACCGCCATTATCTTCTCTTTTGGGCGCTTCTCTTCTTACCTCATTGTTTCCTCTGAAACCACCTCCATTGCTATTTCTAAAGCCTCCGTTATTATCCGAGTTTCCTCTGGTTCCCCCATTATCAGAATTTCCTCTGAAGCCACCTCCATTATTATCTCTGAAGCCTGAATTATCACGAGTTCCATTATTACCACGGAAGCCTCCTGAATTACCATTTGTTCTTGTATTTTTGAAACCGTTGTCTGCTCTGCTGTCTCTTCTGATCACATCAAAAGTAGGGTTATCCATTCTGCGGAGTCTTGATCTGTCTACTCTGTAAATATTGATATTGATATTTCTATATCTTGGCATCACAGTATATCTCGGTCCATAATATGTTCTTCTGTAATTCTGGAAATAGACGATTGGGCTTGAACCTCTGTAATAGTTATTTTGAAAAACAACAAATGTTCTTGGTCCTAAAATTCTTTCCATCGCATAAAACCTATCGTAATACCATCTGTCCGGATTATATCTGTAGAAATTATTCCACGTTGTAAAACTGGCGTACAGATTATTGAGTCTCATGATCTGATCTACCTGCCAACGGCTTAATCTGTTCTGTACAAAAAATCCGTTCCAGTCGATATTGACAATACTATTTCTATAATCGTTATAATAGCTCTGATAATAATCAGTTGGATAATAATCCTGAGGATAATTGTAATAATAATCATCAGGGAAATAATTTTTGTCATCTTCATCGCTATAATAGCCTTCTCCATTCTGATAATAACCGTCATCACCCCAACCATTATTCGGATATTGCTGAGCTGACGTCAAAACGCCTAACCCAAAAGCTAATCCCAAAAGTATTTTTTTCATCTCTATAGTCGTTAATTGGTTAATATATAACAGAATATCTTAATTCTATCTTTTGGATACAAATAAAAAAAAGAAGTTAAATCGTTAGATCAAACTTCTTTTAAAATATTATTAACTAATTGATAATCAGGTGTTAAATTTACACTCTTCCACTATCTTTTATCCAATGGGCTATCTTTTTATTGAAAGATTCCTTGTTTTTCAGGTCTTCCAGCTTTATATGCATCCTGTAACGCCAATAGTGAGGGAAAACTGCAGGATTATTGATCCTTTCATTATCTATTTTTTTATTGGTAAGCTCCGGATCTGTTGCAAGAAATTCCTGGATTGGGAAAATAGCCAGCATTGCATCGTTATATAAATGCTGCTTCATAATAATCTCCGCAAGATGAGGATTAAGATCCGCAGGTGCTTTTCCGTACTGTACCAGCTGTTGATTGAAATATCTTTGTGTAAGTGCAGGATCTTCTTTCCACCACTGCCTCAAAGTTGAACTGTCGTGCGAAGAAGCTGTAACCACATTCATATAGCTTGCACTCTTAGGATTATAGAACGGAATATTTTCAGAAGGCATTCGCTGTACCTTCAAGGCTATAATTGCTAATTCGTCCATTACCTCCGGTACACAGGCAGGAACCATTCCAAGGTCCTCTCCACAGATCAGCATTTTGGTAGCATTCAGGATTACCGGAAGTTTTTCCATGGCTTTTTCAAACCATAAATGATCCTGTCTTCTGAAGAAGTAGTCGTGATACAGGTCATAAATACTTTTCTGTTCAGACTCCGGAAGATATTTATAAGATTCTGTGTTGTACACATTGAATCTAGGATGATAAACCGTCTTCCCATTTCTTTCCTCTGTCAAAAACAAAACATTGGCACATAAGGAAATTAATTGCTCTTCAAGCTGGCCGTATGATTTTTTCTTAAAGAAATTAACCAGTTTTCTCTGGGTATCAAATTCTTCTTTAAATGAAAAGGTTCCATCATCGTTGCGATTCATAAACTCAAGAGCTTTCTCACTGTCTTTTCCAAAATGATCCCATAAGATCTTATTATTGATAAAAGGCTTACAATACCTGTCAACATTAAATGGAATCTGCCAAGCTTTAAATTCCTCCGCTACAATAGGAACAGCCGGGTAAAAGTATCCCAAAATTCCCTGTACAGCAGAAATAGGCATTCTCCATATTCTGAAGAACCCTAAAATATGATCAATCCTCATAGCATCAAAATACTGCTCCAATGCTTTGAACCTGTTTATCCACCATCTGTAACCGTCTTCCTTCATGGCTTCCCAATTGTAAGTAGGGAATTCCCAGTTTTGGCCCAATTCTGTAAACTGATCTGGTGGGGCTCCGGCCTGGAAATCCATTCCAAATAATTCAGGCTCTGTCCAAGCTTCCACAGAGTGTCTGTAAATTCCTATCGGAAGATCTCCCTTCAACGAAATTCCCAGGTTATGAGTATAATCAACAGCATCTTTCAGCTGTACATGTAATTGATATTGTACCCAGGCATGAAGCATTGAGATATCATAATCTTTATTTTTCGTTGTAAAGAACTGTGATATTTTTCCTGCAATATATTTTTTGTGAGTCTTCCAATCATTGAAATTGGGAGTTTTATATTTGTCCCTCAATACACAGAATGCCGAGTAAGGAACAAGCCAATGCTCATTATCTTTAATAAACTTTTTAAAGTTTCTGTCTTTATAAATTTTATCTTTTTCCGTATTGAAAACTGCTCTCAGATATTTCCACTTACTTTCGATCATTTTTTCATAATCAACCAGATCTAAAGCATTTAAAGTCTCTTTTTCAGACGAATACTCATCAACTAATTCTTTAGGTAAAGAATAATCAAGCTTTTCTATGGAGATATATTGTGGATGTAAAGCATACACAGACACTGCCGCATAAGGGTAAGAATCTGTCCATGAATAATTAGCTGTTGTATCATTAATCGGAAGGATCTGAATAATACCAAGGTTGGTTTCTTTCGTCCAATCGGCTAATTTTTTAATATCTGCAAACTCACCTACTCCGAACCCATCTTCACTTCTCAAAGAAAATACAGGTACAGCAACACCGGCGTCGTGATACATCTGATATCCTTTGAATCTAAAATAATGATTGGAAACAATCTGCAGGACATCCGCTAATGGATTAGCAACCGTAAATCTGTTTTCTCCGGTTTCTACATCAATAACTCTATTTTCTTTGGTGTCGTAAAGACAGTATTTAAACTGGATAAATTCATTTTCAGGAATTTCAACAGAAGCTTCCCACATTCCAAAATCTGTCTGATTCAAATGAATGACTTTTCCATAATCCCAATGTCCTAAAGACGCTGTACTTCCAAACAATACGACTCTCCAGTCCGGATTATAAATAGGAGCTTCTATTCTGAATAAATGGGTATGTTTTTTTAAAACAGTTATTTTTTCAGGAACAAAATCATGCAGCTTATTGTAGAGGATTTTATTGTTTAAATAATTCTCGGGGAAATTTTTATTATTCCATTCGTCAACAATAATAAATTCCTTATAGTTATGTGGAAAACTAAGATGATGCGGAACAAATTCTTCTCTTAGTACATTTCCTTTTTCATCTACAACACGATATTGATAAGAAACGGATTTTGAGAAATTATCTACCTCACATTTCCATAATCCATTCTCTGCATAAAACATAGTATGGATATGTACTGCAGCCCCATCTTCTCCAATTACCAACTGTAAATTTTCTCCAGCCTTTACAATATATCCTACATTAAAGTATAGTTTCATCAATATTTTTTTATAAAAATACATTTTAATATCGAAAAATAAAACTTATTGAATATCAAATAATCATTAAAAAACCTTCTCAAAATGATTAGAGAAGGTCTTTATATACTGAATGTATGTTCAATTATTTTGTTACAAGAATCTTCTTATTGAGTATTACTTTACCAGATTCATCAACGATATTTACAATATAAGCACCGCTTATCAATCCTTTAAGATACACCTTCTGATCAGACGAACTCTCTTTTATAGACAAATTCTCAGTCATTACATTTTTACCTGACATATCAAAAATATTCAACTTGATATTGCCTTTGATATTATTATTTACATGAACATTGATAAAATGCTCATCCACTTTAGTAGGATAAATATCCAGATTTGACAGTGTATTGACTGCAGAAGCTTTATCATTTACAAAGTACTTACTTGCCAAATCATAAATATGAAGTCCCTGCTCTCCAGGGATCTGCTTACCTTGTAAAGTCAGCAAATCTACTTCATACAGAGCAGCACCTTTTGCACTTGCTACCACTACTTTCCCCTGACTGTTTACAGCAGCTCCATTTACAGAATAGTTATCTGGAATACCTGCGATTTTACCAACAAATTTTGCCTTTAGATCCTTTGTCAGAACTTTGAAAACGTTCCCTGAAGCAGCAAAAATGTAGAAGTTATTCTCTGCATCAGCGATCATATCTCCCCCAAAACCAGTTTCCATAGCAGTAAACGAATTTCTACCGTTAGAAGTATCATCTTTAATAATTCCAAGATCATTTACTACATACTGTCCATTTTTCTTACTGATTTCCAAAAATTGTGTCCCTGCGTTATTAACAGCATAAATATTTCCATTATATCCTGTTGCCATTCTTGTAATATGAGAATTGATATCACAGGATGTTACTCTTGCAACATTATTCTCTACCAATGTAATCTCTTTAGTCTGAGGATTTAAAACATAGATATTAGAAGAAAACATAGGCATATATACAAGGCTGTTATTAGATGAGTCATAAGCCAGCGCTGCTAAAGTTACCGCCTGAGAATTGCTGTAAGAATTTCTGTCTTCAGCTACAGCCCCTCTTCTAGTTTGTGAAAATACTTTTGCAGAAGAATCAGTCGTAAAAATTTTGTCTCCTGAAGTTCCATTTATAGCATCAATGGTACGGAAATCATTGAAATTAATACTTTGAGTCTCTTTTCCTGTTATTGCATAAATATCTTGCTGTGCTTGTGCATTCACACCTAATAGCAGTAAAAACAAAGGGAATAAATGTTTTTTCATATTATATATTTTTAAATTCGTAATTATTTTAACATTACTAAGTTACACAATTTTCAAATTAAAAAACAAGAAATCCCTACTATTTGAATAAAGTAGAGTAAAACGGGGTTGTATAAGGAAATAGTTTTATTGAACGACTCGTTCTATTTCAGAAGCTTGATCCCGCTATCCATTCATACTCCTCACGTCAGTGCGCTGCTACACTTACACCCCACCAACTCTCCAACT
>NZ_QAJO01000014.1:56263-204125 GCF_003852415.1 Chryseobacterium sp. KBW03 | reverse complement strand
CGCGGTGTATTTTTAGAGTGCTTACCGAAAGCACTTATCTTAGTAGCGGGAACCGGACTCGAACCGATGACCTTCGGGTTATGAGCCCGACGAGCTACCTACTGCTCCATCCCGCGGTGTATTTTTAGAGTGTTTACCGAAAACACTTTCTTAGTAGCGGGAACCGGACTCGAACCGATGACCTTCGGGTTATGAGCCCGACGAGCTACCTACTGCTCCATCCCGCGATATTGGATTGCAAAGGTACGAATATTTTTCACAAATCCTAATTTTTCTTTTAAATAAAGGACTTTCATGAAAACTATTTTATTATTTGTATCTTTGTTTAATGGCAAAAATATTAAAAATCTACCCCGACAACCCACAGGAAAATCTTGTGAATGAGGTTATTAAAACTTTAAAAAACGGCGGACTTATCATCTATCCTTCGGATACGATATATGCCTTAGGCTGTAATATTTTTGACATAAAAGCCATGGAAAAACTGGCGCAGCTCAAAAAAATAAAGCTTGAGAAGTCAAAATTCTCAATTATATGTAATGATCTCAGCCACCTTTCCGACTTTACAAGACCTATTGATACTTCGATTTTCAGATTTCTTAAAAGTCATCTTCCGGGACCGTTTACATTTATTCTTGAAGCCAACAAAAGTTTACCTTTAGCCTATAAAGGACATAAAACAATTGGTATCCGTGTACCCGATCACCCGATCCCGCAGCTTATCGTTGAAAAACTAGGACACCCTATTGCTTCCACGTCCATCAGAGACGATGATGAAATCATTGAATATTCTACTGATCCGGAACTTATTGCCGAAAAATATGACCATTTGGTGGATATTGTCATTGATTCAGGATATGGAGATAATATTGCTTCTACGATTGTAGATCTTACTTCAGGAGAACCGGAAGTTATCCGTCAGGGAAAAGGAATTATTTAATTCAAAATGTAAAGTTCAAAGTTTAGGGGTATTGTATTATGAGTCTTAATGGGAAATATTCTATAGGAATTTTACTCACTTTTGTGCTGTTGGCAGCTGTGATGCTTTATATTTTTCCTGTCGTTACGATGATTACAGGGACAATAGGGATTACAAAAGACAACTTTTTCCTCAGTAGAGTTGCAATATGGGGAGTTTTCCTCATTGTATTTCTGTACAGTCTTTTTATCGAAAAAAGCACTTTTTTACTCAAAAAAGAAGAAAAATATTCTGCCGTATTTTATATAAAAGCCATTCTATGCTTATATTTTATCTGCAGCGTTGGTGGAGCACTTCTGAATGTAATGATTCAGCTTTTGGTTCAGGAAAAAATAAGTGAAAAACTTTTTGAGCTTACTTCCATTTTTAAAAATGATTATTTTTTAATTATTTTTACATGCTTTACAGCAGGTGCTGTAGAAGAGTTTCTGATGCGGGGGTATATACAGCCAAGAATTGAAAAACTTTATAACAGTCCATTTCTGGGTATTTTTGTTTCAGCCATTCTATTTGGAATTCTGCACAGTACTTACGGAACCATAGGCCAGGTAGTCATTCCTTTCTTTATTGGAGTCGTTTTTGCTATGTTTTATAAACTTTATTCAAACATTAAAATTTTGATCATTTGTCATTTTATGGTTGACTTTATCTCTCTGATGGCCATGAATTTTATTGACATTAAACATTTATCTGCATTTTAACATTATGAAAATTATAACATCTCCTGCAAAATTAATGAACGTAGAAAACTCAACAGAGCTGTTGAAATCCACTACTCCGAAATTCATTGAAGATGCAGCATTGATACATTCTTATTTAAAAGAAAAATCCCCAAAATATCTTTCCGAACTGATGGAAATATCGCCTAAACTGGCTGATGAAAACTGGGAAAGAAATCAAAAATGGAAATCCAAACCTACTGCAAAAGAATCTGCTCCGGCCATGTTTGCATTTACAGGAGAGGTTTACAGAGGGCTGGATGCCAAAACTCTGGATAAAAATGCGGTAGACTATCTGCAGAAAAACTACAGAATGCTTTCCGGTCTTTACGGTCTTTTGAAGCCATCTGATAAAGTGATGCTTTACAGACTGGAAATGGGGCGCCCATTTCAATTTGAGGAGTACAAAAACCTGTATGAATTCTGGAGAGAAAAAATCACTGAACAATTGAATTCTGAGATGAAAAAAGGAGAAATCCTGCTTCACCTTGCCAGCAATGAATATGGAAAAGTAATCGACAGAAAAAAACTGAACCATAAAGTGATTGATTTTGATTTCTATGAATTAAAAGAAGGAAAACTGAAAACCATTGTTGTATATACCAAGCATGCAAGAGGACTGGTAGTAAGATTCTGTGCCGAAACCAATGCCAAAACCCTGGAAGACGTAAAAGCGTTCAACTATGAAGGGTATAGAATTGATGAAGAAAAGTCTACAGATACAAAACTGGTTTTTACAAGATAAATGACAATATCAACATTCAAAAAATATTTCAAAACAGCCCTTTCCGAGCTTTATACTGAGTCGGAAAGTGCTTTTTTATCATCATTATTGGTGCATCAGATTGTGGGTTTTGACAGCTTTCATCAAAGAAGGTTTTCTGAACAGGAACTTTTGATCGATGATGAAGAAAAACTTTGCCATCTGGTTTCCGAACTTAAAACCGGGAAACCTTACCAGCAAATCCTGGGCGAAACGGAATTCTACGGGATGAAGTTTTTTGTGGATGAAAATGTACTGATTCCCCGCCCTGAAACAGAAGAACTGCTGGAGATTGCCATCAAGGAAATTCAAGGTTCACCATTTAAATTTCAAGGGGTAAAGATTTTGGACATAGGAACCGGAAGCGGAATTATTCCTTTGGTATTAAAGAAATATTTCCCTGAGGCAGAAGTTTCATCAATAGATTTTTCTGAAAAAGCATTAAAAACGGCCAGAAAAAATGCAGATTATCATCAACTTGAAATCAAATTCATTCATGCTGATTATCTGAATTTTGATCTGATTGAAAATTATGATATCATTATTTCAAATCCTCCGTATATTGGAATTGATGAAGAGGTTGAAATTGCAGATTCAGTGAAAGAATTTGAGCCTAAAATGGCCCTTTTCTCTCCTACTGCAGATGCTTTGATTTTTTACAGGAAAATAGCTGAAGATGCTAAAAATCATCTGAACAAGAACGGATTTTTGTTTTTGGAAATCAATCAGAAATTAGGTCCTGAAACTCTGGAACTGTATCACTATTTTTCTAACGCTCAACTATTGAAGGATTTATCTGAAAATGACAGGTTTATTTATGGAAGAAAATAAGTAATTTTGCTTCCATACACCTAACCTATGAAAACTTTGATATGGAATATCGTTTTCGGTATTTTCCTGATTTTGCAGCTGGCATCCTGTAAACAAAACTCTCAGCATGTTGTAAATGAGTACTACAATAAGGGAGCGTTTAACGGTTCTGTTCTGGTCGTGAAAAACGGCAAGATTGTATGTGATACAGCCATGGGCTTCCGTACTTTTGAAAAAGGACTGAAAACAGACAAAAATACTTCTTTTTATATTGCTTCGCTGAGCAAACCTTTCACTGCTGCAGCTATTATGATATTGCAGCAGCAAGGATTATTAAAATTTGATGATAAAGCTTCTCAATTCACTGAGCTTCCTGAATATGCTAAAAACATCAGTATCAGACAGCTTTTGCACCATACTTCCGGAATAAGTGACTATGAAAATTTATTTTCAAAAAAGGGATTGACTAATCAGGAGGTAATCAATTGGCTTTTTAGTCTTAAAAAACTAGATTTTGTTCCTGACAGTCAGTTTAAATACAGCAACAGCGGATATATAATCCTTTCCCAGATTATCGAAAAGGTATCCGGAAGATCTTATAAAACTTTTCTCAATGAGCAGATCTTCACTCCTTTAAAAATGACTCATACCTATGTGTATGAGCCTTCTACGGTTATTCAGAATAAGGCATTGGGATATAATAAACAGAAGAAACCTGATGATTATTCAATCCTGACCACAGGTGACGGAGGGATCTACTCTACTCCTGAAGATCTTTATAAATTTGATCAGGCTTTAAGAAATCATACCCTGATCAATAAAGAAAATACGGCTGTCATGTATGCTCCTTCCCAATTATCCAATGGTCAAATGTCAAATTACGGATTTGCATGGTTTATAGAGAATAAAGACGGAGAAAAAACGGCAATGCATACAGGAGGTCTGAATGGCTTTAAAGCTTTATTCTGGAGAGATTTGCAGCATAACACCTGTATTATAGCACTTACCAACCAGGGAGACGCATTTGCTTTAGATAATTTCTTACATGACATCAAAAAAACACTCGAATAAAGATGATTATTCAATCACATGAAATCAACAATATAAAAATTGCGGAAATAATTTCCGATGAGATAATCATTCAATCTGCAGAGGACGGGCTTGATCTTATGGGAAATATCTATTATCAGGGTTTTGATACATTAATTCTTCACGAAAAAAATATCGCTCCTGAATTTTTTGACTTAAAAACGAAGATGGCAGGAGATATTCTTCAAAAGTTTTCAAACTATCGCATCGGTCTGACTATTACAGGTGATTTTGACAAATATGAAAGTAAAAGTCTGAAGGATTTTATTTTTGAAAGCAACAAGACAAAACAGGTCAATTTTGTACACACTCTGGAAGATGCGTTGAATAATTTTTCAAAATAGACTCTTTTCCAATTATTTATGATAAAAAAAGGTGAAATTCTTCTTCATTTTCAAATATCAGGACCTTAATATACTTTATTTTTTAAGATTTCTTAATACAATACAAAGATTTACATAATAAAAACAATCTTGTTGATTTGCAAACTATGTAAAAATTTAAACTAAAATACGTTAATTATTAAGAGAAATTTAGAATTAATTCTATAAATACCAACATCTGAATATTTCTTTGTATATTTGCAAAAAACACGAGGGAATATGAATCTTACTTATTTAAGAGCTTATACGGCTACATAATTCAATTTACTTTTCCGACTATTTCAGATAAGACATAGAATGTCCCTCTATGAGGCATCATGTTATATCTGTTATTGGCTTTTAGGAATCCTGGGATATCCTGATGGCATTCTATGGACACAATTCATTATTCAGATGAATTGTTTGTGATACTTATTCCTTTTATGGAATCGACCTGGCTGAAAAAATGCCTTCAAAAAAAACATAAAAACATACACAGATTAAAAATTATTAAGAACATCATGATTAAAAAGTTATTTCTACCAATCGTTTTAATAAGTACATTCTCTTTCGCACAGGTTGGGATCAACACCCCAACACCTGATGCAAGCGCTGCTTTGGACGTCTACAGTCAAAATAAAGGAATGCTGATTCCAAGACTCAGTACTGCAAAAAGAGACGCTATATCTAATCCGGCCAACTCTCTTCTTATCTATGATACTGATAAGAAATGTTTAAGCCAGAATATTGGAAGCCCTACCAAGCCTGATTGGCTATGTATCAGTAGTAATGCTGTAAAAATGTTTTACATGCCGAGTGTTTCTTTTGATACTTCCACCAGTGCCAATGGCAGAACTAAAGATTTGTATACCTTATATAAAACTCAGTTTGGATCTCCAAAAGCAAAGAGCACCAGCGCGCCAGCATCAATCCCTTTTTTCCCGTCAAGCAAAGATCTTTACTATTATGTAACAGATGCTGATCCTAATGTATTCAGTAATATTTCTATTTCTGATGACGGGGTAATGACGTATGATGTAAAAGCTGCAGCGACTGACTGTTCATTTATTAATATTGTTTTTGTCGTTAAATAATTGAGTTATGATAAAAAGTACTCGAATGATATGGGGCAAAAGATTTTTGCTTGTTTCTTCATTGTTTATTTTCACCAAAAATATTCAGGCACAGAATCAGCAAGGAACCGGTTACCCGTATTTTGTCAACTTTACACAGGGATTACAGCCGCAGGAAGCTTACAAAGTATCCACCAGCGGTATCCAGAATGATGCTACTTTTACCACAGATGGATTACGACTGACCCGAAGTGTAAATAATATTTCGGGAGGGGTTATCCTCGCTGATAAGATATTCAACAGTGACCAGGGAATTAAGTTTGAATTTGAATTTGCAATTTATGGTGGAGAGACTAACGGAGGAGATGGTATTTCTATATTTCTGGTAGATGGTTCTATTCCTAAAGACCAACTTAATCTCGGATACTTTGGAGGAGGACTAGGATATAGTTTTGTGCGTGGAGGGGAATCCCGAGAAGGACTGAGAGGCGCTTATCTGGGAATAGGTCTGGATGAATACGGAAATTTCAAAACAGCATTTAACCAGGGAGAAAGGGTTAGAAATGGAATTTTTGGGGTTTCATTAGCTGGCGGACGAAGTAATGTCAGCTTAAGAGGAAAACGTGGAAATCAATATCTGTCTTCCGCTGAGCCGGCAGGATACAATGGTTATCCATTACTTTACAGTACAGCGACCAATGCTGCAACTTCCAGTAACAACCGATCCGCTTATCTGAATACTCAAACCGGAAAGTATGTTGGTATTCAAAATACAAATCTTCAGCAATTCAGTATTGAAAGTGGCGGAACTACGATTCCTCAGAACGAGAATGACGCTAGATTCCGAAAAGCATATATCACATTGATTCCCAATCCTTCCGGCGGTTACAATGTAACTCTCGAAATACAGCACGGGACTGTGAAAGAAACAGTAATTGATAGTTATTATTATCCAACTTCTCTGAAATATACGGAGACTACAATATCCAACAGTACAGTAAGAACCTTGGATACTTCACCTCCTTCTACTTTCAGAATTGGTTTTGCGGCTTCTACCGGAGCTGCTAAAAATATCCACTTATTAAAAAACTTAGGGGTTACAAGACCTTATGCAGCAGAAGTTACGGACGATCTTTTTACAGGATGTCCAGGAATAAAATCTAATTATTTCCCTTTGCTAAATGATGCAGCATATACTTCAGCAGGTGGACAAAACCCACCAACGATTTCTTATAACAACATTGATTTTAATTCATTTCGTTTTCTGGATATGAATGGTGCGGTGATTCCGAATATAACAGGGGGTGTCTATACCAACAATCAGGGGACATGGACGTATACTTCTACTACAGGAAAGCTTTCTTTCAAGCCGGCAATTGGATTTACAGGAATTGCCCAAATACAATATGATATCAAGGGCGGTGGAAGAAATGGTACTGAAGCTCCTTATAATACAGAAGAATACAGATCAATGCCAGGGTTGATACAGGTTAATATTTCAAGTTCAAATAACTGCAGCAAAGCCTGTGTGATTTCTAATAAAAACGTAACTCAGAAAATAACAACATAATTTTATAAAGCCAGCAGTCAAAAAAGCTGGCTTTTTTATTATTGCAGGATGAAAATCAATGTTTATTATTTTTAGTAAAATATTGAATGGCATCTTCTATAGCTTTATCAACAGGTTGGTATCGGACACCGAGCTCTTCTACCGATTTCTGATTGTTATAATAATTACAAATCTGCAGGGCTTTCATATTGGAAGTACTGAGGTTTGTTTTTATGTTTAATTTTCTCAGCCCGTCACCGATGAATCCAAGGAAGTTCAACACCATATTCGGAATGGGTAACATCATCGGCTTTTGGTGGGTAATACGGTTTACTTTCTTAAAAAAGTCTTTATAACTTAAGTTTTCATTGGCTAAAAGATATTTTTCAGCATTTTGTCCATTTTCAATAGCATTTACTATTCCATGGGCAGCATCTTCTACATGGACAAAGTTCTTTCCTCCTTTTGGATAGAAAACCAGTTTCTTTTTCCAGGCCCAAAAGATAATTTTCCCGGAGCTCGGTTTGCTATCATAAGCCCCGATCATAAAAGTGGGATTTACAATGATGACTTCTGTATTTTTACTGTTATTTAAAAGATAATCTTCAGCTTCCCGCTTGCTTTGAGCATATAATGAACGGGTAAAAGGATAAAGCTGGGGTGCTTTTTCACTCCCCCAAAATGCCGTATTCCCATATCCTAAAGTATTGGCTGTACTCACCATCAAAAACTTTTTTACCTTCATTGATTCTGCCTGAGTCAACAGATTCACGACTGCCTCATAATTTACTTTTCTGTATTCATCATACCTGATAAGATTTTGCCGTGTTTCTGCCGCAATATGGATGATACAGTCTATATCTATAAGCAATGAGGAGAGATCAGATAAAAGATCTGCTTCCACCAGCTTCAGATTCTCGTTTTCTTCGCCCAGCCATGTGCTTTTCTTACGCACCAGAGCAATAACAGAATAACCATTTTGTAGTAATTTTATGATAACATTAGTTCCCAGAAGGCCTGTAGCTCCGGTTACACAAATTTTTTTCATGCTTCGATTTCTCTTTTTATAGCCTGGGTCATCAACGGAAGTTTGATCCATATGGGTAAAATTTTCATCACAAGCCAGCTGATTGGGTTCACCATAATTACGGAATCTTTTTTGAATAATTGACGAATGCAGTAGGAAGCTACTTTATCAGGGTTCAAAAGTGTCAACCTTCCTATAAACCCCTGTTTTTCAATCCTTTTACAGACATCCACATTGGTTTTCATAGCGCCGGGATTTACAACGCTTACAAAAACACTGGTATCTTTCAATTCTTCATGCAGTCCTCTTGAAAATGAATGGATAAAGGTTTTGGTTGCAGGATATACCGTTTTAAAACCTATCGGAGAGAAAGCAGCCATGCTTGAAACATTTAAAATATAAGCTTTGGGCTGTTTTAAAAGGTTGGGAAGAAGCTGATGGGTGATAAGTGAAGTTGCAGCTACATTCACCTGCAGAATGGTATTGATATAATCCGAAGAGGCTTCTGTAAATTTTTTAGTCCCGCCAAGCCCTGCATTATTGATCAGGATATGAATATCAAAGGATTGGTTGATCCATTCTGTAAGTTTCATGACATTCTCATTGACGGAAAGATCTGTTTCGTAATAACGGGCTTTTATATGATATTGCTCTTCCAGTTCCTGAGAAAGTTCTTTCAGATTCTGATTCGGAAGACTCACAAGAACAACATTGATGTTTTTCTTTGCCAGATTTTCGGCGAATGCTTTACCAAGTCCCTGGCTTGCTCCTGTAACTACGGCATATGATTCTTTGGTATCCATAAGTTTAAATTTTACGGTACAAAGCTACAGGGATACACAGGTTTGAATGTTCCAGATTATCTGAACGAACTGATTTTTAAAAAGGGAAAACAAAACAATCAATCTATTAAAAATCAATTATTTATGAAAATAAAAAAGTAAAACTTTATAAACCGGAACTTATTTTTTGAACTCAGAAGGGGTTTGTCCGGTTACTTTTTTAAAAGTCGTATTAAAAGAGGTTTTGGAATTGAACCCGGATTCATAGGCAATCCCCAGAATGGATAATTTACTGTTGGGTTCTTTCAGAAGTTTTTTGGCATAATCTACCCTGAATTCATTTACATATTGGAAGAAATTCTTTCCAAAACCTGTATTGATAACGTAAGAAAGATGATGGGTAGAAACCGACAGGATTTCTGCAAGTTTGATAAGATTCAATTCGCTTTCAAGGTAAGGTTTCTGGGTTTCCATGATGTTTTCAAGCGAAGATTTAATTTTTAATAATTCATCATCAGAAATCAATTTTCTTTTTACTTCTTCAGGATCTGAATCTTCATTCATAGAAATCAGCTCCTCTATCTGTTTTTCTTCTAAAGGATAAATTTCCTTCTGCTTCAGAGAATAATATCCTACACAATAAATAACGAAAAGGAAAACGGTATTGATAAAGAAATTCAGTGATTTTGGGTCATAGAACAGATTATAAATCACATAGATAATGTTCACAATAAGAAGCACCAGGATAATATATTCCAGCCAATTCAGATTGATACCTTCTGTATTGGACGAGAACTGCTGGATCTTCCGCTGGTGTTTTCTGATGGTAATATAAGAAAGACCCGTGTAAAATAAGGCTTGAATCAGGATCAAAATAACACTCAGATATTCAAACGGAGTGTCATAGCCCAATTTTACCAATATAAGGCACAGAACGAAAGCTACGGGAAGTAATAAAAACTTTAAGTCTTTAGTCTTGAAAGTAAAAGAGGGATTGGTATAAAACAGGACACTGAAATAAAAAACAATGGGGGTAAAAAACTGAATACATCTCACGAAAAACAGAGAATGGAATTCCACTGTTGAGCCTGTGATCAGAAACAAAACCTCATCCAGCCAAAAGGTAGACCATAGAAAAAGAAAGATCCCAAACCAGAAATTGGCTTTTCGGTTCACCCTCAAAGGATTGGCCAGCTTTAGTAAAGAAAGCAAAACCAATGAACCATAGATAAGTATCACGATGAAACTGTTTAACTCTGATGTGTTCATTGGTTTTGATATTTTAATTAAAAATAGTCTTTTATCCTATTCGTTTCCTTACAAATATTTCATATCCTAAATAAATTAAGGGAAGTGACATGATTCCTATATAAACTCCATTATGGATTGCACGGTCCGGAGCATTGATCACAGCATAGATCAACCCCAAAAATGCGCCCCCCAAATGGGCTGCATGTCCGATATTATCGTGCGGTTTCGGATTAAGCATCATATATACAGAATATCCGAAGTATACCAGTCCGAAAATATATCCGGGAATACCAATCGGAATAAAGAAAAGGTAAATATCAAGATCCGGAATCAATGCTATAGAGGCAAAAAGAATTCCCGAAACCCCACCACTCGCTCCTACGGCAGAGTACCAGGGCTGTTTTTGATAAATGTATAGTGAAAGAAAGTTCCCAAGCAGTATTGCTCCCAGGTATACAATGATAAACCCTATATTTCCGAAGCCCTGAATGACAATAGGTGCAAAGAAATACAATGTAAACATATTAAATACCAGGTGCATAATATCAGCATGCAAAAAACCTGCTGAAAGCAAACGAATATATTCCTTTCTCTGAAGAATAGCTCCTACACTAAATTTATATTTTTCCGTAATAGCAGGATTATTAAAAGCGATAAAACTTATAATAGCTGTTATTGCAATACATAATATTAAAATATTCATTTCTTTTTAATTTTCAGGTTCGTCACCTTGAAACAGGTCCCCTATAATTCCTCCATCTTCATCCATATCTCCGGTTGGTTCAGGATCTTCGTACACTTCAGGTTCTTCTTCTACCGGTTCAGGAATGGTAATATTGATTGCCTTTACTTTAAATTTCGTAAACTGGTTACCGATTGCTTTTATTCCTTTTACGGTTATAAATTCGTCGATATTTATGGTTTCAGAGTCACGGTCTTTTCCTTTATCTTTTGCGAAAATAATTTCAGCGGTTGCATCATTGGCAACAATAATGTTTTCAATGAATGATTTTGGATGCTCAGACGGCATGAAAGTCTGTACGTTTACGGTGTTTTCCAGTAAGAATCTCTTGATGAAGTAAATGTCTTTCTCTCCATCATAATAAATACAGGTGATCGGCTGCGCAGGTCTCCATTTTTCCAGAATCAGATATTCGTCATCAAAACGGTTACCCAAATCAAAAGATACCAGTTTTACCTCACCGTTGGTATTGATCGTCAGAATTCTGTCATCTCCTTTGAAGCTTCCCAGTAACGTTCCTCTTACATCTGCATTCAGTCTTCTTACCGTATCGTCAAACCAGATCTTTCTAGGTGCCAGAGTAGAAACTCCTTCTTCTTTCATATCTACTTTCTTCACGGCATATTTTGTCACCAGATTTCCTTTGGAATCACGTCCTTTGATGGCAAGGTCAGAAAAACTGATCTCCATTTTATTCTTCCTGATTCTAGGGTTTGGTTTTAAAAGAACAGTCACTGTTTCTGCCTCTCCATTAGGATTTGCTGAAAAGTAAAGTGTTTCTGAGCCTTTTTTGTCTGATGCTAGCGGATAGTCTGTATTTCGGGTAACTCCTGTTACGGAGAAACGCTTCATATAATAAGGACCTTCTCTGCCTTCGCGGTAGATCATATTATATACTGTTCTCTTATCATTTTTCTTCCAGATGGCAACATGCAGAATATCTTTTCCGACAAAAGTTTTAGCTTCTACTTTTACCACTTTCATGCTTCCGTCTTTTCTGAAAATGATGATATCATCAATATCAGAACAGTCAAACAGATACTGGTCTTTTTTAAGGGATGTTCCGATAAAGCCTTCTTCAAAATTCACATAGAATTTCTCATTGGCTACGGCTACTTTTGTAGCATCAATCGTATCAAAAATTCTAAGCTCTGTTTTTCTCTGCTTGTCTTTTCCGTATTTTTTCTGAATATTCAAATAATAATCAATGGCATAGGCAATCAGATTGGCAAGATGGTGCTTCACCTGCTCTATTTTACCTTCCAGCGCTGCAATATTTTCTTTAAACTTATCTAAATCGAATCTTGAAATTCTCTTGATTCTGATCTCTGTCAGCTTTAAAATATCTTCTTCTGTAACAGCTCTTAAAAGATGTTTGGTATGAGGTTTTAATCCTGCATCGATTGTTTTTATGACATCTTCCCAGGTTTCCACCTCCTCAATATCGTGATAGATTCTGTTTTCTATGAAAATTCTTTCTAATGAAGAGAAATGCCAGCTTTCCTGAAGCTCATGAAGTTCAATTTCAAGCTCTTTCTTCAGCAATGACACTGTATGCTCCGTATTCATTTTCAAAATGTCAGAAACATTCATGAACATGGGTTTGTCACCTACGATCACGCAGGCATTCGGAGAGATTGTCACCTGACAGTCCGTGAATGCATACAGAGCATCGATCGTCTTATCCGGTGAAACATCATTATGAATATGAATCAGGATTTCTACCTTATCTGAGGTATTATCCTCAATCTTTTTGATCTTGATCTTTCCTTTCTCATTGGCCTTTAAAATAGAGTCAATAAGATCAGTTGTTGTTTTTGAGTAAGGAAGCTCAGAAATAACCAATGTATGTTTATCCGTCTGGGTAATTCTTGCTCTTGCTCTTACTTTTCCTCCTCTGTGGCCGTCATTATATTCGGAAACATCCAGATAACCGGCTGTTAAAAAGTCCGGATACACTTCGAAATTTTTTCCTTTCAGATGTGCTACAGATGCATTGATAAGCTCATTGAAGTTATGGGGAAGTATTTTGGTGGAAAGCCCTACCCCAATACCTTCTACTCCCTGTGTAAGAAGTAAAGGAAATTTTACCGGTAAGTCAATAGGTTCATTATTTCTTCCGTCATAAGACTTTGTCCATTCTGTAGTTTTAGGATTAAAAACTACTTCCAGGGCAAAAGGTGTCAGTCTTGCTTCGATATATCTTGCAGCAGCAGCAGAGTCTCCTGTATAGATATTTCCCCAGTTTCCCTGAGTATCTATCAGTAATTCTTTCTGTCCGACCTGCACCATGGCATCAGTAATGGAAGCATCTCCATGGGGGTGATACTTCATCGTATTTCCCACAATATTGGCCACTTTATTATAACGGCCGTCTTCCAGTTCCCGCATAGAGTGCATGATTCTTCGCTGAACGGGTTTCAAACCGTCATATACCGAAGGGATAGCTCTATCCAAAATTACATAGGAAGCATAATCCAGGAACCAGTCTTTGTATAAACCGGAAACTTTCTTTAAGCTTTCACCCTCATGCGAATATTCTTCTGTCGTCATCTGTTTTGTTAATCTTTTTTCTCTTTATTAGCTTTCACTACTTTGTTCAGAGAGAGTTTTAAATCGTTTACTTCTTTTTTGGTCAAATAAGAAATCTGGTACTTCAATATGGTAGAACCATTATTCTTACTTGAAACTGTAACATATAATCTTTTGACAAAGAAAATACAAACCACGTCATATTTTATCAGCTTATATTTCGGAAATTCATCGTGAAGAGGCTTGTCCAAAAAAGGAATAATATTCCTGTTTTTAAAATTAAGCGCTTCTCCATCGCTGTCATATTCAAAAATTTGTCGTCCGCAAATATAAAAGATAATCAGCAGCAGAACAGGAACAATAACCAATAAATAACTTTCTTTCCCCAGTGCATTAAATCTATATTTATTGGCTGCAAATACGATTAACCCAAACATTGTCATCATTAAAAGCAGGGTACTCAAAGAGTTATAAACTGATACTTTATTACGGTTACTTAGTCTCATTTTGATTTTTTTGGTGTGTAAGTTTTATAATCTCCTACTTCATCCAAAATTGTGTTTTTTTCAGTCTCTATATGGTCTTTTACGACCATTTTTTTTGATTTAAAGTTTTTTTTAATTTTCTACTTCCTCCGGAATTACTTTTTTATCAATATCCGTATCATCCTCCACCACAAGATTTTCAAGAATGAAAACCTGTCTGTCCGGAGTATTTTTTCCCATATAAAACTCCAGAAGTTGTTCTATAGTCTGGTCTTTTCCTATCACTACAGGTTCTAGCCTGATATCTTTACCGATGAAATGTTTGAATTCGTCCGGGGAAATCTCTCCTAATCCTTTAAATCGTGTGATTTCAGGATTTTTCCCCAACTCATTCAATGCTTTTACTCTTTCAACTTCTGTATAGCAGTATCTTGTTTCTTTTTTATTTCTTACTCTGAATAACGGAGTCTGAAGGATATAAAGGTGACCGTTTTTTATCAGATCCGGGAAGAACTGCAGGAAGAAAGTAATCATCAGCAAACGGATGTGCATCCCATCGACATCGGCATCGGTAGCAATGATTACCTGATTATATCTCAGGTCTTCCAAGCTTTCTTCAATATTCAAAGCCGCCTGAAGAAGGTTAAACTCCTCGTTTTCATAGACCACTTTCTTGGTAAGACCATAGCAGTTCAGCGGTTTACCTTTAAGCGAGAATACAGCCTGTGTTTCTACATCTCTGGATTTTGTGATAGATCCTGATGCAGAATCTCCTTCGGTAATGAAGATCTGAGAATCTCCTTTTCTCTCGGCTTTCTGATCATTATAGTGCTGTCTGCAGTCACGAAGTTTTTTATTGTGAAGAGAAACTTTCTTTGCTCTTTCTCTCGCCAGTTTCTGGATTCCGGAAAGTTCTTTTCTTTCTCTCTCGGAAATCAATATCTTTCTTTGGATCGCTTCTACAATGTCTGGATTCTTATGTAGGAAGTTATCCAGTTTGCTTTTAAGGAAATCTATGATAAATATTCTTACCGTAGGTCCATTCGGTCCAATATCATTAGATCCTAATTTTGTTTTGGTCTGAGATTCGAAAATAGGTTCTTCTACATTGATCGAGATTGCTGCGATAATAGACTTCCTGATATCGGAAGCATCAAAACTTTTATTGAAGAACTCACGAATCGTCTTTACATACGCTTCACGGAATGCATTAAGGTGTGTTCCCCCTTGAGTGGTATTCTGTCCGTTAACGAATGAGAAGTAGGTTTCTGTCTGAGATTTGTCAGAATGTGTAATCGCTACCTCAATATCTTCATCCTTCAAATGAATGATCGGATAAAGGATATCACTCTCTAATTCTTCTTCCAACAAGTCTTTAAGCCCATTTTCAGAATAATACGTTTCTCCGTTGAAAAGAATTTTAAGTCCCGGATTCAGATAGGCATAATTGCGGAGCATTCTTTCGATATACTCTTTTCTGTATTTGAAATGCAGGAAGATATCTCCATCAGGAACAAAGGAAATTTCAGTACCATTTCTGTCTGAAGTCTCTTTTTCTTCAAAATTTTCTGTGATCACTCCACGGGAGAATTCAGCTGCTTTCATTTTTCCGTCACGGAAAGAACGCACTCTGAAGTAGTCTGAAAGGGCATTCACCGCTTTACTACCGACCCCGTTCAATCCTACAGATTTTTTAAACGCTTTACTGTCGTACTTACCACCGGTATTCATTTTGGAAACAGCATCTACGACTTTTCCCAACGGGATTCCACGTCCAAAGTCACGGATGGTAACTTTGCCGTCGTCCAGTTTTATTTCAATTCTTTTTCCGGATCTCATCCTGAACTCATCAATAGAGTTATCAAGGATTTCTTTTAGCAATATATAAATACCATCATCAGCGGAAGAACCATCACCGAGCTTCCCGATGTACATACCGGGGCGCAGACGGATGTGTTCCTGCCAATCGAGGGTTCTGATATTATCTTCGGAGTAGGTTGGATTTATTTCTTGTGACATATATGATTTCAGCAAACATACAAAAGTACAAAATTGTCCAAAATTATCCGAATTTTAAAAATCATTTTTTACTAACTTTTATCGTTTTGTCAAGAGAACAGTCATAGAGTTTTAACACAATCAAATTTGTTCCTAGTACAAAAGCAATCAGAGTTTATTTTTAACTCTCAAAATTTTCGTTACCTATTACATCTTATAGAAATTTTATCTTTTGGCTCGTCAATAAATATTTTATTACCATAATTTTCAGACTGTTTTAAATATTTCATTAAATTCGATCAACAAAACTGTTTTTATGATACAACTTCCTTTATCAAAGCTTTCCAATGTAGGAACTACTATTTTCAGTCAGATGACTCAGCTTGCCAATGAAAATGAGGCGATTAATCTTTCTCAGGGGTTTCCTGATTTTATGCCTGATCCGGAATTGCTGAATTACGTAGATCATTTTATTAAAAAAGGCTTCAATCAGTATGCTCCATTAGGAGGGATGATTGGTCTAAAGGAAGAAATTGCACGAAAAATCGAAAACAGCCACCAGGCAGTTTATCATCCGGATACTGAAATAACGGTTACAGCAGGCGGAACTCAGTCTATTTTCACCGTTATTGCCTCTTTTATCAAGAAAGATGATGAAGTGATTATTTTCGAACCGGCTTATGATTGTTATGAACCTACTGTAGAGCTTTTCGGAGGGATTGTAAAACGTTTTGAGATGAAAGCTCCGGATTATGAAATCGACTGGACAGCTGTAAAAAGTCTTGTCAGCGACAAAACCCGAATGATCATTCTTAACAATCCTAATAACCCATCAGGTAAAATCCTTAAAGAAAATGATATCCAGGAGCTTATTCAACTGGTAAAAGGAACTTCCATTCTTATTTTAAGTGATGAAGTATATGAAAATATTGTTTTTGATGGTAAACAGCATCTAAGCATCTGTAAATATCCTGAGCTTAAAGAAAGAAGTTTTCTTATTGCCTCATTCGGGAAACTTTTCCACGTTACCGGTTGGAAAGTTGGCTATTGTGCTGCTCCTAAAATCCTAACGGACGAATTCAGAAAGGTGCATCAATTCAATGTGTTCTGTGTAAATACTCCTATTCAGCTTGCATTGGCAGAATACATGAAGAATGAAGAGCATTATACCCACCTGAATCAGTTTTTCCAGGAAAAAAGAGATTTTCTGAGAAAAGGTCTTGAAGGAACTTCTTTTGAATTTCTGGATTGTGAAGGAACGTATTTTCAGGCTGTAAAATATGGTAAGATATCGGATAAAAATGATTTTGACTTTGCCTCAGAGCTTACCATTAATCACAAGGTTGCCAGTGTTCCTTTCTCTTCGTTTTATAAAAATAAACTGAATGAAAATGTGATCAGATTGTGTTTTGCCAAGAAGCAGGAGACCTTAGAAAGGGCTATTGAGAATTTATCGCGGATTTAATCATGTTTTTATTGTTTTGTTTGTAAACGCTAAGACGCAAAGAAATTTTATAAGCCAGATGTTTTTAGGGCGCGAAGATTTTATCTTCGATAAAATTGTACTTTCCTAAAATGATGTGTATATCTCAACTCTACTCTTTTTTAAGAATGCAACGGGAAATCTATTTTTTCAAAGAATATTATATATTTTATTCTCCCGTAGATTTTTATTTATTATTTGGCTGAAACAATAAATGATTTTTCTCTTTAATAAGTGATTTATACATTATAATTTTTCATATATTTATAATAATCAACTTATTAAATAATAAAACCATGAAAAAAGAGATCAAAGGAAAAAGATTAACAAGGAAAGAATTACATACAGTGAATGGAGGTTTTGGGAATGTAAGATGTACCAATTCTTCGGGATATTGTGTATATATCGGCCCTGGATGTAGAGAAGCAGAGTGCCAGCTGCCGGAACCTCTTGAACCAGATGCGTAGATTGAATCAGAATCAAAAGTCTACTCTTCTCAAAGAAACAGGAAATAATACAATCGGCTGGCTCAAAAATGAGCCAGCCGATTGTATTGTAATTAAGATTAATCTCAGAGAATCAAGTCTTATAAAAACATTCCTCCTGAAACTTCAATTCTCTGGCCATTGATCCATCTGGCATCTTCCGTACACAGGAATGCTACTACTCCACCGATATCATCAGGAAGTCCTACTCTTCCAAGAGCTGTAGCCCCTGCTACCATTGCATTGATCTCTTCATTATCTCTCACTCTACCACCCCCAAAATCTGTTTCAATAGCGCCCGGAGCTACTACATTTGCTTTGATCTTTCTTGATCCTAATTCTTTGGCCATATATTTCGTAAGCATTTCTACACCAGCCTTTATTGATCCATAAATAGAAGATCCGGGTGTTGCAAACCTTGCCAGCCCTGAAGACACATTAATAATTCCTCCTCCATCATTGATGAATGGCAATAATTTTTGAGTCAGGAAAAACACTCCCTTGAAATGGATATCCACAACATCATCAAGCTGTTCTTCTGTCACTTCCGTAATCGGTGAATACAAAGCTGTTCCTGCATTATTGACAAGATAGTCGATATGAGTACTTCCTGTATTTTCCTGTAAGTGATCCGTAACGTCTTTCACAAAAGTATCAAAGCTTTTCATGTCTTTGGTATCTAGCTGAAAGGCAGCAGCGTTCCTTCCTATTGATTTAATTTCATTAACAACAGCTTCTGCTTCTTCTTTGTTGCTTCTGTAAGTAATGATAACATCAAGTCCTTTTTGAGCAATTTTAAGCGCTGAGTTTTTTCCCAATCCACGGCTTCCTCCAGTTACCAGTGCGATATTTGTTTTTGTGTTCATTGTATTTTGATTATTTTGATGGTACAAAGTTGGGGTATTTTCAGACTGAAGTGTTTGCTTGAATCAATCTGAAATTTGCAAAATTCAAATCAGGAACGAAATTCCAATGGGGTAAACGTGGTTTTTCTTTTAAAGAAATTGGAAAAATGGGCTATTTCTTCAAAACCTAAAGCATAAGATATTTCCGAGACGTTCCATCTGGTCTGTTTTAACAAGATTTTGGCTTCCTGAGTAATACGGTCAGAAATAAATTCCGTCGTTGTTTTTCCGGTGCTTTCTTTTAATCTTTTATTCAGATAATTGACATGCACAGCGAGTCTGTCTGCATAATCTTTTGCTGTTTTCAACTGCAATCTCTGTTCCCAGGATTCAATAGGAAACTGTCTTTCCAACAACTCTATAAATAAAGAAACAACTCTCATGGAAGCATCATTTGAAGCCGATATTTTGGATGCCGGCTGTAGTTTCTGCCCATAGTGAATCAGTTCCAGGACATAGTTTCTGATCAGATCATATTTAAATACATAGTCTGAATCGATCTCTTTTTTTATTTTTTTAAAAAGGTTTTCAATCTCTTCTGCAAGTTCATTATCAATTTCAAAAACGGGTACTCCCCCAGGCTGAAAGATAGGGAGATCTTCGAGGTTATAGTAAGATTTATCTTTAATGAAAAAGTCTTCTGTAAACACACAGAAACTTCCTGA
Organism: Chryseobacterium sp. KBW03; assembly: GCF_003852415.1. Classification (NCBI taxonomy): domain Bacteria; kingdom Pseudomonadati; phylum Bacteroidota; class Flavobacteriia; order Flavobacteriales; family Weeksellaceae; genus Chryseobacterium; species Chryseobacterium sp. KBW03. The sequence continues at coordinate 184,426 of NZ_QAJO01000014.1, read as the reverse complement.
CTGGTCCGGATCTTCAGGCACCCAATGATAAGGAACCTTAGGGGTAGCAAACAATAAAGCGTTTTGCTTGATCGAAATTACTTTGTCTGCATATTCTGCCCTGTTTCTCCCTCTTATAAAGCTTATCTTATAGTATTTCCTTCTGTTATAAGGCATTTCAGAAGTCGTTTTTGCCCTTTCAATCGTCTGGGCAATATCGAATACATTAAAGTGCCCAATATCTTTATGAAGTCCCTTTGGAAAAATACTTTCCAGATCCTTGCCTAATTTGGCGGCCATCTCTTTATAAAAATCTTCGAGTGAAGTATGTGCTATTTTTTCCATCGCAGATGATTTGTAAAATTCAAATATACAAACTTATAAAACAGCCAGCTTTGAATGTATCAAAGATTACTTGCCAGCACTCCAAATTCTTTTTTAAATGCAAATGAGAAGTGTGATAGATCCTCAAATCCAAGGTTAATATAAATGTCTGAGGGTCTTTGTTTTTTTTCTTCAATCAGAAATTTTGCTTCCTGTAAGCGTCTTTTGATTAACCAGCGGTTGGGTGTTTCATCAAATATTTTTTTAAAATCTCTTTTAAAAGCAGATAAACTGCGTCCTGTAAGGTAGGCGAAGCGTTCTAAATTAACATTAAATTTATAGTTTTTCTGCATAAATTCTTCAAGATCCAACCGCCCAGGAACGCCAAAATCAAAGAGTATATCTGACAATTCCGGATGCAGCTGCAATAGGATGAGTAATAATTCTTCTCTCTTTACGTCTGAAAAGGCATTGTTTATCTGCCCGGAATCTGTGTAATAAGGTTCTAATGAAAGCAAAAAACTATTAATTATCGGATCTTTTTTTACAGGAATAAAAGCATTTTTTGACTGATAATTCTGAAAAGACAGGCTGTGCTTTTTATGAAAGTCTATTAAAAATGGTTCATCAAAAATAAAAATGACTTTTTCAAATTCGTTATTGTCTTTCTGTTTATTATAACGAGCCAGACGGTTTTTACGTACAATACAACTGTCACCAGGCTTCAGCACATAATGTTTATTGCCATCATAACCGTTCATGGTTCCTTTTGCCAGAAATAAAAAGAAATGTTCCTCTATAAATTGTTCCGGCGAAATTGTGGGACCGACAAAACAGGATTTTATCTCAGTTATTTTCATAGTACATTATTTTATATTTTTCCACCATTGCTTAAACTGCTGTGTACTGTCATTCAGTTTTACCTTTTCACCAATCATAGGGGTAGCAAGGCGGTAAGATTTTGACTGTGACAGTGCTGAAATACGTTCTAAAGGTTCATTCCATGGATGTCTTGCCAGTGTAAATTTGGAATGGTGAACGGGAAGCATATTTTTTGCTTTCAATTCTGTGGCTGCCAGCGCTACTTCTTCAGGAAGCTCATGCACCGACTGCCATGCTTTATTGTATTGTCCGCATTCCATGATAGCCCAGTCGATGGAAGGGTATTTTTCAGCAATCTTCTTAAAACGGCTGCTATAGCCTCCATCTCCACTGTAATAAACATTCATGGCAGGTGACTGGATAAAAAATGAGAGCCATAAAGCCTGTGAACTTTTAAAACCTCTCCCTCCGTCATGATGAGAACTTTCAGTAAAAATGGCAAAATCCGGCTTTACCTGTACTTTATCGCCCCAATCTTTTTCAATAATCTGCTGTTTTGTATAGCCCCATCTTTCATAATGTGCGCCTGCTCCCAGTCCACAAACCACATGTTTCACTTTGGGTTGTAAAGCTTGTACTGTTTCGTAATCCAGATGGTCGTAATGATCGTGTGAAAGCAGCATATAATCGATCTCCGGCATATCATCTGCCGTGTAAATATCGCTTCCTTTGTAAGCTTTTACTCCCCAGGGTAATGGTGACGCCTTACCACTGAAAACAGGATCTACTAAAATCTTAACTCCATCCAGCTGTAAAAAGAAAGAAGAGTGTCCGAACCATACGATCGCATTTTCGTTTGCAGGAATTGATTTCAGATCCGTTTTTATGGAAGGTATGGCATCAATGGGTTCTGTATGAGGATATTCTTTGGCCAGAGACCTCCATATTTCACCTAACATGCTGTATCCTTCAGTAATCGTTGGTTTTTCTTCCAGGTTCCTGAATTTCCCTTCTTTATAATGGGATGATTTTTTGACCTGTTCTAATCTTTCTCCTTCAGGTAATGCTCCAAATTGCGGCTTCTTCATATAAAACCAACCTATAAAGATCATTATCAGAATGAGACACAATAAAGCAATTATAGTTCTTTTAAGCAGTTTTAAGAATGTTTTCATCGGGCTGATATTTTAATGTCTTTCACTTCCAATACAGTTTGGGGATACCCTTTGTAAACACAGTGAATCATAGCTAATCCTACTTCATTCATCCTGCAGATCCAATTGGGGAAAACCAAGTACCACAATGGTGAAAGTGTATCAAAAATACGGTAAATAAAGCGAACATTTTTCTGACCTTTTACGGGCCTCATGAATCCGGGGCGAAAATTATATACTGCTTTAAAAGGAAGTTCAAGCAAAGTATTTTCAGTTCTTCCTTTTACTCTTGCCCACATTACCTTACTAATGACTTTCATTTTAAATCTGATTAAATTTAATTAAACTTTCTGCGGCAGCTAATATAGCTTCTTCGGCTTTTCCTGGCTTCCATCCTAATAATTTTTCTGCTTTTTCACTACTGGCTCTTTTTACCAATCCAAAGTGAGGAACAATCATTTTTAATTTTGGATTAAAAACAGCAAACAATCGGATGATCCAATTAGACAATTCTTTTGTAGGTGCCTTGTCTGCAACCTTTCCTAAATTGTTTCTGAGAACAGCAGCCACTTCCAGCATAGAAAGGGCTTCTCCTGCTACAGCAATAAAGCGCTGACCATTGGCTTCGGGCATACTTAATGCTTTAAGATGAAGATCTGCAACATCCCGTACGTCTACAAAGCCTGTAATCAGCTTAGGACAGCCTCTCATTTCTCCATTGAGCATTTGTTTTATAATCTGAATAGAATGCGCATAATCATTTGATAAGACCGGTCCCATCACAGTCGTTGGATTCACTACAGACAGTTCCATCCCATTGCCCTCATTTTGGATAAAATCCCAGGCAGCTCTTTCTGAAATGGTTTTAGAACGCTGATAAGGCGCTACTGTATCATTGAGCACCGTCCAGTCTTCTTCCGTATAAGGCGTATTTTTCAATGTACCGTAACTCACAGCACCAAAGGCTGAAGTCAGCACAACTCTTTTCACCCCTGCTTTTTGGGCAGCTCTCAACACAAAAAGCACTCCGTTTTTAGCCGGAATCACAAAATCATCTTCTGTTTTTGCATCGGTATGAGGTGTAGGTGAAGCTGTATGAATAACGTATTGACAGCCTTCAACAGCTTTTTCCCAACTTGATTCATTTTCTAAATCGGCTTCCGCAAAAGTTAAGTTTTCAAAAGAGCTGATTCCTCCTTCTTTCAACATTTGTTTTACCAATTCTGACTTATTAAGGGAACGAAGGGTAGCTCTTACTTTATACCCATTATTAAGCAGGGCAATCATACAATAAGAGGCTATAAAACCTGAACCTCCTGTTACCAAAACCGTTTGTTTATTTTCCATCTTTCTGAAGTATTAGTAAGGCAAATTTCCAAAATAAAACACTAAATCAATGTGTTGAAAAGTCCATTCTTATTGTGTTGAAAAGTTCAATGGATTTGCTAATTCAGTGTAAGCCAATTGTTAATATTACAATTAATTAGGTAAATAATTATACATTTTTTCTAAACATGGTGATATACTTCAATTATTTTTATTACTTTCGTTAAAACTAACCCATTAAAAATCAAATCAATGAAAAACCAAATCAATCAAATCGGGAAAAAATTAAACAAAAAAGAATTAAAAACTATTAAGGGAGGTATGTTAGATTGTATGGAGCCAATTCTATGTACAGAATTTCCTTGTGAAACGTATCCACCTGATGATGTAAGAAACTGTACTAAGATTTCAGTCGGTTGTGCTCAAAAAATTTGCAGACCACAGCCTTAAGATTTACAAAATAATTAACTAAACCCAAAATCAAGTATTATGAAAAATCAAGATTTAAACCACGGAAAAAAATTGAATAAAAAACAATTAAGAGTTATTACTGGTGGAAAAGAAATGTGTCTGCTCCCTGATCTGACTTGTAAAAGAATTTCTTTTGCCTGTGCAGAGCTACAATGTCAGCCTGGTATTGAAATTTAATGAATACAAATAATTAAAACATGAAAAGCTTAACCAAAGGGAAAAAACTTAATAAAAAAGAGTTGAGAACTATTGCTGGCGGAAAACCAAAATGTTTTGTAGGAGGTATCTGTATAAGGATTAGCGATGATTGTGCCGAGCCACAGTGTAATATAATCCATGATCCAGCATAATTTAATACTTTATAAGATTCCTATTTATCATAAAAGAATCGCTTCCAATAAGGAAGCGATTCTTATTTGGATAGAACCAAGGTATTTAAATAATATATCCTCCAATCACTTTGAGTTTCCATGTTCCTTTTTGATAATCTACAGAATAATCATTTTTAAAACTGTTTCCAACTTTATATATATAGAAACTGTTCGGATTATTTTTATTTTTCTGAATTTTGGAAATTTCTTGATCCACAAGATCTGTAACTTTGGTATAGTAGGTTTGATTATTCTTTTCTTCAGGCATAAATAAAACTCTGATCTCTGGATTGATCTGGTGAAAATAATCACAATTATTTTTGTAAATCTGGAATGTATAATGCCTGTTTTTCAGATTTGCATTTCCGTAATATGGCAGCAACAATTCATAAAGCTCAGTGAATTTATTCTTTTCAGATTTAAACATTGGATTCATGTCTTCAAAATCGTCAATTCCATCGCCATCTGTATCTTTATTATTCGGATTTAACCCAAAACTTTTTTCAAAAATATCGTTATAACCATCATGATCAGTGTCTTTCATCAGATCCTTTAACTTGATTTTAAACAACTTACCGTCTTCCATTGCCGAATAATCAGTATAACCGGGACGTCCACCCACCTCTACCGTTTTCACCAGACTTCCTTCAACCTGAAGATAATCTCCCTGAATTATTGGGTTTTCCTGAGTCCGATTAAAATAATAATGATTGGTGCTAAGTCCCAGAAAATAAGCTTTAGGGATGCTATTTTCTATTTTAAGCAGCCAGAAACCTAGATTATTTTTGCCTAAACCATACAGAGTATTTCCGATCTGCTGTTTTGCTAAAAAATAGAATTGATCAAAAATTTTCTCATTTAATATTTTGAAACTATCTTCATTTTTTGCTATGTTTTCTTCAAAACCCTGAATATAAGAATGAGATTCCACACGGTCTTTTTTAAATTCTCTATATTTCTTAAGGTTTATAATATCAAGATAAGCCGGCTTTTCAGCAAGAATTTGTCTAGCGGTGTAAGGCTTTTTTATTTCGAAGACAACAACATCATCTGTGTCATTGATCTTGTCAACAAAACAATTATCTTCATTAGATTTTGAACAGGAAAAAGATAAAATAAGGATTGTGAAATAAAAGATTTTCATCGTTAAAGTTTAGTACTTAAAAGCAAAAAACGCTCCCAAATTCATGGAAACGTTTTTTATTATAAACGAACTTTAATATTTTCTTATACATTGAATCTAAAGTGCATGATGTCTCCATCCTGTACAATATATTCTTTACCTTCTACAGAAAGTTTTCCGGCTTCTTTTACTTTTACTTCAGAACCGAAATTGATATAATCATTATACTTGATTACTTCTGCACGGATAAATCCTTTTTCGAAGTCTGTGTGGATTACTCCTGCAGCCTGTGGAGCTGTCCATCCTTGTCCGATAGTCCAAGCTCTTACTTCTTTCACTCCAGCAGTAAAATAAGTCTGAAGTTTTAAAAGATCATACGCTTTTCTGATCAAACGGTTTACTCCCGGCTCTGTAAGGCCTAATTCTTCAAGGAAGATTTCTCTTTCCTCAAATGTTTCAAGCTCATTGATGTCAGCTTCAATCTGTGCAGCCAATACGACTACTTCAGCACCTTCACCTTTCGCCATTTCTTCAATCTTACCAATCCAATCGTTTCCGTTTTTGATAGAATTTTCATCTACATTACAAACGTAAAGTACCGGTTTATTGGTTAGCAACTGAACCTCTGAGATAATTGATTTTGCGAAATCATCAGTAGCAAATTCTCTTGCATTCTTACCATCTTCAAGGAATTTCTGTAAATTCTGAAGTATTTCGTAAGTAAGAAGATCTTCTTTCTTCCCTGACTTAATAAATTTCTTAGCTTTTTCAACTGCTTTTCCTACTGTTTCAAGGTCTTTCAACTGAAGCTCAATATCAATAATTTCTTTATCTCTTAAAGGGTCTACTGAACCTTCAACGTGAATGATATTTCCGTTATCAAAACATCTTAAAACATGAATGATCGCTTCGCACTCACGAATATTAGCTAAGAACTGGTTTCCCAGTCCTTCTCCTTTACTGGCTCCTTTTACAAGACCAGCAATATCAACAATCTCAACTACAGCGGGTAAAACTTTCTCAGGTTTTACGATTTTCTCCAGTTCAAACAATCTTTGGTCTGGCACAGAAACCGTTCCAAGGTTTGGTTCAATTGTACAGAAAGGATAGTTTGCTGATTGAGCTTTTGCGTTGCTCAGACAGTTAAAAAGAGTTGATTTACCTACATTCGGTAAGCCTACGATTCCACATTTCATATTGTAAAATTCAAAGTTTAAGGTTTAGAAGCAACTCAAGGGATCAGCAACGTTAAACATTGAACTCCGAACCTTGAATTACGAGTGCGCAAAGATAGTGATTTTTGAGGGAGTTTCATAATAAAAAAATCTGTCAGTATTCTGACAGATTGTAAAAGGTATTGGTTTACCCGCTAACCTATGGATTGTTTCCGGTAGCATTCTGAGCCAGCGGAACATCATTGGGTGCTTCCTGTAAAGTTTTATCTAAAGTAAATAAAGATTCGTCTGTAGCTCTGTCACCGCCTGCAATTTTCAATTTATCAATTAAATTCTGTGCTAATGTTTCTTCTTCAATCTGTTCCTGTACAAACCACTGCATAAAATTCCAGGTTGCCCAGTCTTTTTCTTCCATAGAAAGATCTACAATTTTATAGATGGATGTTGTATTATCAACTTCATGCTTAAAAACACCATCGAAGCATGCAGTAAGAGTTTTAGGGTCGGCTGGAGGAGCTGGAATTGCGTTTACTTTAGGTTTTCCGCCCCGGTTTAAAATATATTCCATGAATTTGATCGAATGGTTTCTTTCTTCCTGAGAATGACGGTAAAGGAAATTGGCGATTCCCTGATAGCCTTTATCATCGGCCCAAATTCCGTAAGATAAAAAAATGTGTGATGCATGAATTTCCTTATTCATCTGGTCACTAAGTGCTTTTTCCATTTTTGCGGAAAGTCTTTTAGTATTCATAATTTTACATTTTGGTGATTATGTGAGTAATGATGCAAAAATGGTTCCGATACGGTTATTATTTTAAGCAAAAATAGACAGAACACTTAAAAAGTATATTGATTTTCAGTATTTTAAATTGATAATTTATAGTTATTCTAAAATAAAAACCCAGTTCTTTTCAGGACTGGGTTTTATTGTTATGATTGAAATTGCTTCACCTAATGGTTCGCAATGATAAGTATTGATTATGGATCTTGTAGTTTAAAAAATTGTCTTTTTATGTTTATACCATAAGACACTACTTAATCTTTTTCGCTGTATAATCACTTTCATTTCCTAATCTATCGATGGCTTTAATGGCAACTGCATTCAGTTTTTTACCGTCTTTAAATTTAGGAATATCTTTTGAAAGGGTATCCAGCGTTACAATTTCAGTTTGCCATACTCCGTTGTATTGGGTGAAAAGGGCCCACAGAAAAACATCAGCAGCATTTTTTATGCTCCAGCTGGTCTGTGCAAAGCTTCCGTTATCTGCAATAAATAATGTTGGAGTCTGCAATGGAGCCGTTTTTATCCATGGGGACTTTGGCACCAATGCTTTTTCATTGTATGGTCCATTTTTCAACGTAGGAAGCATGTTGGGATTTTTGGTAAGTCCAGCAATACTCCAGTGAATTTCTCCGGCATCATTTTTCAGGATATTTCGGGAAATCTCAATCTGGTTTTTGATCTCTGTCGGACGATCTGACACTCTGATCTCTACGGTATTTAATCCCGGCCAAAGGTGTCGGTTCATTGTATTTTCAGACTTCCACCAGTTTAAAAGTGCTTCAAAACTTTGTCCTTTAGAATCAATAGGCCAGTAAAGTTGTGGTGAAAAATAATCTACCCAACCTTTATTTAACCATAATTTGGCATCTGCATACAACTCGTCATATTGTGAAGATCCAACAACTCCCGCAGGATATCCTGGCTTCCATATTCCAAATGGGCTGATCCCAAATCTTACATTATTTTTTTCTGCATGAATTTCTTTATAGATTCTTTCTACAAATTTATTCACATTATCTCTTCTCCAGTCTGCTCTGGATAAGTTACCACCACTGCTTACGTAAGCATTCCAGGTTGCATTATCAGGGAAATCGGCTCCTTTGTTATAGGTTGCATATGGATAGAAGTAATCGTCAAAGTGAATGGCATCAATATCGTATCTTTTTACAATATCCTTTACAACATTGGAAACATGACCCTGAGTTTTCGGATTGGCCGGATCAAACCAGTACATTCCGTTCTTTAATCTTACGACAATATCAGACAGTTTATTAGCCATTGAAAGTCTATTCACAGATCCTCCATTGGTATGATGGGCGCGATAAGGGTTTAACCAGACATGCAGCTCCAACCCTCTTTTGTGGGCTTCTTCTATCCAGAACTGAAGCGGGTCATAATTTGGAGAAGGTGCGGTCCCTGTTTCTCCTGTCAGAAAATAAGACCATGGCTCGATATTACTTGTATAGAGCGCATCTGCGGAAGGTCTGATCTGAAAAATAGCAGCATTGAAATTATTATCTTTCAGCATATCCAGCATGCTGATTGCTTCTGCTTTCTGCTGGTCTACTGTAAGATCATTTCTTGAAGGCCAGTTGATATTGGCAACACTTGCGATCCAGGCTCCACGGAATTCTCTTTTGATTTCCGGAAGAGTGGTTCTGAAATTATCGTCAGATGAAGCTGGAGTTCCTGTTGTAGGTTTTACAGCTACAGGGTTTATTTTTGGTGGGGTTGTATTGTTGGTGGGTTTTGTCGGATTCTTCGTGGAGGGTGTTTTTACAACATTGTTCTGAACAGAACATGAACTAGTGTACGATGCAAAAAAGCCCAATAAAACGATAAGTTTTAATTTATTCATTCTCATAGTCACAAAACTACTTTAAAATTTATTTGTTATTTCTCAGAGATTATTATGCCAAAATAAGCATTTTAATGGGTTTATATAGAAAAAGCCTCGAAAATCGAGGCTTTGATTTTATGTATAAGATTTTTATTATGCTTTTGCAGATCTTTCTACTCTTTTTCTTTCTTCTTCAGAAAGTAATTTCTTTCTCATTCTGATAAAGTTTGGAGTAACCTCGATTGCTTCATCAGCCTGGATATATTCCATACATTCTTCAAGAGAGAATAAGATTTTTGGTGCAACACCTGTATCTTTATCTTTTCCAGAAGCTCTCATGTTATTCAACTGTTTTGCTTCAACGATGTTTACAACTAAGTCACCTGGCTTATTTTGCTCACCGATAACCATACCTGCATAGATCTCCTCACCCGGATCAACATAGAACTTACCTCTATCCTGTAATTTAGCGATAGAATATTCTGTAGCTGGACCTTGAGTTTTGCTGATCAACACCCCATTACTTCTTCCAGGAATAGCACCTTTGAAAGGCTTGTATTCTGTGAAACGGTGTGCCATAATAGCTTCACCTGCAGTAGCTGTCAACATTTGAGAACGCAATCCGATCAGACCTCTTGAAGGAATTTCGAATTCCATGTGCTGCATTTCACCTTTAGTTTCCATAATGTGAAGGTCACCTTTTCTCTGAGTTGCCAAGTCGATTACTCTTGAAGCAAATTCTTCAGGAACGTCAACAACTAAAGATTCATAAGGCTCACATTTTTCTCCGTCGATTTCTCTTAAGATAACCTGTGGCTGACCGATTGTCATTTCATACCCTTCTCTTCTCATTGTTTCAATTAAAACTGACAAGTGAAGAATACCTCTACCAAAAACTAAGAAAGTGTTTGCATCATCAGTCTGCTGAACTCTTAATGCTAAGTTTTTCTCTAATTCTTTGTATAATCTTTCTTTCAGGTGATTTGAAGTAACATATTTACCGTCTTTACCGAAGAAAGGTGAATTGTTAATTGAGAACGTCATGTTCAATGTAGGCTCATCAATTGCAGTTCTTTCCAATGGTTCAGGGTTTTCAAGATCTACGAAAGAATCTCCGATCTGGAAAGCATCAAAACCTACTACAGCACAGATATCTCCTGCTTGTACTTCAGTTACTTTTTTCTTTCCTAAACCTTCGAAAACGTATAATTCTTTTACTTTTCCTTTTACCACTTTTCCATCTGCCTGAGCAAGACCGATCCACTGAGATTCTTTAAGCTCTCCTCTTGTTACTTTTCCGATTGCAATTCTTCCTAAGAAAGAAGAGAAATCTAATGAAGTAATCTGCATCTGAAGATTTCCTTCAGTTATTTTAGGTTCAGGAACATACTGTAAGATCCCATCCAATAATGGCATAATATCTTCAGTTTGTTCTAATGAAGTGTTGAACCAACCTTGTTTTGAAGATCCATAGAATGTAGGGAAATCCAACTGCTCTTCTGTAGCTTCAAGGTTGAAGAACAAGTCAAATACTTTATCGTGAACTTCGTCAGGACGACAGTTTGGCTTATCTACTTTATTGATCACCACTAATGGTCTCAATCCTAATTCCAATGCTTTCTGTAGTACGAATCTTGTTTGTGGCATTGGTCCTTCGAACGCATCCACTAACAAAATAACCCCATCAGCCATTTTCAATACTCTCTCTACTTCTCCACCAAAATCGGCGTGACCAGGAGTATCAATTACGTTAATTTTTGTGTCTTTATAAGTAACAGAAATATTCTTGGATAAGATTGTGATCCCTCTTTCTCTTTCAAGATCGTTGTTATCCATAATTAACTCCCCACTTTCCTGATTTTCTCTGAAAATATTGGTAGCGTGAATGATCTTGTCAACCAAAGTCGTCTTTCCGTGGTCAACGTGTGCGATAATCGCAATATTTCTAATGTTTTGCATAAAAGATTTTTACGGGTGCAAAAGTAGTGATTTTTAATGAAAAAATATTTACTTATCGAAATATTTAATATTTTGTTTAAATAACTTATTTACAAGATTATAAAAAAGAGTGTTAAAAAACACCCTTTATTCTATTATATACAGATTTGTACATCACATGGATCTACTGCAGGCGGTTCACCACATATAATGTCAAACTCGCCACAGTTACTGGAGAATCCGGTTCCCCACCCCCATCTTACGGCACATGTATCGGCATCTTTACATCTTACCATTCCCTTAACAATTCCTCCATGAACTGATTTCATTTCAATTCTGGAAATTTTTTTGAGATTTTTCATGTTGTTTTGTTTATTTGTTATTAGCATGATAAAAATATAAAAAAATCACAACAACAACTATTTTATTATCATATTTAACATTTAACAAAAACAATGTAACCTTTTTTATATCAATGCCTTATCAATCGGTAAAAAAGGACCAGATTAATTAAAACCACAATGAAAAATTTTACAAGAAATGATTTTTTGGAAACTTTATGATTGAAAATAATCATTCCGAAGGCTGCTCCTACGACCCCTATAAGAGAAAGCCCCAAGAGAGTATTCTCGGAAATTCTCCATTGCTGTTTTTTGGCTTGCCATTTATCAAAGCCGAAAACTCCAAATGTAAATAGGTTAGTTATGAACAGGAAAGGAAGCATTCTAAAATTATTTTGCAGCAAAAATAAAGTTTAATTTATATATGGGGAAATTTCGAAAATTTAATCCAAGACACGAAAAATATATGTAGTGCTATCCGAACAAGATTTTTTACATTTGCCATTCATAAAAACGAATCAATGACAGTACAGGATCTTGCAGGAAGTTATTCTATCGAAGGAAGCAATCAGGAAGAGTCTTCACACGCTTCTTATCACGGCATATTAACCTTGTCCATTGATGAAAACAACCGAGTTATTGCCCAATGGCTTATTGGTGATCATCTGCAACACGGCACAGGGTTTTATAAGGACCATATTTTGGTGATCAACTTCAACTATGAAGGGGAAGATCATAACATCTATAAAGGAGTTGCGGTATACCGTTGTTTGAGTAAAGATGTGCTGGATGGATTCTGGTCTGAAAAACATAGTAATCCTTTGTACCTTGGAAGTGAATATTGTGTGAGAATTCAGAATTCGGGGATTTGGAATTGATTTCTTTTATCTTATTGAATACAGAAAACTCAAAAATAAAAGAGCTGCCTTCATGAAGACAGCTCAGTAGTTATTATCATTTAAATAACTTATTTTTTAGCTTTTACATCGATAGCAATCTCGATATCTTTGCTGATCATCCATTCTGCAGGGTCTGCTTCAGAAGTACCGAATTTGATTCCCCAGTCTGCTCTGTTTACTGTAAATTTAGCCTGAACAGCTGCTGATTTTTCTGTTACATCTACTTTAGCAGGGAAAGTAACATTCATTGTTTTTCCTGATAATGTAAGATTTCCGCTTACTGTTTTATTAGCTCCTGCTACTGCATCTTTTGGTGCTTCTTTCAAATCTGAAACACTTGTGATTTTGAAATCTGAAGTAGGGTTTTTCGCTACATCAAAGAAATCAGGATTTTTCAGGTGAGCTTCAAGATCTGCAGGTTTTTTATCTTTTTCTGTTACTGAAGCCGGATCTACTTTGATAGAGTTCATATCAATCACAAAGTTTCCAGCAGACACCTGACCTCCTTCAACACTGATATCTCCTGATTTTACAGTAAGTGTTCCCCAACGTGGAGCCATACCTCCTTTGTGAAATGCTTTCCAGTTTACTACTGAAGCTGCTGCATCTACTGCCAATACTTCACCTTTGCTCTCAGCTACTGTTTGCTCCTGAGCCGTAGCTGCTGAATCTGCAGATTTTTGTTTATCACATGATGCTAAAAGCAATCCTACTCCTACTAATGCAATTACGCTAATTTTTTTCATATTGAACTGTTTAAAAAGTTTGTTTGAAATTTTGTTGTTTTCGGGAACAAAAATAGAAAAACCTATTTGGAGGAACCTTATCATACATCAAGAAATACAAAATTCTATATTATTTGCAGTTGTAAACCCATTTACGAGACTCCTCTCTTCTATACTGTGAGTCATAACTGCTGGAGAATTCCTGGTTCTTCACCGTTTGATCTCTAAAGCAATCAGCTGCATTATCTTCCTGAAGATCACCTTTAGCAATCCATCCGGTGTCGGAATAATCTGTATAACTGCCATCATGTTCATTTTTAAATAGAACAACCCGCTCATACTCCTGTACCTTACATTTGCATTTTTTAGGTTCTTCATGCTCTCCTTGATAACAAGATGCTAAAAAAGAACAGCAAATGAATAATGTAAATATTTTTCTCATGTTATTAGTTTTGATATTATGAAAACATAAATAAGTAAAATATTTAAATACAAAACCATAGTAAATAGAAATTTAAAAATTAATTTTCAATCACTTAAGATTACATTCATAAAGACCGAGAATGGATTTTTAATTTATTTAATACAGAAGTCCATAAAATGTACTCCTACGATTTGTCTAAACTCAAATCTTTATATAATCTTCATTGTTTTATATTTTCATTATTGCACATCACAATAAAAATGTATTTTTGGCGATTCTTAAGAAAAACGCAAATTTTAATGGAATATGACAAAAAAACTAATAACACTATTAGCAGTAAGTACGATCTATTGTCTTAATGCGCAAACCAAGGCTGAAGAAGCTCTTAAAACATTTGAACAGAAATATCCTCAGGAAAAAATACATATACTGCTGGACAAAAGTAATTATATCGCGGGGGAAAATCTGTGGTTCAAGTCTTTTGTATTTGATGGTTACACTACATCTGCTATTTCTACTACCTTATTTGTAGAATTGTATGACAGCAACAAAAATCAGATCAGTAAAAAATTAGTCCCATTAATTAATGGAGAAGGAAGTGGAAACATTGCTCTTCCCGCTTCTTTGAAAGAAGACGTTTATTATATCAGAGCTTATACTGGATGGATGGCTAATTTCAATGAAGATTTTCAACTTATAAAACCTATTGCTGTTTATAATCCTTCATCACCGGAAAAATTAATAGCCAATCCTACTCCATGGACCGTATCCGCGTATCCGGAAAGCGGAAGTTTTATAGACGGAATCAATACAAAAATAGCAGTACGACTACAATCCAACGGAACAGCACCTTCTGACTGGGAAGGATATGTCGTAGATTCTGATAATCCGGATACAAAAATCATAACATTTAAAGGGTTTGACCAGAATATCGGACTATTCAATATCACTCCAAAAAGCGGAAAGAAATACCAATTGATTGTCCAGGATAAAAACGGACAAAAGCAAAATATCATGCTGCCTGAAGTCTCTTCATCAGGTATAAATCTACAGGTGATAAGTGATAAAGACCATGTAAAGTATACTTTAAAGTCCAAAAATCCATCTCAGGAATCTCAGTATTATACTGTTCTTGGAACAATTAATAATCAACTTGTTTATAAGGCGAAGATCAGCAAAATCAATAACGAGACTCAATATTCAATTTCCAACAACCAACTTGTCAGTGGAATTTTACAGCTTACTGTTTTTGATGATAAGGAGAATGTTGTTTCCAACAGGCTTTCTTTTGTTCAACCTCAGTTATTGCAGTTCAAACAACCAACATTGCAATCTCTTTCATTACGGGATGCACCTCGTGAAAAAAACTCATTTAACATTCCCAAAGATGCCAATTTTTCCAATTATACTGTTTTGGTGCTTGATGCCAATACAAAGAGTAGCGAAGAGGATCAGAGTTTATTGAGTTCCTTATGGCTAACCGGAGATATTACCTCATCCATTACCAATCCTGCCCAATACTTTACGAAAACCCGTAATACAGATGCACTGGATGCATTGCTGATTTCAGAAAAATGGAAGCGCTTCGAATGGAAATCCATTATGACAGGAAACTACCCAATGATCAAATATCAGCCGGAAAGTTATCTTTCTTACAAAGGAAAAGTAAATATTCAGGGAAAACCGGCTCCTAATACTGAAGTAAATTTAATTTTCGGTTCGGAACCCGGATCCAGAATGTCTCAGATAAAGTCTGATAACAATGGTTTTCTGACCTTGAACAATCTGGTTTTTGAGGACTCCATGAAATTCTTTTATCAATTAAATTCTGAGCCAAAGGATATTAATAATAATTATTCTGTTTACTTCCAGCCAACGTTCAGTTTTATCCCTTATAAAAAGAATCTGCCATCAACCTCTTATAAATTGGTTCAACGTCCTGCAGATGATAAACCTTCTGATGAAGTCAGCCGATCGCTTACAGCACTCAATGCCCAAAAAGTCATCAGTGAGAATATCACCAATATTGAAGAAATAAAATTGAAGGGAGAAGTAAAGAATAAGACTAAAAAATTAAATGATGAATTAAGCAGTCCCCAATTCAAAAGTGTTAATGAACAGGTTTTTGATTTTGTAAATGAAACCTCCATGATGACTTCAAACAATATTCTGAAGTGGCTGCAGGGAAGAGTTGCTGGCTTAACGATTCAAATGCAGCGCGGAAGCTACACCGCATCCCTAAGAGGAGCACAAGTGGGTATCTATCTTGACGAAATGCTTGTTGATCCCAGCCAGGTAGACAATATATCTACTTCCGACATCGCCATGGTAAAAGTTATAAAAGGTTTTTTTGCAGGCGGTTTCGGTGGTGGTGGTAATGGAGCAATCGCCATTTATAGCCGTCGAGGAGCTTCTTCCGAGAAAATTGTATCATCGAAGTTAAGACAGATTACATTAACCGGATATGATAAAGAAGCACCATTTGAGGCTCCTTCTTATGAAAATGAAAAATTTAAAGGAGTTGCACAGGATACCCGAAGTGTTCTTTACTGGAATTCCTTTCTTGAAGCGCTGCCTGAAGAGCCATCAAAAGTACAGTTTTACAACAATGATGATGCGAAGAAGTATAAAGTTATTATAATAGGATATGATAAAAACAATGATACTCCGCTTTATTATAATGAAGTACTGCCTTAATTAATTTCAAGTTTATTATACAGCCTGATTGCATTTTGTTGTAATCAGGCTTTTTTTATTTATTAAGCATTGCAAAAATAATAGTATAATTTTGGTAAAGAATAAATTACTATCTTCGTGATTGGTCACAGTTTTTTTTTAAAGTGCTACCCTAAGATGGCAGTTGTGAATTGCTTTCAAAAATTATTATCTTCGTGATTAGTCACAGCACGGCGATTCGTGGGAGTATTATCCCTATGGTTGTGAATTGCTTTCAAAAATTATTATCTTCGTGATTAGTCACAGCAACCGCTGAGGTGATTGGGGAGTGGCAGGAGTTGTGAATTGCTTTCAAAAATTATTATCTTCGTGATTAGTCACAGCTAAAGACATATTATATGCTTTTCTGGTAGGTTGTGAATTGCTTTCAAAAATTATTATCTTCGTGATTAGTCACAGCTGTGTTAAAGAGCGGTATTATAGTAAACGGGTTGTGAATTGCTTTCAAAAATTATTATCTTCGTGATTAGTCACAGCATACTTGAGTATATACTTAATGGTGTCGCTGTTGTGAATTGCTTTCAAAAATTATTATCTTCGTGATTAGTCACAGCTTTCATTTTTTAGATTTGAATCAGCATTTGGTTGTGAATTGCTTTCAAAAATTATTATCTTCGTGATTAGTCACAGCCTTCACTTCTAGAGTAGAACTGCTCCCATTGTTGTGAATTGCTTTCAAAAATTATTATCTTCGTGATTAGTCACAGCCTATTTCTTCTACAACCCTAACTGTTACTGGTTGTGAATTGCTTTCAAAAATTATTATCTTCGTGATTAGTCACAGCGGACACCGCAAAGGATTGGGACAATGATGGGTTGTGAATTGCTTTCAAAAATTATTATCTTCGTGATTAGTCACAGCTGTCGGTGATTCTAACAGCTCCAGTGTTGTGTTGTGAATTGCTTTCAAAAATTATTATCTTCGTGATTAGTCACAGCGTTCATCCACTTGGAATATATCGGTCCTGGGTTGTGAATTGCTTTCAAAAATTATTATCTTCGTGATTAGTCACAGCCTAACGATTCAGGATCATCTTGGCTTGAGCGTTGTGAATTGCTTTCAAAAATTATTATCTTCGTGATTAGTCACAGCGAGTTTAATATATTCCTGGACGCTATTAGTGTTGTGAATTGCTTTCAAAAATTATTATCTTCGTGATTAGTCACAGCTGAAGAGTCTTTATTGTTGGAAGGGTCAAAGTTGTGAATTGCTTTCAAAAATTATTATCTTCGTGATTAGTCACAGCCTCAAAAAACAATCTACTGAAAATCAGCAGATTGTTTTTGTTCTTAGGATTTAAAATTTAGAATAATTCAAGCTGTTGAAAGGTTGGAGGCGGTTCTTCTTTATTTCTGGCAAAGAATATTTCAATATCTCCAAACTGTTTATCAGTGATACACATAATGGCAACTTTACCTGCTTTTGGAAGCATAAACTTCACTCTTTTAATATGAACCTCAGCATTTTCGCGACTTGGACAATGTCTTACATACATTGAAAACTGAAATAATGTGAAACCATCATCAAGCAAAGATTTACGAAAGCGATTGGCATCTTTCATATTGGCTTTAGTTTCTGTCGGTAAATCATATAATACTAAAACCCACATAATTCGGTAAGCATTAAACCTTTCGGCATTCATATTAATTCAGGATAAGAGATCAAACGTTTTTCTCCCGTATAGCATTTATACAGTGATGTGGCTGTTGTTTTTACCGCAACTAATAATGGTCTGATTTTATCATCTATTTTCACATCTTTGGTTGCAATCTGTAAGATGAAAGCTTTAAATTCTTTAGTTAATTCTTCAGTTTCTGAATTGACTGCAAGCCATTGCATTACTAGTAAATCGATAAAAGGGCGATAAGGTTCCATCAGGTCATCGGCAAGACAGTAAGGATTATATTTATTTTTATGGAAAATTCCTAGAACAGGAAGCAATCCGGTCTCTACAATCGCTCTTGCAACAATGCTTCTTAGAACCGAATATCCAAAATTGAAAAACTGATTGGGTGAATCTCCAAAACGTTGTCTCAAAAAATCCAGACTGATGAGATACTTCCAATAATGTTGTGCAGCAATGCCTTCCATATTGGTCATATCACCGCTTTTCACGTTATTCTGATAATCAATCATTGGTTCATAATAATTTCCTAACCGTTTTAAAACTTCTTTTTGATTTTCAATTTTACATTCGACAGTTTGTTTCCAAAGTTGTTTTTTGAGTGGTTCACTGGCTTCTAATTGGTCTTTGATCCGATCGGAATGCTCAGTATGCCCATACAACGGAAGCATAATTCCGTGTGGTAAATGATGGCTATCACAACTGACCACTACCACATTGTTCCCCATCATTTTCTGAATTAACTGATGTGAGATGGTAATCTGGAAATGATCCAACATCAGCAACCCCAAATCTTCCACTGGAACTTTACCTTTCATTTCTTGAGTAGAAGGTTCCAAAATATACATTTGCTCATCTTTAAGTTTAAGATAAGCAGGATTGCCAATGTAGATGGAACGAGTGATCATAATTATTATTCTCCTATTTTAGTAATTTCTCCTAAATGATTCAATCTGACTTTTATTGGATTTAAAGAAAACAAAGAGCCCAAACTTCTAATATTATAAAGTCTTTTACTTTCTTTAACACCATCGGTTTTCTTTAAATCAGAATTTTTAGTTTCTAAATGATGCCTGAACCAATAATTATTTTCAGAAATACTCCAAACTAAGTACAAATGTTTACTCAATAGAGATTTATCATTAATTTTTATTGTTTCATCAAATTCATCTTGTGATAAACCAAGAATAAACATTTCATTTTGCTGCATACTAAATTTTAAATTGAGTTTATCCGCAGGTAATTTGTCCAAAACTGATCCTGGAAGTTCTTTGTCTAATAATTGGTTCCAAACATCGGATGAATTTCCAATAACAGCAGGAATATTGTATTTTTTTCGTTCTACTGCATGCCAAAATGTACAACTATGCTGAACAAGTTTATTGTCTTTATCTTCATAAATTGCGATATGATGATTATTTCCTGTCAAAACAAAACCAATATCTTTACCATTTTCATCTCTCTTAATTGTCTGTAAATTGTTAGCATCTGGACGTGCAAACAAACGAACAGTTATAATCGGAATTTGTTTTTCTTCGTTAAACCATAATGTATCCTTGAAAGCTTCTTTTTCTTTATTTCCAAATTGAACAAGCCTTTCTTTTACTAAAGATTTCACTCTTTCGTCAACAATATCATCAGCCTGAATTGCTTTTATATTTTGTAACTTATATTTCAAAACAGTGGCATCATTGTAGCAGGATGCTTTTTCTAAGATCTCGTTTTTTTCTTTATTGAAAAAGATCGGATTTTTCTTTACTGTTGATAAAGCCTTTTTAAAATTATTCTCATTTTCTGAGAGCCTTGTTTCAACAAGATTTCTAACTTTTGGATTTACAATTTTATCTGAGTTTTCAAACAGGTATTTTAAAGGTTTATCATTCTCGATTACTTTTATCTTACCATAAACAGATTGTTCGTGTAAAGCCCCTCTTGGAACGATTACACCTGTCTCTGTATTTTTTCCTGTTGCCTTAAATTTAGTTATCGTTGCAACCTTTTTACCTGCTTTAAAAGAAATTAAAACTTTATCAGCTTCTTTCATTACTTCCTGTGTACTAAAAGGCTTCTGAGTTTTTAGATATTTTTCTAAAAGTGTAGTCTTTTCGTTAAATTCTATTTTAGCTTCCCCAACTTCTTTTATCATCAAATCTTTTGTCTCACTCGAATTCAAAGTATTTATCCGTTGAATAAAACCTTGTTTTGTACATGCAATTACTAAAGCATCAATGGCATGATGACGATGATCGTCTCTTTTTGTCCAGTTTTCGATTTCTTCTTTTTGATGTTTTCTTTTCCCGTGTTCGCTTGTCCACTCTTTGATGATGGTTTGCCCTAATTCTCTGTATTTAGGCATTTGTAGATTCATTAAAACATCATCCCAACCCCATAAATTACGAAGTTTTGCAGTCACTCCACCTTCTGTTGTTGTTACACTATTGCATACTTTTTGCAAAATTTCTTTTGATTTACGAGAAATATACTGAGTATCTCTCAATTGCCTGTCTATGAAATTTTCCCAAAGCTTCTTATCCGTTTCTGTTTCTTTTCCAAGTTTTTTCCTTTCCAAGTACTCTTTGTGTGAAACTTTCAACCTTTGCATTTTACTGTAAGAGATAATTCCTCTCTTGAACCAATCATCTACCCTTTCTGAATATACCCTAACCTGTTCATCACCTTTTGTAGCAATATAATCATACGCAGTTTGATTAGTTTTTGTAGAGTTACATTTTCGATGAACCAAAACTTTGTTGGTCTGTGAGTCATCAAATAATAAAGCTTTCGGTACAATATGGTCAACATCATAAGCATCTCCACTCAAAGCTTCTGTTAAATTGAAAGTTTCTCCACAATAAATACATTGATTATTGACGTGAGCATCTTTCAGGTTTTTACTAAGTGATGGAAAAATGAATTTATATTTTTGAATATAACGCTTGGTTACTGGGAGCCCTAATTCCGCTAATCGTTTTCCAATTTCCTCATTGAGCTTTTTATTTTTAGAGTTTTGCAAATCAGTTTCATTTCGCTCGTCTTTACTTTGTTTAAGTTGACGGGCAAGTTCAACTCTAATTTCAGATGGTTTTCCGTATTGCTCAAGAATTGCATTAACTACATTAATCATCTGATTCAGAATTTTCTCGACAATAGGCTGTCTCAAACTATTTTTAGGAAGAAGTTCTAATCGGTCTAAGGTAATTTGCTGTTCTCTTTCATCTTTCGTCAAAGAATTAGAATGGTTATAACCTGCCAAACTGCAGGATTGAGAATAATCATAGCCTTCCATCAGAAAAGGAAGAATTTTTCTCATCGATTTATTCGATTTATTACCGAAAGCCTGTTTGTTAAAATCGATACGAGATAATTTTTCAGCAATGTCTTTATCGAAGCCAAATCTTTTAATTAATGCATTTTTACACTCATCTAAATCTTTCAGGGAATAAATGGTATGCCATAGTTGATATAACGGTTCTTTTTCCAAAGACGCGTCAAGTTCAAGACCAGCTCTTTCTTCAAGAATTTCGCCTGTTTTCTTATCCACCAATATCGCAGTATGATTTGAAGTAATGATAGATACATCAAAATTCAAAAATTCATTATCGCCTAAAACACTATGAAGCATTGCATACGTATCATTTCCTTTAATACCTTTCAGGATTTGTTTATTCACATATACATTTTCTTTTTTTAATTCTAAAATTTCGAGAAGTTTATTAAAGCTTAAACTTTCATTTTTAAATAAATAATCTGCTAAAATTTCTTTCTCCTTTAAATCCGGAATCTTTTCACCCCATTTATATTGGGTTCCTTCTGGATTTTTTATTTTTAAAGTAATCGTATTGACAACTTCCCAGATCCGGCAAAGCTGAAACAATGGAGACGTTTTAGGAGCTACTTTAGGCCCAATAAACACCACTTTATTTTTGTTTTTTTCCTTATCAAAAACAGTTTTCTCAAAACCTTCAAGTTCACAAATACTCACTAATCCTTTCTGAGATTTCAGTTTCCTTTGAAAATAAATGATTTCATTTCTTAATTGATGGACCACTTTATCTGTGAGAAAATCATGCTTATCTTTTTGAGCATTAATTATAGTATCAAACTCTTCTATGTAAGCTTCTCTTGGATAAACTTCTTCTTTGATTCTAAAATACTGTTGATTATTTTTGTCTGAAAAAGCGGTAGAAAGCCCCTCATAAAAATACTGTCCAATAGTCTGCTCTCTGTCTTTCAACTGAGCGTAACGTCCTTTTACCGCCTGAACATAATCTGTATCTTTTTTATCGGAATTAGCTTCATTTCTGGCAGACTTATACCCTCTTTTCTGATTAAGCATATAGAAAATGCGTCCTAATTGTTGTGCAGAAATATTTTCATTGGGATTAGCAGAGTCACTTCTTAGTTTCCATAAATCAAGCATTGGAAGCTTTAACAATTCTTCTGTTGGGAAAATATTGTACTTATTCAGAATTTTCTTTAAATCACTTTTCTTTAATTGTTTTCTATCATAGCCTTTTCTCTGAGTACGGCTTACCGTTCTACTTTGATTTTTGGTAATTGACAAACCTCTTTGAAATTCTTCCTTATCACTTGTTGATAAAGGAATTATTCTGGAACCCATAGAAATAATTCGGATAGGGATATTATTTTCATCAACTTCTATTAAAGCCCACCCAATAGAGTTCGTTCCCAAGTCTAATCCAAGTATATTTTTAATCATCATTCTAATTTTTGATACTACATAAAAATAGAAATAAAAAAAATATCCGAATTACGGATTTCCATAATTATGGCAAAGATTTTTTCTTCTATATTTGTAATAATAATTTTGAAAAGCAATTCACAATAAGGATTATTCCGTTGTGAAAACATTCAAGGCGGGGCAACTCGCCTTTTTTCTTTTTAAAAACCCTATTTTAGCTATCCGAAAACAGAACAATGACGACCGTAGAATTTATACAAAAACAGCTCAATATTTCTGAAAAGAGCATCAACAATACTTTACAATTATTAGCAGAAGACTGCACTATTCCTTTTATTTCCCGTTACCGAAAAGATAAAACCGGAAATCTTGATGAAGTACAGATCGAACAGATCTCAAAAATCAGCAAGCAGTTTGAAGACATTGTCAAAAGGAAAGAATCTATTTTAAAATCTATAGAAGAACAGAATGCTTTAACTCCTGAGCTTCAGCAAAGAATTGAAGACAGCTTTGATATTCAGGAGCTGGAAGACTTATATCTGCCTTTCAAAAAACGGAAGAAGACCAAAGCTGATGCTGCCAAAGAAAAAGGACTGGAACCTTTAGCCAGGATCATTATGAGTCAGAAAAATAATGACATTCAGTTTCTGGCTTCAAAGTATCTGAACAATGAGGTAGCCTCCGAAGAAGAAGCGCTTCAGGGTGCCAGAGACATCATGGCAGAGTGGATCAATGAAAATATGTATGTCCGTAAGAATCTCCGCAGACTCTTTCAGCGTAAGGCAGTTGTTACATCCAAAGTAGTAAAAACTAAAAAAGATGAAGAAGATGCCCAAAAATTCTCCCAATATTTTGAATGGGAAGAAAGCCTTAGCAGAACACCTTCTCACAGACTTCTCGCCATGTTAAGAGCTGAAACGGAAGGATTTGTAAAAACGAACATAGGAATAGATAAGGAAGAAGCCATTGATTTTATTGAAAAGGCTATTATCAAATCTAATAATGAAAGTTCGGACCAGATAGCACTCGCTATAAAAGACAGCTATAAAAGACTTTTAGAACCGGCAATTTCGAACGAAGCACTACAGGAAGCCAAAGAAAAAGCAGATCAAAAGGCCATTGAGATATTTTCCGGAAATTTAAGCCAGCTCCTTCTGGCTCCTCCGTTAGGACAGAAAAGAATCCTGGCTATTGATCCCGGATATAGAAGCGGATGTAAAGTGGTATGTCTGGATGAAAAAGGAGACTTATTGCACAATGAAACCCTCTACCCTCACGCTCCGCAGAATGAAAGTGGAATGGCTATGAAAAAGATCCGTTCTATGGTCAATGCTTATAATATTGAAGCCATTTCTATTGGTAACGGAACGGCTAGCCGTGAAACTGAATTTTTCATTAAAAAGATTGCTTTTGATAAGCCTTTGCAGGTTTTTGTAGTTTCAGAAGCAGGAGCCTCGGTTTATTCCGCAAGTAAGATTGCAAGAGATGAGTTTCCTACCTATGATGTCACAGTACGTGGTGCTGTTTCCATCGGAAGAAGACTTTCTGATCCATTGGCAGAATTGGTGAAAATTGATCCGAAATCTATTGGTGTTGGACAGTATCAGCATGATGTAGATCAGACTCAACTGAAAAATGAACTGGATTCTACGGTGATGAAATGTGTAAACTCTGTGGGAATTAATCTAAATACCGCAAGTAAGTCTCTTTTAAGCTATGTTTCAGGAATCGGAGAGAAAATGGCTGAAAATATTGTCAATTATCGTGCTGAAAACGGAGCATTTGAAGACAGAAAACAGCTTAAAAAAGTTCCAAGGCTCGGTGAAAAAGCATTCCAGCAGGCAGCCGCTTTTGTAAGAATTACGAATGCTAAAAATCCGTTGGATAATTCTGCTGTACACCCTGAAGCATATGGAATCGTAGAAAAAATAGCCAAAGATTTAGGAATCAAAACGGATGAACTGATCGCCAACAAAGAAAAAATAGCTCTGGTAAAACCGGAAAGCTATATCACCGGTGAAATCGGGATCTTAGGAATTAAAGATATTTTAAAGGAGCTTGAAAAGCCGGGTCTGGATCCAAGAAAAGCAGCCAAAGTATTTGAATTTGATCCTAATGTTAAAAGCATTAAAGACTTAAAGGCAGGCATGATTCTTCCGGGAATTATCAATAATATTACAGCTTTCGGATGTTTTGTAGATCTTGGGATAAAAGAAAGCGGACTGGTTCATATTTCCCAGCTGAAAGATGGATTTGTCTCTGACGTCAATGAAGTGGTAAAACTTCACCAGCATGTCCGCGTAAAGGTAACAGAAGTAGACGAAGCCAGAAAAAGAGTACAGCTGAGTATGATTTTGTAATTTAATGACTGTATCGTAAAGTATAAACCACAAAATATCAGTTTTGAGTACAAAGAACTTAATTTTTGATCTGGATGGGACATTATGGGACCCCAGAGCAACCATCATCAAAATATGGAATAAGGTATTGGCCGGACATCAGTTGATCCAAAGAGAACTGAAGCCTGAAGATATGGATCAATACATGGGATTATTGGCTCATGATATTCTGAAAGATATGATTCCCGGCATTTCTGATCTGCAGGCCCAGGAACTTCTTTCTGAAATTGTAGCCGAAGAGAATAAAGTCCTTCGCATACAGGGCGGAATTTTATATGAAGAGGTAGAAGAAACCTTGAAAAGCCTTGCCAATACGCATTCACTTTTTATCGTAAGCAATTGTCAGGATGGTTATATTGAATCATTTTTAGAGTATTATCAGTTCAGCAACCTGTTTGTAGATTTTGAATCTCACGGACGAACCAAAAAGCCAAAATCTGAAAACATACAGCTTCTCATGGAAAGAAACCAATTATCCACAGAAGATTCTGTATATATTGGAGATACCCAGACTGATTATGATTCAGCAGGCTCTAACAGATTACCGTTTATTTTCTGTAAATATGGTTTTGGTAAGCTAAACAATTCTCTTTACGAACCATCCGTTCTTACATTTTCAGACTTAAAAATCTTTGTTTCTGATAGTATATAATAATGAAGATATCTGAGCTTAAAGAAAAGAGAATTATTCATAGACCTACCCGACATTTTGATGAATTGGGAAACAGGATCTATAACGAATTCGAATATGAGTTGCCTTATGTTCCTACTCATAAAGGAAATGAAACGGAACGCCTTTTTTCCAAAGTGATTGATATGATTCCGTTTTTCATCATATTCGTATTGATATTCCATCTGCCTGTCTTTTTCGGTGTCGTCCTTTCGATTCCTTGTGTGATTATATCGGGAACATTTTGTGAATGGTATTTTGGAACCACTTTAGGTAAGAAAATTTTTAAGCTTAAAATCCTTGATGATTATGGTAATCAGCCAGGTCTTATAAAATCATTGTTAAGAAATATTTTGTGCCTGGCCAATTTTTGCCCGATTTTAACAGATTACACGCCTCCGCCTAGTCATACCTGGGAAACACAAGGCACTCAAATGAACTTCAGCATGCATTTGAATAACAAGATCTGCAAAACTCATATTGTGAAAGAAAATAAGATAAAAGAAATAAGAGAACTGCTTCGTCAGGAATACAAAAAGGCTGCCCTCTAAGGCAGCCTTTTATTTTCTTAATCCTACTCTTAGAATAGAATTTTATTTATAATCCTTAGAACTCCTTCTAGGCTCTTTTAGTTCCGGCCATTTTACCGTATCTCCTTTCTCATCCTGAGGCATTACTCTTTTTTCTCTGTTGCTAAATTCAGGATCTTCGGACGCCATATATGCTAATGCAGCCGTTAGAATCACATTATTTTTCACCTCATCGAAAACGATTTTGTCATAGGTATCTTTTGTCGTATGCCATGTATATCCGAAATACCCCCAGTTCAGGGAACCTAAAGAAATTCCGGGTACTCCTGCTGCCACAAATGAAGCGTGGTCAGAACCACCGCCACCCGGCATTCCTGGGAAATCAGTTTTAATATGGCTTTTTACCGCTTTTGGAACGCCATCAAGCCATTTCCCGATATAATCATACGCTTTTACAAATCCTTGACCGCTGATATTCACAACACGTCCGGTCCCGTTATCCTGGTTAAAAGCAGCCTGTACTCCTTTTATAATCTGAGGATTATCTGCAACAAAGCCTCTGGAACCATTCAATCCCTGCTCTTCACTTCCCCAAAGTCCGATCACGATAGTTCTCTTGTTATTAGGATAATATTTTTTAAGAATCCTCATCGTTTCCAGCATGGTAATTGTACCGGTTCCATTATCTGTAGCTCCCTGAGCTCCATCCCACGAATCCAGGTGAGCGGATAGAATGACATATTCATCAGGTTTTTCTTTCCCTTTAATCATCCCGATTGTATTAAAACTTTTAGCTTCAGGAAGTATTTTTGACTGAGCATCAATTTTGATTTTAGGCTGAGCTCCTTTTTCTGCCATTCTGTAAAGCATTCCATAATCTTCTACATCAATATCAACCATAGGAATTTTGGTTGTTTTTGCTCCGAATATTCTGTTTGCTCCCATGATTCCAGTCCAGTTTGAAATAGCAATTCCTGCCGCTCCTGCTTTTTCCAGAGCATCCGGAAGGCTGTTGTTATCATATCCGATGTTCTTTACATAAGCTGTGAAATCCTTGGCAGCCTGATCTTTTTCTGCTTTAAGCTTTTCATACAATTCCGGAGTAGCAAATTCTTTGATCTGCTCATCAGAACGTCCGATTTTCTGATATTGTGCCATCAGCACTATTTTTCCTTTTACAGAAGGAAGCCATTGATCAAACTCAGCTTTTGAAGATACTTTAGGAAGAATAATCACTTCTGCTTCAATCGCTTTTTTAGTAGCCGGGCTCCATGCAAGCTGCGTTGCAGATAGAGATTTCATCCGTGGATAAGTCATATCAACATGAGTAGTACCTCTCTGCCATCCCTTCCATGTTCCGAATTGCTGAAGATTGGCATCTACTCCCCATGAACGAAGCTTACCTGCACTCCATTCGTTTGCGGCAAGCATTTCAGGAGTTCCTACAAGACGGGGGCCAATACCGTCCAATAACTCGTAGGCAAGATTTTCCAACTGGGAATTATTATTTACTTCATCTACAAAACTTTTTACGATAGGGTTTAACCTTTCTTTGGGGTCAACCTTTACCTGAGCCCAGGAAAACTGAGCAGCCAGCACTACGGCAGGCACTGCAAAAAATCTATTTATCCTCATAATATATATTGATTGGTTTAAAGATAAAAGAAATTAAGGAGATGGTAAAAGATTGAGCCTAAAAAAGAGCCTTTTCATAGATATTCTTAACTTTTTCATCTTTATTAAAGAACAAAAATTAATGAATAACTATAATTCATAAAAAAAGACCATCAAATAAGACAGTCTTTATGTATTTCTCTGAAGTCGAGTTCTTATTTTCCATTAAGAAATATCTGTTCTTATTCGGAAAGCAATGTTGTTCCTCTTTTTACAGGTACATTATCCCAGATACTGATTTTAAAAAGTACAATTTAAAAAATTTAACTCTGTTTTAAATTCAACAGGGGATAAAAAAAACCGGCTTCAAAAGCCGGCTAAAGGTAAATTATTTCTTAGCTTCTTCTACAGAAACTTTTCTGAAATCTTTGAACAATTTGCTTAGTTCTAAAGCTGCTTTACGAGCTCTTGTACCAGCTGCTTTGTTTCCTTTTTCCGCTTGTTGGTTTGCCTCAGTTGTGAACGCCTCAAATTCTGCGTTAATTTTTTCAATTAGTTCTTTCATTTATTTAAAAATTTAGGCTGCAAATATAGGTTTTATGGTGATTCCAGCCTAATTGTGTTGAAAAAAAATAGTGGTTTTGATTATTTTTTTTGAGTCTTTCTTCAAATCAATTTAATTTTTAAAATAAAATCAAATAATGGCAGGAAATCAGGCATCAATTTCAATCTGAAAACAGAATCAATTTTAAAGCATTAATAATCAATTAAAAACCTGTAAGAATTGAAGAAAATTAAATCAATCTCTCATTTAAAATACGTCTGATTTCTTACCCTTTCTTACTAATTGCATTATTCCTATGGATTTACAACAATAATTCCTTTGCTTTTCGTCCCGCATTTTCCAGTAAAACAATGCTTTCAGAAGTAATTCGCTCTGCAAAAACAATCCGGAAATGATAGTGATATTTATCCGTAAAAGAAAAGGTATCTCCGGGAGTAAATAAAATCTGATGCTTTTCACAATACTGATAGAATTTTTCCCTATCTGTATTCTCCGGAAGTTGTCCCCAAATGCTGTATCCACCCTGAGGTCTGTGAAAATAGGAATCTTCAGGAAAAGAATTTCTTAAAGCCTCCAATACCTGAGCTGCCTGCTGGTTTAGCTTTTTCCGGAATGACCGCAGGTGCCTTTCGTAGCTGCTCCCCTGCAGGAGTTTCAGAACAAGCTCTTGATAAATGGGAGAAACAGACCGTCCCAAAGCAAATCTTGTTCTTTCTGATTTTGCATAAAAATGTCCTGCATACAGCCATCCTAAACGAATTCCAGGCGCTAATGTTTTTGAAAATGATGAATAGGTCATTACCACCCCATTTTTATCAAAGCTTTTTATACTGCGTGGTCTCTGTTCCCCAAAATAAAGATCAGAATACATATCATTTTCAATGACACATAGCTGATGGAATTCTGCAATACGAATGATTTCTTTTTTCATTTCATCACTCATCATCATTCCTGTAGGATTATGAAAGTTCGGAGTCGTGACAAGAGCCCGGATATCATTTTCTTCACAGACTTTCCATAAGTATTCCGTATCAAAACCACTTCTGTAATGCACAGGAATTTCAATCACTTTCAGATCCAGATGGGCAATGACCTCCAGCACAGAAAACACACACGGACTGTCAACAGCCACCACATCCCCAGCTTTGGTGACCGACTTTAAAGCGATTGTAAGTGCCTGCAAAGCGCCATCCGTAATAATAATTTCATCAGGATTGATGGTACCGCCATAAATTCCCATTTGTTTTGCAATATGTTTCCTTAATGCTTCCAGTCCGTTGGAAGGATAATATCTGAGCAAGGCTGCTCCTTTTTCACGAATCACTTCCTGCATTGTTCTCAGGATAAGCTTCTGTGGAATGAGCAAATCTCCCGGAACCGCTGTATTGAAAGAACTGAATTCCGAAGTTCTTTTGGAAGTCAGCATCATGTTTTTCATAAATACCTCATCCCTCACAACCGCAGGCAGCGTTGTCTTTGCCTCCGGAATATTTTCTTCCTGAGTTTCTGCAACAAAGTAACCGGACCGAGGATTGCTCCTGATTAACCCTTTGATCAGGAGATATTCAAATCCATTTTGTACTGAGCTTGTACTCAGTCTGTATTTTTCTTTAATCTCCCGAACAGAAGGAAGTCTTTCATTTTTCTGCAGGATTCCGTTGCGGATCTGCTCCTCTATTACTTTCGTAAAAACTTCATATTTATAAGGTTTCATCATAACACAACAACTGTACTGAACAAATTTACAAAAATACCTTTCTGTACTGGTTATATTTTAACGAACTGTATCCCTTTTGAAAGGATTAAACTTATAATTTTGAATAAAAAAAAGCCCCATGGATATCATTTCAAAATTTAAGGTAGGTTCTGAAGAGGGAATTTCTGATCTTATAACCATTATGGATTCTTCAATTTATACATTGCACAAGGAGTTTGTAAGTGAAGAGGACATTAAAAAATACATTCACCATGAAATAGACCCAAGAAAGATGATCAATGAACTGAACAATCTTTCTAACCAGCTTATTATGACGTATGCTGATCAGAAACCCATCGGGTACAGTATTATAAAAAGTGGTTCACTACATCCCGGAATACCCGATGGAAAGAGGGCTACAGAAATCAGTTTTGTCATTCCTTCAGAATTTGATTCAGCGGAGGTAAGACAGTCACTTTGGAAAAAATGCAGATCGGCTGTGAGTTTTACAGATATTATCTGGATCAATATGCTGGATCACGATCCGCTTCAGGAGTTTTTAAAAGAATCCGGTTTTATATCTACAGTCAGTTCAAAGGCGGGTCCTTTTCAGCTTCCGTCGCATATTTTAGAATTGGAGATTAATAAAAATTAGATTTTCAACTACAGATTTCTCAAGTTTAGACGGATGTGTCTGTATATTTTATAATAAGTAAGCCGATTTTTAATACTGATATTATTGAAGCAAGCTATAATTCTCATTTTTATTATTTCACTTAAAATTAATGTAAGTAGGTATTAGTTTACCTATCTTTGATTTTTATAATTTTTACCTATGAGTGATCAACTGGAAACTATAGAAGACTATTACAAACGCATCCGTAAAAACGAGGTCAAAATGTTTGATTCGGAGGAGTTTGAAACAGGAAAATCCCATTTCAATATTTCGATGCGGAGATACTGCAGCTTCAAGAGTCCCTATAACCGCCGTGATTACTATAAAATAAGTTTTATCATAGGAAAAGGCACCATTCATTATGGTACGCATCAGTTGTATATTGACCGTCCGGCTTTATTTTTCCCTTCTCCAAGTATCCCTTATTCCTGGGAATGTGAGAGTGATTTTCAGGAAGGATATTTCTGCCTTTTCAATCAGGAGTTTTTTAATGGAAATTCAGAATTCAACCTATTTAAAAAAACTTCGATGTTTAAGGAATGGAGCAAACCGGTTGTTTTTCTGACGGACGAACAGACCGAGCTGGCTACTCTTTATTTTGATCAAATCTATAGGATGAATAATTCTTCCTACCCTTTCCGATGCAGCAGTATCAAAAGTAATCTGGCATCTGTTATGCATCTGGCACAGGAAAACCGTTTAGAAGACATCAATCCAAATGAGCTTCCCGGCAATGTACGGCTGTACAAGTTATTTGACGAATTGCTCAATAAACAGTTTCCTTTGGATTCTCCTGCCTATCCACTTGCGCTAAAAAGTCCTTCTGATTTCGCCGATCATCTCAATGTGCATGTCAATCATTTGAATTCTTCCGTAAAATCTGTTACCAATCTTACTACAACACAGATCATTAAGGAAAAGATGTTTGAAGAGTCTAAAAACCTGCTGAAGTATACGAATTGGGATATTGCTCAGATAGGCTATACTTTAGGCTTTGATCAGCCGGCACATTTTAATAATTTCTTTAAAAAGCATGCCCAGACTTCACCCTTAAAATTTAAGAATTTATCTTAATATTTGATTTTTGTAATTTTTACTTTGTCTTTTAAAACCCATATTTATATTTCTTGAGCTATTTTTGCATGGTAAAAAATGACTGAATATGTTGAAAGATGCATCTGAAAAAAGAATCAGATTAATTACTATTATGGCTTTCGTGTCAATCCCGCTTTCCGGGTTTGTCACAGACATTTATTTACCATCATTCCCTTCTATGGCTAAAGAAATGATGGTTTCAGAAAAAGATATCCAGATCACTTTAACTTCATATCTTCTGAGTTACGGAATTTCACAGTTATTTGTAGGAGGAATTCTGGACAGTATCGGCCGTTATCGTCCCAAATTGATAGCGCTGTTCCTATTGATTCTGACCAGTATTTTAATTACCATGACAAACAGTATTTTACTGATCTGTCTGCTTCGTATTCTTCAGGGAGCGGCTGTTTCCGTTCTTGTAGTGGCAACCCGTGCTATTTTTGTAGATCTTTATGATTCGGAGAAAGTGAAACATTATCTGAGTTATTTTACGATTGTATGGTCGTGCGGACCCATTCTGGCGCCTTTCTTAGGGGGCTATCTTGAAAAACTTTTTAACTGGCATGCTAATTTTTATTTTCTTGCCGCGTACGCCGGACTTCTGTTCTTGTTTGAATGGTTCTTCAGTGGTGAAAGTCTTCCTCAGAAAAAGAAACTGGATCTGTCAGAGAATATCAGTCTTTACAAAATGATGCTTAAGAACAGGATTTTCATGCTTGGAATTTTCATTTTGGGATTAAGCTACTCTATTGTGATGTTATTTAATATTACCGGACCTTTTATTATTGAAAATACCTTTCATTTTACCCCGGTAGTCATTGGATATTGTACCCTGATTTTAGGTTTTTCATGGATGATCGGCGGATTTATCGGAAAACGCAGACTGACTCTTGATTTTAAGCCAAGAATCTTACAGCCTATTCTTCTGCAGCTGATCCTGATTGCAGGCTTGATCATCACCAGTTACTATGCACAAAGTCTTTTCATTATGATTCCTTTTGCCTTTTTCATTCATATCTGTTCCGGAATTCTATTTACCTCATTTTTTACGACAAGTATGCTTTACTTTCCTAAAAATGCAGGAACTGCCGGCGGACTGATGGGTGGATTGGTGTATGTGATTACTTCAATAACAAGTTTTATCATTTCAGTGAGCGGAACGGTAAGCGATCAAAAAGACCTTTCCTGGCGTTATCTGATTATCGCCTGTTTCCTATTGGGAATTATCCTTATTATGAATCAAGCCGTTAAAAAAGAAAAAGCAGAGAATTAGTCTCTGCTTTTTTTATTTGATATTTCTAAGGTACTTTTTCAGAATAATCGAATGGCAGAGCTCCTCGTCTCTAGCGGCATATAACAATGTGATCTTTTCCGGATCTTATAGTAATCAAACAGCAAAATTTGTTTGTGTAAGGTTATTTTTCAATTCATTTATAACCTGACATATACTATTTTACACCTAATTAGTTTTAATTAAAACTAATTTTACGTATATTTGTTAGGATAAGTTATGCGATAAAATCTTTTCGACATGCATCTTATCCTGCTCTAATATATTGTAAAAGTATGCCTGTACAACAGAATAATATTTCGGAACTGGCTCTGGAGCTAGGTCTGGCTATGAGTGAAATGAAAAGCCGCCTTCGACAGAAGATTCAGACCATCATTAATGAATATGATCCGGATCTTTCTTTTGAACTGATTGAGATTCTGGGATTACTTTCACGCAATAATGGCATCAACCAGCAGGAAATAGGAAATAAAGTAAGCAAAGACAAATCAAGCATCACTTATCTGATCAACAGCCTTGTAAAGCGGGATCTGGTTGAACGGATAGCGTATAAAAACGACCGGAGGAATAAGCAGATCTTTTTAACTGTGAAAGGGAAACAGATTGTGGAAACTGTTTATCCATGGGCATTGGATCTTTATAAAAAAGCGGCTGGAGACATTGATGAAGAAGAGATCAGCAAAGCTCTTCTATTAGTAAAAAAAATGACAGCAAATCTGGAAGAATCAGGATCAAAAAATGATATATTATGAGAACAATCCTTGTACCCATTGATTTTACATCAACTACGGAAAATGCAGTAAGAGTTGCCACAGACTGGGCAAAAACCTATGAATATCAAAACATCATCTTACTAAAAACTGCGGGAGAATCTGAGTTTGATTATCTGCATATTGCAGAAGGGCATTCCTTTGTGAATGAAGAAAGCCTCAATAATCTGCTTCAAAGGACAGAACTATTATTTGACCAGTTAAGCAGTATCATTACAGAAAAACACCCTGACCTCAAGGTTTCCAGAGTACTAAGTGACTGGGCTCTTACCAGAAGCATCAACGAGCTTTTAAAGAATGAACCGTCTGTAGAACTGATTATTCTGGGCAGTGACGATTCAACCTCTACCAACGAAAGCTTTGTTTCTGATAATATTATAAGCATTGCAAGAACCAGCCCTGTAAAGACCTTAATTGTTCCCAACAGCTATCACTACACTCCTATTAAAAATATATTTATTCCTTGCGATATAAAGGGAATCAAAAGATTACAGAGATTATTTCATCACAAATCTGTTATTCATAAACAAGATGTCCGGTTGTTGTTTTTAAACATCAAAACCAGTGAAAAAGAGGATGAGGATAAAAAACGCGAGCTGGAAGACTATATCCGCGAACATTTAACGGAAATTCCGAGCAGTATTCATTATTCTTATGATAAAGATGTTATTAATGGTATTCTGACTTTCGCAACCTCCCATGCAGCTGATCTTATTATTGCATTACCCGGTGAGCACAGCTTTTTGTATTATCTGGCAAGCAGAAGTATTTCTGAAGGAATTTACCAAAATACCCATCAGCCCGTATTAATCTTAAAGTAAATCACTGAACATTAATAGTAAATTTTAGAGCTTTCAATTTTAACAAGCTTCTGTTCCTGCATTTTTTTGACATATCTGATCACCGTTTCTACCCGAAGGCCGGTAAGAGTAGCTATTTGCTGTCTGGTATAGGGAATCAGGAATGAGTAAGCTTCTTCAAAACCGAAATAGCTTTTAATATGATCAAAAAGCTTCCTAAGTTTTATAATAGGATCCGAAATGGCCAGAAAACTGGAAACTAAATACCGGAAATGCATCCTGTCGGCTGTATATTTATTAATCTCCAGCATTAATTCAGGGGTTTCCAATAATATTTGCAGGAATTTGGTTTTAGAAATCTTAATCACTTCACAGCTGGTAACTGCAATCGCATTGACTGCGTAATGATGGTCTGTAAATAAGTAACTCTCACCGATGCAATGACCATCAAAGGGAAGCCCATGAACAAATTCTTTTCCGTCTTCTAAAAAAGTATTCAGTTTCGCAGTGCCATACTTGATCTGAAAATAATATTTTGCCGCAGTTCCTTCCTGAAAAATAGCATCTCCAGCTTCATATTTTTCCAGACTGGCCCCCCAGGAAAATAATAAGTCTTCGCATATGATCATCTTGTCATTATTAATTGAGTAAAAGTATGTAAAGTATAATGAATGGTGCAACTCATAAAATACAAAAAAATGCAGTATTTCACGGTACCAACCTACTCTTTTTTTGGGTTATCAGGCTGTAATTTTCTTTTTATGTTTTACCCCCCAATCAGCCAGGGCAGCAATTACATCTTTCAGTGATTCACTGTATTCTGTAGGAACATATTCTACCAAAACGGGCTTGTGATCGATGAGAACCGTTCTTTCCACCAAATGATTGACCTCCAGTTTTTTTAATTCGCTGGATAACACGCGTGCCGAAATTCCATTGATGGTCCGCTGTAATTCATTGAACCGTGTATGTCCGCCAAGAATAGCAATCATGACCCGGATGGTCCATCTCCCGCCAAGAACGTATAAAGCATCCTCAGTTGCAGACAGATGAGTGCTGCATTGTGGCCGTGAATACACTATTTTTTCTTCTTCCATTCTATTTTTTTCTATTGTTACTAACCTAAATGTTATTACTAACCTTTTGGTAACTACTATCTTTTTATTAGTAAATATAGATAATTTTGAAACATCAATTTTAAAAAATAAAAAAATGAAACAAGTACTTCATATTATCTCAAGCCCAAGAAGCGAATCATCAGTCAGCAAAAAACTGGGTAATGCTGTTGTAGAAAAAATTACTGCAAAATATCCTGACAGTATTTTCAAAAAACGTGATTTGACCAATCCTCTTTTTCCTCACTTGGAAGAAGCCCATATCAATGCATTCTTCACTCCTGCAGAAAACCGTACTTCTGAGCAATTGGAAACTGTAAAACTCTCTGATACGGTGATTGCTGAGCTTCATGAGGCTGACATTATCATTATTGAAGCTCCGCTTTATAATTTCAGTATCACTTCTACGCTGAAATCATGGCTTGATCATATTGCAAGGGCAGGAAAAACTTTCAGTTACAGTGAAAACGGTCCTGAAGGTCTGGTGAAAAACAAGAAAGTATATCTTGCTTTTTCAAGTGGCGGTATTTATTCTGAAGGTGAAAGGCAGGCTTATGATTTTGTAGTTCCTTATTTAAAACAAACTTTAGGATTTATGGGAATGACGGATATTTCTGTTGTCCGTGCAGAAGGACTTTCTGTTCCGGTTATTCAGGACACAGCATTGCAAAAAGGCATTGAAAGTATTGTTGTAGAGTAAAAAATTAAAAATGCTGTTCTTTTTTAAGGACAGCATCTTTTATATAGAATACACTTCTTTATCAGAAGTTTTGTTTGAAATAGATCGTATTACAATAAAAGGTTAGTTGCTATTAAGACGTTCTATAATTAACGATGAAAAGCATTTCACTCCGGTTCTGATACTTTCCTCATCCACCTGAAAATTAGGAGAATGATTCATTGCAATCACTCCTTTTTCAAAATTAGAACCACCAAGAAAGAAGTAAACTCCCGGTATTTTTTGTTGAAAATAAGCAAAGTCATCATTAAAAAACGGAACCTGCCCATAAGCTATGGCAACGGTATTTTTCCCATACATATTCTGAAGGATTTCTGTCACTGAATGGGTTAATTTTTCATTATTGATAACAGTTGGATTTCCCTGCGTGAATGAAACAGAAAGAAGTTGGTCTTTGTAACCATTATCCTCGATAATCTTTTGAACTTCTGGAATTATCTTATCTACATTAGAGACATTCGTCTCATATACATATGCTTCAAGAAAAGATTCATTATTTTTAGAATAGGCGGCAAAATTTCCGTCTATGAACAGATAATCTTTGAAAATAGTATTCGGATTTGTCAGCCCGATTTTAGGGTCAACCATAGAATGTATTTCCCATGGTTTACTTCCGGAAGAAGCACGAAATAAATAATTGCTGATCTTTTTTGTTAATTCTTTGGTCTGTTCTTCTGACAATCCATTTTTCAACTGAATCCTTATTTTCTTTTGATAGGCAAACATTTCATTGGGTTTCACCATGATCTGTCCAGCTGGTATTGCAGTTACATGCAATCCATAAATTTCTTCAGGATGTATTCTGGAAAGCAACCCGTTATTCAGCATTTCTTTTGCACCTTTGAAAGTTTCCTCTTCAGCTTGAAATATGAAGTAAACGGTTCCTTTTAATGACTTTTTATTTTTGGCGAGAACTTCAGCAATTCCTAATCCAACCGCCATATGAATATCGTGACCACAACCATGCTGAACACCTTTTACTTTCGATTTGAAAGTCTCCGGATCCGGATAATCATTGGGTAATGCATCCATATCCGATCTCCAGGCTATTTTTTTTCCTTTCTTATCCCCTTTCAGGATTCCTACAACACCATATCCGTAAATATCCGTTTGAACTTCCAATCCTAAATCAAGCAGATACTGTTTAATTTTTTCCTGAGTTTGCACTTCCTTGCCTGCCAGTTCCGGATTTTCATGAAAATCTCTTCTGATAGTAACCAACTTATTAAATATCCTGTCTGTTTCGAGCTGAACGGATTGATGTATTGACTGTTTTAGGTTTTTGGACAAATGAGAAGCGGTTTCTTTTTTATCCTTCAGTTGTTGCGCTGATAAAGCAAAAGAGATCAGACATAGTATGGTTAAAGTAAGTTTTTTCATGGTTTTGAAACAATTGATTGTATTCGGATTATAATTATAGAAACAACTGCAGTATTTTATTTCTTTGACGCCTAAGGTAAGACTATTCCTCTTTAGATTTAAAAATCATTTTCATCTTACATAATTTCAGTGTTTTATTTTCAAATATCAGTACCACCTATACCTATTTTAAATACAAAATATCCTACCACATTATTTAAATTAATTCTAAACTAGGTGAAAACAAAACTTCCAAAAACCATTATGTATAAAGGATTACGTACAAAATCACAAACAATAACTACTATAAATTACGTAGAAATACTGAATCTTATCTAACAGGATCTGATTAATTTCGATTTAACAAAAATTGATAACTATGGATCGCTTGAAAGACATGCATTCATTTCTGAGAAAAGAGATGGTATCTGAAAAATCCGGCAGCTATAGATCAATCGGCATGATCATCTCCTGTTAAAAGGAGTTGAAGATATCTAACCCAAATTTTTAACGAAATGAACATTATTAACAAAATCCTCAACGTCGACGATTACTATTTCGACGTGTTTATGTCTATCTCGGAAGCGCTTGCCGGATTTACGGTCAACGAATTACAGTCTACTGGCTTGGCAGAAACCTATTACACTTACATTCTCAAAAGCTTAGATGCAGCTACTTTTGTGGAATTTCTTACTGTTTCTAAAAATATTCTTGAAAGCTCTTCCGATGAAGATCAGTTAAAAAAAGCCATTCAATCCGAAATCATAGCAAAACCAGGAATGAATGATATTGCAGGGAAGATCATTACAATGTGGTATCTGGGAACCTGGGAAGGAGCCTATGTCAATGATCTTTCTTACAAAGAGGGGCTTGTCTGGAACCTGATGCATTCTCATCCACCCGGGGCAAAACAGCCTGGCTACAAATCATGGAATATTAAACCTGTAAACAGCAACTCATGAATCAGACCCACCATAAAAAAGATGTCATCATCGTAGGAACGGGGATCGCAGGATCTCTTATTGCAAAACTGCTGACCGACCATGTATTTGATGTAACAAAAGGAAAAATGATCCACCGTGCAGATGCCGGAAAATCTGATAATATTCGTGAAATATCAATACTGATGTACGAAGCCGGATTAGAAGCCGGTCTGGAGCTGGATTCTGTGTCTTCAATGACCACCTATAATGAGTATATGCGTACTTTTTATATGGAAGAGGCTAAAGTTCCCAATTCCCCTTATCCGAATTTAAAGCAGGCTCCTTCTCCGAATGTACTCGATATGGAGCATATTATCCCACCATTTCCTGATAAGAAAGGATATCTGGTTCAGTTTGGGCCAATGCCGTTTGCGAGTGATGCCATCAGAGTGGGCGGAGGGACTACCCTTCACTGGCTGGGAACTACTCCAAGGATGCTTCCGAACGATTTCAAACTTACAGAGAAGTACGGGATTACAATAGATAAGCCGGATTCGAAAGAAAAAACACCTATCAACTGGCCTATAGACTATGAAGAACTAAGGCCTTATTATGAAATGGCAGAGTTTGAAATAGGGGTTTCCGGAGATGTCTCAAGACAGGAATATCCTATTTCTGAGAATATGGAAGAATATTATGGGGATTATGTGTTCCCGATGGAAGAAATTCCTCAGAGTTATATGGATCATAAGATCATTGAGGGGCTTAAAGGCACAAGTGTAGCGCTAAGCTCAGGAGAAATTCCTTTACTGATGGTACCTTCTCCACAGGGAAGAAATTCTATTCCGAACCCAAAATACGGAAAAACAAAGATCATCAAAGCTGAACCTAAAGAAACGGGATACAAACTTGTTTTAGACAGCTCAGAAAAGGAAGAATACAAAGCTCTTGGTTCTGTATGGAACCCTTATATGGGAGAGCGCTGCGAAGGAAATGCATCCTGTGTTCCGATCTGTCCGGTTCAGGCAAAATACAATGCTTTAAAAACATTGAAAAAAGCTTTATATAAAGTTAATGAAAATGAAAACCTTAAGCGTAATCCATACATGCAGATTCAGGCTCAGAGTGTGGTCTATAAATTAAGTGTGGATCAGAATAATACAGATAAAATTTCCAAAATTCATCTGAGAAGATATACTTCAAGGGAGAAAACAGATTTTGTTGAAGAAGCTATTGACACTTCAGACTCTATTGTAATTCTGGCAGCCAATGCTTTTGAAAATCCAAAGATTTTATTGAACTCCAAATATACCGTTAACAACGTTGTAAAAACAGTTGCCAACAGCAGTGACCAGGTTGGAAGAAACTTAATGGACCATATGGTAATGCTTACCTGGGGGCTTTTCCCGGAACCGGTATATCCGTACAGAGGTCCTGGTTCCACCACCAATATTTCGTCTTTCCGTGACGGAAATTTCAGAGGTGAATTTTCTGCATGGATTTCTCCTCTTGACAACTGGGGATGGGGATGGCCTGCATTTTCTCCAGGTTCTGATGTGGCTTACTTTATCAAAGAAAAACGTTTTGGGGCAGAATTAAGAGAAAAGCTTACCAACAGGCTTTCAAAGCAGGTATTATTTCATTTTGAAATTGAACAGCTTCCCAATCCAAACAACAGGGTAACTATTAATGATCAATATCTGGATGTTATGGGTATTCCTCGTCCTGTTATTCATTATGAGCTGACTGACTACGAGAAGAGATCTATGGAACAGGCAAAAAGTGCTTCGGACCAAATGTTCAAAAGATTAGGCATTGAGGATTTTACAAAATACACTGCTGCGGATAAGAACTCTGTGATCTACAACGGTGTAAGGTATTCTTATAATGGAGCGGGACATATTGTAGGAACTCACAGAATGGGTTCTACAGCAGAAGATTCTGTAACCAACAGCTATTGCAAAGCCTGGGATCATTCCAATTTATACATCGTAGGAGCAGGAAATATGACAACGCTGGGAACTTCAAATCCTACTTTAACATTATCAGCATTCACCATCCGTTCGGTAGAATCTATCCTTGCTGATCTTGAAATTCAACTTAAAAAATAAAAACATGAGACAAAGACTTATCAATAAAACAGAACAACCACAGGAAACATTATTAAAAGGATCCAATATGGCAGGCAGAAGTGCTGTCGTTGCAGAAGCCGTTTCACTACCTTCTTTATTGTTTGATTCAACGCTCAGCAAAGAAGATTGGATTGAAGGAGTAAAACATCACAGCAAAATGGTGACGAGCCTTTTGCTTAATGATCAGATTAAAGAATTTAATGCTTATCTGGAATCTCAATCAGGTTCAGAAATTTCAGAAGTAAAAAAGGGTTTAGCTGATGTGGATTACCGTCCGGTTTTACAGGATCTTTTACAGACAGCTATTCTTATCGAACACTCTACCATCCCTCCCTATCTTACTGCTTTGTATTCAATAAAGGATGGAACCAATGCTCTGGCTTCCCAGATTATCAGAAGTGTTGCCGTGGAAGAAATGCTTCACCTGATTATGGTTTGTAATGTCCTGAACGCCATCGATATTCAACCTTCTGTCAACCAGCAGGAGAACTACCCTACCTATCCTATGAAATTACCCATGAATGTTGATTTCTATGTTGGTCTGGAAACCTTCTCCTCAAACAGCATTGCAACATTTATCGCTATTGAAAGCCCGGGAAATCCTTTGGTAAAAGCTCCTAAATATGATCATGAAACTGATTCTTCAGCCTTATATTCTCAAAGAGCTGCTGTACAGGAAAACAACTTCTGGACTCTTGAAAACATGAAAGGCTTCATTATGGAAAACGTACATACCATCGGTGAATATTACGATGCTTTATTCTTCTATATTGTTGTTTTCCAAATCATGGCGTATTACAAAGAACATGGAAGCCTTCCCAAGAATTTCGAGGAACTCAATACCGGAGGCATTTTCACAGGAAACCCTGCAAAACAGATCCGTCCTGAGCAATATTACGGAAGTGGCGGGAAGCTACACTTTGTAGAAGCTTTGGCTGGGGTAATTGCCGTTTTCCAGGAAATCAAAGGACAAGGTGAAGGGGCTGACGATTCTATTTTCGATGTGGATCCGTCACAGTTTGAAGAAGGAGTGGAACTGGCTCATTATTTCAGATTTAAAGAAGTTTTCCATGAGCATTTTTATCTTGGAGGAAACTACGAACCTTTTATGGATGAAAACGGAATGATGCCTGTCACTACGCCACCTACAGGAAAAGATTTACCTGTAGACTGGAACCAGGCATACCCGATGAAACCCAATCCTAAGCTTGAAGACTATAAAGAGAATAAAGTACTATATGCCCAGGGCGTTGAATTTAATAAAACCTATAAGCGTCTGTTAGATGCCATCCAAAGTGCCGTGGAAGGAAATCAAAGAGAACTGGAAAAATCCATTATGTACATGTATGCCCTGAAAGAGCAGGCAGTAGGTCTGATGAAACAACCATTGGACTCTCAGACTAATGCAGGCCCTACTTTCGAATACATCAATTTATAACCCTAAAAAAAACGATACATCATGCTTAAAAGAAAAAAAGAAAGTCCCGAAGCGGGAGGTGAACAGTTATTCCGTAAAATGCCAGGTCAGAACCAGGAATCTTTGGCAGAATTAATGGACGGATATTCAAAACTTCTTATCGATGATCCGGTAAGACCTTTTAGAGAAGAAAATCTGCAGGCAATAGAAGATAGTGTAGACTATGGAATTCTTGAAGCGCTTGACGGAACTTGGGTAAGTTATAATGTGAATTACAATAAAGACATTACCAAACCTTCATTAGCGAGCGGAGTGCATACTACCATTATGCCTTCTCCTGGTACCAATTCCGGTACCATTCCCGGTAAATTTGCTTTTGACAGTGAAGAATATATTGAGAAGCTAACATTTTCTATCGTTCCCGGAGGAGTTCGTAACCGTGGTGGCGCAAGTGAACTTTTCTGCGGAGCTGTTAAATACGAGCAAAGTATTAAAAGTGTGAATACTGTAGAAGGACAGGACGCTTTAAAATACACCCCTATTCATGAAGAAAACGGGATGTATCTATGGCTGAGTGATGTCTACAATCATGCGGCAACGAAGGAATCTATTAAAAGAGACCGTGGTATTCATGCTATTTCTACAGAAGATGCTGAAAAGTATGGATATACGGGAGAATACAGAGATGAACCTTTGGTAAGGGTAACACCAGACGGGGAAGAAAAAAAGTATATCCTTCTGAGCCAGCTGGAGCCGGGACAGCCTTATTATGAGATTATTCCGGCACAGGAAATAAAGCCGGGAGCAGGAGTTGACGGTCCTTATTTTATTCCGGACTACTCTATTTCGCGAAGTGGCGTCATTCCTCATGGAAGTACCATTACTTTACTGGGAGATATTGCTGCTCAAAGTAATTCTGATGGTGACACCATTTATTTAATTGACGGTTCCCCTAAATTCCCATACGGTAAAGAAGCATGGGACACTAATCATCTCTCCATTTCACGGACGATGGGTAATGCAGGAGTAACACCTGACAATATTATTGATCTTGATAAGCCTGCACCGGACTGGGTACATGAGACTTTAAATGATAAAAATGATCCGGGTTCAAACAAAATTTATACCCAGAGAATATTGGCAGACGATTTATATCCTTATTCCGTAAGACCTGATCTAAGGCTTAGAGATACTTTAAGAGGT
The DNA here is from genome assembly GCF_003852415.1 of Chryseobacterium sp. KBW03. NCBI lineage: Bacteria > Pseudomonadati > Bacteroidota > Flavobacteriia > Flavobacteriales > Weeksellaceae > Chryseobacterium > Chryseobacterium sp. KBW03. Next base: position 140,673 of record NZ_QAJO01000014.1, on the reverse strand, counting down.
CAGGAAGTAAGCAATTACGTTCACGTTAAGATGTCATCCAAAATGAAAACCGGAGCGCAGGGAGGCGTTTTAAATGTTCCTTTTGTGAATCGTTTTGTTCCTACTGTTGAAGTGGATATGGATATGTGGATTGAAACGGTAATTGAAGACGGAAAAGAGATTCTTCAGCTTCAATACGAACAAATTGTATTTTTCGAATTTGATTTCGGAAATGACGGAGGTACGACAAGCTGGCCGCATATCCAGGTAAATACGCTTCGTAAGCTGGAAGATATTCCTGAAGACCAGAGAAAAGTAATCGAAGAGCAGTTCTTTGCTCCTGCCGGAACTTCTCATGCCGCTTCGGGATGTCCTTATCATAAAGGGTAATATTGAAAAAATAGGCGGTATCTAACTGCATCAATATTTGGAATAAAAAATAGGAGGCCTTTGTGGTCTCCTATTTCTGTGAAAAGCCTCTTCGTATAGGACCATTTATCTTTACAAATACCATTTTCCCCATATCAAAAAACAACATAAAACTATGATTTACTGCCTGTTGATTTCAGATCGTTTATAGCGTTACCACAACGATTTGAACGGGCCGTAAAAAAAAACAGATTACTTCAATCTAATTTTTATATTTGCAGAGTTTGGTTTTGGATTTCAAGGCTCATTTTAGCCACGGAAAGTTCAGATGCAAACAAAAAAAGACTACCCAACTATGAACAAAAAAATAAAAAATGGATAAGAGTAATTTATTAATTATTGTAACAGTAATCTCTCTGTTTGTTTCATTTTTTCTTGCCTTTTTTCTCATTACAGTCAAAACAAAGCATAAAACGAGCAATTATCTTTTGGCGTTTTTTCTCATCATCACTGCAATAGACACCAGCGAACCTTTATTGAGTTTAATAAGTGATGTTCCTTCCAATCTTGGAATGTTCAGAAATACGCTTGCTTTTTTACAGATTCCCGTTTTTTACCTGTATGTCGTATCAGTTTGTTATTCTGATTTTAAATTTAAGCCTAAATATCTCTTACACCTGCTTCCTTTTTTAGCAGCAAACATCGCTTTGATCCCCCGTTTTTATTCAGTGGATACAGCTTCTAAAATTGATTTCATTATGAATCGTCAACATATGATAGAACTCCAGTTCAATCATATTCTTTTTCATATACAGGCATTTACCTATTTTACTGCCGTTTTTATACTTTTGAGAAAGGCAAAAAAACTATATCTCGAAAATTACTCCGGTACAAGCATCAATTCCTACAACTGGCTGTTCCAGTTTACCAGTGTGCTGGCTGTTATTTATTTAACGGTGCTTTTAAAAAATATTTTAAAATTTTCAGATTACCCATACCTCTCTGACTTGATAAAAATCGGCATTCAGGTTGCCCAGCTGTTTATTGTTTGCTGGTATTTATTCAAAGCACTCAACAATCCCGGTTTATTCAGAAGCATTAATTCAAAATTAAAGCTTGTCTCCGATATTGTTTTAGAGGAAGAAAAGAGAGAGCCTGAAGCGGTACAGGAAAAAGAATACAATGAAGAGCTGTCTAAATTAAAGAATTATATGGCCGCAGAAAAACCGTTTCTGGATCCTTCTATCACAATCCAGAATATTTCTGATCATATTGGAATTCCTACCCGTGAATTGTCTGTTTTGATCAATCATAAGCTAGGACAGCATTTTTATGATTTCGTGAATACCTATCGTATAGAATATGCTATGGATATTTTAAAAGATGCTACAAAAACTAAGGTAACGATTCTTGAAATCTTGTATGAAGTGGGTTTTAATTCAAAATCTTCTTTTAATACTGCCTTTAAAAAACATACTGGAAACACCCCGACCACCTACCGTAAAACACTACAAAACAATACGTTGTAATTACTCGTACTTTTTTTTCAAAGTATCCGCACTCATTTTTCTGATCAAATCCGCCCGATTACATGTACTCGGTCGCATAGGATAGGCTTCTTTCTCACATTTGTATCATAATAATGTTTAACAATCAATAACGATACAATGAAAACTTCATTCAACTTTTTAGCCGTGCTATTATTAAGCACTTTTACTTTTGGACAGAATATAAACCAAAAGATAGATTCATTAATAAAGGATAATTTTCAAAAAAATCCTCACGTAGGAATCAGCGTTGGTATGATCAAAAATAATGAGAAATACTTTACCGCTTATGGTAATCTGAATGCAGAAACGTCTGTTAAAATTGATAAAAATTCCTTATTCGAAATTGCATCCATTACTAAAATTTTAACGTCTAATTTAATTGCACAAGCTGCTCTTGACCATAAAATAAAATTGGATGATTATATAGACAGTTATCTTCCCAAAGACTATGTTCTCCATAAAAACCTTAGAAATAAAATAAAAATTTCAGATCTGGCTTCTCACCAGTCCGGCTTACCTGATGTTGATTTCGGAAAACTCGTAGAGCTTAATCCACAACAACCTGTCAGTAGTGTAACTCAGAAAACATTAGCCGATATTATCAATAATTGCAGCGAGCTGACCGATTATGGTAAATACCGCTACTCTACTATTGGATATACCCTGCTGGGACAAATAGTAGAAAAAATATATGGCAAGAGCTACGACGAAATTATCAGAATGAAAATAATAAAACCTTTACAGATGAATAACACTTTCACTAAAGATTTTGATGTAAAAAACAGAACTGTGGGGCATAATCCTGAGGGCGGTATTCAGGAATTTTTCAAATGGAACATTACAGCTCCTGCCGGATTGGTAAAATCAAATGCTTCTGATATGCTTCTCTATTTAAAAGGGGTTCTCAATAAGGAAACAGCCATCGGTAAAGCAGCAATCCTTACAGAAAAGATCTTCTATAAAGATGAAAAAAGAGAAATGGGACTAGGGGTAAGTATTTCTACAGATAACGGTGACACCCTTTATTTAAAATCAGGAGATTCTATGGGACAATCTTCAATTATATGCTACAACAGAGCTAAAAACTGGGGTTTCATCATTCTTCTCAATCAAAGAAATTCAAAAATGAGACAAAACCTATTGGCTAAAATTAATGATATCTTATTAAAATAATAAATGAAGTGAGTGACTATTCTTCAACAATTGCTGGCCAATTACTCATCAATCATACAAACTAAGGGGCAGATTACTGCCTCTTTTTATTTTCTTACAGCATTATACCTTTTCAAATATTACAACCCTTCATATGTTTGATCTACCATAAAAGATATTGCTTTTTTAATATTGGCACGACCTTCTGGCGTGTTGACGTCTATTCCGCAAAAAACACTGCCATTCAGAGAAGCAAACATATTCAGATAATAAAGCCCTGAAACCATAATGGCCATAACAGAACGATACACTTCCATATTTTCTTTGAAACGGGATTCCATCAATAATTTAAAAATATATTCGCCGTTTTCTTCCTGAGTATCGATCAGTTTTTTTAATGATTTTCGGGGTTCGGATATCGTCCACAACAATAATTTCTGAGCTTCTTTGTTGGTGTATACATAGTCAAATTGTGACAGCAGCATATGTTCAATGAACTGTCTTCCTCCATCTTCAAGGTTCGGCTTCATTTTTTCGACTTCTTCACTTGTTGCTTTCACCCAAAAATCTTGTGTGCGGAGATATTCGTCCATGAGGCCATCCATCCCGCCAAAATACGTGTAAATCATCTTTTTATCGACCCCAGCTGTCGCAGCAATATCATTGATTTTCAAACCGGCATATCCTTTCGTCTTCAGAATTTTCCCAACGGCATCCAAAAACTTCTTTTTACTGCGTTCTTTGTTCCTAATACTCCCCGATGCTGACTTTCTTTCCATAATTCAAGATTCTATCATACAAGTTTAAGAATTTTTTTTATCATTTTAGACACCAAGCAGTGTCTAATTACATCTAATTGTATATATTTGTAAAAACTAATAACCATTTTATATAAAGTGATGATTGAAGTTGCATGATCAAGAGAGTTCAGATTGTATCGTTAGTTCCCTCAGTTTAAAATATTTCGAACATAAACGACTGAGGCAACAACACAACCAAACGGCATCATTTTCTATATTGATGCCGTTTTTTTATTTTTTGAAGAAAGTAAATAAATCTTTTAAAATGATATGGTAAGCAATATGTGCTTTTCTTTGACTGAAATTTATATTTCAAGGCTTGAAAAGACCTGATTAATTTGTTTTTGGGGATGTAAATGGGGAATTATTACCCGATAAAAGAGGTTTTTATTATCAATATTAAAAATATTTACACTGGAAATCAATGAATTAACTATAAATTTAAAAAAAATATCATTTTGCACACTTTATAGTGTCTTATTTGTATATATTTGTAGAAACTAAGACCATCTATATATTAAAACACTATTCAGGTTGAAAAAATAAACAATTTAAATTGTATTATTATGTTCCCTTACTTTAAGACAATTTCGAACACGAAACAACTAAGGTAGAAACACAACCCATAACAAGCCATTAGATTTCTAATGGTTTGTTTTTTTATGCTGAAAACTTTCCTTCTTTACAATCCCCATTCCTACCTGAACATTACAGGTTCTCATAAGTATGGTCTAATAAAAAAGAAATCGCTTTTTTGATTTTATCCCTTCCTTTAGAGCTGTTGACATCTATTCCACAGAAAATACTACCATTCATAGCAGCATACATATTCAGATAATAAAGCCCTGAAACCATGATAGCCATAATAGAACGCACATCGTCTGCATTTTCTTTGAAGTGGGAATCCATCAGGAGTTTAAAAATATATTCACCGTTTTCTTCCTGTGTATCGGTCAGTTTTTTCAGTGATTTTCGGGGCTCAGATAAGCGCCATAGAAGTAATTTTTGTGCTTCTTTGTTTTCGTACACATAATCAAACTGGGAAAGCAGCATGTTTTCCATGAATGATTTACCTCCATCATCTAATTTGGGTTTTATTTTTTCAACTTCTTCTGTAGTTATTTTACTCCAATAGTCCTGTGATCGGATGTATTCATCTATCAGACCATCCATCCCTCCAAAATAAGTATAGATCATTTTCTTATCTACCCCGGCTGTAGCAGCAATATCATTCACCTTTAATCCAGTATACCCTTTTGTTCGAAGTATCTTTCCCACGGCATCTAAAAATTTTTTTATACTGCGTTCTTTGTTCCGGATACTTCCTGCTACTGATTTTCTTTCCATGGTAAACTTTCAATTCTACAAGTTTATGAAATTTTTTTCATTTTAGACACTTATTAGTGTCTAAATTTATATATTTGCAAAAACTAATAACCATTTTTATTTAAAGTAACGATTGAAGTTGCATGATCAAGAGAGTTCAAATTGTATCGTTAGTTCCCTCAGTTCAAAATGTTTCAACATTCAATGACTGAGGTAAAACATTACTCAAGCAGCATCATTATCAAGGTAATGGTGCTGTTTTTATTTTTAAAAAGCATTTTTTGGATTTTTATACTCAATGAATACCTCTTACATTTCAATTTTTTGAATTAAATCTAATTTTTTTTGATTCTAAAATATGCTTTAAACACCTTCTAACATTGACTTTTATCGATGGATCGAAACACTAATTGAAATTTTTTTTAAATTTTTTTCATTTTTAGACACTACATAGTGTCTTAATTTGTATATTTGCTTCAAACTAATAACCATTTTATATAGAAGCACTATTTGAGTTGGAAAAAATGAAAATTTCGAACACAAGCAACTAAGGTAAAAACATTAAATGTGGCAGTATCATTAGATCTCTAATGATGCTGTTTTTAAATTACAGAGGTCCCTAATATTGTAAAACCTAATAATCAGAGAAGAAAATCATGAAAAAAATTGTAATAGTAGCCGGTTTGATATTTTTAACTGCCTGCTCAAACCCTACCAGTAAAAAATATAATGAAGCGACAATAACTGAGGATCTTAAAGAGATCGGAGAAAGCAAAAAATGGAATGAGAAGGATGCGGGATTATTTGCAGGATGGCTGATAAGAGCTAAATTAAAAGGCGAATCATTGGAAAATAAGACGTATCAGAATATTCTGGATGAAGCCAAAAAATTCAAAGCCGAAGAGGATGCTTTAGCAGAAAAAGCAAAAAAAGAAGCTGAGGAAAGAAAACAGAAAATGAAAAATGCTGTTACCGTCACTATTTTTGCCAAAGAATATGTCCCAAGTAACTTTGATGCCGGAAGACTGGAGGATTACAATCTATTCAAATATGCTCTCCAGAACAAATCATCTAAAGAGATAAAAGCAGCCAAGATCAGTTTTAAGATTTTTAATGCTTTGGGGGAACAGATCGGAGATTCTTACAGCATGGATTTTACGGATGACCGAATTGCAGCAAATACTACTTTTAAAGGCGATGCTGCTTTCGATTATAACCAATTCTCCAATGATGATAAAAAAATAGCGTCTGCAAAATTTGAAGATTTAATTTTTGATTTTGACGTACAGAAAGTTGTATATACTGATGGTTCCGTGTTGGAATAACTGAGATATTCTTTTACACATTACCAAGAATTTAGAAATTCCATGAGGTCCTGATATTGGGACGTTGTGGAATTTTTATTTATGCATCCTCAAACTACTGTTTGCCTATTCAGCCATATTCTGATAACTTTAAGATTAATACATCATTACACCGGAAAAAATATTACTTTTACCCCACTTAATTGACAACAATGAACAAATTGTGTTTTATAATTGTAATTTTTCTTATTTCAATCGGACAAGCCCTTCATGCACAAACAGACAGTATCCAGAACTATGTAGTGAAAGCTCTTGATATTATGAAGGCTAAATCTGTGAATAAAAACCGTGTTAAATGGGATTCTTTATATACCGACAGCCGCCGTAAAGCAAAGGATCTGAAGGATATCAAGTCTACCTATCCCATCATCAAAGATGCACTAAGTGCCCTGAAAGACGCTCATTCCAATTTCTATCCTCCGGAATTGGTCAAGGCTTATGTTCTTGGATACAGAGCCACCGGTCAGGAGTTCCCTGTTATTGAATCAAAAATGACGAGCGGAAAGATTGCCTACATTAAAGTTCCCCCTATCGCCTGTTATAATTTCAAAGAATGGGACGAATTTGTAAATACATTTTATACGAAAATTGAAGAGCTGGCCCTTCAAAATCCTAAAGGCTGGATCCTGGATCTCAGAGACAACTATGGCGGAATGCTTTACCCTATGCTCGCATCCATAGCTCCTATGCTGAATCAGAGCAATGTAATAGGAACTGTAGATGCTACAGGAAGCCGCTTTTTTTTCAATTATAAAGATGGAAAATTTTCGGAAGGAAAAACAGTTACCCACCAGTTTACTGTCAAAAAAACACCTAAGCCAATCACCCAGCCTATTGTTATAATGGTCAATAAAAAAACGGCAAGCTCCGGAGAATTCTGTGCAATTGCTTTTGTAGGACAGAAAAATACAACAATCATTGGAGAGAAAACCCAGGGATTGACATCTGGAAATCAGGAATACAAACTTTCGGACGGGGCTTTTATCGCACTGACTATAGGCAATACGATTGACCGGGATAAAAAAGAATATGATAAAGTAGGAGAAGGCCTGAAACCCCAGATCATTCTTGAGGATACCTCAGATACCGGATATATGGAAATGGCCGACAAAATAGTATCTAAAAAGTAATATCATCTTATATAAAAAACCCTTACAAATCTGTAAGGGTTCTATTTTTAAAGAGTAAAGGCTATTACCCTTTTGCTTTTTCGTCTGTGAAAAACTCAAATCCTTGCTTTCTCTCAATAAGCTGCAGTGGATATAATGCGGGATTGTATTCACCGTTTAACACTTCATTCAATGCATGTTTTTTGGATTCACCAAATGCAATAACCAGAATATTTTCCGCTTTATTGATCAACGGTGCAGTCAAAGTGATTCTGAACATTTCCTGAGGTTTCAGATAATAGGCAGATACCCATTTTTCTTTTTCCTCCAAAACGGCTTCACCAGGGAATAAAGATGCTGTATGACCATCATCCCCCATTCCTAAAAGGATAAAGTCAAAAACGCCTTCATCACCAAGAACATTTCTTATCTGCTGTTCATATGAATTTGCATAATCCTCAGGAGTTATTCCTTCAGCATACATAGGAAAAACATGAGCTTTATCAACAGGAACCAGACTGAGAAGCGCCTCATCCGTCATACGGAAGTTGCTTTTATCATCATTTAAAGGAACCCATCGCTCATCAACCCAAAAGAAGTAGACTTTATTCCATTCAATCTGTTCGGCATATTTTTGGGTCGCCAATAGCTTGAAAATGGCTTTGGGAGAAGAACCTCCACTTAGTGCCACCACAAAACGGTCATTTTTCTGAATAGATTTTTTTGAAAGGTCAACAAAAGTATCTGCTGCCTTTGTGTACAGTTTTTCCAAATCGTCAAATACTGTAATATTCATTTTTTTTCTGTTTAAGTTTTATATTATACCCAGCTGTGTCCTTGTCTTTCCACCAAAGCATTACTGTCTTCAGGGCCCCAGCTTCCCGCTTTATAATTGGGAAAGGATAAATCTTTATTGTTTTCCCAGGCTTCCTGTATTGTTGTGACAACATCCCACGCCTCTTCTACCTGATCAGAACGCATAAATAGAGTAAGATCTCCTAAAAGAGCGTCCTGTAAAAGGGTTTCATAAGCTTCCGGAGTATCTTCCTGGCAGGCAAAATTATCAAAAATCATTTCTGCAGGCTTCAGATCTAATGTCAAGCCCGGTTTTTTTGTCATGAACTGCAATCTGATATCCATTGCCGGCTGAATATTAATAATCAACCTGTTAGCTGACAAATGGTGCGGGCTATCCGAAAATGTTGAATGAGGAAGTGGTTTAAACTGAATGGTAATATAAGAGTGCTTTTCTTTCATTTTCTTTCCGGTACGAACATAGAAAGGAACATCCTGCCATCTTTCATTATCCAGATAGAATTTTATAGCCGCAAAAGTTTCTGTATTGGAATCTTCTGCAATTCCGGTTTCCTGGCGGTATCCTTTTACTTCCGCTCCGTTTACGATACTTTTCGCATACTGGCCTCGTACCGCATAATGATCAACCTGATCGGAAGAGATTCTGCGAATACATTTCAGAACATCAACTTTACGATCCCTGATCTCACCCGACTGCAATGATGCCGGTGGTTCCATAGCCACCATACACAGGATCTGCAACAGGTGATTCTGAATCATATCCCTCAAAGCTCCCGTCTGTTCGTAGAAAGCTCCTCTTGTCTCAACCCCTACTTCTTCCGCCACAGTAATCTGTACAGATTCTATGTATTTATGATCCCATAATGGTTCAAAAATAGAGTTCCCGAATCTAAAAGCCAAGATATTCTGTACCGTTTCTTTTCCTAAATAATGATCGATACGATAGATCTGTTCTTCTTCAAATGTTTTTGCCAGAAGACTGTTAAGCTCAATCGCCGACTGTTTATTATGACCAAAAGGTTTCTCGATAATAATACGGTCTCTTTTCGGATCAGAAGCTAATGATGTACTTTTGATATGGTTGGAAATCGTTGAAATGAAATTAGGCCCGATTGATAGGTAAAACAATCTATTGGCTCTTGTTCCGTAAACGGCATCAAAATCCTGTAACTTCTGCTGAAGACTTTTATAAGAATTTTCCTCATCCAATTGATGCTGAAAGTAAGTAATGTGAGCCTGAAAACCAGCCCAATCTTCAGAAGTCACTTTCTTTCTGGAGAAACTCTCAAGATTTTCTTTGACGTAATTTCTAAAATTCTCATCGGTATTTTCTGCCCTTCCCAATGCAACAATATTGAAGCCTTTGGGCATTCTCCCGTCGATATATAAGTTATAAAATGCCGGAAAAAGTTTTCTTTTTGCCAGATCTCCTGTAGCACCAAAAATAACAATATTTGTTGGCTGCAAGACTCTATTTTGATTCATTTTCTCCGAATTTTATTGGTTTGCAGTTTGCCAAGATGTATGGAAAACTCCTTCTCTATCAATACGCTGATAAGTATGAGCTCCGAAATAATCACGCTGAGCCTGGATCAGATTCACCGGCAAAGATTCTGTAGTATAAGCATCAAAATATCCCAAAGTCGTTTGAATTCCTAAGCTTGAAATTCCGTTGGCTGCAGCATAACCTGCTGTTTTTCTCAGGGCTTTAATTTTTGATTTTACAAGTTCAGAAATATCGTGATCAAGAAGAATATTAGATAGATTAGGGTTTTGTGTATAGGCGGAATAGAATTTTTCCAATAATACCGAACGGATAATACATCCTCCTCTCCAGATTTTCACAACATCTTTCAATGGAATTTCAAAACCGTATTCATCAGATGCTTTTACCAATAAAGATAATCCTTGTGCATAGCTGATCAATGTAGAAAGGAAAAGAGCATCGCCCACTTCCTTAATAAACAATTGTATATCTTCCGGTTTTGTTATTTCTTTTTCAGCGTATATTTTGGAAGCCTGAACTCTCTCTTCTTTATATGCTGATAAAATTCTTGAAGTTACCGCAATATCAATCGTAGGAATAGAAACTCCGATTTCCATAGCCTGCTCAGAAGTCCATTTTCCGGTTCCTTTTGCTCCTGCTTTATCTAAAATCTGGTCAACAAGATATTGATCTGTAAATGTATCTTTCTGTGTAAAAATATCTCTGGTGATCTCAATCAGGAAAGAGTTCATTTCACCGTTATTCCATTCTTTGAAAACCTGATAGAGCTGATCGTTATTTAAGCCCGCTCCTCTTTTAAGAAGATCATAAGCTTCACTGATAAGCTGCATGATGGCATATTCAATCCCGTTGTGTACCATTTTCACATAGTTCCCTGCAGATCCTTTGCCCATATAGGCTGTACATGCTTCGTTGTCTACTTTTGCGGCAATAGCTTCAAGCATTGGTTTCAGTAGTTTGAAAGCTTCCAGATCTCCTCCAGGCATGATACTGGGACCTGTTCTGGCTCCTTTTTCACCTCCGGATACTCCCATTCCCATAAAGTGCAGCTTTTTTGATGCCAGATCGGCAACACGTCTGTTGGTATCTTCGAAATAAGAATTTCCTGCGTCAATCACGATATCACCTTCATCCAAAAGCGGGGTAATATTTTCCAGGACTGCATCTACAGGCTTTCCTGCAGGAACCATAAGAATAATTTTCCTTGGGGTCTCTAATGCTGATACAAAATCTTCTAAAGAGCCTGTACCTTTTACTTTCATTTCAGAAGCAGCTCCCTCTTCTAATTCTTTAACTTTCTCCTGATCTAGGTCGAATCCTGCGATTGAGAACCCGTTATCAGCGATATTATAAAGAAGATTCCGCCCCATTACTCCAAGGCCAACCATTCCATAACTATATCTATCCATTATATTGGTATTATATGTATTTTGTTATACAGACAATAAAATTACGTAAATGCGAATAAGGAAAAAAATAAAAGAAAAGAAAAAATTTATTCTAACTCTGTTTCACCCTCATTTATAAGCTACTAATATTCACATTTTCATATACTTTTCCTTCAGAAGAATAAAATTCAATCATTATTATGGGAATGATCTATTAAAACTGTCTGTTTTTTGGCATAATTAAACTTATATTTGCGAAAATTTAAAAGTAATGCACTATAAACTTGAACTCAACACTCAGGAGCCAAATTCTAAAATTGTTTTTAATACCATCATATTTGATTCGTTCAAGATTAATATAGTTGAAAGATATATCGGGTCAATGAGGGCTCGTCCAACATTATGTGAAGTTTTATTTAAAGTCAGAACTTTAGATAACGTAATTGTCAACAGAAGAGATGGTAATGTAAGAGTAAAGATAAAAGGTGATGATTTTGAAACGTATCAGAGATTATCCAGAGACCTGAACTCTTACGAGTACAAAAACAGATTGATCAACAGAAAAGACGTAGAAGAAAACTATGTTCACTTTATCCTGAGTTTAGTGATCGCCAATTATCAGCTTAATTAAGCTGTTCTGAATTATTATCCCTCTATAATTTTGTAGAGGGGCAATTCTCAAAAATGGTATTGCGTTAAAAACATACAGTTTTCAATATCTTAAAAACTGAGAGTAAACCGGGGAAGAATATTTTATTTTTCAGCATTTGCCGACTGAAAAATGTTTACAAAGTAAAGTTTAAATCAAATTATTTGTAATTACGTAGGATATTGCTTCTATTATATTTTTCACCCCAATTCTTTCAAACAATTTACTCCTGTGAAACTTCACTGTACTAGGTGACACAAACAATTGTTCTGCAATTTCTTCTATTTTTAATCCCTGAAGATAGAGTCTTATAATTTCAATTTCTCTTATTTTTAAGGTAATTTTACATTCTTCAGACCATTTTCCCGTAAAGAGATTATATTTCCAGAAAGTTTCCGATGTATTGGATAAAATCCGGATGTTTCCTGCGGTCCGGTTAAGGGAATAGGATACTACACAGACGATTTTAGAAATCTCACCCTCATCACAAAGTTCTACAGGTGTAATCTTATGATTGACAAGAACATCTACACTGTTGGTATATTTAAGGTGAAAATCATAGGTAATGCTATGTACTTTCTTTTCTTCCGGCGAGAGGCATTCGAAAAACTTTAACCCATAAGTGCCTACTTTTTTTAAGATTTCCAGATCTTCTCTTTTGGCGTATTTCCGAAAAAAATTATATCCCATTTTTTCCACCTCAGCAGAACTAAGGCCTGAAAAAAGAAAGGGATTTTCCGAAATGAACTCCAATTTTCTTGTTTTAAGATCAGCAATATAAACACAGCCCAAACTTGTTTCCGATACTGCTTTAAGCACATTAAAGTACTTTTTCAACGCATTTTTTTCTTCAGAAATGGGTAATTCCAACGTATTCCTACGATACAACGAATTTATTTTATCACTCATATTTTTGACATGATAATAGGGGTACAAAACTATTTTATTAGACTACTTTTTGCAAACATATTCATAATTAAGCTAAATAAAAAATCTATTAAAACTTAATTATAATTAAATTTAAAACTACAAAGTATTTGTTTTAATAACAAAAAAATCTACAATTTGTTATTTTATTGAATTTCCCATATCCACAAAAACATTTTTCCGGGCTATACAGGCCCATAAGCGCAATAAACAGGTGTAAAATTAAAAACAGATATTGGAAAAAATCTGTATTCTTAGAATAAAACTCAGCTATTCTCCTTCCTAAAAGCATTTCTGCGAGGTTGACTTTAACTTAATTCATCACCTTTTGATTTAAAACTATACGAAAGTATAGTATTATTAAATTTTTATTAAATTATTTTTACCCAAATCATAATAGCAAAAATTAATCTAAAAAATCTATACCTAATGAAAGAAACCTAAAGAGCAAAAAGCTATCCGCAACTTAAAAGCAGTAACGTGAATGATTTTTATCTAAAAAACATCAAAATGTCACCAACCTGCAGGTAAATCTATTACCAATCACCTACCCCCTACTACTTCTAGTATTGTCGCTGTTTATTCATTCATCAATCTTTATTAAGATGTGATGGAAATACAGTGATACAGTTTAACAGCTTATCGACTCTGTGATTTAAAACAGAACAATCTCTCTATGGATTTCCAAAAAATCTATAGAAAAACTCTGCATATCTTCTAAAAGAGACTAGAAGCTAATTGAAGAATAGATTCTAACTAAAAAATGAAACTACATGAGAAAAATTTTACCCATTATCTTATTTTTATTGATTTTTACATCACATGCCCCCGGGCAGACCTGCGCGCCTGTTCCGGCTCCTTTTTTACAGTCATTCAGTACCGGTGCACTTCCTCTATGCTGGACCAGCCAGAACCCCACCTCAACGTCTACGAATGCTAACGTCAAGTGGAAATTCACAGGATCAGCCGGGTACGGAGCTACCGGAAACGGTGGAAAACCTGCCGGAACTTTTGCATGGGTTGATGCCTCTACGCCTTACACCGGCGAACACACTGTGGAACTGATAAGTCCGCAGATCAATTTGGCAGGATTATCGAATCCTTATATCAAATTTGAGTGGTTTAAAGATCATTTGACCGCACTTAACGGCACTGTACCTTCAGCCGATCACAATCAACTAAAACTTGCCGTAAATAATGGTTCCGGATGGGTAGAGATCTGGTCCAATGATACTAATTCTCCTGAATGGAGAACTGCCGGTATAGCTCTGGCAGCAAGCTATGTGGGAGCTACCATCCAATTAAGATTTACCGTAGATAAAGATGTGGCAGGAAATGGAAATTTTTATGATGACGTGTTATTGGATGAAGTTCAGGTCATTCAGGCTCCTACGTGTTTTGAGCCTGCTACTTTACCTGCAACCAATATTGCACCTACTTCAGCTACACTTAACTGGACTGTTCCACTTGCTCCGGCACCGGCACCAGCCAATGGATATGAATATTATTACAGTACCAGCAGCACACCGCCCACCGCAGCAACAGCAGGGACTGCAAATCCGGGAACAAGCGCCAACATCAGTTCACTTACTTCCGGAGCGACATATTACTGGTGGGTAAGGTCTGTGTGTTCAGCGGCAGACAAATCACCGTGGGTGGGAGGTAATGCTTTTACGCCGGGACAGATTGGAGGCGGTACCGCTACGCATGCTTTTTTACCCGTTTATTCCTGCTCAGCCTTTAATTATTCTCAGCAGATTTATTTAGCTTCAGAAATCGGAGCTGCAGTCGGAACGAATAATTATATAACAGCAATACGATTTTTTGTTTCCACCACTGCAGTGGCCCAGGCCAATTATAATCAGTGGGTGATCTATATGGGAAATACTGTACAAACAGATTTTGCAACCACTACAAGCTGGATCCCTTCTTCTTCTTTAACACAAGTGTATTCCGGTACTTTACCAACAATGACAGCCGGTACATGGGTTGAAATTCCTTTAAATACCCCTTTTTTATGGGATGGTGTGAGCAACGTAGTGATCGGTGTCGATGAAAATTCTACAGGGACTTCATGTACAGCCAACTGGGGCAGCTATTCTGCAGGGAATAACCGTGGTATGATTTATTATAATGCAACAACAAATCCGGACCCGGCGAATCCTCCTGCTGCCATAAGCCGGTATGCCGTCCTTCCAAGAGTACAGCTAACAGGTACAGTATTGCCAAGCTGCACCAATACACCCCCTGCCAATATTGCCGTGAATAACGTTACTGCAACCTCAGCAAATATTACATGGACTGCAACAGCCAACGCCACTTATGTGGTAAGATATAGGATACCTCCTTCTCTTACGTGGCAAACCATCAATGTAACAACTCCTTTTACCAATAGTGTAACGCTTACCTCCTTAACTGAGCAGACTCAGTATGAAGTAGAGATTGCAACCATCTGCGGAATACAAGGTACATTTTCTCCCCCTATTGGTTTCACAACCCCTGCATTAACGTATTGTAATTCGGTGACAGCAACGGTTACGAATGGTTATATCAACAATGTGACTATGATTGGATCCAATGTTCCTTTGACGAACAACAACTCTGGACCAACAACTTATACGGATTATTCTTTAGATCCTACAAAAACAATTACGCTCCTGAGAAATTCAACGAATAATACATTATCTGTTGGAAGATCTATTATATCAGGAACTTATTCTACCAATGCGTGGATAGATTTTAACGGAGATGGTATTTTTGACAATAATCCATCCACGACTCCTGGTGGTGAAAGGATTATGAATCTTGGTTATACCAGCACCACTCCTGTTACGGCGGCTTTTGCAGTTCCAGCTAATGCTTACTTAGGAACAAGTAAGGTAAAGATGCGCGTTATTGTGTATTCTTCAACACCGGCTAATGCCTGTGGACCTTTACCCGGAAACGGGGAAGTTGAGGATTATTATGTGAAATTTATTGATCTTCAACCTTGTACTACTGCTTCACCGACCAATATCGCTGTTAATAACCTTACCCACAACTCTGCTTATGTGTCATGGCTGCCTACTGCTAATGCCACTTATATTATCAGATGGAGACAGGGAACTACAGGAGCGTGGCTTCCAAATGCTGCAGGTCTTACACTCCCTGCAGGGCAAAGCTTTCATACGATTACAGGTCTTGCTGAACAAACAGTGTATCAGGTACAGATCGCAACAATCTGTGGCGGGAACCAGGGTGCATTCTCACCAAGTATAAGCTTTACAACCCCGCCGTTAACCTACTGCAGCATGACCGGAACAGGTACGAACGATTATATTTCTAATGTGAAAGTTACGCCTGTTAATTTCCCGGTAATGGATAATACTTCTGTTCAAACAAACTACATTAGCTATACAGCACCAGCCACTCTTATTAACCTGGAAATAGGTTCTCAGGGAAATCAGCTATCGGTTTCTAAAGCCTGGGCAGGAACTCAATATGCGGATGCTGTGAATGCATGGATTGACTGGGACAGGGACGGAATTTTTACTGATTCTGAAAAAATAATGTCTTCTGCTGCAAGCACAACAACTCCTGTAACAATAAATTTTGATGTTCCTTCAACAGGAATTTATACAGGTCCATTAACAACGACCATGAGAGTTGTCCTGAAACGAACCAGTGCTCCAGTCATGTGTGCTGATGCAGCAAATGGTGAAGTAGAAGATTATGCCATACAATTAAGACCCTGCAGTAATGCTACACCAGGAAATCCGGTATTCACCAATATCACACACAATTCTGTCAATATCAACTGGACTTCCGCAGCCAGCACTAATGCTTTTATCTTAGAATACAAACCTGTTACAACCCCTGCTTCTGCATGGACAACTTTAAACCTGTCTCTTTTAGGAGGAAATCCACCAGTAACAATCAGTACTTTAACTCCTGCTACGACTTATGAAGTAAGACTTGCAGCAGTGTGTGGAGGAACAGGAATTGGAGTGTATACCCCTGTTACAGTGTTTACAACGAGATGCGATCCTACTCCACCTTTTGTGACCATAAGCAATGTAACATCTAATTCAGCGGTTATCACCTGGAACCCGATTGTTCCAAGTGCTTCCTATATTTTAAGATGGAGAGAAGTAGGCAGTATTCCGTGGAATGTTCCAACGGTTCCTCAGCCACCGGCAAATTCATATATGATTCAAAATCTTGATTCATTTAAAACTTATGAAGTACAGGTCGCGAATATCTGTAACGGAGAAACAGCTGCCAATCCTTGGTCTAATCCAAAAATATTTACAACGGAAAGGGTTTGTGAAATACCTCCGCCAGGACTAACTATTAGCCAAATTACACCAACAACCGCAGAGGTTACATGGGATCCGTTTCCGGGAGCAACGTATCTATTAAAATACAGGAAAGTAGGTATTCCGAGCTGGACAGATGTTACGGCTACAACGAATACTTATACCATCACCGGTCTACTGGAGCTTACCAAATATGAAATGCAGATTGCCAATATCTGTAACGGAGTACCTGGAAATTTCACCAAACTGTATTATTTCACCACTCCTACAGTAATCTACTGTCCGATGTCAGCGGCTAATTCTACCACAGAATTTATTTCAAAAGTCACTGTAAAACCTAATGGCAATAAAGAAATGATCAATGAATCTCTTGCGTCTACCTATTCAGATTTTACAGGAAATCCTTTAAAGTTTATAGAATTGATTCAGGGATCAAAGGGTAACCAAATTACCATTGATAAGACTTTAAGCTCAGGGACCAATGTGGGAATTGCAGTCTGGATTGACTTCAACAGAAACGGAGAGTTTGATATTAATGAAAGAATTCTGGCAGATGGACCTAATGGAAATACAACTGTAAGTTCTACATTCTCTGTTCCAGACAACGCCTTTATCAGCTTAACAGATTACAAGTATGTAGTCATGAGAGTTGCTTTACAGAAAGATGGTATTCCTGTGAACTGTACCCACTTCAAAAATGGTGAGGTGGAAGATTATACAGTCAGAATCTCTAAAAAAGCAGTTCCTAATTCTCTTAACCAAGCGGATATTCATATTTACCCTAATCCGGTAAGCTCTGTGTTGTATGTGAAAAATATTAGCTTAAAAGCGCAGTATAAAATTTACAGTGCCATTGGAAGACTCATATCAACCGGGGTAATCCTGAACAATGCCATCGATGTAAGCAATCTAATCAGCGGAATGTACATGATAGAGATAGAAGATGGAAGTATAACCGTTCAGAAGAAATTGATAAAAGAACCATAGTCTCTTTTATCAATAAAAATCAATTTTTAGAATCAAAATTCTGTAATTCATGAAAAATATTATATTCAGTTTATTATTCATCATATTAAGCATTCCTATTTCTGCCCAGCGGGACACGGACCATTGGTTTGCCCCCTATTATGCCTCAACAAGTTATACGCAGGCGTTATATCTTTCTACCGATTCAACAACGCCTTTTGTTGTTACTGTTAACAGTAATAACACTCCGATTGGTAACGTAACCATCAGTAAAGGAGCGCCTCAGATTTTTGTTGTTCCTATCGCTAATATAGCAGCTAATGTTACATCAGATGCTTACAGTGTTATCAATAAAGGGCTGCACGTGCAGGGGACAAAGCCATTCTACTGTTCATTAAGAATCGTAAGCGGTACTACGCATGCTGAAATTATAACAAGCAAAGGAAAAGCAGGAATTGGTAAAGAATTTTATGTAGCCGGAACGCCTACAACCTCATCGCTTACCGGCTATAACTTTACGGCAGGAATATTGGCAACAGAAAATAATACAGTTGTAACCACTACATGGAGTGGAAATATAACTTTCTTTGGAGCAGCACCAGCCACCAACACGCAAACTGTTACTCTGAATAAAGGACAGTCTTTTATTTTTGCAGGAGGTCCGGGAACAGGCGGTCAGAATCAATCGGCTTTTATCGGGGCCAAAATTGTTTCTGATAAACCGATTACCCTTACCAACGGAAATGTCAACGGAAATTTTGGAAATATTACCAGTTCAGGATCTGATGCTATTCTTGATCAATCTGTACCTACCGAAAGGCTTGGAAGTACTTTCGCCATGGTAAGAACCAGATCTACTGATGCTGATCTGGAAGGCGGCATCGTCGTTGCAACGGAAGACCATACCCAAATATTCATCAACGGTTCGAACACTCCTATTGCGACTATCAACAGTGGTGATTTTTACAGGATCTCCGGGAGCAATTATGTTCAGCAGGGAACTTCCGGGCATTTTAATATGTTTATTACGACTTCAAAAAATATTTATTTATATCAATTGGTTTCAGTGAATAACAGCAGTGCAACGTGTGGTTTCAACTATATTCCGCCATTAAACTGTTTTTTACCCCGAAAGATTGACGAAATCGGGAAAATCAATGAAATGCCAACGGGAGTGGGAACAACAAGTACTGTCCCAAGCGGAACTATCGTAAAATTGAATATTTTAACGGAAGCTGGAGCTAACGTAACCGTAAATGGTTTCCCTCCCGCTCCAGCGGAAGGTCCTTTTGCATTAACAGGAAATTCCAACTGGGTAACTTATGCCATCCCATCTATTACCGGAAATGTAACGGTTATCTCTGATAAAGCTGTAACTGCAGGTATTAACGGAGGATACAGTACATCCGGATATGGAGGATATTTTGCGGGGTTTTCTTCTATTCCGCTGATCGCCAAACAGACCGGAGAATGTATTCCCGGTATTGTACTGGAAGTGGATGACAGCTATGATACCTATCAATGGTACCTGAACGGAAACCCTATTACAGGAGCCAATGGCAATTCTTATACTCCATTGGTTTCTGGGAATTATACGGTGAAAATTGCAGTAGGCACATGTACTCCGGCCGTCACCCCTGTTTATAAGGTGTATACGTGTCTTGAGGAGTCTACCAAAACAATGACCGTTTGCGAAGGATATCAGTCGATAGTTCCTCAGTTTACCAATTCTACTCAAAGCTATGTTCCGAGTACGGTAACAATTCTAACCCCTCCGGCAAATGGTACAGCAACCATTGATCCAGCGGGAGTGATTACTTATGTCCCAAATTTCGGGTATATGGGAACAGATACTATTGTTTATAAGTTTTGTGGAAACAATCCGGACTTTACAGATTGTGAGCAGGTATCATTAACTTTAACGGTTTCTGAAAGCCCAATCGTCAAAGACGCTGCCTTAAGATCATGCTTTGATCCTTCTAATCCGGTGCTTGGGTTATTTAATTTAACAAATGCAGGAGTCAGTATACAACCAGGAATTATTAAACAATATTATCCTTCTCCTACTGATGCCGAGAACGGAACAAACGAAATTCTGACACCAGCCAATTATATTGCTCCTGACGGAGTGGTCTACGTTAAGGTAAGCAACGCCAACGGATGTTACAGAATTGCAGAAGTGACGCTCACTGTGATCCCTCCTACTTACTCAGATGTATTAAAGGATAAAATTATCTGTATGGAAAACACCACCACTTTAGATGCAGGGCCCGGGTTTACCTCTTATCAATGGAGTACCGGAGCTACAACACAGTCTATCAGCAATGTGGGAGTGGGAACTTATTGGGTAGATCTCAAAACAAGAGAATGTACGACCAGACAGACTGTAAAGGTGTATCCTTCCGAGCATCCTGTCATTTCGGATATTAATATCAGTAATAATACGGTTACCTTAACCGTCATTGCAGGAACCGCACCTTATCAATATTCGATGGATAACATCAACTGGCAGAATGAAAATGTATTTACCAATGTACCCCGCGGAACTACTGCTTTCTATGTAAAAGATGCTTACAATTGTACCCCTCTGGAAGTAGAAATTACAGTTCCCAATCTGATCAACATTATCACTCCTAATGGTGACGGAATCAATGATGTCCTGGATTATTCTGCTTTATCCGGGAAACCCAATTTCACATTCAGCATCTATGACAGGTATGGAAGTAAAATCCACGAGGGAAGTAAATTAAACGGATACAAATGGGATGGTACCATTGGCGGCAAAAAAGTATCTACAGGAAACTACTGGTTTGATATGGGCTGGAATGAAACCAACAAAAAACAGACTCCTATACAATATACAGGCTGGATTATGGTAAAAAACAGGAATTAACCTGCTGCCATTAATCTTTTATTTAACATTTAACGATCTATGTTTACTATGAAAAAGCTATTATATATATTCCTTATTTTATCTTCAGCAATGCTGTCAGCACAAAAAAGCACCTCTGTAAAATTTGCCGTTTATAATGACGCGATTGGAACTGCCAGCATGTTTAACCTTTACAAAAGCAGTATTGAAAAGGTAAATGTTTTTAAACCTAAAGCCCATCTCCCTTCCAACTTAAAGAAGTTTGATTATCTGGCTGACAACGGTTTGATAGAAATCAAGTTTAAAAAGAATGCAGGTTATCCTGATAGTCTATCGCTTGAAATGCTCAATGAACAGAACAATCTTCCCAAAGACAGACCTGTTTTCATTGAAGGGTATCAGTGTAATGATACAGCTACCCGAATTTATAATGAAATGATTGGCAACATTGAAATTATAGATCTTAATGGTCAAAAATCCATCCATATTTCTACCATAAGCAATTAATGATCGGTTTTCACTGGTAATTAATTTAAAAGCAGAGCCTATTTCAAATTGAAATAGGCTCTTTTGTTTTTGATGAATATCCTTAGTCTTTACATTGATTTTTTGAGGTGGATATTTTGATTCTCTTAAATAAAAAAGCCTCTGTATCAGAGGCTTTAAACACTTATTAATATATTATTTATCAATATTTTAATAATTAATCAAGTTTGTCTGCTAAAGGAAAATCAACAGGTATTTTTGTGACGGCAAATACATAATTTGTGAATGTTCTTAGAATCACTAGCCCAATCAGTTCCATCACCGCTGAATTGTCAAATCCTACGGCTAAGAAATTCTCCAGTTTGGCAGGATCTACATCTCCTTTTTGTTCCGAAATTGATTTTGCCAGTTCAAGAATTGCATTTAATCTCGGATCATCTATTGACCCTTTTCTGAAACTCAGGATATCTTCTTTTGAAATCCCTTTCATTCCGGCCATCATGGTATGGGCAGCCAGACAATAGTCACAATGATTGACTTCAGATACCACCAGATTGACAGCCTCTTTCTCTTTTGCTGTAAATACTCCTTTGTTCAGTTCTTCTTCCAATCCCAACAATCCTTTTAATGCATGTGATGAATAGCCGATGGCTGCATAAAGATTAGGAACTTTACCTATTGCTTTTTTTATCTGATCAAAAATTGCCTGTGAATCCTGACCTACTTCTTCTCTCGATGGAACGTTAATAATGTTCATAGTATGATGATTTAATGGTGATGGGTGGTATATGATAAACCTCCTTTTAATTATTTTACTACTGCAAAGTTATCGCGTGAGAGACCGCCAAAACATGCACAGAAAGGGATATTACATGGACAAATTGATCATCGTGTACTCTTGGACTGTACAATCTGGAACCCGTAAAAACAACAGAAACTCCCAACCATTGAGAGTTTCTGCTTATCATTAAGCTTTTAATACTCTGTCTGTCCAATTTCAAGCTTGCTTATTTTTCCTTCTTTATTAAAATGAAATTTAAAATATGCTTTAAAATCTCCATATTCATCACTGTGGAATGCTCCATATACAGAATTTCCATTATCCTCTACCTTATCTATGCTTACAAAGTTTTCAATAGTAATGGCATGGGTAGAAAATTCTTTCAGATTTCGTGGATTCCCATCGTCCAGTAATAGGGCATCTTTAGCAAAAAGAGAAGTCCATTTTTCTATATCACTTGCTTGAAAAGCTTCAACAGCTTCTTTTACCGTGGTATTTTTAATTTTTGAAGTGTCCATATTCTTTATTTTTCTGTGATGATGCTGGTTTTGCTGTCCGCAGGCATGCAGGCTGCAGAACATAATCAGTACCATACTGAATAGTTTCATCGTATTCATCATTATACTTTATTGATTAGCGCCTCCGTTCACCAGTAAATGCTGTCCGTTCACAAACGAAGAAAGATCACTCGCAAAAAATTCCGCAATATTGGCAACATCTTCTACTTCTGCCAGCCTGCCCATCGGACAGCTATCAATCAATGATTTTCTTAATTCGGGATAGCCTCCTTCTTCTGCAAAGATTCCTGAATGATCTACAGCGAAAGGGATAATAGTATTCACAGTTACTCCACGGTGTCCTATTTCTTTTGACAGCACATCCACCAGATATCTCGGTGTCGTTTTACTTCCGCCATATACCGCCATACCCTGAACGGGAAAAGCCGTAGTACTTGATGCCACATAGATAATACGTCCGTTATCTTCTACATTAAGAGCGGCCTGCTGCATCGTGAAATAAGCACCTTTGGTATTGATTGAAAACAACCTGTCAAACTGTTCTTCCGTGAACTCTGTTACAGGAGTTTCTACCATTTCAATACCGGCATTGGCAACGACGATGTCTATTTTCCCGAATGCTTTTCTGGCTTCATCAAAAAGATATCTTATCTCAGCTACTTTGCTTACATCTGCCTGAACCGAAATCACATTACCTCCCATCGCTTTGATGTTACTTTCCACCTCATCGGCAGAAGCTTTATCCCGTGAATAATTTAACACGATATCTGCGCCCAAAGCGGCATAACGTTCTGCAATAGCTTTTCCTAAACCTCTTCCTGAGCCTGTAATAATGGCTACTTTATTTTGTAATGAATTCATTGTTTTTGATTTTTAAATTAAATAATAATGATATAAATAGATGTTACTGAGCGGATGATTCCGATAGTTGTCTTTCATGGATCTTTTCAACGGCCTTGTTATTCAGCCAGGCAAATAAAAACCCTGAAATGATGGGGATCAATAATTTTACTATAGGGAGCGGCTCCAGTGGCGGATGAACTCCGAATAAAATAATTAACCCTAAAAACCATGCGGGTATGTTATTCAGCTTTTTAGTTTCTGCGAAGTAAGCTAATGATCCTATGTAAAAGAATACAGACACCGGAAATCCCAATGCTCCGATAAATTGTTCCAAAAATCCGGCGGTCACTTGTATCAGTACGGCCATCCCCATTCCCAGTACAATCTG
This sequence comes from Chryseobacterium sp. KBW03, assembly GCF_003852415.1. NCBI lineage: Bacteria > Pseudomonadati > Bacteroidota > Flavobacteriia > Flavobacteriales > Weeksellaceae > Chryseobacterium > Chryseobacterium sp. KBW03. Next base: position 116,585 of record NZ_QAJO01000014.1, on the reverse strand, counting down.
TAAGAAGGCCCAAAGAGAACTTTGCCACTTTTTACCGAAAATATAGAAACTTACCCAGGCTATGAACATCACCCAGGTGGGCCACTGCTGTGAAAAAGAAACGGTGACAGCAATGGCTCCGAAAAGACCGAACGCTGCGGCAATTGGTAAAGTTTTCATAATATATACTATTAATGATGTATTACGCCATAGCACCGTTTACTCCAATAGCTTGTCCGCTGATCCATTTCGCATCATCTCCGGCAAGGAAAACTACGATTTTAGCAATATCAGCAGGCTCTCCCAAACGGTTAAACGCATTTAAGGAAGCCAGCCTGTCAATCACCTCCTGTGATTTACCGGTTGTAAAAAGTTCTGTATTGGTAGGTCCGGGAAGGATCGCATTAACGTTGATTCCTCTTCCCCCCACTTCTTTTGCAAATACGCGGGTCAATTGTTCTACAGCTGCTTTGGTTGCGACATAAGTGCCATAAGAAGGCATCATCAGTCTTGTCGTAGAAGATGAAAAATTAATGATACTTCCATTGTCGGCCAGCTTGGTAGCCGCCTCTCTTAAGGTGTTGAATGTTCCTTTTACATTAATGTCGAATTGACGTGAAAAGTCTTCATCAGTAGTATCTTTGATCAGCTTGGTAATCATAATACCGGCATTGTTTACGAGAACATCCAGTTTCCCATAATGGCTGATCGCCTGATCAAATAATTGTTGTACAGCCTCCGGATTGCTTACATCCGCCTGTAAGGCAATGGCCTCTCCTCCATTGGCTTTTATTGAAGCTACAACGTTTTCTGCAGAGTCTTTTCCGCCTGCATAGTTGACGATGATTTTTGCTCCCGCTGAAGCAAGTTGCTGTGCTATTTCAGCTCCGATTCCTCTTGACGCTCCGGTCACAAGGATCACTTTGTTGTTTAATGTGCTCATATTACTTTGTTGTATCAATGTTAATTTTGATAGGACAAAGTTGGTACATTACGCCCCCTGAGAACGTACAAGAATGATAGCAGGTGTTGCAAATATCTAAGATCGGTTGCCAAAATACTGTTTTCTGTATTCAGCTGGGCTTATTGAAGCGTGCTTTTTGAAGTAATTGCTGAAATGAGGGGTTTCGAGAAAGCCTAAACGGGCTGCAATCTCTTTGATGCTAAGCTTTTCATCCTGAAGCATTACTTTGGCTTCAGTAGTCGCTTTGCCAGCAATCCATGAACTGATTGTTTTCCCTGTTTTACTGCTGATAACACTTGACAGATAATTGACATGCAAGGTCTGCAGATCAGCATAGTCCTGAACTCTTAACTGAACATTGGTTTTTCCACTGATCAGATCTCTGAAATGTTTTTCAACATTCAGTTTGAAAGTTTTAACGATCTGTGAACTGCGATTCCCTTCATAAATAGGATCATAATCCTGGAAAAAGTATTCTTTAATCTTTAACAGCAGGGCAATCACAAGAGCTCCTATAATCTTATTTTTATATAAAGAATGTCCTTTATACTCTTTGTGTATCAATGTATATAATTCTTCAATCTGGCTGAATTGCTGCTGCGTCAAAACACGTGGAGATACAACTTCGGACAGAAGGAAAGAGAAATCCCGATAGACATCATCATGTACATATTCTTTCAAAAAACCTTCTCCAAAAGTTATAAGGCACGTATGCTCCAGTTTTTCCCATTCGAAAATCCGGTAATTTCCGGGGTTAGTAAAATATACGGTATCTGAGGTCACCTCAAACCGCTGGTCATCAATCGTATAATGTCCAAATGCGTTTTTTATAAACAAAAAGCTGAAGTAATTCGGACGGAAAGGTTCTGAACGGAAGGGTAAATCTTTAAACGTTTCTTCCAAATAATGAATGGTAAAGCCAGATTCCTTCTCCAGATAATCAATAGGAAGATCCAGCTGCTGATAGAGCTCGCGGAGTGTCCGAACATTCAGTTTATCGTTTGCCATTGCATTAATTTTAGGTAAATTTAAAAATTTAATTGAGGCCTCCTATCTTTTCGGTACCTATTGTTATCCTGTTAAAACTATTTATCGGCCTGAAGCCGAATCCGCAACTTTAAATCCTATTATATTTGCCCTTAAAGATTGGGGAATCAATCATAAAAGAAAGCTTTTTGAAGAAGGGTTTACAATAGATAGCGTAGGTGAAATTCCTAAATGTCTTCCTACGGAGTGATATTCCATTAGGTTTAATCAAATCGCTCAGACAAACTTAACTTATTGATCATGCATCATTTACAATGTTAACATTAAAAAAAGTAAAAAATATTTTGTTTTTATGACCAATCGGTCATATATTTGTACCCTAATTAAGATTCATCATGGCAAAAGGGGAAGAAACCAGACAGTTCATTATAGAACAAGCCGCTCCAATTTTTAATACAAAAGGGATTGCAGCTACTTCTATGAGTGATATTATGGAGGCAACCAAATTGTCTAAAGGCAGCATGTATGTTCATTTTGAAAATAAGGAAGTTCTTGCCTGCGCAGCCGTTGAGCATAATATGAAAATCTTAAGCGATAAACTTCAAAGGACTTTGAGCGGACATAAAACCTCCAAAGGCCAATTATTGGCTTATATCGATTTCTTCAGTGATCCCAATCATCCACCGGTTGTTGGAGGTTGTCCTTTATTAAATTTTGGAACAGAGGCTGACGATACCAATCCTATCGTTAAGGAAAAAGTGAATCGTGCCATTAAACAGGGCCAGGACCTGCTTTCCGGTATTATTGAAAAGGGAATTGCCAATAAAGAGTTCAAAGCAGACTGGAATCCGGCAGATTTTGCTACCATTCTTTTTGCGATGCTTGAAGGAGGTCATTTAATGTCCAGAGTGTCTGGCAATAATGAGCGAATGGAGGTTGTTGGCAACAGTCTAAAAAAAATGATTGAAGAAAATAGCAGGTAATTTTTTTTACCTCAAAAATGACCGATCGGTCATATAATAACAAAATTAAACTTTATAAAAAAGTATACTCATAACAATTAATAAAAAAACAAAACAATGTCAAAAACAGTTTTAATTACAGGAGCATCAAAAGGTTTTGGAAAAGCCTGGGCAGAAGCCTTTTTAGCAAAAGGATACAACGTAGCAGCAACTGCCAGAAATGTAGAAACCATTAATGATTTAAAAGATAAATATGGAGATTCTGTATTGGCTTTAACATTAGATGTAGACAAACGGGAAGAATCTTTAACTGTGGTTCAGAAAGTACTTCAGCACTTTGGCAGCATTGATATCTTAATCAACAATGCAGGATATGCATTAACGGGAGCTGTGGAGGAAACGAATGAGCAGGAAGCCAGAGCTCAGTTTGAAACCAATTTCTTTGGAACACTATGGCTTACACAGGCTGTTCTTCCTATCATGAGAGATCAGAAAAGTGGCCATATCATTCAGGTTTCTTCCATTTTAGGATTGGCAACATTACCCACTATGGGACTTTATAATGCTTCTAAGTTTGCTCTTGAAGGATTAAGTGAAACTTTAGCTACGGAAGTGAAAGAATTTGGAATTCATGTGACTTTGGTAGAACCTAACGGCTATGCCTCCAATATCTGGCATACAGGAATTAACACCCAAAGCAATCCGGCATATGACGGCGTTAAAAAAGCCTTTGCAGAATCTGAAACCTCTTTTGGAAGTGTAGATGCTACAGCACCGGCCCTTATAAAATTGGTAGAAACAGAAAATCCTCCATTGCGTTTATTGCTTGGAAAAGTAGCTCTTCCATTTGTAAAGCACAATTATGAACAGCGATTAAAACTTTGGGAAGAATGGAATGATGTATCTGTAGAAGCTCACGGATAGTCTTTCAAAGAAATACGATCATAAAATAAGCTCCGTTTTTTGTGTAAAACGGAGCTTATTTTATCTTTTTTTAAGAAGTCTTTTATTTTCTCAATTCACAGATCTCTTTTACCAATTTCGGATACATCTTCTGGAGATCAGCCCCCTCTTTTGGCTCTCTGTTCATCTGGCGGTCCATACTGTCATAATGATTATCCGGATACCGCTCATGCACCGCATCTCTTATTTCTGACTCATCATCGTTGTCATGATTTTCGGAGTAAGCTTCATCGGAGACATACAGAAGTCCTTCCCCCCAGCAATCACCGATATTAAAGCTGTATTTTCCACTTACAAATGACTGGATATCTTTTGTAATATCTTCAAAAAATTCTTTTCCTTTAAGGAGCAGCCAGCAGCGGAAATAAATAAATCCGTCATCAGAAAGGAAGCCATCAAAGACATACGTTCCGTTTTCTGACCTGAAATCCCCTTCAAGGATAAAGGAAAGCTCAGCAATTTCGGCAGTATACAGTTCGTTCAATTTTTCCTGAAGCGTCTTTTCAAAAAGAATGAGTCTTTCTTTTCCAAATTTAGCAAGATAGGCCGTTAGATTTTCCAGGTGTTCATCCAAATCATATTCACTCCAATGGGCTTTTTTATAGGTATTGGATTTTTCGATCGCTTCCCAGAAATAAATATCTGCTTTTTCATTTTCTGAAAGCTCTTTTTTCTGTGGGACTTCTTCGTTCTCCTGAATCTCGGTGTATCCTTTTTTTATCTTTTGGCTGATGAGTTTTTCAGATTCCCGAATGCATTCTTTTTCGTCGGCAAATTCCTTAACAGTTTCACGTCCTTTGGTTCCGGTTTTCCCGAATGCTATTTTTTGTGTAGTTCCTGAATATTCAATATTCCAGAATTTATCAGAAAGTTCTTCCTGATTGATAAAATTTCGTTTCATAAAGGCTTATATAATGTGATAGGCAGAACAACGAAACTACAAAAAAAATGAGAAATGAACGGCCTTCCTTAGTATTTCTTTTTCACCAGATTCATCTTTGATATCCCCTATCATTTTCCTGTTCACCATCTGGAATGTCTATTTCGATACAAAATATGACTACTTGAACAAATTACCCGTTTCCCAGGCGCTTCTCGGAGCATAATTTTGTCTCATCAAAAAAGAAAAACAAATCTAAATCTAATACAACAAAAACAATGAAAACAACAATTTCTACCATCCTGTTAGCAGCTACTTTTACTCTAAGTACTCCTGCCATTTCCAAAGCGCAAAATAATAAGGAGACTTCCTTATCATCAAAATCAGATTCCAGTATCCGGACTTTTCACATCAACATCCCGCAATCTCAGCTGGACGAACTGAAAAAACGGATCTCTGAAACCAGATTCCCGGATAAAGAAACCGTGAAAGATGCTTCCCAGGGAATTCAACTCGCACAGTTAAAAGAACTGATTACTTATTGGGGCAATGGATATGATTGGCGAAAAGTGGAAAATAAACTCAATGCTCTTCCACAATTTGTAACAAAGATTGACGGTATTGATATTCAGTTTATCCACGTGCGTTCAAAAGAATCCAACGCAATGCCTGTCATCCTTACCCATGGCTGGCCAGGTTCTCCGCTAGAGTTCATCGATGCTATCGGTCCGCTGACTGATCCCGTAAAGTATGGAGGTAAAGCAAGTGATGCGTTTGATGTCATCATACCTGCTATTCCGGGGTATGGTTTTTCAGAAATCCCTACAGAATTGGGCTGGAATCCTGATCGCGTTGCCAAAGCCTGGGATGTGCTGATGAAAAGACTTGGCTACAAAAAATACGTTTCCGAAGGTGGTGACCACGGCTCTGTAATATCTGATGCATTGGCAAAACAGGCTCCTTCAGGTCTCCTCGGCATCCATCTTACTATGCCGGCCACTATTCCCTCCGATCTGGTAAAACCTATCAATGCCGGTGATCCAGCGCCAGCCGGACTTTCTGCTTCGGAACTGCAGGCTTATAACGCAATGAGTGTTTTCTTTGGACGAAATGCAGCGTATGGAGGAATGATGGTAACACGCCCACAGACTACGGGCTATTTACTTTCTGATTCACCAGGTGCTTTAGCAGCATTTCTTTACGAAAAGATCGCCGAATGGAGTGAAAGCAACCTTCACCCTGAGAATGTAATAGGCCGTGATAAGATTCTGGATGATATTACGCTGTATTGGCTTACCAATACCGGTGCATCCTCTTCACGTTTCTATTGGGAAAATAATAAGAATAACTTCAGCTCTGAAGCACAAAAAACAAAAGATATAAAGGTTCCTGTAGCCATTTCAGTATTTCCCCATGAGATCTACCAAGCTCCGGAAAGCTGGTCAAAAAGTGCCTACCCTACATTATACTATTATCATAAGGCATCAAAAGGAGGACACTTTGCTGCATGGGAACAGCCACAGATCTTTACAGAAGAGCTTAGAGCAGCATTCAAAGATCTAAGAAAAAAGCTTTAACAGTCATCTTGTTCAATCTAACTTAATAATAAAAATATGGAATCAAACAGAATTCAGGAAGTAGAAAATACAACCTTAATAAACATTAGCAAAGTAGTATATTCTGGGAATGTTGTCGTAACCGGAGGACGAAATGGGGAAGCAAAAAGCAATGATGGTAAACTCAACATAGAACTGACATCCCCCGGCACAAAAGGAAACGGCACCAATCCGGAGCAGTTATTGGCAGCGGGATGGTCGGCATGTTTTATTGGAGCGATGCATTTAGGAGCATCCAAAACCGGCGTTATTCTTCCTCCAGATCTGGCGGTCAACACTTCCATAGATCTGGCTACCAATGACGAAGGATTTTTCCTGCAGGCCCATTTACAGATTCATCTACCGGGACTGCCAATGGATGAAGCCAGAAAGGTTGTGGAAACAGCCCATGCAACATGCCCCTATTCAAAAGCTACCCGTGGTAATATCAATATAAAGATAGATGTTGTGTTGTAGTAGTACCGGAAATAGTCTTAGATGATTTTCTGGTTAATAAGTCTTTCTTGTTTCGACAAGGAAGACTTTTATTTTATGATAGAACAGTATTTTTTTTGGTAATTATATACGACTTTACACTAATCATGATATTTAATTATTATGACTCTGTCATTCTGAATGCAACGAAGTGAAATGAAGAATCTATGCCATATATGAGATTCTTCCTTCGTCAGAAATCGAAGATTCGACGTAGTCAATGACAATAATATAAAATTGTATACAGTCACCTTTTTTAATGAATACTCTCTCTTTTGCAATGTAAAACTTATTAATGAGTTTCCCGCATTTCTCTAAATATTTTTAACCTAAACCTTCTAAGCCGATTATCGATAAAAAAGATAAAACTGAAATATTATAAAGCATAATTTCAACATTTAACGCTTACATTTTTTCAAAACCCACAAACTATATCAATCATTATACAAATTTTTCATTTTAACTTATATAAATAATTAATAATAAGCATGATACATATTATAAATGAAATTAATAAAATGACTTAAAGCTATTGGTAAAATCTATTTTGTCAATAGAGAATATGTTAATTTTACAAAAGAAAATAAAACACAATATTGAACATATTTTAGAATAAATTCCCAACACATGTATGACACATATTAAATAAAATTTAGAAAATTATTTTATTAACTAAAAACTTTAAAATACTTTATTCTTATTTTCTATTTTCTTTAAAACTAATATTCCATTAAGCTTTTTTAAACTGAGCCTTGAATAGCAAAACCTACTATTATTATAAAATAAGGTGTATGATTATACATCTATAGGTAAGAAAAACCTTAATCCCTCATTTTTAACTCTGACTCAAAACTATTTTGAATCAGAAATTATGGAGACAAATTTTGTCTTTTAAACAAACACGCACATTAATGAAATCCCTACAACAACAGCTTAAATCCATTTTACCCTTTTATAAAGGGGCTTGGATGCTGTTGTTTGTTTTTTTAATGATTCCCAAGCTCAACGCCCAAAGTTTTTATTATAAAGAAGGTACCCAAATTACAGTACTTGAAAATGCAACATTATATATTACCGATTCAGGAGTAGTGCATCAGAACAGATTAAGGAATTTTGAAGGGAATCCTGTAGTTAAAAAACAAGTTTTGAATGGGGTGAAGGGCCTTTCATTTAATAGCAAAAAAAACAAATTCCTTTCCAAAAAAATAAAAAGGGAAGCAATAATAAAGCATTGCAAAGAAAATATACAAATTGAGCGTAAAGTTGTAACCTCCCAATTTGTAACCTCTACCCCCGACAATTTCTTTTCTACCTATCAAAAAGGAAATGCCATTTCAGCATCTGTTACCGTTCATAGCTATCTGAAATATTCAATTGAAAATAGAACACTTAAACTTCCTCACGAATATCTACATACTGATGATAAGATCATCAACAATAGTTTTATCTTTTTTAAAGACTATTATTTATTCCAATATACAACCCGTCCCCCACCTTTTGAATGCATTTAAAAGAAGAATGTATTATTATTTAAATTTTAAAAAAAATCAAGGTGAAAAAACATAATATATTAATGAGTATATTTCTGATAGCGAATGTATTCATGCTCACAAAAGCCCAAAGTCCCGGCGGAATTATACCTCAGCTATGGTATAAAGCCGATGCAGGAATAACTTCTTCCGCAGGAACTGTAACTCAATGGAACAATAGCGTTCCTTCAACAACCTATAATCTTGCCCAGCAGGGAGCAGCAGGTACTACGCCAGCCTACAACACAAGCCAGATTAATTTCAATCCATCAGTAAGATTTGATGGTACAAATGACCGCCTGGCAGCTCCTAATGTTCCATTAACAGCAACAACTACTGCAGCTGCCCCTTATGAGACATCACAATACATTGTGTATAGAAAATTAGGGACTACTTTCCTACCCCTGTATTCCCACTCTAACGGTTTTGGTGGAACGTGGAATGTTGGAGGAAATTCTGACGGAGGTATGCTTATCACTAACCGAAGCATGATAACATCCGCTCCAACTACAAATGAAGTCCGTCTACAATCAATGGACGGAACCTCCAATGCAGCGATTGTATATCTTAACGGACAACCTAAGAATTCTATATTTGGAAATAACAATAGTACGGCTGTTGCTAGTCCCAGCACACAAAATTTCTGGGTAGGTGCTCAGGGAACTAACAATTTTGCCAACGCTGATATTGCGGAAATTGTAGTTTATAATACAACCAAAGCAACGGAACGTCCTCAAATAGAAAGTTATCTTGCATTGAAATACGGAATTACAAAATTCGGTGATTATGTTGCTTCTAACGGAACAGTGTATTGGAATGTATCTACCAATAGCGGGTATAACAACAATATAACTGGTATTGCAAGAGATGATAGTTCTGTATTGTATCAAAAACAATCCATGAACAGCAATGCGGGACAGCAGATTTTAATTGGATTAACGGGTATGGCCAATACCAATACCAGCAACACCGGTACATTAACCAACCTGCAATCTCTTGTCATTGGAGATAACGGATTAGCAAAAGCGCCAACAATTCCAATCTCAAGCATTTCAGGAGTTAATTATCTTTTTAGCTCTGTCTGGAAGGTTCAGAACACAGGTTCTGTAGGAACAGTACGAGTGATGTGGCCACAAGGATTAAGTAATTTAAAATTGGTTCAGAATAACTTAGATCCTACTTTTGCAACCGGGAATACCGTGACTGATATGTCAGCCAACACACAAACCATCAACGGAGTTGTATATAATTATGCTGATGTTTCACTCGCCAACGGACAGTTTTTTACTTTGGCAGCTTTTGTACAAGCTCCAGGAGGAGTTATTTCAGGGTTGAAATATTGGTATGATGCGGGTATTACAGCAACTTTAACCAATTGGACAGACAAAACAAGCGGATTTACCATCAGTAAAAACGGGACAGGAGCTATTCTATTATCCAATGGAGATGCCAATAGTAATTATAACCCATTTTACACATTCTCAGCAACAGATTACGCGCATTTTACAGGAATAGTAGATCAGACGGTTCTAGGCAGGCTGCAGACCACTTTTGCTGTAGGGGCTAAATCAGGAAATACCCATCCTACTTATAATCATATTTTCAGATTTGCCAATACTGCATCAAGCGGAGCTGCACATAGTTTTGGATTGGGTATCGATAATACCGGAGCACCATTCGGGGATTATACAACGCTCCATTATATTGACAGCGGAACATTAATTAATGCACAAAATACCACCACCTCTCCAGTCTTAAATAAAATGGTTTTACTAGGGGCACAGGCAAGCTCAGTGGTTAGTGGTAATAATAAACAAGTGGGTTATAATGGTAAATTTTCAACATTTTCAGATGCAATCAGTGATGGCAGCCTTTATCCCAATCTTCAAATTGGTGGAAGTATTTTTGGCTTTGCAGGAAGAATACCAGAAGTTGCCTATTATAACGCTAGTTTGTCAACACTAAACAGAGATAAGGTAGATTCCTATTTTGCGATAAAATACGGTATTACCTTAGTACAGCCTTTGAATTATCTTAATTCTGATGGTAACATTGTCTGGAATTCTTCAGCCAATACAGTATTTAATAACAATATTTTTGGTATTGCAAGGGATGTTAACGGTACTCTGGATCAGAAAATTTCCCACAGTATTAATGATAACAGCATCCTTACTGTATCAACGGTGAATGATTTCACCTCACCCAACTCTACAGTCACCAGAACTTCATTGGCTGACAAAGGATACATGATGTTTGGTGATAACAATATTAATACGGGAACTTCCGCGGTAAGCTGCCCGGCTTTGGAAAGCGGCACTGAAAGAATCAACAAAACCTGGCTGGTACAGGAAACCGGCACTGTAGATGCTGCTTATTTTCAGGTTGATTTATCTTCTTACAATATCAACAGTGAAATCGCTTTATATGTTGCTGATGACAGCGGATTTACAACCAACACCGCTTTTATGCCTGCTGTAAGTGTAAGCGGAGGGAAAGCAGTATTTTATTACAATTTCAAAAACGGACAGTATTTTACTGTCGTGGGTAAAGTAGGTCCTATCGCCTGCCAGACCTGTAATGGAGGAAAGCAGACGTTGCAGAATGCTCAGGCGTGGTTTAACGGGGGTACAACGGGAATGAATAATAATACGTTAAGCAACGTTCCCCTGACTGGAACAGCGCCAGCCAGCGGTGCATTATCTGCGGACATCAGCGTTACTTATCCGTCAGGTGTGGAATGGATCCCTACTTTTTTCCCTAGAATGTTTGGTACATGGACTCAGCTGTCAAGATATGATGATCTGAATGGGGCTGCAGGTAAGGTATCTTATACTGTCAATCTAAAAGATATCAACGGTAGTAAAGCTGCTAAAACAAGCTTCCAGGTTGCTGGTATCACTAAACTTGCCGGACAAGCTGCTATGGTAAAAATAATTGGTTACTGCGGAGCCACTCAGGTGACTCCAAAACTTAATTATGCCTATAATTCTACCCCTGAGCTTAACGCTTTACTGAGAAGATATACCATTGACAATTCAACGGGTACAGCGATCGGAACGGAACCATTTTTAGATTTTCTCGATTATGCAACGGTGAATGTGGATTTTGAAAAACCGGTTGAAAAAATTGTGATAGAATGGACGATCAACAGAGATCAGGTATTCAGTAAGGTAGACTTCCTTTATATCAGTGATATGTCATTTGTATGTGTCAACCCTATTGAGCCCAATCCTGATAATGTAAATGTTATTGCATCTTATATTGAAAGCCAGTTGCCAACCTGTGAGGAGGCAACGTTAAAGCTCAATATTAAAAATAACAATTGTATCTCCAAAGCTATTAACATCAGCAATGTTTTACCATCAGGATTACAGTATGTTGCAGACAGCTATGTAGGACTTGGAACGGAAACACCTGCTTATTCAGGACAGAATTTCTCATTGAATAATCTTACAGTACCTTCAGGAAACTCCTACATTTATATCAAAGTAAAACCTTCCGGTGCGGGAACGTATGCTACTTATTTCAATTATACGGTAAACGGAGGAATCAACAGTCCTACTCCTTACAGAAGTGATGATGACAGTGGTGCTTCAGGATATCAGGATACCAGCATTACTTTTACAGCAAGCACTGTCATTACAAAACCAACGGTAACAAAATCTGTCAACAGATGTTTCGGAACATCTTCAACGGAGCTGGAATACACTGTTAATATCACTAATAATGATGCAAACCCGATTACCAGTGTTGAATTCATGGATAACCTTGATGCTGCTCAATCTTATGTAGCCGGATCTTTGGTTCAGAATAATTTTACAGCTAATGGAACAGCGAGCTTCACAGGGGGACTCCTTTATATTTCAGGAATGAATATAGCACCGGGACAAACCGCGGTGGTTAAATTTAAGGTCAACACCAATAACTCTGCTGCAATGGCTTATACAGATACCAACGGAAGCAAATACCTCAACAATCAGGCTACTGTTTCTGTAGATCCTCAGTCTCAGTGCGGGGCAGCCAATTCTGTAGGCTCCAACCTGTTAAAAATCCTTGCATGTACTTCTTGTACGAAAGACCCTAATACCTCTCCTGCCGATACAATTACAAAAATTGGGATTACGATCCAGACCAAACAGAACGGATGGCCGGAAAATATTCCTAATGGCGCAGTTGCACTGGAATCAAAAACCAAAGGATTTGTGATCACTCGTACTCAAAGCTCAGCTATTGTAAATCCGGTAGAAGGTATGCTGATTTATGATACAGCAGACAAGTGTATGAAGCTTTACAACGGAACTTCCTGGCATTGTGTGGTAAGAAGCTGTAATGAATAATAATACAAAACCAATCAAAATGAAAAAAATAATCATAACAACAGCCGCTCTTTTCAGTTTCTCTGTCATAAAGGCACAGGTTGGTATGGGCAAAGCTTCTGTAGATGGAGATGCTATACTTGATTTTCCTTTATCCAACACTGGAATTATCCTTCCTATCGTGGAAGTTCTTCCAACTGGTTCGGCAGCTTCCAACGGAACATTTCTTCTGGATAAAACTGATATTACAGTGAAAATGCGTGAAAATGATCTTTGGGTTCCTCTGTCTGATGCAGGAACCCTTACAGGAACAATGCCCAATGCTTCTGCAGAAGCCGGAGGCGGAGTCATTATAGGGGCAGCCAGTTCTCCTGCACAAGGAGTTCTTGTCCTGGAATCAACGAATAAAGCTTTGGTATTACCAAAAGTAAATAATCCCGTAGCTAATACAAAAAGTCCTGTAGCAGGTACTCTATGCTATGATACGGTAAGTAAAACCATGGCTGTATTTGATGGCTTAAAATGGAGTTTCTGGAAATAAAGACATATTAACATTTAATATTTAACAGTAAGGTCGGCGCTTAGGTGCCGGCCTTTTTATATTTTAAATATCAAATTATTAAATGAATGAATTGAATGCTGGAACACAATTATTGATGGGCCAGATTATTGTTTCTCTCGTTTTTGATAGTCGTGATATATTCAGAAGGAGTGATCCCCTCAATTTGTTTAAAAACCCTGTTAAAAGTCGATTGATTTGAAAACCCGGATTCTGTATAAATATACATCAAGGTAACTTTACTGATATCATTTTCATAAAGCAGCTTCTTTACATTATCAATTCTGCAGATATTCAGGTAGTGATTAAAGTTTGAAAAGCCGTTTACCTTAATCGATCTAGAAATATATAAATTATTAGACTTCAATATATTAGATAATTCCGAAATCGTAAAATCCACATTTTTAAAATACCCTTTTTCTTCTACAATCATTTTTACATCATTAAAAAGGGCCAAATATTTTTCTATATTTTCATTTTCAGACAAAATGGTTCTGTCTTTTTCAATAGGTTCTACAGATGAAATAAAGCCTGTATCTTCAAGTGGATTATCTCTTTCATCATTCAATTTATTTTCCCGGGAAATCTTTACCTGATTGAAAATATGTTCTTCTATTTCGGCTTTTCTTATTTTCTCATTATAATAAATTAAAATACTGATCACAGCAAGATTCACCAATCCTACAAACGTATCCGAGATCACAATTATTTTAACATTGGCGAGCTTAAAGTAATTAAAATCATATAGCTTGGTCAAAATACTCACTGCAATGATGATGAGAAAGGTGTATATTGAATAGATGTAGATGTATTTTTTTCCAAGAAAAATATGCGCTCCAAGAGGGACGGGTAAGAGCCACATTGCCGTAGCAGCAGAATATTTCCAAAAATCCAGCATGACAAAACCGGCAAAAATAGGAGCGTAAGTCATGTAAAGATGAACGATAAGTTTTATGTTATACGCCTTACGAATAATCATAAAAGTATAAAACAGAAAAATGGCATATATAAATGTACATATTCCGAAAAATGAATCTTTAATAACAAAATAAAATACCAAAGAATATCCCAGCAGTATTCCAGACATCAAATACACATATTGGGAGATTAATTTCCTTTTTAGTGCATCTACAGATCCATCAATAAATTCTCTATCAGTTATCATCTTAATGTTTTTCAAAAAAAGCTTATGCAAAATACTGAATATCAAAAATTTAAATTACACCAATGAAATTCAAAATTACATTGAAGTTCAAAATTTTTGATTGTTTATATTCTTTAATTTTGCTAAAGTAAGTTACAAATTTAACAATATATGATTACATTCAAAGCAATGGGAACTTTTAATTAATTTACAATTTTTCAATATATAATACTTTATATAAGGAAAAACAGTACAAAATCTACTACTAATACAATAAAAACATAACTATAACCGAAAAAAAACATTTAATGAAAAAGAAAAAAAATGAAATTGATTTTCAAATATACTTAAAAACACAAATTTTGATAAAAATATAAGAGCACATGACATTCTATTCAAAATAGAACAGAATAAGTAATCTGCTAAACACGAATGATGATTTTTTAGCATAGCGGCTATACAGAATGTTTTTCTATTTCCCGATTTGATTTTCTACAAAACGCTTATGAATGTATTGATGATACATTAGTATGACTCTGTATAGCCCTTTCAATTCCTAATATAATGTAAACCCATGAATTTTAAAGATATAAACATAGGCTTTATGGTCCACAAGCGGGCTTTGGAATGTAAAATAGAAACGGCTCGACTCTGTAAGTTTTTCAATTGTCATGAAAATGATATCTTAAAGATGTATAATTCCAAAAGTCTTGATTCTGGAATTCTTTTAAAATGGAGCAAAATTCTGGAATATGATTTTTTCCGGTTTTATTCTCAGTATTTGATTTTATACTCTCCTGTATCAGCAGAAACGAAAATCAAAAAAGATAACGAAAGCTCTCAAATGCCTCAATTCCGTAAAAACATTTACACTAAAGAGGTGATCAACTTTATGCTGGAATTACTTGAAAAAGGAGAAAAAACGAAAAGCCAGATCATTACTGAATATAATATTCCCAAAACCACTTTGTACAAATGGATAGAGAAAAACAAAAAATAAGTCAGCCCTATTATAAAAAGATCTATTCGGATATTCTTCTCAGAAAATTTCCAGAGAAGATCGATGACTGCCAATCAATATTATCTAAAGGAGAGCTTAATGTTTTGGATATTATTCAGCTTAATCAAAAGATTTTTGGGTGTCATGAGATCTCTTCATACAATCAAAAGCTTCGTTCCTATGACGACTACTCTATTGTAAAGATATTAGAATATCAGAAAAAGCATAACCTCAACAATACCCAGCTGTCTCTGCATTTTAAGCTGAGCAGAAATACCATCACAAAATGGAAAAACAATTATGAGGTTTAAATTCTGAAACCTCATTTCACACTAAGGATAAAAAATATTTAAACACAAAATTAATGACTAAAATTATTTCAACAGTACTGTTCATCAGTGCTAGTATTTCTATGTGTGCGCAAAGCACTGGAAATGTTGGGATCAATACAGCTACTCCTGAAAAGGAATTGACAGTAAACGGAACCATGAAAACGTCAGGGATGACATTAAAAGATCCTATTGAAAAACTGGGAGCAGATGAAAATTATTCTTTTTTAATCAAATCTCCGGCTCCACAGAATAAAATTACTTCTTATAACGATTCTTTTGTACCCACTACTCCTGCGCCGATTAACCTAATTCAGTATAAAATTACCTGTAACAGCGAAGACAAGGATTGGGTAGATGAATATGATACCAAAATTAATTCAAATAAGTTTTTGGTTGTCATTGCCTCTCATGGGTTTACACAGCCCGTATTTACCTATTATTCAAACTGGATTACTCCTATCCCTGAAATTTTTGCTTACAACTCCAATGGTACATGGAAACTTAGGGCAGATTATGTAGGTTTCTCAACGGATGATGCTCTTCCCAATGGCATCTGGACACTCAATTTACTGGTTTTTGACAGAGCATACACTAAGGAAATCACTTCTGCACAAACCGTGAACACTTCCGGAACGGGTGCTGCCTCTGCCCCTTTAATCCAATAATTAAAATCATATGAAAAAAATAACCACCCTTTTATTTGCAGTATCTACTTATTTCAGCCTCAACGCACAGGTTGGAATAAACACAAAAAACCCGCAAGGGACTCTTGATGTTACGGGAGGAACGCTGATAGAATCCTATGTAATTGATACTGTGAATTCATATGCAGCAGGTAACTATTATCTTCTTACGCGTTCAAAGGACACCACACCAATAGGAAAGGTAAAACTTCTTGATATAGCGCTTCGAAATGTAGCCCCTGTTAACACCTATAATATTATTCTCAAAAATGTCAGCCAGACTGATGTTGTCAATTTGAACACTGGACTGGAAAAGGATAAATATATCGTTGCGGTCACGGGTGCGGTCTTTACAGATGCTGTACCGGCAGTCAATACAACAACCAGTATCAAATCATTTGGTGCCTATTCTACAGAAGTAACTTCTGTAACAAGCG
This sequence comes from Chryseobacterium sp. KBW03, assembly GCF_003852415.1. Lineage (NCBI taxonomy): Bacteria > Pseudomonadati > Bacteroidota > Flavobacteriia > Flavobacteriales > Weeksellaceae > Chryseobacterium > Chryseobacterium sp. KBW03. The sequence goes on along the minus strand of NZ_QAJO01000014.1, from coordinate 99,760 downwards.
CGGGAAAAGTGTATAATGCCATTAATCTGAGTTTTAAGGGCGCAGGTACAACCTCAGCCCAGAACGGAAGCTGGTCACTTACTCTTTGTGTGTATGAAAAAGCATTAGTTAAAGACTGGGGAACGTATACCGGAACTGTAAATAGCTCATTTACAGGAGTTTCAACAAATACCCCAATAGGACTTCAATAACCGATTATGAAAAGAAAAATTTACAGCATGATCATCTTCTTTTTAGGATTATTCATCAATGCTCAAAATACAAAAATAGGAATTAATACATCCACCCCTACGGAAACACTGGATGTAAACGGTTCAAGCTATACCCATTCTTTATACCTAAGGAATCCCGGTGAACCGGACAAAACAGGAGGGCATTTTCTTGCCACTTCCCAAAACACACTGGACCTCTATGATCCAACTCTTGAAAGCAGCGGCTTGTTCAATTATATCAAGCTTACCCTTTCAGGAGTTCCTTCAACAGGAGTCATAGATTATGATACCAAAATAGATGCTTCCAAATTTTTGGTTGTGGTTCATAACTATTCATTCCAGCTTAATAATGGCTCTACACAAGTTGCTCTTGATTACGGTGCCAACGGTATCAATGATAATAAGCAGGGCTCCCCTAATGTCAATACTTTTAGAAGCAACGGAACCTGGCATATCAAAGCCAACTTTATAAACAGTACATTACAGAAGTATTCAAACCCGGATGGCACTTATAATAATTTTAAAGTGAGTTTGTATTTAATGGCTTATAAATACCTGATTACAAAACAAAATATTAATGATGATACTAAAGATCTGGGGGGTACCACTGGTAATGCACAAACATTAAATAAACCTTCTGGTTTTTAACATAATTTCCCTTTTTTAATTTCATCCCAGGAATTTATCATTCCTAAAAAACTGACTGCCAGCCCTATATTTAGGTGAAATAAGGGCTGCAGAAGGTTTTTTGAGTGATGCATAACTTCAGTCAAAAATAGCATAAAGTTGATTCAAATGATGATATATCTTAGATAGTAGGATTTCTCATCGGGATTTTACTTGCAAATCTTCTAAAGGATGGATAATCAAATTAGGAGATTATGATGAATTAAAAATAAAATATGTATACTAATTTCAGAATGCTTTCTTCGTACTTAAAGGGAAAAGAGTTAACTTTGAAGGATTAACCATAAAACAGATAAAATGAGGACAGAAATCCAAACCTATTTTCAAATTGAAAAAAACCTGCAATTAGACTTTCCAAAGATGACAGAATACGAAAGGTTATCTCTTGCTATACAAATACAGAGAAATCAAATTTTAGAGAATGGTCTTGTTGTAACTACAGATAATAGCAAACCCTCTGCTTTAGAGGCCGTATCAATTGCATTAGGTTATACGTCTCCTTCAAGTATAACAATTACAGACTCTGTAAAAGATCTAATTAATACAATTGAACAAAAGTAAAAATCAAAGCCCCAATTAAGGGGCTATTTATTAGTTTAAAATATCGGGGCCATGTTCTATTATACCCTTTACAATATTTTTAATTATTTCTTTCTTTCCCTCAGCCCAAAATTCTTTCATAAATTTCATACCTTGTTTTGCAATTTTCGCATAAATCTTTGAAACATGTTCAACAATCCATTTTTGTGATCGAGTTGGTAAATTTTCCCTAACTTCGGAAATTTCTGTAATAATAGATTGAATCTCTTGCCTATTATTATCATCAACCATCTCAATTAGCCTTGAACTCACTTGTTCTAAAAGGTAATCTAGCTGTAAAATTTGAGTTGTTTTAAAAGGGCGTATATCAGCATCTTCATCTACAAATTCAAAGTTTGAAAAGAATTCTTCTTCATATGATTCAAGTATCGGATCATCATAGAAAGACTTTACTTTCCCATAATTCTCCAGCGAAAGAACCCAATTGTTAAAATTCGTCGTTAAATCATCTCGTAAAATCCTTATATAAGTTGCCTTTACTTCTTTTTCATCCTTTGGAGAGTAGTTTACAGAATAAATCTCCCTACCATCACTTGCGATTTCATATTTCTCAATTACATAATAGAATTTTGATGAAGGATCTTTGTCTTTTGCATTCACTAAATTATTGCCTGGATCCTCTATAGTAAATAATTTTCCTTGTAAGCCAACGAAAGGCTCTAAAGCTTTTAAAACTGAAAGTGGTAAATTTTTCTTACTCATATTTTATATCTTTTCCTCCAAAAATAGTACAACCAAATATATCCCACAAACTTTTTACTGATCTGCAAGCTTTGATTGTACTGGTATTTCTTTCTTAATCTCCTCCTACATCTTCTCCACCTCTCTACAAGTCTTCCAGATTCCCCAAGCGTTTCTGTTTCAATTGCTTATAAAATGAGGGTGAAAGGCCCGTAATTTTTTTAAACTGATTGGAGAGGTGGGCAACACTGCTGTAGTTTAGTTTATAAGAGATTTCTGTAAGATTGAGCTCATCATATAGCAGCAATTCTTTTACCTTTTCTACTTTATTAATAATGATAAAATGCTGCAGCGTCATTCCTTTCACTTCGGAAAAGGTATTTGCCAGATAGGTATAATCGTATCCTAGTTTTTCACTTATGTAATCTGAGAAATTTTCTTTTGGAAGTGCATCTGAGTAATGTATCATTTCTATGACAACATTTTTTATCTTTTCTATCAGGATACTTTTTTTATCGTCTAATACCTCAAGTCCTGTTTTAAGCAGGTTTTCTTTCAGTATTTGTCTTTGTTTGGGGCTAATATCCTCCAATAGGACTACAGTTCCCAAATCGACAACAGCATTTTTAATGCCCAGTCTTTCCAGTTCCTGATGGACAACCATTTTGCAGCGTAAGCTTACCATATATTTTATGTACAACTTCATTATCCTCACCAATTACTTCATTAACAGTAATTTACTCAAAGTTAGTCTATTAAATCGGGAATATCTATGATTTATATAACAAATTCAAAGACTATTACAACGCTTTCCTTTTTTAATGGTTGAAATTTACAGATAACAAAAATATTTCATAATGTCAAAAGAAAAAGACGGAAAAAAGAAATCAGACAAAACTCCAGCTGTAAAATCCCTGAAAGAGAAACGAGAAGATAAGATGAACAAACGAAAAGACAGGGAAAATGAAGCCCGAAATACCGGTAACTAAATGGTAGCTCTGAAAAAAGAAGGTATTATACTTAGAAAAACCGAATTAGCTTTTGAAAGTGAAGGTGTTTTAAATCCCGCAGTTATTCAGGAAAACGGAAAAATACATTTATTTTACAGGGCTGTTGCAAAGAATAATTTCTCCAGTATCGGATACTGTATATTGTCAGATTATAAGACTATAGAAACTCGTTTGAGCAATCCGGTTATCATTCCTGAGTTTGAATACGAGAAACATGGTGTTGAAGATCCAAGAATTGTAAAAATAGATCATTTATTTTATCTTACCTATACCGGTTATGACGGAATCAATGCATTGGGAGCACTTGCAATATCCAAGGATTTTACATCTTGGCAGAAACTGGGAATTATTGTTCCAAAGATTCCCTACAAAAAGTTTAAACTTTTAACAGAATCCCAAGGGGCAATAGCAGGAAAATACGAAAACGCCAATACATTCTCTCCTATCCAGGAAAAGAATAAGGATCTCTTCATATGGGATAAAAACGTGATATTTTTCCCAAGAAGAATCAAAGGCAAGCTTTATTTTCTTCATCGCATAAGACCTGATATTCAAATTGCAGGTATAGAGAATATTGAAGATTTAAATCCTAATTTCTGGAAAGATTATTTTCTTCACTTTGAAGATCATATCCTATTATCACCTCAGCATGAGCATGAGATAAGCTATATCGGAGGAGGATGTCCTCCCATAGAAACTGAGCATGGATGGCTTTTGATCTATCATGGGGTACATAATACCATTGACGGATATGTTTACAACGCTTGTGCTGCTTTATTGGATCTTGATAACCCCGAGAAAGAAATCTCAAGACTTCCCTACCCTCTATTCAAACCCGAACAGCAATGGGAAAAGAAAGGAGAAGTCAATAATGTCTGCTTTCCGACCGGAGCTATCGTAGAAGGAGATACACTCCGTATTTATTACGGAGCTGCGGATGAAAGAATTGCTGTTGTTTCTTTAAATATCACGGAATTATTGAAAGAATTACTACAGTACAGAATACAATAGATTGTACGGAATATCAGACTTTAAAATAGACATCAACATGAATAAAAATATAAACCCAAACGTGGAGGAAAAGACAAAAAGAAGATCAGTCCAAAGTAAAAAAAACACAATTAATTATAAACCTGAAATTATCTTCATAAGTACTTTTCCTCCTAAGGTGTGCGGTATTGCAACGTATTGTCAGGATTTGATAAAATCTCTTCAGATAAAATTCAGAGAATCGTTCAAAATAATCATCTGCCCAATGGAAACGGAGGATGAAAACTATCATTATGACGAAAATACTGAATATCGCCTGAATACATCCGATGCCATTTCTTATTTGGAGCTGGCTGATAAAATCAATAAAAATGACAATATCCAACTGGTCATGCTGCAGCATGAATTTGGATTTTTCAACGAAACGCAAAACGGATTACTGCTTTTTCTCCAAAATTTAGAAAAGGACATCATCGTTACTTTTCATACCATTCTGCCAAAACCAGATTACAAGTTAAAAGAAAAGGTACAAGACATAAGTCGTTTTTCTAAATATATTATTGTGATGACCGGTATTTCTGCAAATATCCTTTCTAATGATTATGATATTCCATCTGATAAAATTAAAGTGATACCGCATGGTACCCATTTATTACCATTTATCGACAAAGCTTCACTGAAAGCGAAATATGGATTTAAAGATAAAAAGATACTTTCAACATTTGGTTTATTGGGTTCCGGGAAAAATATTGAAACCTCTTTAGAAGCACTGCCTGAAATCATCACCCAAAACCCGGATGTAATGTTTCTGATTATCGGAAAAACGCATCCAAGCATCATTAAGCATGAAGGCGAAGAATATCGTGATTCTTTGCAGAAAACGATCAAGAGACTCCATTTAGAAAAACATACACACTTTATCAACCAATATCTTCCTCTGGAAGAGCTGTTAGATTATCTTCAGCTTACCAATATCTATCTTTTCACTTCAAAAGACAGAAATCAGGCAGTAAGCGGCACTTTTTCCTATGCCATCAGCTGTGGATGTCCCATTGTTTCCACCCCAATTCCACATGCTTTAGAAGTATTGAATGAAGACCTGGGAATTATTATTGATTTTGAAGCTCCGCAACAACTCGCTGCTGCCGTGAATACTTTATTGAAAAACGAAGCTGTACAGGAAAGATTACGATCAAAAAGCTTAGAAAAAATGGCTCCGACAGCCTGGGAAAATTCTTCTATTTCACACGCCCTGTTATTTCAGCAATATAGCAAAGATAAAATGGCCTTACATTATACATTCCCCATCATCAATCTTAGCCATATCAAAAATATGACAACAGATTTTGGAATGATCCAGTTTTCTAAGATCAACAAGCCTGATATAGATTCCGGGTATACTTTGGACGATAATGCCCGTGCTATGATTGCAGCCTGCAGACATTATAAAATGAGCAGAGATGAATCTGACCTTGAACTGATTTCAACTTATCTGAATGTCATCAAGTTTTGCCAGCAGACTGACGGAAATTTCCTCAATTATATAAATCAACACAAGGAATTTACACCTCAGAATGAGGAGACCAATCTCGAAGACTCCAACGGAAGAGCCATCTGGGCACTGGGATATCTTCTTTCAATAAAGGAAATCTTACCTCAACAGTTTTCTGATGAAGCAGAATCTGTGATTGAAAAAAGTCTTCCGGTGCTTGAGAAAATCCATTCTACCCGAGCGATGGGCTTTATCATCAAGGGACTACATTATCAAAACTCTGAAAACAATATTCCATTATTGAAAAAGCTGGCCAATCGATTGGTAAAAATGTATCAGCATGAAAAACACAGAGACTGGCATTGGTTTGAAAGCTATCTGACCTATGGAAACAGTTTACTCCCTGAGGCTTTATTGTGTGCATGGATTACGACCAAAGACGAAGTGTATAAGCAGATTGCCCATGAATCTTTCCAATTTCTTCTTTCTAAAATATTTATTAAGGGAGAGATCAAAGTAATTTCCAACAAAGGATGGCTGCAGAAAGAGATCGTTAAAGATCCTGAATCAGTTGGCGGTGAGCAGCCCATTGATGTTGCCTATACCATACTGGCCTTATCTACATTTTATAGGGTTTTTAAAGATGAAAAATACTTACAGATGATGAGGAGTGCTTTTAATTGGTTTTTAGGAAAGAATCATTTACATCAGATCATTTACAATCCTGTAACGGGTGGATGTTATGACGGTCTTGAAGAGAAGAATGTTAATCTCAATCAGGGAGCAGAATCAACAGTTAGTTATCTCATGGCAAGGCTTTGTTTTCATAAATAAGAACTTAATAATTTATGGCACAATCGTAATGAAAAGGTAGATTAAAAATATAGCGATCAGTACAATTCCCTGCATGATATTGGTTCTGCCTGTTGCCAGCGAAACGGTAATAATAAAAAGCGTCAGCCCCAAAAGTATCGTTGATTTAATATCTATTCCTAATGTCATCCGTATTCCAGTCATTACGGATATAATGGCAATGGCAGGAATGCTGAGTCCGATACTTGCCAAAGCAGAACCAAAAGCAAGGTTTAATGAGGTTTGGATCTCATCACTTTTTGCCGCTCTGAATGCTGCCATCCCTTCCGGAAGAAGAACAATACCGGCAATAATGATACCCACCAGAGACTTTGGAGCACCCGCTGAAATCACAATATGTTCAACATCTTTCGAAAGGAGCTTTGCCAATAAAACCACTATTCCCAGGCATAAGATTAACAATATACAACTGATATACAATTGTTTTCGGGAAATCATTTCGTGACTATTCTGTACCGATTGGTTTCCGGATAGCTTGTTTTGCGGAGAAATGAAAAAGCTTCGGTGCCTAAGCGTCTGGATCATGGTAAAGCCAAGGTAAAGCCCTAAAGAAATCAAGGCTATAAAAAGAAGCTGAAACCAGGTATATTCGCCTCCCTGATGACTTATCGTATAATTGGGCAGGATTAGCACAAAAATAATAACAGAGGTAAGAGTAATCAGTGCAGTACTTACTCCCTGCAATGTAAAGCTCTGTTCTCTATATCTTAGAGAGCCTATCACAATACAACCTCCGATGATTCCTGTAAGGATGATCATCACTGCTGCAAAGACCGTATCTCTGGCAAGGGTGATCGTTTCTACACCTTTAGCTCCCAGCATGATGGAAATAATTAACCCAACTTCTATTACCGTAATGGCAAATGCCAGAAGTAAAGTTCCGAAAGGCTCACCAAGACGATGGGCAATAACTTCAGAGTGATACACTGCTGCAAGAACACTTCCCATTAGAAATAAAGTAAGAAGTACAGAATAATAAACGGAAGCAAAAACAGGGTTCCCGAAATAAAAAACCCATGCCAGAATGGGCACTAAGAATGTCCACATCCATAAATATTTTTTTGTATTCATATAAACAGTAATTATTTTTTATAAGGATGAACCGTAGCTTTTGAGAAAATCAACAGGTTTATATTTCTATTTTAAAAACAGGATATATGAACGGTCAGAAGTGCTTCAGAGATACTATATCAGAAATTTTAACTACTGAAAAAAAAGTAATAGGCAGGAACTTAAATCCTCCAAATTGAAAGTTCAACGTAATAATGCACTAAGATACAAATTATCAATCATTTATTATCCTTATAATAGGAACATTTTTCTCTTTTTATAGAGCCACTTTGTTTCAGCAGCAATACAAATCTGAAAAATTGACAAAGGTGTGATATGTACAACATTAAAAAAGCAATCTGTAATACAATAGATTATAAAACAACCAACTTTGTATAGTAGCAATTAAGTTACACTAAACTTCACATTATGGACACAAACCACAACAAAGGTGATAAATTTTTCAAAATTCCGGGAGACTGGAATGTGCAGTCAAAACATCTAAAAGAAAAATTTTCAACATTGACAGATTACGATCTGAAGCTTGAAGAGGGTAAAGAAAAGGAAATGCTTGAAAGAATTGGAAACAGACTAAGAAAAAACCGTGAAGAGGTTCTTATTATCTTAAAAGAAATTAATCTTTCATAAACTTTTTGCGAATGCAGTGAAAATCGATTAAAAAAGGTTCTAACTGAAAAAGGGATGGAAAGTCAGGCAGTTCCATCCTTTTTATTTACCATACAATGACATTTTACTCTTAAACCAACTGTGATGAATCATAAAGAAATTGAGAAATCCAAAGTATATGTTATCCGCCAGATTGTAGAATATATTTCAAATTCTGTGGTCAGCAGAACGATACTGGGAAAATTAACAGGTGCTATCAATATCCTGTCTTTTGATGATGAGCAAGGGTTTCCAGAGAAAATATCTCCTTTTGATACTGCTATACAGATTATTGAAGGTAAGGCTGAGATTATCATAGATGGAGCCTCTTATTTTATGGAAGAAGGTGAATGCATTGTCATTCCGGCCCATCAACCTCATTCCATAAAAGGAAATAAACGCTTTAAAATGATATTAACCATAATAAAAAGCGGCTATGAATAAAGTACACACTGTATCCATTTTAACAAAAAGGATATTTAAAAAAACGCTTGAAATTCAGAAAAAATTTCCTGAACTGTATGAGCTGCTAGATGAAACACCACTATTCTTTTCTTTTACAGAGAAAGATATCACGATCAAGGACTTAAGACAATATCTTATTTCACTTAGTATGCAACAAAAATCTTTCGAAAAAAGGATATAAAAAATGATTTTCTAATGAAAAAATTAAATAAACATCCTAAACCCAAAAACAGATTTGGACTTAGAAGTAAAAAGAATACTTCGCGAAAGGCCTATTATTCTCAGTTTGTCTCCTTATTCTATATCAGAAATACCAATATCACTTTGGAAAGAGATGCAAAGGAAATTCTCAGAATGTTAAGAGAATTACAGAACCTTAATAACAAATCCAGATTGGTATTCAGTACGCATTGCGGTCTCAGCAAGCATAATCTGTGGCAGTCTGTACTCGTTGATCTCCATGATAATATACAATATATCAGATTCCAGTTTGAATATATACTGGCGAATATTATACAAAAAAATAAAATCAATTCTCCTCTATTCTGGCAGCAAAACAAAATCTATATGAACGGCCTGGAAGGTAATCATGAAAAACTTATTCAGATGGCTAATCAGCTTCTGCCAGAAGAAGAAAGGTTATCCTGGAAAGGGGCTATATGTAATTTTTACGATGAAATTTTATCTTTACTCGCTCCGCTTACAAGCATATGCAAACTTGAATTCGACTTTATTGAAAAATATAACCCTAAAATATTCAACAAAATTACAGTGGATATTATTAAAGATATCCCGAAAGATTACACTTTAAAAGAAGCAAGGGAGTACGAACAGGAATATTTGAAAATATTGACAGATTATAGTCATGAATTCAGTAAAAAGAGTAACCTTTGGGAAAGTTTATTACATATACTTTCAGGAGGTATGTACCAGTTACCGTCAGAGCGTGTTATGCTTAAAAGATGGATTAACGGAAAAATGAAAGAAAAATTTTCTAAATAAACCTTCGCTTACCTCTATAGCTATTAAATATTTGTACGATGAAAATAATACACCTTTTTCAGTTTAAAAATTCCATCTTCCATAAAATTCCGTTTTTTAAGGAAGAGCATAGGTTGAAAAATGATCTGACAGAATTTGGACTGATCAATATTGAAATAGTAACGGAGTATGTTGTTAAGATTCATGATGATTTTATTTTTGAAAAAACATCCAAAGATGATCTTTTACAGGCATGCAAAAAAGCTCAAAAAATAATAGAACATTATTTCGTCACCGGATTAAATGATTATGGCAATATTAGAAATCATGTATTCAGAGATTAAATAGTCATCCAGTTAACACATTTAACAATGAAAACGAGTCATATTAGCCAGCAAAAGATTCCGGAGGGAGAACAAATAAAAGGTGAAGACATTAGAGAAGGAATATTTATGCTTATACAGCAGAATTTCCCGGATTTAAGCCAAGATGACTATATATCCATTACAGAGCTTAACCATTACAGAAGGCTGTATCTCACCTCCTTAATTGTTGAAGAAAAAGGAGAACTTGAAAGTATAGATCTTGATGTCATCAATGCAATCAAAAACAACTCTATCCTCTCGGAAAATATACAAGATGAAATAGAAGCCAAGATTAGTTTTTCTCAAAAACTAGCCGATAATGTAGCTTCTTTTGGAGGAAGCTGGACATTTATCCTTGCTTTTTTTTCATTTATACTCGTCTGGATCGCAGCAAACATCTGGCTTTTAACAGTAAAATCATTTGATCCCTATCCATTTATACTGCTTAATCTGATTCTTTCCTGTCTGGCAGCTATTCAGGCTCCCATTATAATGATGAGCCAAAACCGGCTGGAACAAAAAGACAGGATAAGAGCTGAACACGATTATAAGATTAATCTAAAAGCCGAACTGGAAATACAGCTTTTGAGTGAAAAAATAGACCATCTTCTTGTGAGTCAAAACAAAAAACTGCTTGAAATACAGGAAGTACAAACTGATTATCTGGAAGATCTGACCAATATTCTTAAGACGAAATGAACCGTTTCTCATTCATGAAAACTTTATCGGCATTTCAATACTATCCTACTTTTCTAAGATAGGTAAGGCATCAAGATCATCTTGTAGAGCTGCGCCATTGAAGTCTTTATGTTATAATATTTTAATTAATGATCGGCTTTCTTCATTTAATTTTCTTAGATCAGTATTTGATTCAAAGCACCTTTAAAACATCCCAGAATGAACTCGGTGTAATACAGCTGAGCATCCAGAGCCTTATATTTATCATGAAGATCTATTCGTTTGGAAAGAATGATATCGCCTTTATAGCTGAACGAACAGAACGAAAAAACATGAAATCCCGAATTCCTTGCAGACTTTGCATAGCCTGTAGATGAAATTCCCCAGTCTGTTCCAAATGACGAAGCCACCTTTACAGCCATGATATCGGCCATACGCTGGGTCTCAAAATCATTTTCCTGTTCCTCAATACAGTTGCTGTCCAGAAATCTGCGCTTTTCAGGTAATGTAAAGGTGGTTATGCCCCCTTTATAAAACAAGCTTGAATTAGGCATCTGCGAAAAAGCCAACTGCAATAATCCTGAAGTTACACTTTCTGCTATAGATACGGTCTCTCCTATCGTAACCAGTGAAGTACTGATATAGTCGAGTAAGTTTTGCTGGAATTTCATGATATAAATTATTTACTATTTATCCGCTTTACAAATCATTTTACGCTGCCATTGCTATTAAATAACATCGTAATCATCCACTGTTGTAGCAAAATAATGCTCAATCATTTCATTGGCATTTTTGCACATCATTATAATATCTTTCCTTGGAGTATCTTCAAAAATGAAATCTTCTGGAACATCGATAATAAATTCGGTGACCTTTTCAGTATTCATTAAATCATAAGTCATTAAATCATTCAGATTATCCAACCTGCATTCATCCTTAAAAAACGGAATTTTACGGGAAATGGAATTTTTAAACTGAAAAAGATGGATTGTTTTCATGCCTTGATTATATATTATTAGTGGGCACAAGTCCTTGTACCTCTGGGGACAGTTTAACTGCCTGTTATTTCCTTTTATAAGGTGACATTCGGTTTTTATCGGGTAGCTATGGCATATCGATTACATCCCTGTGAATGGCTTATAGATAAAGGAACAGAGGCCGTAGCCTCTTATCCCCTTATTAATTAAAATACTGGAAAACAGTTCTACTGTTCTTGATTTTAATAAGCTCATTATTTAATTGAATATGACTACGAATTTCACGTATTTTTCACGGTTTGTACTTATTCTATGAAGTATAGCTGTACAGTCAGGTTATGCAATAATTGTCGTAAAAACTTTCTCTTAATATCCCTGATTGACTGAATACCAGTATACAAAGATGGGTGCTTTAGAATACAATATGCTACATCTATCTATAATGTTTTTACATATATCACACCTTCCTTCTGTTGATAAGCGAAATACATTTGAAAATACTTTACCTGTTTCGTTCTTTTTCAAATTCCCATACCCTGTGCCCAGCTACTGCTTTTATAAATTTTTCATCCCCGTTCTCATCAGCATTGGCAATCACTGCAGGGTCATCGTGCTTCTTATTAATGATATTGCTGGCTTTATAAACTTCATCAGTTTCATCTCCAAAATAGATGGCTTTACAGTGTCTGTAAGCTTCATTGATAAAATTTAACACCAATTGCTTATTTTCAGAGTTTAAAAGTTCTTCCACAGAATTCTCTCCAGGACAAATGTACAATGCGTCAAAACATACACTTCCCGTATTTGTCAATGTATGTTTAGGACTGATCGGATTTCCGTTTTTAGGCTTCACAGGGGCCAGACTTGGCGCAATAAAGTCCACCCTCGCATTAAGACTTTCCAATTTATTTTTTAAAGCATCTACAGGGGCTGCATCAAATCCATTGGCTACAATAAATCCAATTACCCTACTTTTTATGGTGTCTTTAACGGTGTTTTGCATGCTGAGAGCTTCCGATACATCTGGTTTGGGCTCATGGACTTTACTCTGTAAGGTGTCAGGGTTTACATCTGCCGGAATACTTTGATTAGGCTGATCCAATTTTTTCACTTTCACCCCCAGTTTATCAGCAACTTTTCCAGCAAGATCCATATTGATATATCCCAGCTGTTCTACTACCCTTTCTCTAATTTCAGGAATAGTGACCTTGGAGAGTTCAAAAATCAAAGCTTTCTGAATATGCTTCTTTTCAGGCTCTGACTGGCTGTTGTAAAATAATTTGGCCTGTGAATAATGATCTACAAAACTTTTACTCCTGGCTCTTACTTTAGTTCCGGAAATCCTTTCCTGGTGTGACGCAAAACCACCCTCTTTCATCATGGCTTGGTAAGGACAGCCTCCGCCAATAGAATTGGGTTCATAGCTTACCTTTCCCTTGACAATCTGCTGTCTCATATGACCGTCGCGCTGATTGTTATGAATGGTATTGACAGAGCGATTAATAGGAATCTCATGAAAATTAGGTGATCCCAATCTGGACAATTGCGTGTCTGTGTAGGAAAACAACCTCCCTTGAAGTAAAGGGTCATTACTGAAATCAATACCCGGAACAAGATGTCCCGGATGAAAGGCAACCTGTTCCGTTTCTGCAAAGAAATTCTCAGGGTTTTTAGTCAGGGTCATCGTTCCTATGATTTCTACAGGAACCAATTCCTCCGGAACAAGCTTGGTAGGGTCCAGCAGATCAAAGTCAAAATTATTTTCATCTTCCTCAGGAATAATCTGTACTCCGAAATCCCACTCAGGAAAGTTCCCGTTTTCAATGGCTTCCCAAAGGTCTCTTTTGTGAAAATCAGGATCAATACCCGATATTTTCTGTGCTTCCTCCCATGCTACGGAATGAATTCCAAGCTTAGGCTTAAAATGGAATTTTACAAAATGAACGGCTCCTTCATTATTAATAAATTTGAATGAGTGAACGCCAAAACCTTCCATCATCCTAAGACTCCGTGGAATAGCACGATCACTCATTGTCCACATAATCATATGCATACTTTCGGGCATTAATGATATAAAATCCCAGAATGTATCGTGGGCAGAAGCTGCCTGTGGAATCTCGTTATCGGGCTCAGGTTTTACAGCATGAACCAAATCCGGAAACTTCATGGCATCCTGAATAAAAAATACTGGAATATTATTACCTACCAGATCATAATTTCCTTCATCGGTATAGAATTTAACGGCAAATCCTCTGACATCTCTTGCAAGATCTGTACTTCCCTTACTTCCCGCAACGGTTGAGAATCTTACAAAAACGGGGGTTTCTTTTCCAATTTCTGTTAAAAATCCAGCCTTTGTATATTTTTCTATGCTTTTATGAAGCTTGAAAATACCATGAGCTCCTGATCCCCGTGCATGAACAATTCTCTCAGGAATTCTTTCATGGTCAAAATGGGTAATCTTTTCTCTGAGAATAAAGTCTTCCAGTAATGTGGGCCCCCTTTCTTCTGATTTCAGAGAATCCTGATTATTGTTAATTTTCAGGCCCTGATTGGTGGTCAGCTTCTCATCATCATTGGATGTACTTAATGACTCCAACTGATTAAGCTTTTCATTTTGATTTTTTTTACTTTTCATATCAATACTTTTTGTTGTGGTAGAAATTAATGGATAATTAGGAATGATCTGAATACTATTATCCTTGATATTCTAGATTTGCCTCTTTTATTATGAGATTCATTTCTATGAATCCCATTATTTATAACGATTTGTTCTGGGTTGATCATCACTTTTCCGATCTGATTTTTTTTTACCGCCAGGAAATTTTCCTAATTTTTCGTAAAACTTATGAAGCTGGTCAAGTTCATCTTCGGTCAGATCTTCTATATCAACTAGCTGATTACTTGCGCTCTCATGGCTTGCAATAAGCTCATTGAGCTTGATCTGAATAGCCTTTGAGTCTTTATTCTGTGCTTTCTGAATTAGAAATACCATAAGAAAGGTAATAATAGTAGTTCCAGTATTAATGACCATCTGCCAAACTTCTGAAAATCTAAATATAGGACCAGTAGCTGCCCAGACAGCCACCATCAAACTTGCTCCAACAAATGCACCTGCACTTCCTGTAAAACATACAGCCCAGTCCGAAAACTGGTCAAAAAGGTTCTTTTTCATAATTAAAGGGGGATTTTGTACAAAACAATATTTCAAAACTGAAACTGTAAAAAGAAATGCAATGTTGTCTGGTAATGATTTCTCTAATGTATGCAAAACAAGGCTATTTCTTTATGAGCCAGATCATAATAATGAAAAAGCTCTAAGATAATGTACACATCAAAACGGCCTTAAAATTGTACATCTTAGCTTTAACCACTAAATCTATTATTATGGCAACCAGAACCACCACAAAAAAAACAAGCGCGGGAAAATCAACGAAAACACCAGCTAAAAAAAATGCAGCTAAGGAACTGAAAGACTTGTTTGAGGATTCACTAAAAGACATTTACTGGGCTGAAAAAGCTCTTGTGAAAGCATTACCTAAAATGCAAAAAAATGCTACAGATAAAAAGCTTAAAACTGCGATAGAAGGTCATTTAATGGAAACTGAAATTCATGTAAAAAGACTGGAGGAATGTTTTAAATCCCTCAAAAGAAAACCGCAAGCCAAGAAATGTGATGCTATGCAAGGACTGCTGGATGAAGGCAAGAGTATCATGGAAGAAACAGAAGCAGGGCCTGTAAGGGATGCAGGTATTATAGCAGCAGCTCAGAAAGTAGAACATTATGAAATCGCCACTTATGGGACATTAGCAGCATATGCCAAAGTTTTAAAAGAAAATTTCTGTCTTAAAAATTTCCTGGCCACACTGGATGAAGAAAAAAAATGTGATGCTCTTTTAACAAAAGTTGCTGATACAAGACTTAATATGAAGGCTGTATAAATAAAATCTCACATAAAAAAGATCAATAAACGATCTGTTTTATGTGAGATTTTTAGTATTATTTTATCTTATTAGCTAAAAATATAATTGAAAATAGATGTTTAGTGAAGGTCAAAAATTATCTTTTCTAATCCGCATTATCTTATAGATCCTAAATATAGAATGACAATAGGTCATATAGATTTGGCAATGATATCCTTAAAGTATTCTTACAACTCCGCTCAAATTATCTAAAGATCTTTTGCACAAACTGATAAAGGCACCTTCTCCAAGTCAGCCATTCATGGTATGTTTGGGGAGATTTGTATTGAGAATACAGGTATCCATTTTGATTAAAATAATTGATAATCACTTGATTATACTCAAGAAATCTAGCGTCCTCTTTTTCACCAATTCCGATGAAGAAAAAAGGTTTTTGTTGTGATTTTAATAAATTACTGATAGGAAGTTCTTTAAAAGGCTCAATGTCTGTTCCTTCATAAATAACAGGACTGAAAGATCCGATTGCTGAAAATAGCTCCGGATTGTTTGCGCCGATCAACATTGCCTGATAACTCCCGCGAGAAAGGCCTGCAATTGCCCTTTTGCCATTAGTTTTATATTTTTTTTCGATGTAGGGAATCAATTCCTTAATGACGATCTTTTCAAGATTTTTAGTTGAAAGAACAGTTCTTGGATAATTATCCAGTGTTTTTTCTTCTTCAGGGTTCAAGGCAACCCCGTAATCCATCAGCACAATCATTTCTTTCGCCTTTTTTTCAGCAAAAAGATTGTCAAGAATGTTTTTGATATATCCTTGTTTTTCCCAACCTGTAATATCTTCACCAGTTCCGTGATAAAGGTATAAAACCGGAAATTTTTCAGTTCCGTAACTGGGAGGAAGATATACTTTGAAATTTCTTTTTCCTTTGGTTATTTCTGAATATAAACTGTCATCAACAATTTTTCCGTGCTTTACATTTTTTCTGAAGAAAAAATCTTCACCTGAAGGAATTTCAATTCCGCTTGTAGGCTGGCCATAACCGAAATAAAGTTCTGTATTGGGATCATTTGTGCGCTTGCCATCCACATTGAACCAATAATAATGAAATCCAATTTCCATTGGAGGAGTAGAGATATTCCAAAAGCCCTCTTCATCTTTAGCGGTAACTGATTTTAAATTTTGCATCCCATCTCCCCCCTCTAAAACAACAGATTTTGCATCCGGAAAATAAACTTTAAACTGAGCTTGCCTTTCTGCGTTAACTTTCGGAAATTCTTTCCCTTCCAATGCTGTTGAGGAAGTTTTATAATTCTGGGAAAACATCATGGCTGAACATAGTCCAAGAATGAAAGTTATTAACTTTAAATTTTGCATTTATTTCGTTTTAGAATCGTAGAAAGTTGTGTAATTTATGGATTTATACTTAAAAAAGAGAATAAATAGAGCCATTCATCTTAAAAATAAACTGCCCCAAAAAGCATCTGGCTTTCTGAGGCAGTGATTAATATCCTTTTTAATATTCAATAAATGAAATGATTATTTCCTAATGTCTCAATTTTCAATTATTACTAAATTAGAAAATAAATTTTGACCAATCAATAATCAAACTGAAGTACTTTTAATAATTCCGTTTGCTGCATAACTTCGTTTTTACTGTTGATCAGATTATAATTTGCCTGAAGCCAGTTATTTCTCACCACAAAAAACGTATACGCATCCATCAATCCTTCTTTGTATTTTTCTTCTGATTTTTGGAAAGATAATTTCTGATTTTCAAAATTCGATTTCAGCAAAGTGTATTTTTCCTCAGAATTCTGGAATTGTGTTTTGATGGAATTGATACTTTGTGTAAGATTATTAACGACAATTTCTTTCTCGTAATTATAATGAATAACATTCAGTTTTGCTATTTCAACACTGTTTTTCACTTGCAGTTTATTAAATATCGGAATCGAAAGTCCAAATGAAACCTCCTGACTTTTATTTCGTTTGAATTGTTCTGAAAAAGGTTCAGCAGATTCCCCCAAAACCTTACTGTAAAAACTCGACCAGTTATAAGAACCGTTAAGCGTCGGCAGATAGGCAGATCTTGCAATGCTGATATTCTTTTCGGCAGCATTTATTTCTGTGATCACCGTTTTATAAGCAGGGTTTTTCTCCAAAAGAGTTTTCAGAAATTCGGGATCATTAAAGTTAAAATCGGACAGGTTTTCTTCAGTCATTTTAAAATCTAAAGAATCGTTTGTGATAGCCAGTGCATTCAATAAATTTATTTTAGAAAGATCCCGGGCATTTTTTGCAGAAACCCACTGTTCCTGCAAAGTTCCGAGGTTTGCTTTAATGTCGTACACATCGCTTTTTGGTCGGTTTCCAATTTCAACTTCTTTCTCGGTACGCTTGATCTGATCTTCGATTCCTGAGATTTGGGTTTCCAGAACATCCAGCCAGCTTTTGCTGTTCTGATATTTGAAAAACATTTGGATAACATTCAGTTTTACTTCATTTTGAGCCTGTTTCATTTTGTAAGTTGAACTCTCTTTATTAATTTTTGATAAAGAAATATTGAGATAATTTCGCCAGTTCATCAGTTCCCAATTGGCTTGTACGTACACTTTGTCGTATTGCGTATTTATCGCTTCTCTTTGGTTGTTATTCTGATTGATCCCTAATCCGAAATTGTAATTATGATTAACTCCCGCTTCAGCTGACGGCAGCAACATTCCTTTTGCAGCAGAAATCTGATGCTCATTTTTCTGAATTGTAACGGTAGCCTGCTTTATCAACGGATGATTTGTGGCTGCATAATCCAGACATTGGTCGAGCGTCCAAACCTGCTGAGCCGGAAAAAGATTGATGATGAATATGAAGAATAATTTTCTCATAATAAATTGACTGACAGTTGATAATTAATAGTTGATAGAAAAGCTTGTGATTTACAGCTTACTCGTATTTCAGATATTTTACAAGATTCACTTTTGTAGCCTGGTAAGCTTTGATGCTTACCACAGAAAACGTAAGTAAAAGCAAAATAACAAGGCTGAAAATAAATGGCCAAACCGGCATATCTATTCTGTAAGCGAAGTCTTTCAGCCATTCATTAATCAAATAATAACTGATCGGGATACTGATAACAACGGCAGTAAATGTGATCCAAAGGAACTGTTTCGTTAACCCAAGAATCAATGTTCCGTCTGATGCTCCAAGTGTTTTTCTGATGGCAACATCCTTCAGTTTCTGCTCAATCATTAATGATGACAAAGCGAATAAACCTAACAATGCAACTATTAAAACCATTGCATTCAAGATGGTGAAAAGCGTCTGCTGTTTTTGATACTTTTCGAATGTTTCAGCAAATTTCTTATCCAGAAAATAGTAATCGAAAGGATAGCCCGGCTCCACATTACTCTGCCAATAGGTCTTCAATCTTTTTACAGTACCATCAATATCATTTTGATCTATTTTCAACTGAATATTATAGACATTAAACCGCTTCCATTCCGTTTCTCTGTAATGGAAAAATATGATCGGTTCTACTTCCGTTCTTAAACTTCTGATGTTGAAATCCTTTACAACACCTACGATCTTATACTTTTTGTTATCAAATCCCGGTTTAATTTTATTCTTTAAAGCATCTTCATCTTTCCAGCCGAATTTTCTTACAAAAGCTTCATTAACCAACACATTATTTAACGTATCCGATGAAAGATTAGGATCCAGCCAGCGGCCTTTTTTTAGTTTAACATTAAGAAATTTCAGATAATTATAATCCATAGATCCATGCTGTCCCTGAATACTTTTATCCATAAAATCCACATTGGAACTGCTTGATCTGCCACTTCCCGGAATTGCTTCTCCATAAGAAACATCGGTCACGCCCTGGATTTTTCTCATCTCTGTTTTAAGTCTTTCATATTTCAGCCAGGGTTTTGGATTGCTTTCATTAAAGTTGATCATGACGATCTGTTTTCCGCTGTAACCCAAATCTTTATTCATCATGTATTTCACCTGTTGATTAACGATCAATCCGCCAATAATAAAAAATGAAGAGATGACCAATTGTAAGGTCAGGATTCCATTTCTCAGCCAAACACCATGCTTGCTTCTTGCAAAATTTCCTTTTAAGGTTTCTATGGCTTTGAAGTTGGCCAGGTAGGTTGCCGGTATCAATCCTGAGATCAGCGTCACCATAATGACCATTACAAATGAATAAAAGTAAATATGCCAATCGTTCATCTTCATTTCTTTGTCGTAAAACTTGTTGAAGCTTGGTAAAAGAAGCTCCGTTAAAGCCAACGAAAGCAAATATGACGCGATGCAGATCACAAATGTCTCCATCAAAAACTGCAGAACAAGGTTTGATCTTGTACTTCCAATTGCTTTTCTAACCCCGATTTCTTTTGCTCTTTGAGAAGCTTGCGCCGTTTTTAGATTGATGAAATTAATAGCTGATAACACAACAATCAAAACGGAAAGTGTGAAAAGAATCATTAAGGTTTTAAAATCCGGATTTCCGAACCAAGATGTCTTTGTATGAAGTTTTATTTCATCCAATCGAGTCAATAGGCTATCCGTAGGTCCGTACAAATCAAGATATTGCTGAATGGTCATTCCTGCAGCATCTTTATCCAGGCTCGCACGATATTCAAAAATATCTTTTATAAATTTTTGCTGTACAACTTTAGGATCTGTTCCTTTTTTTAGCATAAAAAACGATCCGTAATTGAAGTTTCCCCAATTCTTTTCATCACTTTTGATCTGTTCTACAGGATTAATGATAAATTCGGGCTTAATCTGGCTATTATCTTTCGGTAACTCATAAACTGCAGTCACTACATAATTTTTATTATCAAATTTTACACTTTCTCCTGCAGCATTTATTTTTCCAAATAGGTTTTTGGCAGCATCTGTGGAAAGCGCAATTACACTTTCGCCTTTCAAGGCATCTTTATAACTTCCGGCAACCAATTTGAAAGGAAAGAATTTGAAAAAACTTTCTGTACTCGTCATTCCATCTTTCTGGAAAACGGTTTTAACCTTTGTGGTCATCTTCACACCAATTCCGGAACCATTGAATAGAACGTAATCTTCAACACCCGGAATTACTTCTTTCGCACGTCTGGCCATCGGAATAGAAATATTATTTCCATAAGAATTTTCCGACTTATGATACGTTTGGAAATAGTAGATCTGGTCTTTCTTAGGATTCCATTTTTCGAAGGATTCTTCGTCATTCCAATGCATCAGGATGAGCATAAATCCGGTTAGCCCGATCGTCAATCCAAACAAATTGATGAGAGTTGAGAGCCAATTCTTTTTATAATTGACGAAGGCAATTTTGAGCCAATTGTTTATCATAATTGAGGTAATAAATGGTGATAAATTACAGAGAAACAGCGCTAAACTGCTCTCTGTAATTTTTGAAAAATAAGGATGAATGAATGTATTTTTTACAGAATTTTATTATGCAAAATTCTTAGCATCTGCTTTTTCGAAAACATCTTTTCTCTGGGAAGAATGCTCTTCTGAAAAAATCTCGCCATCTTTCATATTCACAATTTTCGAAGCATAACCGGCATCGTAAGAAGAGTGCGTTACCATTGCGATGGTAGAGCCCTCTCTATGCAGTTCTGCCAACAGATTCATGACTTCGTTTCCGTTAGAGCTGTCAAGATTTCCTGTGGGTTCATCGGCGAGAATCAGTTTTGGCTTCGTTACCAGTGCTCTTGCAACGGCAGCTCTTTGTTGCTGACCTCCTGAAAGCTGCTGTGGATAATGTTTTGCTCTGTGAGCGATGTTGATCTTGTCCATAATCTCCTCCACTTGTCTTTTTCTTTCAGAAGCCGAAACCCCGTTGTATATTAATGGAAGTTCAATATTTTCGTAGACTGTAAGTTCATCGATCAAATTAAAATTCTGAAAAATGAAACCAATATTTTTCTTTCTGATGTCAGATTTTTTTCTTTCATTTAAATTAATAGTTTCAGTTTCACCAAACTTATAAGAACCTGATGAAGCACTGTCCAGCAATCCCAAAATATTAAGAAAAGTTGATTTCCCACAGCCTGAAGGTCCCATTATTGCTACAAATTCACCTTCTTTTATGCTCAAACTTACATTGTTTAATGCATTGGTTTGAACATCTTCGGTTTTATAAACTTTAGAAATGTTTTGAATATTTATCATTTTATTAATTTTTTTAAATGTTGTTTTTTTGATTTCTCGTGTCTGGTATTTTTTTATTCGTCAGGATTTTTTCAATGAAACCTTCCATTTTATTTTTGAATGTCAAGTATTTCATATTTTTTAATCTCAGCATAATCAGAGCTTATCACTTTTTCGCCTTGTTTCAATCCGGAAACAACTTCATAATAAAGAGGATTTTCTCTTCCCAGACTGATGTTTCGTTTTTCAGCTTTGTTACCTTTCAGAACAAAAATCCATTTTCCGTTGGTGTCTTTGTGAAAATTTCCTTTCGGGATCATCATACTTTGGGTATCAGCAGATAATTTTAATTTTACTCCGAAGGTCATTCCTATTTTCAGGTTTTCAGGTTTTACATCAATGAAAGTTAGTTCTACAGAAAACTGTCCTTCTTTCACTTCCGGAAGAATTTTTGTAATAATAACTTCAAACTGTTTTGCATTGCTTTCCAGACTTCCTTTAATTCCGTTTTGGAGTTTATTGATGTAATATTCATCCACTTTTGCAATGAGTTTGTACCCACCCATTAAATCTACTTTTCCTATGCTTTCGCCACTTGTCAGATTCTGCCCAAGCGTAATATTGAACGATGACAATCTTCCTGAAACAGGCGACATAATAAGGAAATTGTTTTTGTTGGAACGAAGAATATTTAAACTTTTCTCCATTTGATTAATAGAATTATTGATCGCTGAGAATTGAGAATTTCTGGAAGCTTTTTCACTGGAAGCCCCTTTTTCCACAATTCCTTTTCTCTGTTTCTGATAGTTTAAATTCTGAAGACTAATATCATAATCTGTTTTCTTTCCGATTTCCGCGTCATACAGTCTTTTCTGAAGATTGAAAGCTTGCAATGCCGTATTGTAATCGTTCTGAGATTGAAGCAACTCCTTATCCTGATTGAATTCCTGGTTTTTAAGTTCCAAAAGCGTACTTCTCATCTGGCTGATCTGTTGCATAATTCCCGTCTCCTGATTCAGATAATTGAATTCTGTATTCGGATTGTAAACTCGTGCGAGCGGCTGGCCTTTGGTTACCATCTGTCCGTCTTCTGCAAAGATTTCTTTCACGGCACCGCCTTCCAAAACGTTGACTAATGATGAATTTAAAGATTGGGTCTGTGCAGTTACCATCAACATATCTTCAAATCTTCCTACTGTAACTTCGTCCACTTGAATATCTTCTGACTTCACATTATACGTTTTTTTCTGATTCAGAAAATACCAACCAAAAACTGAAACTGCCAGCGCAGAAGCAACGATGATTAATATTAATTTTAATTTAGACTTCTTTTTTACTATTTTCGTATCCATATTTGAGATAACTAATTTACTTACAATATATTAGACAAATCAAATACCAGAGATTTATAATCTCGTAAGAGTCTGAAAACGTGAACAAAAATAATTTTATTCATTTCAGAACTGTTCATTATCGGACACTTTTTGTGCGAAAACGGACACGATAATTATAAATAATAAATTATAATTGATAAATAGTTATTAGTTAACTGATAAAATTGTCAGAGTGATCCTAATCAAAGCCTTAATTTACATTCAAAAATGCGAAAAAAAGAAGCTCATATTTTAATTGTTGATGATGACGAGGATATTTTATTTTCGGCAAGAGTCTGGCTCAAGAAATTTTTCACGGAAGTCAGCTGTCTCAGCCAGCCGAAGAATATTCTGAAGTTTTTGGCCGAACAGCAAATCGATGCCGTTCTTTTGGATATGAATTTCCGAAAAGGATTTGAAAACGGACGAGATGGACTGTATTGGATGCAGGAAATCAGAACTTTAGAACCTCAACTCCCTATCATTCTCATGACAGCATATGGTGAAGTAGAATTGGCTGTTGAAGCTCTTAAAAATGGTGCATCAGATTTTATTTTGAAACCCTGGAATAATGAAAAATTATACGCCTCCGTCAATCTGGCAGTTGATATTTCACGAAAGAATAAAAAACTGAATCAGTGGGAAAATGTAAGCATCAAAACCAATCAATATCAGTTGGATACAAAATCTGCTGCAATGCAGGCCGTGATGGATCAAATTACAAAAGTTGCTGCCACTGATGCTAATGTTCTGCTTTTAGGAGAAAATGGAACCGGAAAGTATGTTTTGGCGGAACATATTCACGAATTGTCAGAAAGAAAAAATCAACCTTTTGTACACATTGATTTGGGAAGTCTTTCGGAAAATCTTTTTGAAGCGGAATTATTCGGTTACAAAAAAGGAGCTTTTACCGATGCCAATCAAGATTACTCCGGAAAGATCGAAAATGCCCAAAACGGAACCGTATTTCTGGATGAAATAGGAAATCTTCCGTCCCACCTTCAGACCAAGTTATTAAGTCTTATCCAAAATCGAAAATTATCAAGACTTGGTGAAAATAAAGAACGATTATTAGACATAAGATTTATTTTTGCGACTAACGAGAATCTCAAAAAAGCGGTGTCCGAAAACCGTTTTAGGAAAGATCTTTATTACAGAATCAACACTGTAGAATTGCAGATCCCAAATCTTAGAGATAGATTGGAAGATATTCCAACCCTGGGAAACTATTTCTTGGAAAAATACAAGCAGAAATATCATAAAACAGAGCTTTCCCTTAACGAAACATTACTTGAGGAATTGGTCAGTTATTCCTGGCCGGGAAATATCCGTGAATTGGATCATTGCATTGAAAGAAGCTTAATTCTTTCTAACGATAAAAACCTTAAATTACTAATGCCACAGGACGAAGAAACTGACAATCCAATAATCGACCTGAATATCGAGAAAATGGAAGAAATTCTCATCAAAAAAGCGTTGCAAAAGCACAGAGGAAATATTTCTCTCGCCGCCGAAGATCTCGGATTGTCCAGAGCTGCACTTTACCGAAGAATGGAAAAATTTGAACTGTAAATGAAAAAACAGCAACTTATCTGGTTAGTTTTCATCTTGCTGGCAGTCGTTAGCGGGATTTTTGCATTTGATTTTTATTCACAAAATAAGTGGATTAATTTCGGTTTATTTACGATCATTGCTATTGCGTGTATTATTTTAGCCCAACTTTCAGCCTTATCATTTATTCAGAAAACTGAAAAAATATTGCTGGCAATTCAGAAAAAAGACTTTTCTCTTTTCCCAAAAACAGAGGAAAACAGTTTGTTTGACAATGCTGTAAAACTTTATTACCAAAGCAAAGAAGAACACCTTTCACACTCTTCCTATAAACTTCTGTATGAAGAAATTTTGAGTCAATTGGAAATTGGACTGATGATTCTTTCCGAAAAAAATAATAAATGGGAAGTGTTTTATGTAAATCCCGTTTTTTTGGAAATCCTACAAATTCCGAAATACAATTCATGGGAATTATATGAATCTAAAACGCCCAATTTTTATAAGATCATTGAACACGCGAATTATGAAAACTCTCAGGAGTTCTTTGATATTTCAATCAATGAAAATGTGAAGCAGTCGTATTCTCTGAGAACAAAAAAAGTACAGAATGTTAAAAATCGTTTCTGTATCATCAGTCTGGAATCTGTTCAAAAAATTATTGAACATAAAGAAAAGCACGCATGGAACAATCTGATGAAGGTAATTTCTCATGAACTTCTGAATACGCTGACGCCAGTCAACAGTTTAATTCAGAATCTGGAATACATTGCCAATCAAGATGTTGTTGAAAAAGAAGATCAACAGGAAATGAAGGAAAGCTTAACGATCATTAGTTCAAAATCAAAACAATTACTGAATTTTGTAGACGATTACCGACAAGTTGCCGAATTACCAAAACCCGTTTTTAAAACCATTTCTTTAACTCAAATTGTAAAATCTGCGCTTAATTTTCTAAAACCTGAATTTGAAAAAAACAATATTAAGCTCATCAATTCATTAGAAGATCAAATGATTTCGGCAGATCAAAAAATGATCGAAAGGTGCTTAATAAATCTTTATATAAACGCCATCTATGCCGTTGCAGACAATTCTGAAAAGATCATCAAAACAGAGATTAAAATTCTTAATAAAAGAATCGTTTTAAGCGTTGAAGACAATGGAATCGGAGTTTCAAACGAAATAAAAGATAAAATTTTCCTTCCGTTTTTTACAACCAGGGTCAGCGGCTCCGGAATAGGTTTAACGCTCAGCAAAAGCATTATCGAAGCACACAAAGGATATTTAAATTACAGACCCCTGGAAAAAGGAAGCTTATTTGAAATGTGGTTTCTGGAATAATAACTTGCCATTAAACATAAAAATGAAAGCTGTGTAATGTTTGGTACTTATTTATATCGTGATAGTGATTACAGAATGAATTGGTAAATTATTTATCGCTTGCTATTATAAAAATCAATTGAAGTCTCTAAAATTATTTCAATTCAACATTTACCTTGACCAAAAACTTGAGCACTTACAAAACAATAAAAAGCAAAACAACCCACTATAAAACAGCAGGTTGCTTATTTTGCAGTGACCTCAGTGGTACATTTTCCGAACATTTTTGAAGATGATTCGAGTAAACTTGCCGGTCTTAATAGAGTATAACAATTTTAAAATGCGAACTTTATCCTAATTATTTTTCTCAATCAATTCAATAATTTTCAGAGCAACACCATTGGACGATTGAAAATTTTGTCCTGTAATAATTCGGCCGTCTTGTTCAACGTGAGATACATTTCCCTTTGAAAATTTAAAAGTTCCTCCTCTTTCTTCAATGGTCTTCTGGATTAAGAATGGAAAGTGTTTAAAATATTCACCGTCCTGTTTTTCAAAAGAGTCGGGATATCCACTTATCGTCTTTCCCTGAACTAGGAATTTACCATTTTTAGTTCTTAAGTTAACAATACCCGCTGTTCCGTGACACACCGAAGAAATAATGCCGTTGTTATCTTCATATACCTGCATCGCAATGCGTTGAATGTCTGAGTTCTCAGGAACCTCATACATAGCACTTCCACCGCCAATATAATGAACTGCTTTGTAATTTTTATAATCAATTTGTTTAGGGTTCAAAGTATGTCCTATGGCATACATAAAGTCTGGAGTATATAAATATTGCTTTTGCAGGCTGTCAGAGGTATTGATATAGGCTAAAGGAATATCACCGCCTTTCGGACTCACAAAATCAACCGTATACCCGGAATTGACAAAAGTATCATAAGCGTTTACGATTTCGGCAAAGCTATTTCCCGTTGAAATAGTTGATTTTCCGTAATAATGAGCATTGGAAACAATGAATAATACTTTTTTCCCAGTTTTATTGCTGGATTTGCTACTTGCCGATTTGCTGATTATTTTCCATTGACCCTGAATTTTTTTCAACAAAAACATATCCATAAATTCTTGTTTTCTTTCTGGAATAAGAATTTCGGCTTTTGCAATAGCAATATCATTAAAATATTCTATAGAGATGATTCTCCCTATACGACCGTTAAATTCTCCTCTATTTCCTTTTTGAAACCAGCTGACATATTCAGAAACCGGAACAATCCATAAAGGTTTTTCTTTGTGGCTTAGAAAAAGATTGGCTTCAGCATAAAAAGCCTCGCTAATACTGTCGGGCTTATTATAAGATGTCCCGTTGATATAGTTTTGAATACAATTCTCAATGTGAGACTGTTCAGATTGTGCAAAACAATTATTTGACAGGAGTACAAATAAAATTGCGAAAAAGATTTCTCTCATAAACGTTGGATTTTAATGATTTAAAAATGTTCCGCAAAAGTATATTGCTTAGTTTTTAAATCATTCCAAGTTTATCATAACGAAGTCCGAATGTATATTTTAGGAGTGAAAAATCATGTTTTTTGGTAATTTGAAGGCGTAGTTCCTGTTATTTTTTTAAATGAACTATAAAATGTACTGCTCGAATTAAACCCAGATTCAAAACCCACCGCATCTATTTTCAACTGAGTACTTTCTTTTAACAGTCGCTTTGCTTCATCTATTCTATATTCATTGATGAATTGTGTAAAGCTTTTATTCAAATTATCATTAATAAATTGGGATAGTAATTGAGGGCGAACATTTAATTCCTTTGCTAAAATAGATAAAGTGAGATCAGGATTAGTATAGATTTTCTTTGTTTCAAAAAGTATATTAATTTTTTCCTGAATTTCTTTTACGAGCTTTTCATCTATTTTGTTGATGTATTTTTCTTTATTAGAAACAGAAATTAACGTTTTGTTTTTTGCATAATAAATCAGAAGGAAAGAAATGTAAAAGCTGAAAGAAAAAGTCAAAGCCCCGGAAATATATGAAGTATATCTGGATAAAGAATAGGAAAGCCAGATGGCAAAAACACCACAGATAACTGACAATATCCAGGTTTCCTGATAGCTAATCTGCTTGCGATTCTTGACCAACTTCCTAAAAATAGGTCTTGCCTCATAAATGGATAATACTATAAAAACAAACCATTGAATATTTATAGAATAATAAATGATTCCCCTCCAAATCTCAGGATTTTCCTTGTATGGAAAAAGAAAACCCAAAATACTTATAGCAATCATTATAAAAATGAGACTATATTTTGCAAAAGAATCATTAAGATTTTGAAGTATTGATTTAACGAAAAAATACAATAGAGGACCAATAAAAAAACAAGCCGACAAACCTATTTGCAAATACGTTTTAGACAACTGCGGATTAAAATTATAAAATACAGATTTTCCGATTCTTGTACTTAAAGATAATAATAAAAGCCCTAAAAATACATCGGATATTGCTTTGTTTTTCTTGAATAATAAGAAATAAAACCCCAAAACAATACTATTAAAGACGCCTATAGCACTTAAAAAAAATAATACTTGATTGTCGATTTCCATTATTTTAAAATCTGTTTCATTTTGGAGTTATTAGCTGTTATCGTTTCGGGCTTCATGATATGGTTAGATTCTTACCACAAAATTTCTTTACAAAGCCGATATGCCAAATGTAGCAAAAACTTTTTTACGAAACACTTTAACACTCTTGAGATAAAATCTTTGTTCTTACAACAGGAGAGTTTCTATAAACTCAAAATCTGGAGACTTTGCGTAGCGCGGGGACATAGTACTCATTAATGACCTTCGTCCAGATGCTTGTATACCTATTCCTTTAACTGAGAAATGGTTGCTTGAGTTTGGCTTTGAGTCTAGCATTGGCTTTGAAGGTCAAACATATGATCCAAATGATGAATTTGCGAACCAATTTGTATACATTTTAGACATTGGAATTTCTCACCGGGATTTTACTTGCCGACCATCCAATGGCTGGATCATAAAGCTGGGAGATTATGATGACGAACTAAAAATAAGATACGTTCACGAATTCCAAAACCTTTTCTTCGCACTTAAAGGAAAAGAGTTAACTTTGAAATAAAGACATAAATAAAGCCCCAATTAAAGGGCTATTTTTATTATTCGCTTTTACTATGACCAAAGAAGTATCCTAGAATTAGAAGAAATGCACTCTCAACAATTTTTAACGGTTCACGTCCAATAAACATCATACCTAACAAGCAAATACCTATTATCAATAATAAGAAAGCTCCAAATATTGATGCAATTGATTCTCTTTTGATAAACTTTAGAATGATTTCTGATTTCATTTCTAGAAGCTTCAAATTACGTTCCTTGATTATGATTTCGTCTAACAAATTTGGGGGATTACCTTCTTTTTCATTAATATTTACTTGTAATTTCTCCCTTAATTCTTCAAGCTGTCCTAATAATTTTTCTCTATTCTCATTCTCTGGAAGAGTAAGTGCTGTATTTTTTACCGATTCTACTTTTTCAATTTCTTCTAGTTGATTTAATCGGTTTTTAGCATATTCTAATAATGAATAAAGGTGCTGTCTAATATAAAATCTAAATCCGGAAAAACTATCAGGAAATTCAGTAACTGTGAAATGAACCTTATTGTTATAATTTAACGTTTCCTTTGCATTAAATTGTTCATCATTAATAAGACTATTTATTTCATCTATTTTTATTCTTAATTCTCCAATAGATAATTTGGATAATGTTTCAGTATCAATATTTTTGCTTTCAAGTACTCTTTTATAATGTTCAGCCGCTTCTTTTATAAAATGCTTTCTCGCTAATAATATTGTATCAAAGTTTATAATGGATTCCATGTTTTAGTTTTCCACAAATATAACAAAAAGCCCTCTTAAAAAGAAGGCTTGTGTATTATTGGGGAAGTGCAGGTTTGCTGGAACCGGCATTTCTTTTTTAATTTCTGCTTGCATCTTATTCACGTCCTTTATTCTGCTTTCTCCATAGTTGCTTTCTGGCTGAATAACGGCTGATTTCCACCTATTTCTGTAAAAACACGATAGAATGCACCATCGTTGTTTATGATAATCCATAAAAAAAGCCCCTAAAAAGGGGCAATTTGTGACCGCAGAAGGATTCGAACCCTCACTGTTGGAGCCGAAATCCAAAGTTCTATCCATTAAACTATGCAGCCTATTCCAGGTAGCAGATCATAGGGCTTAGGTAGCAGGGCGCTGAGCCTTTTTACTTCTATCCTATTTCTACCTTTAGAAAGTAATTTTCACACCTCCCAGAATCTGTGCACCCAGGACTTTATATCCTTTGTACGTCTGGTATTTTGAGCTCAGAAGATTATTTCCGAGTGCGAAAATACTGAAATTTTTGTGAATTTTATACTCTGCGGAAAGATTTAAATCAGCGTAACCACCAACTTTATCGTTTGTATTCTCCGTAGACTGGAAGATCACATTCGGAGCTCCCATTCCTTCGATTGCATAAGAGTTTGTCGTTCTGTCACTTGCAAAGATTCCTTTGAACCCTAACAATAGCTTCTTGTCAAGCATTGTATATTTTGCCCCGATGCTTGCATTGAACAACGGAACGTTATAAATATTGTCGTAATTCTTAAGATCGTATTTTGTAAATCTTAATTCTCCGTCTAAAATCAGGTTTTCTAATGGGAAATACTGTACACTTCCTTTGATATCGCTTACATTTCCGTCATCATATACAGCAGAGAATGTATTGGCAAAGTTGTATGCAGAACGGCTAACAGAATTATTATCGAAAAGACCGTTAGCCTTAAAGAACATAATATCTCTCATCTTTCCATACCCTGCAGAGAAGTCATATTTCAGCGTTTCATCGATGTCTCCTCTCAATCCTACATAAAAATGATATTTCGTCTCTGTAGGCTTTAAAAACTGGTCAGAAAGGATGAATGGATTCGCCTGCAGCATATCTCCATACGTATTCAGTTTCAGACCTCCGTCTACCCCACCATAGAATTTGAATTCTTTAGCAGCCGCAAACTGGAATTCTGCCTGAGGAAACCAATACGCTTTATTATTTTTTTGCTGTTCCAGCTGATCGTTAGAATTTTTAGCATTCAGGAAAGAGAATGAAGAACCTAACATCAAATAAGAGTCTCCTTTTCTGAACGTCACTTTTGGAGTCAGGTTCGTATTGAAGAAATTGGAAGAGTTTTTATCTCTGATCGCAAAATCAGTCTTCACAGCGTCCAATCCTACTCCAAGGTCCGCATTCAGGTTGATTCCTGATTTTCCTAATTCAACAGCATGTTTGGAGAAGTTAGCCAAAATGGAAACCTGATTTTCCGAAGCATCAAAATGATCTTTCAGGAATGATGATTTTACCCTTACATCATTTAAGATTTCATTGGAATAAAAATCATAGTACCCATTTACTTTAAACTGATTCACCTTTTGCTTAAGATCAAGTTCACCGGTAGGCTGCATGGCATAAATCCCATAATAATTATAGTTGTCTAAACCATATTCAGTATTGATATTGAATTTTCCTTTTTCTCCGTAAGAGTTTAAGAAAGCTCCGATAGTCGCCGAAGTCTGCCCGGATTTCCAGTCATACTCTTTTTTAAGACCATTCGTAGAAAGTACATGAACATCCGCTCCTACTTCAAATTTATTTTCAAGGGTCTTGGATATGTTTCCATCTACTAAGACTTTCCCATAATTACCCATTCCAATCTGGAAGTAATTGTTTTGAGCGGTTCCGTCAAATTTCGGAGCAACATCCTCTCCCTGAATCGTTGAAGTTTTGAAGTCAGAAACGGCAGGCACATCCGTGATCGTATATTTCACGGGAGTCTGCGATTTCTCTTCCGGTGGATAATTTTTAATGGTTTCCACAGAAGTCTTCTTCTTCTCGATCTTCTTCACTTCCGGCTCTCTTTTTTTGTTAAGAACCAGTTTTTCCTCCTTGATCTGGGAAAACGCCACCGACGAAACCCCTAAAAATAATATGGATAATATTTGAATTTTCTTGTTCATATTTTCTTTATTTGAAAAAAATATATACCGGGTTTTTATTTATTGGAAGCAATATAACTGCCTAATAAAGCTTTCCCTGACTGTTTTGAAAAAGTTCTCCCTAGTCTGAATATATTAAACAGCCAAAGGCTTTGATAAACTTGTAATTTGTATTGATAATTTTTCGTTGTACTGTTCTCAGCTACATCATAACTGTAAGCAATGTCGTACGGAAATCCCGAAGGCAGTAATCCGACTGTAAGCATACTTCCAATCATAGGATTTCCGCATGGAGGAGTACGCGTCAACATCGGATGCAGGGTTATTTTAGCTGCATGGGTACTGTCATCTACGATTTCATAAATATCAGAATGTTTTAAAATCTCAAATTCTTTCTTAAGCTCTTTATTCACTACAAAAGCCTTTTGTTTTGGAAACTCAGCTTTCACATGATTATACTCTTTAGGATATGCACTGTACGAAGGAATGCAGCTCCAAAGAGAAGCAGAAATTAAAAAAGAATAGATAGCAATTTTAAAAACCTTCATGTATTATTTCTTAATTTGTTTTTTAACTTCTTTTGCTTCTGCAACGATTTCAGGGAAATCCTTATAGTTGGCAATGATCTGGTCGCATGTATAACTTGCCTGGTAGTTATCCTTCAGGCCAATATAGTTTTTCGCCATCAATACCAAGGCTTTTGCTCCCCAGAATTCTTCCGAAGCATAGTTATTGGCAAGCTTAAAGATCGTCTCATTAGAAGATTTGAACGCTTTTCCTTTATTCTGATAATATGCTTTCGCATACAAAGCTTCTGCAGCTACTGAAGTGTTGGACGATTTTTCAAGAGAAACATAAGCAGACTGTGCGTCTTTATCTTTTCCAGAGTTCATCAAACTTCTTGCTTTGATGACTTTCGCCGTTTCAATTACTGCTGCTGAATTTTTAGAATTAGCGATCACTGCATTGGCTAGTTTTTCAGCTTCAGAGAAGTTCTTTTCTTCAGCATACAGTTTCATCAGCTCCACATTCGCATAGTTTTTAATGCTGATATCGGAAGAGTTTTTAATACCTTCAAGATACTTTTTCGCTTCCGCAGTATTCCCTTGTGCAATAAATATTTGAGCTAAACGAGTTTGTGCATCATCCTGGTAATCATTCTGAATTCCAGCCACTTCCTGAAGCACAAGTAAAGCTTTAGTTGAATTATTAGTCTGATAATAACTTTCTCCCAATTCATACTTCGCCTGGTACAATCCTTCCCCTGTTGGGTTTTGGGTCAGGTACTTTTCGTAGTAAGAAATAGCGTTCTTATAATCTTTCTTCGAGAAGTATTGTTTTCCGGTAGATAAGTTGATCTCATCAATTTCAGCAGCATCCACATTCACACCGATATTTCTAGCAAAAGCTTCATATCCGGAAACATCTCCGTTTTTCGTGAAGATAGGTTTTGCTGCCTGAACGATCTTCTGAGCATACGCTGTATTTTTATACTGCTCACCCAGAGATTTCAGTTCAGAAAGCGCTTTGTCATTCTGGTTCTGATCGATATAGTTTTGTGCTCTGTAAATAGAAGCATTAGCGATCAGATCTTTGTCTGATGATGATTTAATCACTTTTCCGAAATAATCATTCGAATTGGCAAAATCATCCTGAGCAGCATACGCTGTTCCTATTTCATATTGAGCATCATCGTAATATTCGGAATCCGGATATTTCGATAAAAGGTTTTTAAGGTTAGTGATCTTCGCCTGTGTATCTCCTTTAAATCCTAAAGCCATTGCTTTTTGATAGACAGTATAATCCGTTGCATCTTCATTTTTATCATAGATAGCAATAGCTTCATTCAGGTCATTATTTGCATAATGGATATCTGCCAAACGAAGCTCTGCATCATTTTTAAATTCAGGTTTCGGATTGGTAAGATACTGTTTGAAGTAGGTGGCTGCCTGATCAAATTTCTTAGATTTAAAGTAAGCATACCCTAAATCATAAGGCAGCTGTTGTTTTTCAGGGAAGCTTTCAGTAAGAAGTTTTTCATATCGAACAATGGCAGACGGATAATTTCCTTTCTGGTAATATACCTGAGCCAGCCAATATAAAGCCCTGCTGTTGAATTCTTTATTGATATTGAAACCAAGGCTTCTTAAGAAATATTTCTCAGCCTCATCATAATTTCCTTTGTTGAATTCTTCAGTCCCTAATAAATAAGAAACCTCCTGGTCCACCTTATTGATGTCAGGAGTAGAACTCTGCAATTTATCAATTGCGTTCAGAGTTTCTTTATAATTTCCGGAGTACAGATATGATTTCACCAGTAGCGATCTCATTTCTGAAGCATTGGCTCCGTTCTGGTTATCGTTGATATAACTTTGGATCACCGCAGAAGGACTTTCAAACGGGTTACCGATATCGTAACTTAACTTAGCATACTGCTCATGAGCCAGTTTTTTCACTTTCGCATCATAATCCATCTGGTAAGAGGAACGGAATGCGGAAAGCGCCTCCTGCTTTTTATCTACTGCCAGGTATGCATTTCCTAACTGATAATAAGCGTTCTGTGCCAAAGCTGAACTACTGTTAAGAAGCTGGTTGTAATAAGAAACCGCTTCGTCATATTTTTTTAACTGGGCAGCCACAAATCCCATCTCATACAAATCGTTTTCAGATGGATTTTGCTGTACGCTCAGATAATCTTTCAAATGTGGATAAGCAGAAGTATAGTCATTTTTCATAAAATAACTCTCTCCGATAATCTTGTGAACTTCCGCTTTATAAGAGTCAGAAATATTTTCTTTCAATAAAGCTGTTCCTTCCGTAATCGCCTGATCGTAGTTCTTATCATTATAGTACATCTGTACATAATAAGGACGTACAAGCTTAGAGAACTTATCCTGATCCTTTATAGAATCAAAATACTGGAAAGCTTTATCATTTTGTCTGTTACTGTAATATAAATGCCCCAGCATATAAGCGATATCTCCCTTTTGGGACTGATCTGCTGTTTTATAGGCTTCTTCCAGTGCATCTGTTGCTCCTTTAGAGTCACCCATCATGAATTTTGCATATCCAAGCTTCAGAATATACTGTGTATTTTCCTCTTTCGAAAGTTGGTACTGGTTTACTTTTTTCAAAGTCTCCAGCGCTTTTTCAAAATCTTTTTTCGCTAAGTAGTAATCTGCCAAAGGAAGATTAGCCTGTGCAAAATAAGCAGAATTCGGGTATTCTTTCATGAAAGCTGTTAACCCTTCTTCAGCATGATTTTTCTGAAGAATCACACCAATCACATTATCAAAAAACTGCGCAGCTTCCTTTTTCGAACGGGACAAATTCTGATTGTAGAAGTATTGTCTTGCATATTCGTATTGAGAAGCATTGTATATTTTGGTCTGATAAAGATTTTCGGCTAGATTGAACCTGTAGTTTTCTTTCTGGGTAAAATATTGGGACTGTTGAGCATCGGAGATTCCGAAATAAATTACTGCAGCCGCTAAGAGTATTTTTTTTGATTTCATTCTTCTTGATATAAGAATATTAGTCTAAATAAGTTAACGAAAATATTAAAAACTTATTGTTTAAGCAAGTTTTAGCAAACTTAATGGTTATAAATAGTGATTCTACAACAATGAAAAATTTTCTCACTGTTAAATGATAAAATTTACTACTTTCGTCTGATAAAATGTAAACAATTTTAATAAATAGTTATCAAAAACATATTTAAATTTGATACTTTCTCAACAACAGCTAAAAACATACCATAAACACACCATTCCATGAAATTTAAGATACTTTTAGCATTAATTTTTGTAAACCTGATACAGGCACAAAAGTTTTACTTTCCAAAGACCGCTGTAACAGACTCTGTTACATTGGAAAAACAGATTCCGGGACTCGCTCAGCAAGTGATTCCGCTCCTTCAATCTGCAAAGTACAAACCGGAAAATAATATTGACCTTACGGACAACCTTTTCCGTTTGCAGATGGCCACGCAAGATTATAAAAAATCAATTGTCTCTCTTTCCGAAAACCGAAATCTGTTTGCCGATCACAATATGGCTGGCTACAGATTGGTGGGACTTGAATTGTACAGTATGGCTAAAATAGCACAAAAAGAAAACAATATTTCCTTTTCCAATGCTCTTCAGAAAGTCTTTACTCAAAAGTATGAAAGCCTTCCGGAAAAGCTGACTCCCAGACTTAAACTTGTTCTTGATGGGGACGTGGCAGAATTCAGAAAACAGCTGAGAAAAGTACTGGATAAGCAAAAAGACAAAGACAGTATTGATTACAAAACGGCCCTTGCATTATGCAAATCTTATATTAATTATAAGACGTATACCAGCATCAAACCTCAGGTTTTACAATTACTGGAATCAAAAGACAAAGAGAGATTCATCATTGAAACCAAAGATCTTAAGATAAAAAACGGAAATACCTTAACGATTACCATTGTTAGAAAAAAGGGAAATACTTCCCCCCTTCCCGTTATTCTTACCAATAATATCTATGCAGGTTCGTTTGATGAACTCTTTGGAAAAAGAGCTGCTATTTATAATTATGTAGGAGCAATTGTGAATACCCGCGGCAAAAGGAACAGTAATAATGTGAACAATCCTTTTGAGCATGAGTCAGAAGACATCTATGAGGTGATAGACTGGGTAAGCAAACAGCCATGGTGTGACGGAAAGGTGGGAATGATCGGCGGAAGTTATCTGGGTTTCAGCCAGTGGGCGGCAGTAAAAAAACTGCATCCGGCATTAAAAACTATCGTGCCGCAGGTTGCAGTAGGAATCGGAATTGATTATCCTGCTCAGAATAATATCTTCATGAGCTATATGCTGCAGTGGATACAATATGTGACCAATAATAAATTTACGGATGAAGCTGATTTCGCCAATGCTGTAAAATGGGATTCTATTTATACAAAATGGTACAAAAGCGGGAAAGCATTTAGATCTTTAGATACGATAAGCGGAAAACCCAGCAAAATATTCCAACGATGGCTGGATCATCCGGGATATGATCAGTACTGGCAGAAAATGGTTCCTTACAAAGAGGATTTTTCCAAAATCAATATTCCGATCCTGACCACGACAGGATATTATGATGATGATCAGATTGGTGCACTGTATTATTTTAAGCAACATCACCAATACAACAAAAATGCAAATCATTATCTGGTCATAGGTCCTTACAATCATGGAGGGGCACAAAGTTTCGGATTTACTTATGTGAATGGCAATACTATTGATCCGGCAGCCAGAATAAGTATCGATGATCTTGCTTTTTCATGGTTTGATTATATTCTTAAAGGAGGTAAAAAACCGGAAATTTTAAAAGACAAAATCAATTTTCAGGTGATGAATACCAATACCTGGAAGCATGTTTCCAATCTTGACAAAATGCATACTTCTTCCGTGAAGTTCTACCTTCAGGACAAAAAAAATACATCATCAGTGTTTAATAAACCTGAGACTAAAAGCTTCACAACTCAAATTGTTGATTTTAAAAACAGAGACCAGAAAGACACGTACTACAAAGTCAGCAAAAAAGACAGTATAAAAACGACCAATTCTGTTGCTTTTGAAAGTGAAGCTCTTGATAAAGATATGATCATCAGTGGAAATCTGTCCGGAATCTTTAATATTTCCATCAACAAAAAAGATTTTGATACGGATACTTATCTGTACCAAATTCAGCCGGATGGGAAATCATTTTTATTATCTACCCATATTGTAAGAGCCAGCTATGCGAAGAATAATGAAAAACGCCAGCTCCTTGAACCTAATAAAATGGAGCAGATCCCCATCAATAATTCCTATTTCATGAGTAAAAAGATAGAAAAAGGAAGTAAGCTTCTCTTATTGGTAGGTGTTAATAAAAGTCCTAACTGGCAGATCAATTATGGTTCCGGTAAAGATGTAAGTGATGAAACCATAAAGGATTCCGGGGAACCTCTGGAAATAAAATGGTACAATGACAGCTATGTAGAAATCCCTGTTTATAATGACTAAAGACCTTTGTTTAAGCATTTTTAACTAAATGTTCTTAACGACTGTTAACATCAAAATAAAAAATCATTACATTTGCTTTTTTTCAAATCAAATATAGTTATTGAATGAGTCAACTTTTTAGAAGAAAAATCTATTCAGATACAGATACTTCAACGGGACTTTTAAGAGTCTTGGGCGTATGGGACATCGTATTTTTTGGTATTGCGGCTATTATTGGAGCTGGGAGTTTCAGCAGTTTGGGAGAAGCCGTTTTCAGAGGTGGCCCGGGTGTTATCCTTCTATATTTGATTTGTGGTTTTGCCTGTGGATTTACAGCTTTATGCTATGCTGAATTTGCCAGCAGAATTCCAACCGCAGGTTCTGCCTATACCTATGCTTATGCCAGTTTTGGAGAGCTGATCGCCTGGATAATCGGCTGGGCCCTGATTATGGAATATTCTTTCGGAAATATTTATGTAGCCTTTTCCTGGTCAGATTATTTCACCAGTTTCCTGGGACGTATCGGAATGCATATTCCTGATTACCTGACCTGCAGCTATACGGAAGCTAGAAAAGCTTTTCAATATGGCTCAGAAAATAAAGAATTATTAAGTGCATGGAATACCGCTCCATTGATCGGAAGTCTGAAATTTATCGTAGACGTTCCGGCATTGGTTATCAACGGTTTGATTACATGGCTTTGTTATGTAGGAGTAAAAGAAAGTAAAAACTTCAATAACTCTCTGGTTATTTTAAAGCTGGCGGTGATCATACTGGTAATTCTTGTAGGTTGTGCTTATGTCAACACTGAAAACTGGACACCAGTAAGCCCTACAACCGGAACGCCTTCCTTCATGCCAAATGGCTTTGCCGGAGTAATGAGCGCAGTATCCGGAGTGTTCTTCGCTTATATCGGATTTGATGCCTTAAGTGTACTTTCTGAAGAGACCAAAGATCCGCAGAAAACCCTTCCAAAGGGAATGATTATCTCTCTTGTACTGTGTACTGTGATTTACATTGCATTGACGCTTGTATTAACGGGAATGGTAGATTATAAGAAATTTGATGGTGTAGGAGATCCGCTTTCATTCATATTTGAGAAAACAAATGCTAATGTAGCCTGGATGGAGCTTGTAGTTTCCTTCGTTGCCATTGTTGCTATTACTACCGTATTATTGGTTTTCCAGATGGGACAGCCTAGAATCTGGTACGCAATGAGCCGTGACGGATTGATGCCTGCAAGATTTCAAAAGGTACACCCTAAATATAAAACACCGTCGTATGCAACTGTTGTTACAGGAATTGTAGTAGGAATCCCGATCTTATTTACCGATAAAACATTTATCCTTGATTTTACGAGTATCGGAACTATTTTCGCATTCGTATTGGTATGTGCAGGGGTACTTCTTCTTCCTGCTAAAGAAAAAATAAAGGGCAGATTTCACCTTCCTTATGTGAACGGTAAAATCATTTTCCCTATTGTTTTCATTGGTGGACTACTTGCATTTTATAAATGGCAGCCAGAATTTTTTGACAATCTGATGAACTGGTCAGATCCTAAAGAAGGAGAATTCAGGGCTTCTATTTTCTTCTTTATCATCATCAACCTGGTCTTATGTGTCGTTGCTTTTATCAAGAACTTATCATTAATTCCATTGGTTGGATTAAGCTCATGTCTGTATCTTCTTACCGGAATGAGCCATGAAAACTGGTTCTGGTTCGGAATGTGGTTCCTCATTGGTATGGTCATTTACTTCTGCTATGGGTACAAAAACAGTAAACTTGGAAAAGAATTAAGGAATAGCTAAGGAATAATTAGCACAACTGCGAAAGGCAAAATGGCAAAAAGATCAAACCCAATGGAGAGACTGATTTGCTATTTTGCCTTTTTCTTTTTTATCTCTTATTACAAAACCGGCAGAATTATTGCTTTAACTACAATATAATCAATAAACTAGACTACCATGGCTGAAAGAATCAAAACCTACAGAGAGTTTTATCAGTTTTATCTTACAGAACACAGTAAAACAGGAACCCGTATATTCCATTTTATCGGAACTTTTCTCGTATTTTTCGTTATATGGTATGTCATCAGCTCCGGAAAGGAAAGGTTTCTATGGTATATTCCGATTGTAGGCTACGGCTTTGCCTGGTTCAGTCATGCTGTGATTGAAAGAAACAAACCGGCTACTTTTAAATATCCTTTATGGTCTTTAATTTCAGATTTCAGATTGTTTTTCGAATTATTAATCGGTAAACAGAAATTCTTTACATCCAATAATCAACCTCAAAATCAGGAATAGCCTTAAAGTTTTTTTCTTGTGTCTTTTATATAAAAAATATTGGGTGTTGGGAAACGCAAAGGCGCAGGAACTTCATCCTTTGAGTATATTTTGAGGTGTAAGAAAATCTAAGATTTTCAGCAAATGATACGTTATTATTTTCTTTGGTTAATTTCTGTGCATTGATGAAAGGAGGGAAAATGATTTCGGGTCTTTTGGGGATTAATCGAATATAATAATTAGAATAAAGAGTTTCAGCGGGCGGCTTCGCCGCCCGCTGAATCACTAAACATTAAACATTAAGTTGAATTTTATTTAAATTTTTTCTTAAAACTGAATTTAAGCCTATTCATCAAACCGGGTTCTATAATGTCAATTCCCAGTCCGAAATTACTGTCTGCAACGGTATGATGGTCGGTTCTGAACTTCTCAAACTCACTTTTCGGAATTTCAGTATTGATCAGAGGATGGTGTTCAATAGATACGCTTGCTCCGTTCCTGCTCACCTTTTTACGGCTTTTATAGTCAAAATACGGATTTGCAATAGTACTTTCCTGAACAGTATATTTTTCTTCTGTATCAATTTTCTGATCCGTATGCAGGTTAATTTCATATCTCTCACTGTCGAAATTATGCCAGAACGGTAAATCTTCGTGCATAAAATCCCTTGCACTAGACTTCACTACATTCCGGTCAAAATACATCAGGAAACGGTTTTTCTGTGGGTCTACATAATAAGGGTTATCAACGATAGCGGTATATTGAATCTTAACCTCGTTCAGCCTTTTGTCATCCCTTACCACGTCAATGGCTGCATCTTTGAATACGTTTCGTACATCTGTTCCGTTTCTGTCACTTGAATAATTAAGTGCATAGAAAAGAAAGCTGTTCCAGCTGTCTATAATCTCTCTTTTATTGGTACTTTTAAAATACCTTCTCATCGCATTGGCCCTGTTTCCTTTATAAGTAGTTGACAGCATAAATTTTCCTGCAGTCCCCTGTACATTGAAATCTATTTTTTCATTAATACAGAAGTAGGGAAATTTATAAGGTTTTCTCACCTGTAGCTCCTGATCTTTTTTCACTTCAAGATAATGCATAAAAAACATGAACCCTCTGTTTTCTATCAATCCGAATTCATCACGAATCGTTGCATCAATAAAATATTCCTGTCCTTTGTAATTTACTTTTACAACAACATGATTGAAGTTTAAAAGAGAAGGCAGATAATATTTGATATAATAATCTGTATTGAAATTCACCAGTACTACAGACGCCTCTACTCCTATATAATCAAGAATTACTTTTAACAAAACTGATTTCGCTTTACAATCTCCCTGCTTGTTTTCATAGGTTACTGAAGGTTCCTGCGGCTTATGCCCATTCATTTCATCAGCATTGAAGGTATAATAAATATGATTCTGAACATATTCTATTGCAAACTGAAGTTTCTCATCCTGATCAGCAATAGCATCTAATTTTTCAATCAGGTTCGGAGCAAAATCCTTTAAAGAAGATGCATTAAAAATCTCGTCATAAATAGGAACAATATAATTAGACAGATCTTTCCAGTTGCTATCTGTAGCAAAATCTATATAAGGGAAAATCTCACGTCCGGAATCT
The DNA here is from genome assembly GCF_003852415.1 of Chryseobacterium sp. KBW03. Taxonomy (NCBI): domain Bacteria; kingdom Pseudomonadati; phylum Bacteroidota; class Flavobacteriia; order Flavobacteriales; family Weeksellaceae; genus Chryseobacterium; species Chryseobacterium sp. KBW03. Next base: position 57,752 of record NZ_QAJO01000014.1, on the reverse strand, counting down.
ACAGGATTGATATAATTCTGCTCTTCAATCACAAACCTCTCCCCTTTTTTCAAAAGATTAGTTTCCGGTTCCAGAACATTGCCCTGCTCATCTCTGAAAAATGTTTTTTTGTATGCAATATTCTGCTCACGGTCATTGATAAAAGTAAACTTAAAACTGCCATATGCCCAGTAATTATCGGGACTTACCCATACATATTTTGAGAATTCTTTTCTGAGAAAATCGCGATCCGTAAATTCTTTAATCCTTGAATCTTCTAAAATCAATACATCATACAGTCTGAGATCCTTAATGGTAATATTGATCTTTTTATTACTGCTCAGAACCCCTCCGCTGCTCTGATTTTCGCTGTCAAGAACTTTAATATTTGTATCCGGGATTTTGTCGATCAGTACACCCTCTCTCAAAACACTGATCCTATGAATCTGATAGACTTCATTTTCTTCTACAATCACATCGGAAGCAGAAGCTCTCTCCAGATTCCCCGGTTCATTCAGGGTATATGCCATGCAGACATACTCACTGTTTTCCGTATTGCTTGTATAGTATTTTTTATCTAAAAAGTAGCAGTAATCGCGGCCTTCATCAATTTGTCTTTTGGCGAACTCGGATTCTTTGATCAGGTCTATTATTTCCTGATCTCCGATATTTCCTGCCCACATTTCAGGTTTTTGAATCCTGTAATTTTCAACTTGCATTTGATTATTCATATGTATTTTAGTATTTGTTTTTTGGCTAGCGTGTTAATAAATTCAAATTAAATGATTAAAAAAATAAAAAGCAATAGCAGAAGTACTACAAATTCAGGAAAGCCAATTTCGGCATAGTAATTGCGAGGTATGGGGAAAATCAAGTTTATGAAAAGTATAGCAACAATTCTAAAAGGGGCAGCACCCGCATTAGCATTATTTGCAATGACGCAATGTACAACAACTGCCGGTGCATCCGCTGGCGATGAAAAAACGTTCATCGTAGGACCACAAACAGCAAATTGTACAGGAGTAGCTCCTATGAAATGTCTGCAGGTAAAGGAAAATGCTGCTGGAAACTGGACCAATTTTTACAGCAATATTGAAGGATTTACGTATGAGCCGGGTTATGAATATGTTTTAAAAGTAAAAACAGAAAAAATTGCCAATCCTCCAGCTGACGGATCTTCTATAAAATACACCTTGGTAAAGCAGGTTTCTAAAACGAAAAAAGCAGCAATGGCAGCCAACGAAAAAACACTTATTGTAGGACCACAGACAGTAGATTGTTCCGCAGGAGCAGGACGTATGAAATGTATGCAGGTAAAGGAAAATGCTTCTGAAAGCTGGACTAATTTCTACAGCAATATCGAAGGATTCACGTATGAGCCGGGTTACGAATATGTTTTAAAAGTAAAAACAGAAAAAATCGATAATCCTCCGGCAGATGCTTCTTCCATCAAATATACATTGATAGAACAGGTTTCTAAAACGAAGAAATAATAAAAAAATCTCCCGAA
>NZ_QAJO01000014.1:0-56251 GCF_003852415.1 Chryseobacterium sp. KBW03 | reverse complement strand
TTCGGGAGATTTTTTTATTAAAATTGGTTTCAATTTGTATTTCCTAAAATCCTGATTCTTTTTGAGGTGGATCCGGATATTTGCCTTTACTAGCCTCTCCTACAGTATTTGCAGTGGTCATGGCCACTACAAGATCATTCAGCATACTGCTTGCAGCCGTAGGTGAATTGGGAAGAAGAACCAGATTGCTTCTGTTACTTGCTCCTATGGAATGTAATGTATCATAATGCTGCGTGACAACGATAAGCGCTGATGCTTCATGCGAATTGATTTCTACATTATTCAGCATTCTTACCGATTCTTCAAGTCCTTTTGCAATTTCTCTTCTTTGGTCGGCAATCCCCTGTCCCTGCAGTTTTTTAGATTCTGCTTCTGCCTTGGCAACGGCTACAATTCGGATTCTTTGTGCTTCAGATTCGTATTCTGCAGCTGTTTTTTCTCTTTCCGCCGCGTTGATTCTGTTCATCGCATGTTTTACCTGCTCATCCGGATCAATATCTGTGACCAAAGCTTTGATAATATCATACCCATAGCTATTCATAGCCTCCTGAAGTTCACTTTTCACGGCAATTGCCACATCGTCTTTTCTTACAAAAACATCATCCAGTTTCAGTTTCGGAACCTCAGCACGTACCACATCGAATACAAAAGAGGTAATTTGATTTTCAGGATTTTCCAAACGGTAGAATGCATCTCCCACCTGCTCTCTGATAACCTGATACTGAACTGAAATTTTCATTTTGATGAAAACGTTGTCTAATGTTTTCGTATCAATCATTACATCCAGCTGCTGAATTCTCAGATTCAGTCTTTTGGCGATCTGATCTATGATTGGCAGTTTAAGATGAAGCCCTGAATGTTTTACTCCCCGAAACTTTCCGAAACGTTCGATAATAGCTGCTGTTTCCTGCTTAACGACAAAAAACGAAGCGAATAAAATAATCAGCCCAAAGAAAATAACGGGCGCTAAATATATACTCATAGTTTTAATTTTTATTAATATGTCGCACTAAATCCTGTTTCGTTAAAAACATTTTTTATTACTGCTTGCTTAAATATAAGAAAAATAAATATAAGATTCAGAACACGACTCACTGAAAATCAAGCTTGAACATTCTTACTCATTTTTAAATTAAAATTATTCCGAAAAAGACTTATTTTTGAATATTCATTACACGTCATGATCAATTCTAAAGAAATATTAAAAGATCATATTTCAAAATTCACATCTCTCACGGAAGAGCAGCTGGATTATGTTCTTGGACATTTTAATCTGATTACTTTAAAAAAAGGACAAAGCTTAATATCGGAGGGTGATTTCGTCAATCACGAATATTTCGTTCTGGAAGGCTGCCTGAAAGCTTTTTACGTGAATGACAGCATGAAAATGTTTATCCTCCAGTTTGCCATGCCGACCTGGTGGGTAACAGATTTTGATGCGCTTTACAATGCAACAAGGGCTACCATTAATGTAGACTGTATCACCAATGCAAGCATTCTCTCTATTTCTAACGAAGACAGGGAAAAGATCTGCAATGAGATTCATGAGGTAGAGCATTTTTTCAGATGGAGAACGAATAAAGGCTATGTGGCTGCACAGAAACGTCTGCTTTCTTTTATGAATAATGATGCTAAATTCCGGTATCAGGAGCTTTTATCCATGTACCCTCAACTGTACAATCTCGTTCCGAAACACCTGATTGCATCTTATTTGGGAGTAACCAGAGAAACTCTAAGCAGACTTCATCAATAAAAACCCTTTTTATTCTTATTCCTATTTTGTGAGGTACATCACGTAACTATTTCTTTCGATCAGCTGAACTTTGTGTCATTATTTAAACCCCATAAAAAATGGACACAAAAAATTTTAAAATCAATCATGAAATCAGCACAATCCACTGGATCGGAAGAAAGGTAACCGGAGCTCATAATGGAACAATTGGTGTAAAAGAAGGAAACTTCACGTTCGAAGACGGAAAACTTACAACAGGAAAGTTTGTCATTGATACCCGCGCCATTAAAATCCTTGATATTGAGGATTCTGAAACCAATACACAGTTTGCCCATCATCTGGCATCTGACGATTTCTTTAATTCTGATCAGTTTCCTGAAGCTTTTTTTGAAATCACTCATGCTGAACCGGGTGATCAGAATCTCTATTATGTAAAAGGAGATCTTACGATAAAAGGGATTACACATCCTATCGACACAAGCCTGCACATTGTAGCAACAGACAATACGGCTGTTCTGGATACTAAAATTGTGGTCGACAGAACGAAATTCAACATCAAATTCAGATCATCCAATTTCTTTACCAACCTTGGTGACACCCTGATCTACAACAATTTTGATTTAAATATTCATCTTGTTGCGGCAGCTCATTAATGCCATTCAAATATCAATTAATCTTAAAAATTGACCATCATGCCATTCATAAAAGTAGAAGTACTTCGCGAAGACATTACCCGCGAAATAAAACAACAATTAATCAGAAAAATAAGTGAAGCTGTGACTTCAGTTTTGAACAAGGATCCCCATTTGACCCACATTGTCATCAATGAAATTGAAGATGATAACTGGGGATATGCCGGAGAACAGGTTTCAGTATTAAAAGAACAAGGATTTTCAACAGAAAAAAAATAAATCAGAAATGAAAAAGCAAACCGTAATCGTAACAGGAGCATCATCAGGAATAGGATTGGAAACAGCCCGTTATTTTTTAGACAGAGGCGATCATGTAATCATCAATTCACAAACAGCTTCAAAATTAGAGGAAGTTTATCATGAATTGGGAGCCGGAGACAACCTTGCCATGGTCGCCGGAAGTGTTTCAGAGCAGTCAACAGGGGAAGCATTGGTAAAAACAGCGCTTGAGAGATTTGGATCAATTGATGTCCTGATCAATAATGCAGGAATTTATGAGAACAAACCATTCCTGGAAGTTACTGAAGACTATCTGGATCGATTTTTAACAACAAATTTAAAAGGAACATTCTTCACAACACAGGCTGTTATTCCTCAAATGATCAAACAAAAAGATGGTGTGGTCATCAATGTGGGAACGCCTTTAGTGTATCACGCTATTGCACAGTCTCCCTCCACGGCACCTATTTCGAGCAAAGGAGCTATTCATGCTCTGACCTTGCAGCTGGCTGCAGAATTTGGAAAAGATAATATCAGGGTCAATACGGTGGCTCCCGGACTGATCAGAACTCCAATGCATGGTGCAGACCTGGATAATAATGCCGGACTTCACCTGATCAACCGCATCGGGGAACCGGAAGAAGTCGCTCAGATGATTCATGCTATTGCTAAAAACAAATTAATTTCCGGAGCGATCATCAATGTCGACGGAGGAATGGGTGCCGGGCATCATGTATCATGAAATTAGTATTAATTATTGCATGGCTGTTCAGTTTTCCATTGAACAGTCATGCACAAAATATAAAGGATATGAAAAACAACCCAACATCAGAAGCTGAAATAAGAAATGTGATTGAAAACTATTATTTCAAAGGAATTTATGAAGGGAATACTGATCTTCTTACAAAAGCTTTCTATAAAGGAGCATTGCTTTTCGGAGATATCGATGGCGCTGCGTATTTCAAAACTGCAGAACAATATATTGAAGGAGTTGGAAGCCGGGTAAGCCCGGAAAAATCCGGGAAAGATTTTAAAGCAAATATTATTTCAATAGATGTCATTAATTCGATTGCCACCGTAAAATTGCATGTAAAGATGTATGATTTTAATTATTATAATTTCATAACTTTCAATAAGATAGACAACGAGTGGCTCATCGTTAATAAGACATTGACTAACGTACAACCTTAAATTAACAAAATCATGTGGAATAAAAATAGAGTTACAGAGTTATTAGGAATTGAATACCCTATTCTGCAAGGTCCTTTTGGCGGAGGGCTGTCTACTGTTGAACTGACAACAACGGTGAGCAATCTTGGCGGCTTGGGAGGATTTGGAGCTTATACTTTGTCGCCACAGGAAATTTATGATATTCACAGAGAAATACAGTCGAAAACGGATAAGCCTTACAACCTCAATCTCTGGGTAAATGATCATGATATTATTGATGAAGAACATACAAAAAAGCAATACCAAAAGGCTGTTGAGAGTTTCAAACCTTACTTTGATCTTTTAAATACGGATATCCCGGCACCTCCACCCTCTTTTGAATCGAGGTTTCAGAATCAGCTGGAAGTCATTTTTGATATTAAGCCTAAAGTGTTCAGCTTTATGTTTGGATTGCTGAACGAAAGCATTATCGAAGACCTTCACCGGCAGGGAACTGTTGTATTCGGAAATGCTACAACACTGGATGAAGCTGTTGCTCTGGAAAAAACAGGAGTAGATGTGATTATAGCTTCCGGTTTTGAAAGTGGCGGACACCGCCCTTCGTTTCTGGATCAGGCTGAACTTTCTACAACGGGAACTTTTGTTCTGATTCAATTGATTAAGGATAAAGTAAAAATACCTGTCGCGGCTGCCGGAGGTATTGCCAATGGGCGCGGAATTGCCGGAGCTTTTCAACTGGGAGCGGAAGCGGTACAAATTGGAACTGCTTTTCTGGCCACTGAGGAATCCGGAGCTTTACCGATTCATAAAGAGTTTTTATTTTCTGACGCTGCAAAATCTACATCTCTTACCAGAGCTTATACCGGAAGATTGGGACGTGGAATTACCTCAAAAATTACTAGAGATGTATTGACAGCAACGGATAGAACACTGCCCTTTCCTTTGCAGACTCACTTTATGGGAGCGTTGAGAAAAGCAGCTTTGGAACAGCAAAAGAATGATTTTGTTTTCTTTTGGGCGGGTCAGATTGCCCCTGTTTTAAAGCATAAAAAAGCCTCCACTTTAATGCTGTCATTAATCGAAGAGGCTTCTGAATTATTATAATAAATAGAATTTACATGGTCATTCCAATGTCTATTCCTTTAATTTTTCTATACAAATCGGTAGCGTAGTTATCTGTCATTCCGGAAACAAAATCTATGATTCCAAGAACTTTTTGATAGTCTGTTCCGTTTTCATAGACGAATTGTTTTGGAAGCAGCTTCAAGGCTTTCTTGTCATATGACTTTCTTTCCTCTTCCGGTTTCAGGATGGATGGGATGAAATGATCCAGCAATTCATACATTACATTATACCCTGCATTTTCAATTTCCACAACCGCTTTATGATTGTAAATTTTTTCCACAGAAAAACTGGCAATATCTTGTAATGCTTTATTTTCATTTTTATAGATATCAAGCAGACCGTTGTCAAGATTTCCTTCAAGAATCGTTTCAAAGTTATGCTTATACATTTCAATAGATTTATTGATTAATGCATTGATTACTTTCGCTCTTAAATAAGAAATCTGTTCGTTCTCATTAGAAATAGAACTTAGCTTTGTTTCGATTCTTTTAACATCATCTGTTTCAGATTTTACCAGTTCGAAAAATAGATTTTTACAATCTGCCGTTGAAACAATACCCAATCGGTGGGCATCTTCCATATCGATGATGTTATAACAGATGTCATCCGCAGCTTCTACTAACCATACAAACGGATGTCTTTTGAAGATATGAGGCTCTTCACTTTCAGAAATAAGCTGGGTTCCTTTGGCAATTTCCAGGAAAATATCTTTTTCATTCTGGAAAAACCCGAATTTCTTTCTGTGAATGATTCCTTTTTTCTTGGCTACTGCCTCACATGGATACTTTGCAATACTTGCCAGCGTTGAAAAAGTAAGCTGAATACCTCCCGCATCTTTTCCTTGCTGCTGCTGCGCCAGCACTCTGATCGCATTGGCATTTCCTTCAAAATTGACCAGATCTGCCCACTCCTTTTCATTGAACTTTGACTTCAGATCTTTTTCATTTCTTTCAAAATAGCTAGCAATAGCATCTTCTCCGGAATGTCCGAAAGCAGGATTTCCCACATCATGACATAAGCACCCGGCCGCAATTACATTTCCTAAATTATAGAGATAAAAATTCTTTGAATCTTCAGTAAGTTCACTTTTAAAATCTTCAGCAATAAATTCACCAATAATACTTCCTAAACTTCTTCCTACAGATGAAACTTCCAGGGAATGAGTAAGTCTGTTGTGTACAAAAACACTTCCGGGAAGAGGAAAAACCTGGGTTTTGTTCTGCAATCTTCTGAAAGCAGAAGAGAAAATAATTCGGTCAAAATCTCTTTGAAAATCAGTTCTTGAAGCCCTAGTCTGTGGATTGTTTCCTGTACGTTGATTGGTGAAAATCTGGTTTAAATTCATCATTTTTCAAAATTACTCCAAATTTTAATTGTACGGAATAGTATTTAGATTTTTATTAGAGAGATCTGTCATTCAAAAAATCTATTATAGTAAACGTTTTTTAAGGGTCGGAAAGCTTCAGGAAATATTCTACATTTGATACAACTAATAAGCGGAAGAATATTCACAATTCTTCTTTTAAATTTTAAATTCTTTTTATCATGACAGACAACACATGGCTCAACAGATGGGATGACAGATACAGCAACGAAGAGTTTGCATATGGAACAGATCCGAATAATTATCTGAAAGAGCAGCTGGCTCCATTAAAACCCGGCAAAATACTATTCCCGGCAGAAGGTGAAGGCCGAAACGCTGTTTTTGCAGCAACACAAGGATGGCAGGTTTCAGCTTTTGATATCAGCTCAAATGGACGGAATAAAGCATTACAGCTTGCCGAACAATTGCAAACTACCATTGATTATAAGGTTGGAGAGCTTTCTACTCTGAATTATCAGCCAGAGCAATTTGATGCTATTGCTCTGATCTACGCTCATTTTCCTGCAGACATTAAGTCTTCAATCCATCAAATGCTGAATCAATACTTGCGTAAAGGAGGATTTATCATTTTTGAAGCATTCAGTAAAAGTCATCTTGAATATATTGCAAGAAATGAAAAGGTAGGCGGCCCCAAGGATATTGAATCATTATTCTCCATTGATGAGATCAAAGCTGATTTTCCTGATTATAAAATTATTGAATTATCAGAAACAGAGATAGAACTCAATGAAGGGCTATTTCATAATGGGACGGGTTCTGTGATCCGGTTTGTGGGACAAAAGCTCGTCTGACTCTATTGTGAATAGGTTTATTTTGGGATAAAACTTTAGACTTCATCCAATTATGGAATATTATTTGAATCTTTATCTCAAAATAAACGTATGCCTGAAGGTCCATCCATCATATTAATGAAAGAAAGCCTGCAGCCATTTGCAGGTCAGCAAGTGACAGAAGTTTCAGGAAATGCCAAATTCGAAAAAGAGGTGTTCATTGGCCAATCTCTTCTTGAAATCCGGACTTTTGGAAAACAGACTTACCTTATTTTTGAAAAATCAGCCATTCGTATCCATTTATTAATGTTTGGCTCTTACAGTATTAATGAGCAGACCAAACCGGATAAAAGTCTGCGTTTAGCATTATTTTTCTCTTCCGGAAGCATCTATTTCTACACCTGTTCAGTAAAATCCGTACCTCTTGAATATCTTTCCACCATTGATTGGGAAGCTGATATAATGAGTGATCAATGGAATTCTGAGAAAGCTGAAGAGAAATTAAAATCCAATCCGAAAATGATGGTCTGTGATGCATTGATGAATCAGGATATTTTTTCGGGAGTCGGAAATATTATTAAAAATGAAGTTCTTTTCAGAATCGGAGTTCAGCCAGAAAGTCTGTTGGGTAATCTTCCTGCTAAAAAAAGAAAAGAACTTATTGCCGAAGCCAGAAATTACAGTTTTGATTTTCTGAAATGGAAAAGAGAATCTGTTTTGAAAAAGCACTGGCTGGTTCATACCAAATCCGTCTGTCCGATATGTGGGCAGAAACTTATCAAAAAACAAACGGGAGTCGGAAAAAGAAGAAGTTTCTTTTGTGAAAAGGATCAGAATCTTTATTAGATTTTGTCATTCTGACGAAGGAAGAATCTTACTATTGGTCAAAATATGAGATTCTTCACTACATTTCATTTAGAAAGACAGCTTTAATACATTTTTTCCCCTATTGATTACACAGATTTTCACAGATAATGATATCTATTTTTTTTGACCTTGATTATTATATTACTCATTATTTATGTATCAGTCTGAATTAAGCAGTCCACCCGCAAATTTTGTAAAAAAATCAGCTCTGTATACTTCACCAAGGGGAATTTCGGAATCTTCGATGTAGATATTATGATTGTCAAATGAATCAATATAATTCATGTTCACAACGTATGATTTGCTGACTCTTATAAAGGTTTCACCGGAAATTTTCTGATGAATGGTTTTCAGATTCATCGCAGTGATCAGTTTCTGCTGCTGGGTATGAATGACCACATAATCTTTAAGACCTTCTATAAACTTAATGTCTGAAAAACTGATTTTATAAAATCTTCGCTCTGCTTTGATGAATAAAAAGTCTGCCGTATTAGATTCTACCGTATTCTTCACCGTATCTTTAGACAAAAGCTCAGTGTAAAGCAATGCTTTATCAATCGCCTTTTCCAATCTTTGGGGATCAATGGGCTTCAGAAGATAATCGACAGCTTCCAGTTCATAACTCTTCAATGCATATTGAGAATAGGCAGTTGTAAAGATGATCAGCGATTTTTTGGGAAGCATTTCTACAAACTCAAGGCCTGTTACCATGGGCATTTCTATATCGAGGAAAATAAGGTCTACCTCATTATCTTTAAGAAACTCAAGGGCAGCCGGTGCATTGGAAAACTCACCAAGGATATCAATACTGGAAATTTCGGCAATCAGTGATCTCATTTCGGATCTTGCCAGAGGTTCATCATCAACTATAATACAGTTCATCACACGGGAATTTTTAAATTTACGCTATATTCTTTATTTCCTGATTCTATCTGCAGGCTAAAAGTGCCGCCATAAAGAAGTTCCAGTCTTCTTGTGATATTGGCGAGTCCAAGCCCGCTATTTTTTTTGTCCGAAACAATATAGCCGGCGCTTCTTGAATTGACACATCTAAAATAAAGCTGTTTATCCTCGATATTGATGTCTATTTTCACATAAGACTCTTCTCCACTGAGGTCTACACTGTGCTTCACAGCGTTTTCAACGAAAGTAGTAAATAGGTTTGGAGGAATGAAGGTACTGTTTAATGTTCTTTTATCAGCATCTGTACGGATATCAAAAGAGAAGTTGTCACGTCTTATTTTTTCAAGGTTTAAAAAATTGGACAGAAAATCAATCTCTGAAGTTAGTAACGTTTTTTCTTCACTGTTTTCGTATAGCTGATATCTTAGAAATTCGGACAGTTTTACAATGACCACCGATGCTTTTGCCGGATCTGTTCTGATGAGTGCTTTCACATTATTCAGCATATTAAACAGAAAATGCGGGTTGATCTGATTTCTGAGCTCATTCAGTTCCATATTCAGGGTAAGATTGCTCAGTTCATTGATCCTTTTATTATCACTGATCCATTTCTGTAAAAGCTTTACCGTAGTCGTGGTCATAATAATCGGAATACACATCAGAACACCTTCATAGATTCCCCCTTTTTCATTTTCTTTAAGAATATTTTTTATTCTGAACTCTTCGAAGAATAATCTAAAACTATACCCTATAAAATTGAGTCCCAATACTCCCATCAAAACAAGTAAAACAAGATAGGTGACGTATTTTGTTTTAAAGAAAAATCTGGGAACCAATACATATATATTAATGTAAACCATTGTAATCAAAATAGTATATACAAAAAACAGAACATAATATTGATAGATTCCCGAGTACCAATGCCAGAACCTTGCACTGTAGAGCAAAAAGAAAAAAAAGATCAGAAACAGCAGATGTCTTTGAAGCCTATACTTCCCTTCCACCAAAAAATCCATTACAAAGGTTTCTTCAAATTTCCACGGGCTGTATTTCATATTCTGGACTCATTTTATCATTAACAAAAATAGAGAATAACGTAATTTACAACTATTTTATTATACAAAACCCGCATTTTATTATACGAATTATTTGCGTTCAGGGTTTTGTATAAAATACCTGCCATTTTGTATAAAAACAAATTCGGGCGCTTCTTTTCTATATTCCTTTGCACTGTTAAATGAATGCATATGGAATTGACCGCTTTTCACGAATTGACCCAGGAAATATCAGTAGAATGTTTCTTTATGACAGAATCCCAACAGGAAGAAAAAGTAATACAGCTCATTGATTTACATCATTTTGTAGAATGTTTTGACCCAAAAATAAAAATCCTCAGCTACCTCCACCATCCTATCAATATTGTGGAACATCAGGAGGGTAAAAAAGGAATTCTGTTTTGTGATCTGAAATACTCTGCTGTACCTGACAGCAATGCTTCTGAAGAGTTTAGAAGAAGATATGATCTCTCAGAACTCTGGTTTGTATTTGTAGAAGAAACCTATATTCAGGATACCTCCGGATATACTGATGCTATCATTGAAAACAGTCTGGATATTTTCTATGACAAAATTTTTTCATTCAATTTTTTTCAATCAATCATTCACCCCTTACAATAAACTGCCCATGAAAACATTGAGAAGAGCGCTTATCCCACTGGCGCTGCTCCCTATTAAAAGTATTATGTATGCTCAAAAAAAAGACAGTATTCCTTTGAAAGTCCGGGCTTTTTATGCTGATAAAATCCCACAGTCGAGGAACTTCAATATAGAGTATACATTGGTTACCCCCTCTTCATTCTCGTCACAACTTCACGGACAGGATCTGCCGGATAACAAAGTAAAAAGCTTCCAACAGGTGAAAGCAGATGCTAATATTTACTTTATCAAGAAGAAGAACTGGCTTCTGAGCACTGCCCTGAACTATCGTTACACTTCGATCAGTAATGAGAATCCGGTAATCCCAGGAACTGAAACGGAGGAAAACTTTCACTATCATTCGGAAGCTATTAATCTGGTCTATTTTTCAAGGCTATTCAAAAAGACGGCAATATACTCGGCCAATATTTCTGTAGATGGAAGTGATCAGCATTTTGAACGGATAAGAGGATTGGTAACGGCTTCTTTAATTTTAAAAGCAACTCCAAAAACAAAAATATCCCTTGGGCTGGCTGGTATTATTGATCCAAGTTCCCAAATTCCTGTCCTGCCTATTTTCACGTTAGAAAACAGATTCAATAACGGATGGGTTCTTGATATTTTACTTCCGAAAAAAGTATTGGTCAGAAAAGATGTTTTCTCCAACGGAAGAATTTCGCTGGGAACAGAAATGGATAATACGTCCTTTTATACGTACCGGAATAATAGTACTTACGAATTCCGGCAGGTTGCTCTCAACTCGGGAGCGATCTATGAACATAATCTGGGTGGAAATTTCATAGGAACTTTTAAAACAGGACTCAGAGCCAATATCAATTCCAGAGCATTTAATAAGCAGGACTCTTTTAATGATTATATATGGAAAGGGACTTATAAGCCTTCATTTTATTTCAATGTCGGAATTTCTTATAATCCTTTTGAAAGACGAAGAGTAAAATAAGATCAATCGGTAGTTCAATGTTAAAGTTTTCTAGCTCATTATCAGGGTCTGAAAAAAAAATATTAAAAAAAAATTAAAATTTCTATCTATTGGGATTTAACCATTCATCCAAAATACAATCAAAACCTCAGAAAACACAAATTAAGAGTATTCTCATTCATGAAAAATCTTATTACCACTTATGCGAATGGTTTATTAAAATGATTTCGGGATTTTCCTTTAAGAATTGAATAAAATTGAATATGGCAGTACCTAAACAGATATTTCAGACTTTTATAACTAAAAAACTTCCTCTGATTACGCGTTATCATATCTGGAATATGAAAAGAAAAAATCCGGAATACAAGTATTACTTTTATGATGATCAGGACATAGAAAAATTTCTCACAGAAGAATTTCCTCCTGAATATATTGAAACTTATCGTAAACTGAGAATCGGTGCTTCAAAAGCTGATTTTTTCAGATATGCTGTTTTATATAAGAAAGGAGGTGTATATCTGGATATAGACAGCAGCATTATAAAACCGTTCAGAGAATTGGTTAAGGAAAATGATGAAGCTGTGATCAGTGTAGAAAGACACGAAAATCTGTATGTTCAATGGGCACTTATTTTCAATAAAAATCATCCTTTTCTAAAGAAAACATTAGAATTGATGATCGATAATATAAACAGTCATCGCTATCCCCATAATATACATGCTACTACAGGTCCTACCGTATTCAGTAAAGGAATAAGGAAATCATTAGAGGAAAACCCAGCAATTCCCTTTACATTATTTGGCGGCATTGAATTCCGTGGCTACTTAAAGTTCAAATATAAGCTGGGAAAGTTCTTTTTATACAAAACAAGGTCTCAACATTGGAAGCAGATGCAAAAGCATCAGGAGATTATCTTTTAATGAGTACCCATTTTTGAAAACACATTAATAATAATCACTCCTAGGACAATCAGAACAATCCCGATAATCGCAGGCAGATCAGGAATCTGTTTGAATGCTATTACCCCAATCATCGTTATAAAAACAATACCGACTCCGGACCAGATCGCATAGGTAATTCCTACCGGGATCTGGCGAAGGGTAAGGCTCAGAAAATAAAAAGCACACGCATACCCGATTACGGTTATCACAGACGGCCACAACCTGGAAAACTCCTCGGATTTTTTCAGGAAAGAAGTAGCGATTATTTCAAATACAATTGCCAGAGCAAGAAAAACATAACTGCGTCCCATACATTCATTCTTTCTACAAAAGTAGCAAAAGCATTCCGGTAATTCCAAAAAAGGAAAGAGGGATGATTCCTTCTTTACTCCAAATATGGCAAGTGCTGGTCTGCTCTTTCTTATTCTATAAAAATCCAGCGTTCTCAAAACTTCAGCAATCCAGCAATACTTCTCGCAGGCACTTTAATGATTTAAGTGTCTTATTTTTAGTTGAATCCATTTTTTGAAAGAGTTCTGTGATCAGAAAAAAACAGGCCAATAGGTAAGCTTATTTTTCAGTTATGGCATAAAAAACAATATTTCTCTATGTCATGAAATGTGACAGCTGACAAAAAATCCAAAATAAAAACGAGGGCTAAAAATAAATTTTCTTAACATGAAAATCAATTTCAGGTGAATAATATACATTCAAGAAATGTAATTCATAACGATGTTATGCTACGCATTATTTATTATTTGTTTTATCAAGTCCAATATAGAAGTCGACAAACGATTAACGTTTTCACATAATTTTACAGATAGAATAATAAAAGTATTAATAAATTCTCAATAATGTATTAATTTAATGTAAACAAAGTTTCATCAACAAAGGAGCAATAACCCTCGTAATACACTGATAAACATCATAATGTTTTACTTTGGCACGTGATTTGAAAGTAGTAATATTGCAATTGAAAGATTGATAAAATAAAGTCAAATAATTAAAAATAATACAAAATGATAACTTATATCGGAATCGCAACAGGTCTAGTAGTAATCGCTTCATATCTTATGACAGTAAGAAGAGAAAGAAACTAATTCTAAATAAAACAAGCCTATAGAATATCTATACTAATTATATTGTTTTATGTTTTTAGTCTGAGAGATCAGATTGCTCTTTTACTCATTGGGTAAAAGGGCCCAAAAACATAAACAAAAAGATCTTAGTTTCACAACAAATTTTTATATCCAAATGAATAAAGCCGTTCGCAAGTCCGGCTTTATTTTTGTTTTAGACCTAAGAACCTTATCTTTTTTAATTCCAGATTTCTATGGATATTTTCAAGCCGTTCTATCGAATATGAAAGTTTATATATTATATTCATAATTCATTATCTTTAATTTATCATCAACCTCCTTCTGGCCTAGCGGTTTATTATTATTCAGGATTTCTTTCAGCATTTAATAAAGTTTTATCTTTGTTTATTCAATAATCATTTAATTGTCATTATGAATCTGTATAACCTTATTATTCAAGATAAAGAAGAGGTAACCCTTAACGAAGTATTTCTCGATAAAAAAAACAAGGAGCATCTTGTACAGCTTATCAAGGAAAATACCTATGTTAAAGAACTGCAGGAGTACGGTCTTCCGGTTAATAATAAAATTCTGCTTCAGGGAAGTTCAGGATGCGGAAAAACAATGACAGCAAAGGCGATAGCCAATGCTCTAGGGAAGAATATCATTATCCTGAATCTGAGTAATATCGTT
Organism: Chryseobacterium sp. KBW03; assembly: GCF_003852415.1. NCBI lineage: Bacteria > Pseudomonadati > Bacteroidota > Flavobacteriia > Flavobacteriales > Weeksellaceae > Chryseobacterium > Chryseobacterium sp. KBW03. The sequence goes on along the minus strand of NZ_QAJO01000014.1, from coordinate 42,042 downwards.
TCATCACGTATTGGCGAAACCTCCCAGAATATTAAAATGATCTTTGATAAAGCCGCCAGAGAAAGATCTGTACTTTTTCTTGACGAACTGGATCAGATCGGGAAAGCAAGAGGCAGTGATGATAAAGATGTGGGCGAAATGAGAAGACTCGTTAATACTTTGATTCAACTGATTGATTATTATCCTGAAAATTCGCTTTTAATCTGTGCCACCAATCATCCTGAAATTATTGATACTGCCCTATTAAGACGCTTCCAGCTAAAGATCAATTACGAAATGCCTTCTACGGAGATGCTGGATACATTCTATGATCAGTTATTAGGTCAGTTTCCCGAAGATATGAGAACGGTTGAAAGAAAGTATTCTATTTCTTTTGCCGAAGCAAAGGACTATGCTCTAACAGCGGTTAAAGCAGCTTTAATCAAAAAACTGGAAGCCAAAGAAACAATATCATCATGAAAGAAGATATTCTCCACAATCTCGCCGTCATCAATGACCGGATAAGAAGAGCCTGTGAAAAATCAGGAAGGAATATTGACGAAGTGAAGCTATTACTGGCTACTAAAACAGTTTCTGCAGAGCGAATCAAAATCGCTTTGGAACACTCACAGACCTTAATTGCTGAAAATAAAGTACAGGAGTTGAAGGAGAAATATGATGATTTAAAGAATACGCCACATGAAAACCACTTTATAGGTCATCTTCAGACCAATAAAATTAAAGATATTCTGAAATATGATGTTATCTGCGTTCAGTCTCTAGATCGGCTGGAACTGGCGGAAAAACTCCACCAAAGACTTTTGACAGAAAACAAAACGATTGATGTCCTGATTCAGGTGAACACCTCAAATGAAGAAAGCAAGTTCGGAGTTGATCCCAGTGAAGCGATTGAACTGACCCGAAAAGTTGCCGGCTTATCTACTTTGAAAATAAAAGGCTTGATGACAATCGGCTTATTCAGTGCAGAAACCGAGAAAGTAAGATCGTGCTTTAAAATCCTCAAAAAACTTCAGCAGGATATCATCCAAGAAAATATTCCCAACGTAGAAATGAAAGAGCTTTCTATGGGAATGAGCGGAGACCTGGAAACAGCTATTGAAGAAGGAGCCACGATTGTACGTGTGGGGACTGCTGTTTTTGGAGCGAGAATCCATCCGGACAGCTATTATTGGGATGAAGGAAAAGCGAAGAAATAAATTGAATTTCTATACTTTACAGTCTACAAATTCGGTATACTTTTTGCTGTAAAACTTTCATAACCAAACAAATGCATTTATGAATAAAAAATTACTCTCGGTCTGTCTACTCATGACAGTATTATTCTTTTTTTCATGTGAAAAAGAAAACACACAGATGAAAAGTGGAATTTCCATTGAAACCATTTCAATTATTACCTGCGTTACTATGGGGGTAGCCATTTTGCTTGCCTATAGCTTTAAAAGAAGATAACAAACCAGAATTTAAATACTAAGGCACCTCTCAATTTTGGGAGGTGATTTTGTTTATATTGGAAGTCTTACACTCCGCATTCTATGACACGTATGACACGAAGAAAATATTATTTTTTAGACCTTCTGATCATTTAATATCTATATTCTTTGTATTTTCAAACTTCTTTTTAGGCTTGTAAACTCATGAAAAAATTACTCTCATTGGCAATGATTCCCTTGATCACCTTTAGTTGTATTAAAAAACAAGAACCCAAAGTGATCAAAGAAACTGAACAAAAAAAAGCCGTCCAATTTGAATATCTTTCAGATTATCCGACAATTAAAGATTCCTTAAAGTTTATTACAAATCTCCGACAGGCTTTCGACCTTAAGATTGAAGAAAGCGGGGTTCAGCGGAAAGGTGAAAAAATAACTATATTCAAAAAAGTAAAGATCAATGGTTCAAATCAGGATTTTTATTTCATAGAATATGACTGGAAAGATGGTTCGATGGCATCATATCCGTGGAAATATCAAGTATTATTAACAACAGATGGAAAACTTATAAAGACATTGTATGCACAGCGGTTTGAATTCCTACCTGTCTTCCCAAAAAAAAGCCCCTTCTTGCTGGCAACGATAGTGACCGCAAAAGGAAACGGAGGCCATGATCTTTACAAAATAACCGGAGATTCCTTAGAGAATGTTTATGAGGGTAATTTTAGAACATATGATGCTCACGAAGACAACAAAGTCTATGAACCCAATGAGCTTAACTTAAAAATAAAAGATTTCAATAAAGACGGATTCAATGATATTTCTTTCAATGGAAAAATAGTTTTGATACAAGCACAAACTCCGCAAGGAGATTGGTATGATTCAGAGACGATCGATGGAAAACAGGTAAATTATTTCATTGATCATCCATTCAAAAAGATTCCTGTGGAATTTATTTTCCTTTATGATAAAAAAACAGGCCACTTTAAGGCTAAAGAAGATTATGTAAAAAAATATGACCTAGATAATTGATGGGAAATAAAATAATCAAAAGAAAATAAAGATATATCCGAACTTTGAGATTGCCTCGCTTCGCTTCGCTTCGCTTGCAATGACAAAAACAAAAATCCCTTTCATTGCTGAAAGGGATCTTTTATATTTAAAAACTAAGATTACATATAAGCTTCAATCGGCTCACAAGTACAAACTAAGTTTCTGTCTCCATAAGCTTCATCTACTCTAGCTACAGTAGCAAAGAATTTATGGTCTCTTACCCACTCTAGCGGATAAGCTGCCTTTTCTCTGCTGTATGGTTTATCCCAAGAATCCGAGATCACCAATTGTTCTGTGTGAGGAGCATTTTTCAATACGTTGTTCGCTGCATCTGCTTCTCCGTTGGCAATTTCATCAATTTCTTTTTTGATAGAGATCAATGCTTCTGCAAAACGGTCGATTTCAGACTTGCTTTCAGATTCTGTAGGCTCAATCATCAATGTACCTGCAACCGGGAAAGAAACGGTAGGAGCATGGAAACCATAATCCATCAATCTTTTCGCCACATCTGCCACTTCAATTCCTAAAGATTTGAACTGACGGAAGTCTACGATACATTCGTGAGCTACTCTTCCATTCTCGTTTGAATATAAGATTGGGAAGTGCTCTGCTAAAATTTCTTTCAGGTAGTTCGCATTCATGATAGCATGTCCTGTAGCCTTTTTCAACCCTTCAGTTCCCAGCATCTTGATGTAAGAATAAGAAATATTAAGGATCAATCCTGAACCGTACGGTGCAGCAGAAATACCTTCAATCGCTTCTTTAGATCCGATTCTGATATTCGCGTTAGAAGGAAGGAAAGGAACCAAGTGTTTAGCAACACAGATAGGACCTACTCCAGGACCTCCACCTCCGTGAGGAATTGCGAAAGTTTTGTGAAGGTTAAGGTGGCAAACGTCAGCTCCGATGTTTCCAGGACTTGTAAATCCTACCTGAGCGTTCATGTTGGCACCATCCATATATACCTGTCCTCCGTGCTCGTGGATAAGGTTGGTAATTTCTTTAATGTTTGCATCAAAGAATCCGTAAGTAGACGGATATGTAATCATTACAGCTGATAAGTTTGCTGAATGAAGTTCTGTTTTAGCTTTAAGATCTTCGAAGTCGATTTCACCGTTTTCAAGGTTTTTCACAACAACGATTTTCATTCCAGCCATAGCAGCAGAAGCCGGGTTTGTTCCGTGTGCAGACTGAGGGATCAATACTACATTTCTGTGGTGGTCTCCTCTTGAAATGTGATATTCTCTGATAACCATTAATCCTGCATATTCTCCCTGAGCTCCAGAGTTAGGTTGAAGAGAAGTACCTGCAAAACCTGTAATTTCTGCCAAATCTTTCTCCAGTTCACGAATCATTTCCTGATACCCTTCAGCCTGGTTAACTGGTACAAATGGGTGAACAGCTCCCCAATTCTCCCATGAAAGCGGTAACATCTGAGTTGCTGCGTTCAGTTTCATCGTACAAGATCCCAAAGAAATCATAGAGTGTGTCAATGATAAATCTTTTCTCTCAAGACGCTTGATGTAACGCATCAATTCTGTTTCCGTATGGTATTTATTGAAAACTGATTCTGTAAGAATTTCGTCTTTTCTTAAGTTTTCTTCAGGAATACTGTATCCTTCTTTTATTTCTAATTTGAAAGTCTGCTTGTCTTTAAACTGAGCGAAAGAAGCCATCAGATAGTTTAATTTCTCTAATGTTGTACTTTCGTTGATCGCAATACTTACCACCCCTTCTGTGAAATAGTTAAGATTTAGTCTGTGATCCTGCATCAATCTGATTAATCTTGCTTTCTCATCTTCAGACATCGTAATTTTCACCGTATCGAAGATAGGTTCTTCTACGGTCTGATATCCTAATGCTTTAAGACCATTCTTCAAAGCGTTTGCTTTAAAGTGAATCTGATCTGCGATATAGTTTAATCCTTTTGGACCGTGGTAAACAGCATACATTCCAGCCATTACTGCCAAAAGAACCTGTGCTGTACAGATATTTGAAGTTGCTCTTTCTCTTTTGATGTGCTGCTCTCTTGTCTGTAGAGCCATTCTTAATGCACGTTTTCCGTACATATCCTGAGAAACCCCGATAATTCTTCCCGGAATATCTCTCTTATAATCTTCTCTACAAGCGAAGAATGCAGCGTGAGGACCTCCGTATCCTAATGGAATACCAAATCTCTGTGTAGTTCCTACTGCACAGTCCGCTCCCATTTCTGCCGGAGACTTTAGTTTCACCAAAGCCATCGGATCACAAGCAACTGCTACCTGAAGGTCTAGTTTTTTATAGTCTACGATATCTTCTGTATAATCTAAAACGATTCCGTTTTTACCAGGATATTGTAGTAAAACACCGTAATAAGAACCATCAAACTGATGTGCTTTATGATCTCCTACTACGATTTCGATTTCTAATCCTTCAGCTTTTGTTTTTAATACAGAAACTGTTTGAGGAAGAACAAGGTCAGAAATGAAGAACTTATTAGCTCCTGCTTTTTTCTGGTCTTTCGTTCTGTTGTTGAAGAACATGTGCATCGCCTCAGCAGCTGCAGTAGATTCATCCAGCAAAGATGCATTGGCCAATGCAAAACCTGTAAGATCGCACACTACAGTCTGGAAATTAAGAAGAGCTTCCAGTCTTCCCTGTGCAATTTCTGCCTGATACGGAGTATAAGCCGTATACCAGCTAGGGTTTTCAAAAATATTTCTTTGGATTGCTGAAGGCAAAAGGGTATTGTGGTATCCAAAACCGATATAACTAGTATAATCTGTATTTTTTGATGCCAATTCTTTTGAGTGGTTCAACATTTCGTATTCAGAAAGCGGTTCCGAGATCTCAAGATCTTTCTCTAAACGGATAGATGATGGAATGGTCTGAGAAATTAACTCTTCAATACTAGAAACGCCAAGTTTTTCCAACATCGCCTGTTTATCGGCTTCATTAAGAGAAATGTGACGGCTCACAAACTGTTCTGTATTCATTTTTATTTATTAGATTTTGTTTGTAAAAAGATTCGTAAAATTACATTTTTTTGAACGATTGTACAAGAGGATTCCATGAGTGATAATTCACAAAAACAATGAAGCCATTCGACCCACTCTATTTTTAATAAACTTCTGGCAAGGTTCACATTAGTTTAAATAAAGATCACCGCTATTCCATGCATAATATGCAAAAAAAACATCAATTTAGTCTCAATAAAATAGTTGTGTATTCATTTAATAACTCTGCAAACTGTTAGTGATCTTCTCTTTCTATCAAATTCGCTTTTATTTATTTAAAATCTAAGCTTAACTTCAATTTTTGGAGAAATTAAAAGGCAATCTGGTAAAGAATCCGGATTTATTTTTCCCTTGTGAAAGCGGGTTCCCGATGTTATCCATCAGGGCTTATGAATTTTATGAAATTTTATTAATTATATTTATTCTAAATTAATATATTTGCAACATGAATATGATTGTACCATTTAAAGTAGCGCCTTTGGCTCCTTACTCATTCAAAAACGAAGAGATGTTCTGTGAAAAGAAATCTTGCTGCAAAAAGTTCAAAAAAGGGAAAAGATGCAAAAAATGCCCGGGAAGAAAGAAAATGGCTTAGGCTAACCGAAGCTTCTGATTAGCATATATATAGCAGCTGCTATTATAATAATCCCCCAAATCAGCATCATTATTTTAGGCTGTCCATACCTGTTCATTACCGTTCTGGGTTGTGGTTTCAACATTTCTTCTACAGTGCTTTTGAACTTCTCAGAATCGTTTTCAAAAACCTCTGTAATGGTAATTCCCTGAACAACTGTTTTCTGCAAAAGAGAATTTGTTGCATGAAGCAAAAGCTGGAATTTTCCATCTTTAAATTCTGTGATCTTAAAGATCCTTTCTCCATACGGCTTTTCTAATCCGAAAGGCAATACTTTCACTACATCAGCATTGCTCGTCTGCCAGTTGATGATAATCTCCTCTCCTTTTTTCGCATGAATTTTATTCGCTGTAAAAGTTTTGATAACCGGTGGAATATTATATCTGAAACTACGCTGATGACTTTCTAAATTCTGATCATAGGTACGTCTTCTGGACGGATCACTCAATGTCTCGTAAGCCTCCTGAATTTCCCGGAAACGGTCAGCAAAAAAATCATCATTATCATTTTTATCGGGATGATATTTTAAAGACAACTTTCGATAGGCTTTTTTGACGTCTTCTTCCAAAGCATCCTGGGATATACCGAGAAAATAGTAGTAATCTTTCATTGAGCAATACAAAAATAAGGATTTATTTTTCTTTGCGTTTGATATTTACTACAAAATTTCAGCTAATAAAACAGACCAGAAGTCATTGGGAACCGAAGATAATTTTTAAGTTGGGGTTGGAAAATAGGGTTGGAAAGCGCAAAGACGCAAAACTTTATAAAGTACAGTTTGTAAGGCGCAAGGATTTTATCTTCGATAAAATTTTATTCTTCTACAAATAATAAGAATTGGGTGACTTCTGTAACTCTTTTGTCATTCTGAGCAAAGCGAAGAATCTCAACTTTATGCTGAAAATCATTCTCCCCAGTTTAAGGTGATGTTGCAGATCTATGATGTGCAATCACCTGTATTGTCTGCATAATTCTTTTAAATAAAAAACTCCGGCTCGGGAAGCTTTGCTTCCCGAGCCGGAGTTCAACAATTTCAATTTAGTTTTTTACTTCTTATGCTTCGCAGGTATTATCCTTTTTGCAGCATCTTGAATGAAATTCTTTTTTGAATTTCCCTTTCAGTTCCTGGTAGTCTTCCTCATTCATTTCTCTGATCTTATCTGCCAGTCCGAAAGGCGATTTTTCTTTGATTCCGTATTCATCAAAAATACCTTTGATAAATCTTTTTCTTTGTACTGCTTTTTTAGCAATTAATGCTACACCCACAACGGCTAGTGCTCCCAGAGCTCCTTTTAATGCTGAATTTTTCATTTTTTCAAAATTTTAAATTTTACTACTTCTTGTTTTTTATAAAGACGAATGAATTGTAATTTTACTTTACTACTTCTTTAAAGTTTTTTAAATTATTCGTTGTTTCTGTTGAAGAATCCTCCTGAGCACTTATTTCTCCAAACTTCTTTGAATTTTTCTCTTTCCTCAGGGGACCAGCTTGCCATTTTTTCTCTCATTTTTCTTTCCTTGAAATCTTTCATTCCTTTACCGAAATGGAAGCCTCCGAAAAGAATTTTACTAAGGATCAGTATTCCCATTGCCTGCCAGAATGTAATCGTTTTTACTCCTAAAATTTCCGGAAGAAGGCAATTCCAAAGCAGCATCACAATCCATGTAACTGCAGCTAAGATTACTGGTGGACATAACAATAAAAAAATCCAACCCTTCTTGTGTCTATAATTCATAATTTCTTTTTCTAACTTTTTAAATCTTCGTATAACTTTCTCAATCGGTTTCTCAAGTGCTTCACAGCATAGTTTTTTCTACTGATGATGGTCTTGATGTTTTCTCCCTGTTCATCGGCGATCTCCTGGAGGGTTTTGTCGTTCAGTTCATTTTCTACGTAGACCAGCCTTTGTTTTTCGGGAAGTTCATCAAGTGCTTCAAACAGTTTTTTCCAGATCTCATCCTGAAACATCTTCACTTCAGGGCCGGCGCTCTCATCCATCAAAAGAATATCTTTGATAGAAAAACTGCCGTCTTCATCCTCATATACGAAATCTTCAAGATTTTCTGTTTTCTTTTTACGGTAACGGTCTGTGATTTTATTTGCCGTCACCCTGTATAGCCAGCCCCCAACGTTTACGATTTCAGAAATATTCGTAAGGCTACTGAACTGATACCACACCTCCTGTAGAATATCTTCCGCATCCTCCGTGTTTTTCACTTTGGGACGAATATAAGACATCAGCTTTCCTCCGTAGTTGGAAACGGTCTGTGAGATGATGCTTTCTTTCTCCTTCTGTGGCATTGTTATTTTTTCGACAACCTCCATATTGTTATGACGGCTATCCTTTTGGTTTTACTTTAATAAATTTAAAATATTTTTCTTACAATTCAATTTTTCTTTTATCCATCGGCCTTTATTTCATGAAAATATTTTCCTTTTTTCAGGAGCTTGTTCCCGCTATACGCTCATACTCCTCACACAACGCTCTCCCACCCAAACCTTCCTCCTCCTAACCTTGTTGCGGGGTAACCGCTGCTATCGGGGCTAGGGGTATGAATGATGAATTATAAAATAATATTCTTTTTTTGGTTTGAAAACTCAAAGGCGCTAAAGATTTTATGAGGCCGGTGCTTTTAAGACGCAAAGATTTTATCTCTGATAAAATTGAACACTGCATATTTTTAAATCCTCTTGCTGATTTTGCAAACGAGGCAGGTGGTTATGAAAAAGATCTGCGTAATCTGCATTATCTGCGAGAATAATAATAGATCCCTTGCTGAAAAATCTCATATTGAGCGAAGTTGAAATATTCTTGCGTCTTACCATTATGCATAATGATTATAAAAGCTTTGCGTCCTTACATTTTCCAATCATCAATGTATAAACAATATTGAGATTGCTTCACCTTCGGTTCGCAATGACTTTTTCCAACACCCACAATGACAAAAAAACGGAAGACCTTAGTCCTCCGTTCAAACATTATTTAATTAATAGTTTATTTGTTAAAGTTTTCTGCAAAGAATCCTAACATCGACTTGTAAAGTTCTATTCTGTTTGGTTCTTTTCCAAATCCGTGTCCTTCATCATATTTTACCATATAAGGAACTTCAAAACCTTTAGCACGCATAGCTTTTACAATCTGATCAGACTCATTGATATTCACCCTTGGGTCATTAGCTCCCTGTACTACAAATAATGGTTTCTTGATTTTGTCTATCTGGAATACCGGAGAAACTTCTTTAGCAATTTTTGCTTCTTCAGGATTATCAAGATCATACCATATTTGTTTTACCATTTCTTTATAGGGTTTCCAGTATTCCGGGAAGGAAGCAAAGAAGGTAAATATATTGGATACTCCTACATAGTCTACTCCACAGGCGTACAGATCCGGAGTTTTAATCAGTCCCATTAATGTTGCATATCCACCATGACTTCCTCCATAAATGGCTACTTTATCTTTATCTACCCATCCCTGGCTGATTGCATATTTTACACCATCTTCCACGTCATCCATTGCCTTTCTTCCGATTTGTTTATAACCTGATTTCTGGAATGATTTACCATAGCCTCCGGAAATTCTGAAATTGACCTGAAGGGTAGCATATCCACGACTTGCAAATAATTGCGCTTCCGGGTTGAATCCCCAGCTGTCTCTGATCCCCTGAGGACCACCGTGAGGATTCACAATCAATGGAACTTTTTTGCCGTCCAGTGCTGCTTTAGGCAGTGTGATATATCCGTGAATAGTAAGCCCGTCTCTGCTTTTGAATTCGATAGGTCTCATTTCAGCCATATCTTCTTCCTTCAGCTGAGGCATCAGGTTGTAAAGAAGTTTGGTCTGTTTCGTTTTTGTGTCATATTCATAATAGGTTCCATAAAGCTTGTCACTTCCCACAACAACTAAGAGCTTATCATTGTTATCATCTGAAGAAGCGATACCGAACTCTTTGCCCCCAAATTGAGATTTTAACTGGGCATCTATTTCCTTATAAAATTTACTTACCGGAACAGTCTCTCCTTTTGTTCCTTCATAACTGATATAATCCAGTTCATAGTTTCTGTTTTTACCGGCCGTGCTTATTGAGCTCACATCATATACAGGATTGGAATAAACCTCCTTGATTACTGCATTTTTCTTTAGATCATACAGGACGATTCTTGCTTTATCACTATCCAGATTGGTCACTACATACGCTTCATCTTTATTTTTAGAATTGTCATTAAAGCTGATAATTCCGAAAGTATCAGACCAGTCCGCAGATTTAATCAGATTGAATTTCCCTGTCTGCAGATCTTTATAATATGTTTTTGTTGTCAATCCGTTTTCCAGAACGCTGTAGCCTCTCAGATTTCCGTCTTTATCAAAAATATAATCATCAATAGGACTGTTTACATCTTTATTTTCATACAACTGGGTAGTCTCTCCGGTAATATAGTTGATTTTAAAAGGTTCAAAAATCTGCTTATTGTTTTTATTCATGGTAACCACAACGAAGTCAGTATCTTTTACAGGGATAATAGAACCTACCTTGACTCCGTCAAAGGGTGTCAAATCCTTTTGGTTTCCTCCATCAATGTCTGTAGCATACAAATGAATATTTTCGTTTCCTCCTTTATCCTGAGTATAAAAAAGACGTTTTTTATTCAGCCAGCCGTAGCCTTTGATCAAATCGTCTTTTTCTACAATAGCTTTGGTAGCTTTTCCCGTACTTAGGTCTTTTACATAGACATGATTTTTTTTATCCTGATCTTTTTCTTTATAGGAAAGGTATTTCCCGTCAGGAGAGATTTTAAATCCTGAAGCTTTTGGTCTTGCAAAGTAATCTTCAACTTTGTATGTAAAGTTTCCTTTATCATAAGAGATAAGTTTCTCAAGATTAGCTTTGGAAGAAGGCAAAGTAGGATCTCCAGGCAGCTTGGCTGTAGAACTTTGTGCGTTGATCATCATAGTAGATAGTACAATAATGGCTGTACCGAAAATTTTGTGATTTAGGTTCATAACTTCTGTTTTTAAGGTTAAAGTTATAGAAAGCACTTATTTTTAAAACAATAAAAAATAAATGCACTTATACAATAAGACACATTACCCCTATAAAACGTTACACTATTTTATTGATTAATTAAAAAAATATGATTTTATTAAAAAAGACAGCCTTAACGACTGTCTTTTACTTAGTGTAAATAAATTCCAAAATACCAGGTCCAGACTATTAAAATAATCTGCATGGGTATCCTTTGATAATAAAGATATTTCATCCCGGGACCTGTATAATCTGCTTTAAAAATATTAATCTTTTTTCTGGAAGAATTGATATTGGCAATAAAAACCAATACATAAAAAATGATCAGTAAAATTGCTGTTATTTCACGAATGGCCGGAATCATAAGACCAATTCCCGCTGCAATTTCAAGGACTCCTGTACAATATACCCAAAACATTTTTGCAGGCATAAAATCAGGAATCATCATCGCCATTCCTTTCTGAAATTTAAAATGTGAAAAACCTGTAAATACAATAAAAACTGCCATTCCCAGGTTTCCTGAAAATATAAAATCCGGTTTTCCCTGAAATAAAAAAGTTCCCAGCAAAGCCAGAATAAATATTACGAAAAGAATTACTAATAGTTTCATATTTTTTAAGTGATAGGAATTAGCAAGAATACTTAATATTTTTATACTGAGGTTAAATTGACTCCTTCGGCAAGGCTTTTTACAACTATTAATCCTTTTGTGAAGCCTGTATTCATATGATCTTCCCATTGTTTTTCAACATGAACTTCGGCATGAAGTTTTGTTTTTCCGTCAAAATCGATGAGAAAATACTTTTCAAGACTGCCATTCCACTCCATGACTTCTTTGCTTTGTGTATCCTCATTACCGTCTTTATCTACCATTCCCAGATGTTTGAACACAATCTGATTGGGTTCATCCAGACTATCAATAGTAGAGACCATTCCTTCACCGTGAGCATTTAGAAAATAGGTTTTTCCGCCTACCTTCCAGTCAGATTTCATGATGGATCCGGCACCGAAATACCGGGTCCATTCACTATATGTTTCAGGGCTCCAGAGAATGTCCCAGACTTTCTGTAATGGAGCATCAATTATTGTTTCGTATGATAAGGTTTCCATATTTTATATTTTAATGATTTGTTAGAATATTTTATAAACCTCCTTCATGTATAACTACTACAGCTGGTTTTCCGATAAGTGCTTCACAATAAGCATCGCTTTCGGGAATTTCTCTTCAAAAAATTCTTTAAACTCTGCAGGAGTCTGAATTTCTGTTTTCAATAATGTTCCTTCTTCGTTCTCTTCAAGAAAATAGGCTTCTGTTGCCTCACCCCAATCCTGAGGAACTTCAATACCCTCATAAATTTCGCCAAGGTGCAGAAATTTTATTTCCTCATTAGGAATTACTTTTTCTACCCGGCTGTACATTCCGTTGTTTTTGGGATCCAGGAATTTAACGATACTTTTCTCCTCAAGAGCCCCTTCATAAAAAGAACCTTCTGTAAAAGCTGTTGTCCATTGCCTGTAAGTGATATCTGACCAAAGCACACTCCATACTTTTTCAGGTTCGGCATTAATTTCTATTTCGTATGATAATTTTTCCATATATTTTTGTAAGGTTTTAGGTTGCAGATAATTAGGCTGGAGCATTTGAGAGTGAGAGGGTTATTATATTACTACTTCTACCTTCTCTGGCGAAATGAACGCCTACAGACTGTCCGATACCGCTGTCTCCTCCGGAAATAACTGCTTTTTTATCCAGCAGCTTGAGGTTTCCCTTATAATCGTTCCGGATAATTTCAGGAAATAACCCTTCTTTAGGGACTTTTGACTTAGATTTTGACTTGTTCTGTGTTTTCATAAGCAAATCTCTTCTCTACATCATATCAAACAATACGCCGAAAATAATTTAAGAATGATAAGCATCTTCCAAATCCTGAATGATGATTTTCTGCATTTTCATCATTGCCTGAACTACTTTATACGCTTTTTCCTGATCAGAATCGTTCATTAGCTGGATCAGTCTTTTAGGTACAATCTGCCAGCTCATTCCATATTTATCTTTTAACCAGCCGCACATACTTTCTCTGCCTCCATCTGCCGTCAGGGTATTCCAGTAATGATCGGTCTGCTGCTGGTCATCCGTCATTACAACCAATGATATTCCTTCATTAAAATCAAACTGATGATCATAAGAATTATCCATACAGAATAAGCTGTAGTTGTCAATCACAAAATGAGCATGCTGAACATTTTCTGCCGGTTCCGGTATATCATGCCCTTCACTTCCTGCTCCATAGGTCAATATATTTCCTATGCTTGAGTTGGGAAAAGTACGGGTATACAATTCTATTGCTTCTTTTGCTTTTCCGTTGTTCTGATGGATAAACATCAAAGTAGGAATTATTTTCTGATCGCTTGCTTTTTCACCCAAAAACAGCTGCCATGTTACGCCATATTTATCCTGAACCCATCCGTACATTTTGCTCCATGAATAAGAACCCAGTTCCATCAGAGCCATACCGCCATCCAGTAACTGATCCCAGTATTTCTGAACCTCATCTTCTGTCTCACAGATCACCATGAAAGAGATGGAAGCATTTTTTTTAAATTGCGGACCTCCGTTCAGAAGCATCAGCCTCTGCCCAAACAGATCAACATTCATCACTACAGGCGTATCTGCAGTAATTTCGCCTCCAAAAACTTTACAGTAAAATTCTGCAGACTGCTTGGCGTCTCCGTCATACCAGAGACATGGAAAAATATCTTTATTCATAATTTTAAATTTTATTAGGGTTATTCTATTTTTTCACCAAAACATAGAACAAGCGAAATCTTATGCCTTTGCACTTAAAAGAAACAAGTCGTTTTTATCTGCAAAGGCATAAAATTTCGTTTATATAGTATTATACTTCCTTAAAGCCTACCTGATTTTCTTTCATATAGTTCTTTAGTTTCACCATTGTATTTTTCCCGAAACCATGAAGCTGCATAATTTCTTTCTCAGAATAATCCGACAGTTTTTCTAAAGAATTTATTTTCTCTTTTTCTAAAGCTTTTCTTGCAGGTATTGCAATAACCCCATAAAGAAATTCTTCTTGAGGGTCATAATTAAAAGTATAAATGGAATTTAAACTCTTTGACATGATAACTAAATTGATCATGGCTACAAAAAAATATAGTTAATGATTCTCAACATATTTGTGGAAATTGTTAAGAATGGCATACCAGCCATCTCGCTGCATTTCCACGGAATTTTGCTTTTCGGGCTCGAAAATCTCAATGACTTTCGTTGTATTTTCATCTATTTTATCGAAAACGACTTCTACTTTACGTCCGTCTTCTATATGATATTTGATCATTTCATGAGGAATAATTTCATCATATACTCCTTCAAAATCAAATCCGAAGCTTTTATCTTTAGCTTCCATTCTGTTTTTGAATTTACCACCTACCTTAAGGTCATTTTCAGAACTAGGGCACTGCCAGCTTTCGTGGGCGAAATTCCATTTTGTAATATGTTTTGGCTCATTGAAATAATTCCAAACCTTTTCAACCGGTGCTAAAATTGTAATGTCTATTTTAATTGGATCCATAGTTCTATTTTTTTTAAGTTTAAATAAAGAGCTGCAGCTGTCTAAAAAGTCAAATAATTAGTTGCTGTCATTCTGACGAAGGAAGAATCTTATTGATTTCCAAATACATGAAATTTTTCACTCATTTCATTTCTTTCAGAATGACACTTTTGAGACAGCCTCATCTCTTTTATCATTAGTTAAATATAGGATTATTTTGCATATTCTTCATTATAGTTCACCATCCAATGAACACCATATTTATCCTGGAAGCATCCAAAATAGTCTCCCCAAAACTGATCTTCAATCGGCATTTCTACATTTCCACCGTCAGAAAGTTCTTTGAAAAGTCTGTCTGCTTCGTTTCTGGAATCGGGGAAAACAGAAACATAATTGTTGTTCCCTACGGTAAGGGTCTGCCCAAATCCGGGTACAATATCAGATGCCATTAAAAGGTCACCCCCAATAGGCAGTGCGATGTGCATTACTCTGTTTTTTTCTTCTTCAGAGAGGTTTTCGGTGCCTGGAGCATTTCCCATTTTATGAATTCCTCCGACGAATTCACCTCCAAAAATAGTTTTGTAAAAATTGAACGCCTCTTCAGCTGTTCCGTCAAAATTTAGATACGGATTTAATTTAGCCATGATTTTAAATTTTAAAGTTATTATTATAAAGTAAAGGTTCTACTATTGATCCATTAAGGATTGATTAATTTACTATGAATAGTAAGCAGAGTTTTAATTTAAAGGTCTTAATGGGTTAAAAATTTTTCTACTTCTCTGACTGTAAAGTCTATTAAATTTTCATCAATACTCCCGTCAAAGTCCGGCATCATATATACGCCATGAGTTCCGGGAAGTATCATTAACCGTGAGTCTTTCACCAAACGCCACATTGCTGCTGTATGCTCCGGTTTCATAACGTCTCTATCTCCACTGATGAATAATGCGGGTGATTGTATGGAAGCCAGCACTTCATCATTCCAATCTTCAAACGTCTGCATCCTCCTGCAGTCTTTTTCAAAAAGGTTTTCCAGCTTTGAAAAGTCCGGATTGAGGTTTAAAAAATTAATTTTGAAAGGCTCCGGCATAGATTCAAACGTAGCTTCCTGCATTCCCTCAAAAAATCCGTCTATCATTCCGTTTCTTTTATAAAATGCTGAGGCCACAACCAGTTTTTCTACGATTCCCGGATGGCGATGAGCAATCTGCATCACCGTATTTCCACCGTTACTGAATCCCCAGAACGAAGCTTTTTGAATGTTGAGTTCTGCCAAAAGTCCGGCAACATCATCAGCATCCTGTTCAAATGTTTCAGGAATATCACGATGCTCACTTCGTCCGTGATTTTGCAGATCGATTCCTATTAGCTGAAAGCTGTTCTTCAGTCTTACAATAACCTCTTCAAAATCGTACAGGATAGAAGAACCTCCTCCATGAATCAGAACCAAAGGTTTTCCAGATCCATAGATCTCATAATACAATTGGATTCCGTTGACTTTCTTATAGCCTTTTTCTACTGGGTTCATCGGTTAATACTTAAGGTTTTCGTCCACACCATACTTCATTCCCGGGTAGTTTAAAATCCTGCGCATCAAACCCATCTGTCCACATAGGTAGTCTTCACGGCCGATGCACATTCCTGCAAAATTGAGTTTGGTTTCTTTAACGAAAGGGATATTCATTCCTATTTCAAATATTTCGTCCAGTTCTTCATCGGTTACTTCAAAGAGTTTCTGATATACTTTTGCGGAGATGGCATGAAAATTCTCTTTCAGTTCTGCTAAAGTTGGATATTGAAAGCTTTCATCTAAAGCTTTCCCCTGGAAAAACAAGTCACTGTAAGGGTCTTCTTCCCGAAGTCCGAGTACCCAGCCTAAACCATAGCGCATGTTGACAAAGTTTCCGGCCATCCAGACAATATGATTGGTTTTGTTTTCAATTCTTTTCAAAGCGTCTTCTTCCGAGATGCCTTCCAAAACATTCATAAAGCTTTGGGAATGCATTCTGTAAGCCGGAATAATGACTTCCATTTTTTTTGATTTTGGTGTGTCCATTTTTTAATTAGTGATTAGAAGTTAGAAATTAGAAATTAGAGGTTGGAGGGTTGGAGAAACGCAAAGACGCAAGGTTTCTATAAACTTTATGTTTTTAAGTCGCGAGGATTTTATCTTTGATAAAATTGTACTTATCTAAAAGATAATGCCAATATTTCAAAAGTATATTTGTCATTCTAAGCATAGCAAAGACTCTTAACTTTGTGTTGAAAATGATTCTTAAGCAGATTGGGCAGATGATTATTTATTATTCTGCTGAATCTTTTGTCACAGATTGCTATGAAAATCAGTCTGACGATTTTAAGTGCATGATTTATTTTATTGCGCCTGGTTTTCCTAAAATTCTACGGAGATATCCCAGTTGTCCGCTGTGGTAAATTTCATGAAGACTCAGGGTTGATATATCTTTAATCATTTCAGGTTTAAAACTTTCAAGAGTACTCAGTTTTGCTTCCAGTGTATTCTGAGATTGTTTCAAATACGATTTTAAATCTTCGAAGTTGATTAATTCATCTTTGTGATCTAAAGCAATTTCACCTCTGTTGTAAAATGAAAATTTTTCGCTGTCCCAAACGGATTCTTCTCCAAGAATATTCAGTAAGGGATTTCTTATATGGATCAAATGTCCAAGAACCCAGTTCATACAATTGGCTTCACCATTGGGAAAAATCATAGATTCTTCATGGGAAATGCCGTCAATATTCGAAGTAATCAAATAATAGGTACTGACTACCTGATTTTTTATGATTTCTATATCGTTTGATTGTGTTTCCATGTGATGCGTATTTATAATAAAAGATTATTCTGCAGGCATTTGGGAAACATCCCCATGCATAACTTCCCACTGATGACCGTTGATGTCTGCAAAACTGTTTTGATACATCCATCCGTAATCTACAGGCTCACCATATTTCGACCCTCCGTTTTCAATAGCCGTTTTTACCATATGATCTACTTCTTCACGACTGCTTACTCCGATGGCAAGGAGTACCTGTGTAGTATCTCCTTTAGCAAAAGGTCTGTTGGTAAATGTCTGGAAAAAATCTTCTTTAAGAAACATTGTGTAGATATGATCTTTTTTCATCACTACACATATTGCCTTATCATTTGAAAACTGTTCATTGATAGAAAAGCCAAGCTCCGTCCAGAATGCTCTGGTCTTTTGAACGTCTTTTACTGGTAAATTGACGTAAATATCATTAATATTCATTTTGTAATTTTTAGTGGTGTATTTTATTCTGTTGGCATTTGAGACATATCGGCAAAAGTGATATTCCAGCCGTGTCCATCCAGATCCCAGAAAGAGTTTTGGTACATCCATCCGTAATCCTGAGGTTCTTCGTGCTGCCATGCTCCATTTTCTACTGCAGTATTTACTATCTGATCTACTTCTTCACGGCTATTGAGACCTACTGCTACAAGAACCTGGCTGGTATTCTCTTTGGCAACAGGTTTATTGGTAAAGGTCATAAAATATTCTTCCTGCAGAAACATCACATAGATGGTATCATTCAACACAACGCAGGTTGCTTTATCATCAGAGAATTGTTCATTGATTGGAAAACCTACCTTCGTCCAGAATTCTTTTGTTTTCTGCACATCTTTTACCGGAAGGTTCACATAGATTTGATTGACTTTCATTTTTTGTAATTTTTAGTGTTAAACTTTTAACCAAAATTACCAAGGTGTAATGAAAATCAACTTGTCATAAGGCAAGATTTAATTTTTCTTAGGATGGGAAACGATTTCTTTACGGATACGGCTCAGAGAAGTGTCTGTCACTCCCAGATAGGAAGCAATTTGTTTTAAAGGAGCAAATTGTATCACTTTAGATTTCTGTTCCAGGAGATTAAGATATCTTTTGGTAGCTGAAAGGGTAAACATCTCAACAGAACGTTGTTTATAGGCAAAAAGTTCCTGAGACATCCAGGATCTCCCCCATTCTCTGAGGTTAGGGATTTTATGGAATAATTCCTGAAAGGTGTCATAATCCAGTCTCCAGCATTCACAGTCTGTAATACAAACGATATTTTCCTGGGAAGGAACCCGTTGAAACATTGATAAAACTTCAATAATGACTTCATTTTCGGTAAAAAAATGGGTAGTTACTTCATTTCCGTTGAAATCATTAACATAGGAGCGTGCCAATCCGCTTTCGAGGATATAATATTCATTGGCTGTTTTTCCTTCTTCAAGAATGAAATCACCTTTTTGGAATGATGTTTTTTCATGAGCCTGAAATATTTCAGCAAGTTCTTCAGGGAAAAAGAAAGGAAAATCGTAACATATTTCCAGGGCTTGATTCGTCATTTGGTCAATTTTTTTTTAAGTTTTTAAAAATAAAATTTTTAATTGAATTAAAGATAAAAAATATTAAACGAACTTATTTAAGCATTCACAAAATATCACAGACACACTGAAATAAAGGAGAGTATAAAGCTAATTAAAACTAAACAATCATCTAAAGTACGAACAACAGAGCGACTTTAACCACCCCGTCAAAAATTCTTTGAATTTTTGCCACCCCTCCAAAGGATGGGAATGGTGAAACATTTATTTGACATTAACAGAACTTTAGGAGATAAAGAGAAAGCTTAGAAGAGAGAAAGCTGTATAGATTTTGGAGGATTGGGTTTCTGAGCATCCCCAAACACTGTTTTTCCACCAAAACGCCAGGAGTTTTGTCTTTCTTCTTCAATGACTTGCTGAATATCAAAATCCGGAGTAAAATCTTTTTCTGCCGTAGCTACGATCTGGTGAAGTTTATTTAAAGAATTCAATTTATCAGAATTTCCCAGTTTGGATTTTTCTATTCCTTTTCTGAGAATGCTGATACTTTCATCATACGTTTTTGTAGGAACCGGGAAAGGATGACCGTCTTTACCCCCATGTGCAAAAGAAAATCTAGCCGGATCTGCAAATCTGGATGGTGCCCCGTGAATGACTTCACTTACCAAAGCCAATGACTGCATGGTTCTGGGTCCCACCCCTTCCAGCATCAGTAAGTCTTCAAAATTCTGAGGCTGCTGTTCACGGGTGACATATAAAAGCGCTCCCAATCTTTTCAGATCTACGTCAGAAGCCTGAACATCATGGTGGGCAGGAAGAATCAGTCTTGCAAAGTCCTTCATTACATCTACTGAATCGGTATGAGAAATATCCAGAATTCCTTTTCTGTTGTCTGAAGCATCGGTATCGGTAAGATTGAGAATCCTTCCTCTTGAAATCCCGTTAATTCCTGTATGCGGTTTTTCTATAAATGATGTAATGTTTTCAGAATGCCAGTGGTACCGTCTTGCTGTTCCGTCTGATTCATGCATGCCCTGCTGAATGACACTCCAGTTTCCATTATCTGAAAGAATGAAATTGTGCAGATACAACTGGTATCCATCTTGAATTGCTGTATTATCAACCTTTGCAGAAAGTTTGCTGGCTCTTACAAGCTCTGTTCCGTTCAGTCCGGTTTTATCTGCGATCCGGATCAGCTCTGATGGGGTTTCCCTGGAAAGTTTACCTTTTCCGCCACAGATATAAATTCCCAAAGATTGTGAATTGGGATTAACAGAACGTTTCAAAGCTCCCATAACGGAAGTGGTAATTCCCGAAGAATGCCAATCCATCCCCATCACTGCTCCAAAACTCTGAAACCAAAATGGATCTGCCAGCCTGCGCAATACTTCATCTTTACCGTAATCCATGAGAATGACTTCAATAATGGAAAGTCCGAGTACAGACATACGCTCATACAGCCATGGCGGTACTTTGCCATAGTGAAGAGGTAGATCTGCTGTTCCGGAACGTTTCATTCTATTATTAAAATGTAAAGGTAAGTTTTATTCATCTTATTATTTGATGATCCGGATCATTAATTGCCCCTTTAGAATCATCAACTATTGGATAAGACTTGTAAAAGAAAAGTTGACATCACGCATCTCCAGTTCATTTTTACCGGATTCGAGCTGTGCTTCTTTGGCATAGACAAACATTTGTTGTTCGTAAGCGTTAATGGCTTCGGAAATTGACGGATATTTTTCTTCTGTCAGATTTTCTGATAAAATTAAAGCATCCAACAATCCGGTATTTACACCTTGTCCCGCAAAAGGAGGCATAAGATGTGCTGCATCACCAATAAGCGTTACAGGCAAAGAGCGGTTATTTTTCCAGGGTTTGTCTAATAGAATTCTTCTCGTTGGCAGCCCTACAAAAAAGGAAGTTGAGTGAAATAACTGCTGATAAAGCTTACTCCATGATGAAAATCTTTCAGAAAGGAACTGGCGGACCTCTTCTGTATTTTTAAAATCCAAAGTACAGCCATCCTTCCATTCTTCAGGTTTTTTAAAGATAACACCATAAGTCAAAGCTCCATTATTATACGGATTGGCTACTAATAAATTGCCTTCAAAAGCCGCCATTGGTCTTTTTCCATCACACCATTCAAAAAATTCGGGACATGCTTTCTCCGGCTCCGGAATATCTCCCTGAATGATAAATGTTCCGGTTTCTTCGACCTCAGCATCTGTCACGTATTTTCTTACTCTGGACATTCCTCCATTAGCACCAATGACCAGATCGGCAGTCACATCAGGTTTATCTTCAAAATGAAGCAGCCATGTTCCGTCATTTTCATCCATCCCGGTAAAATTCATATTCCAGATTACTGTATCATCAGCCAGACTGCCAAGCAGCATTTCTCTCAAATGATTTCTGTTGATTTCCGGATTGTCATATTGATTTTCGGGTGTAATTTTCTTTGTAAACAGAATATCACCTTGTTTATCAGCAATATTGATCCCCATAGGCAATGCGGCAGCGTAATATTGATCAAGAAGTCCAGCTTTTTTCATGGCTTTCTGTCCCGATTGCTCATGAAGATCCAATGTTCCGCCCCAAACCCTTGTCTGCGCATTCAGATCTCTTTCATAAACATTTACTTCAACGCCTTTCTGCTGTAACAAGACTGCCATGGTTAAACCCACCGGACCTGCTCCGATAATGGCTATTTTTTTATACTTAAGTGTCATAATTTTTGATGTATTGATTATGTCACAAAATTCAGGAATGCAATTGTATCAGGCTTGTACAAATGCGACAAAATCATTGTTTACAATCTGCTTTCTTTTTTTGGCCTCCCGGGCAAAAACAGCGGGTGTTGTACCGCTATACCGTTTAAATTCTTTGCTTAAATGCGATTGGTCTGTATATCCAAATTCTTGTGCCAGAGCAGCAATGTGAGTCTCTGGATCATACCACAATCGGTTTCTTATCTGTTCAAAACGCATAATTCCGGATACATCTTTTACCGTGTGACCGGAAGATTGTTTGAACTTTCTTTCTAATGTCCGAACTGTTGTATGAGCCGAGTCAGCTATTTGATTCACGGGAATAGCACCATAGTTTTTCCTCATGGCTGCCCCCGCTTTGAAGAGCAGGCTGTCCACTGTAATGAGTGCGTGTAATTTCAGAAAATATTGTTCTATGTTAGAGATTGCTTCTTCTACCTTCCCTTGGGTAATGAGGTCTTTTAATATAAAATGAAGCTCTGCCACAGGATTTTCGAATGTATGGACTCCGTTTTCGGTTTTTTCTGAGGACAATCCCAACAACTCAAAAACAGCCCATGGAAAACACCTTACTCCAATAATTTCCAATTGGTTTTGAGCATAAAAAACAGCAGGCTGATTGAGCAACCCCATGATAAACGGAGAAGGCAAAGCTTGAATATTCCCATCGTATAAAATACTGCATCCATTACCAAAATGAAAGATAATTTCAGCATAACCATCCGGAAGTACTGTAAATTCGGATGGTTTTTCTCCGTAATCTCTTTTGTTATACCAAAAGCATTTGATGGTATCCCGAAGTTCTTCTGGAGGTGCAAATTCCTGATGTATATTTGAAAACATTGTATACTCGAAATAAGTTATATCATTTGAAAAGAATTAATCATGCGAATAGAATTCAATATTTTTATGCTTTACTTCATCAAATTCTTCTTCGAAGGTAATTTTATTTCCAAAAGGATCAATTACCGTAAAAGATACGGCTCCATAGAACGTTTTTTCAAGTCCGGGACGGTTGTATTTGTATTTTTTATCAATCAGTTCTTTATGATATTGAGGGACACCTTCTCCCCAAATTGAAACCCTCGTTCCCGGTGTTCCGTCTCCGTGATGTTCACTTAAATGAAAAATGATGTTTTCTCTTTTCACTTCCATATAAACGGGGGTATTTTCATCAAAATAATGTTCCCAAACGATCTCAAATCCCAGCCAGTCTACATAAAATTCTTTTGTTTTGTGATAGTCGAAGATTCTTAATACAGGAATAATTCTTTCTGCTTTCATTGTACAATGTATTTATTGGTGAGAGAGTATATTGATCAGTTTTTGAAACGGGTCTTTAACAAAAAACCGGCGAACGCCCCACTCTTCATCAGTGAGTTCGTAGGTGATTTCAAAACCTGCATTTTTCATTTTGTGATAGACTTCATCCACATTATCCACTTCAATGGAAAGATCCGGAACTTCGGTATCATTTCCTCCCTGCTCGGCAAAGCTGATCTGAACTTTTGTTTCTTCATCATTCCCCAAAGTCTTGATCCAACCATGATCCATCAAAATGTCCAGTTCCAGGATATCCTGATAAAAAATGTCTGCTTTCGAGAGGTTTTCTGTTTTGATATTGGCTACAATTCTCTTGACCATTTTGTAATCGTTTTTTCATTAAAAAAGCCTTGTGAAATTACGTAAAATTTCACAAGGCTTAATCAATTATTGTGTTGTTTATTGTATTAAATGGAAGCTGCTGCCTCTAAAATCAATTGAGTAACCTCTTCAGGATGTGATGCCAATGAAGCGTGCCCTGCATCCAAAGAGATTATTTTCTTAGGTTCAAGACGTTCTGCCATTTCTTTTTCAGTTTCTGCAGGGATCATACGGTCCTGCAATGAGATCTGATACCAACTTGGGCGAGTTTTCCAGGCAGGTTCTCCCGCTACATCTCCAAAACACTGACCGTGAATAGGTTTTTGTGACAACGACATCACTAGTGCTTTTTCATCGTCTAAATCCTGACAGAAAGCGGATTTAAATTCATCGTATTTAATCCATAAAAAGCCTTTATTATCAGGATAAATACTTGCTCCACCCGGCGACTCACGTCTTCCCAACAGAGATCCAAGACTGTCTCCCGCATCAGGGGCAAAGGCTGCAATATAAACCAGTCCTGCTACTTTGTCATGATGTCCCGCTCCTGAAATAACAGAACCTCCATAAGAATGCCCTACTAAAAGCACTTTCCCGTCCTGGGCATCAATAAGATCTTTAGTCTTATTAATATCGTCCTGCAGCGATGTTAATGGATTCTGGACACTTCTTACTTTATATCCCGCTTTTGTAAGTGAAGGAATAACGTACTGCCAGTGCGATCCGTCTCCCCATGCTCCGTGTACCAAAATAATGGTTAAATCTTTTTGTTCCATAATGATTGTGTTAAAATTTGATGATGATAAAGCTACGGTTTAAAATATCTGTGGACGTTAACTTAAGTTAATTAACAATCCTGCTTCTTATCCGGCTGAGTGACTGTTCTGTTACTCCCAGATAGCTGGCAATGTGTTTCTGGGCTATTTTCTGAAAGAGTGCAGGTTGTTTTTTGACAAGATTGAGATATCTGTTTTCAGGGGAAAAGCACAACAGATCATCAATCCGTTTTTTGGCATCCAAATAAATCTTTTCACTCATCATTCTCCCAAATTGCTGCCAATAAGCTTCCTTTTTATATAAATTCTGCAGATGATCTTTACTCAGCAGTAAAATTTCACAGTTTTCGAGCGCCTGGATGTTCATATTGGATACGGTATCGCATAGAATGCTTTCATAATCGGTGAAAAATTCATTTTCAAAATAGAATCCAAAATTGATTTCCCGTCCCTGGTCATTGATATAGAAAGACCTGATTGTTCCTTTTTTAACAAAGCCCAGGTATTTGCATTTTTCTCCCTGTTTCAGAAAAAAATCGGATTTTAGGAGCTTTGTATCGTGAAGAAGAGCATAGAATTCTTCAAAATGTTCTGAGTCTACCTGAAAAAGTTCTCCATATTTCTTGTAATTATCTTGCATCATTTGGTGTTATTGATTCGTTTTTATATTCAAAAAAAGCCTTGCAAAATTGACTTCACAAGGCTTTTTACAAAAATTATTTCTATTATTTCAATGCAGCAAGCGCAGCATCGTAATTAGGTTCGTCAGCAATTTCTGAAACCTGCTCAGTGTAAACTACTTTATTGTTTTCGTCTGTAACAATTACTGCACGGCTTAATAAACCTTTCAAAGGAGAATCTGTAATGGTCACTTCATAATCATCTCCAAAACTGCTTCTGAAGTCTGAAAGGGTTTCTACATTGTTCAATCCTTCTGCTGCACAGAATCTTCCTAAAGCGAATGGAAGGTCTTTAGAAACGTTGATTACTACTGTATTGTCAAGATTTGAAGCCTCTTCATTGAATTTTCTGGAAGAAGCAGCACAAGTAGGAGTATCAATGCTTGGGAAAATATTGAATACTTTTTTCTTTCCTGCAAAAGTTTCAAGGGTTTTTACCGCTAATCCTGAATCTACCAATGCAAAGTCTTTTACAGAGGTTCCTACAGCTGGTAATGTTCCTATTGTGTGTACTTCGTTTCCTTTTAAAGTGATTGTCGTGGACATAATATTTATTTTTTTAGTTCTTCAAATTTAATCAAAAAAGAAAATTTTTCCTGCCTCATAAAGGTTAAATTAATCTTAAAGTAAAAATAAAAGTCTTCCGCCTGATAATCAGTTTTCCAGACAAAATTTTTCCCCTACCAACAGCCTGAAAAAACGAAGATCTCTATGAAAAAAAGCTCAGCCTATGAAAATTATAAAATTGTTTTCAAATAAATGTAAACAGAACCGGAGCATAAATTATACAGATATACCATTAAAGATTCAAAAGCCTCTATTTTTTATGGAAATATCCTAAATAAAACAATGATATTTACTAAATTTGTGGGACTTAAAATTTCAAATAAAAAATAACAGTATAATGTCAGAAAAATCAAAAATCTATTACACACTTACTGATGAAGCTCCAATGCTGGCTACTCATTCGTTTTTACCAATTGTAAAAGCTTTCACAAAATCAGCAAATATCGAAATCTCAGTACCGGATATTTCTTTGGCAGGAAGAATTCTAGCAAACTTCCCTGAGTTTTTAAAAGATGACCAAAAAATTGGTGATGCTTTATCAGAACTAGGCCAACTGGCTACTCAACCTGACGCTAATATCATTAAGTTACCTAACATTTCTGCTTCTGTGCCTCAATTGGATGCCGCTATTGCTGAACTACAAGGTAAGGGTTTCGCAGTTCCAAACTATCCTGCAGAGCCTAAAAATGACGAGGAAAAAGCAATCAAAGCTAAATATGCTAAAGTATTAGGAAGTGCTGTAAACCCTGTATTAAGAGAAGGAAACTCTGACAGACGTGCTCCAAAAGCTGTTAAAAACTATGCAAAAGCAAACCCTCACAGAATGGGTAACTGGGCATCTGACAGCAAAACTGACGTAGCTCACATGAATAATGGTGATTTCTACGGTACAGAAAATTCTACTACATTAGAAAACGCTACAAAATATAAAATCGTATTCAAAGGAAATGACGGTTCTGAATCTGTATTAAAAGACTTCGCTGGTCTTCAGGCTGGTGAGGTAATTGATTCTTCTGTAATGAACTTAAATGCGTTAAGAGTATTTGTTCAGGAAGCAATCGAGGAGGCTAAGAAAAGAAACGTACTTCTTTCTGCTCACCTTAAAGCGACCATGATGAAAATCTCTGACCCAATCATTTTCGGGGCTATTGTTGAGACTTTCTTCAAAGAAGTGTTTACTAAATATGCTGAGACTTTCAAGTCTTTAGACGTTAATCCAAATAACGGTCTTGCTGATCTTTTCGATAAAATCAAAGGAAATGCTCAGGAAGCTGACATCAAAGCTGATATTGAAGCTGCTTTGGCAAACGGACCTAGAGTGGCAATGGTAAATTCTGACAAAGGAATTACGAACTTCCACGTACCTTCTGACATCATCGTTGACGCATCTATGGCTGCTCTTGTAAGGGGCGGAGGTAAAATGTGGAACAAACAAGGAAACGAAGAAGATACAGTTTGTATCATTCCAGACCGTTCTTATGCAGGTTTCTATCAGTCTGTAATCGATGATATGAAAGCGCATGGAAAATTGGATCCTACAACAATGGGATCTGTTCCAAACGTAGGTTTAATGGCTCAGAAAGCTGAAGAATATGGTTCTCACGATAAAACTTTTCAATTGTCTGCTGACGGAACTGTAGAAGTTCAGGACGAGGCTGGAAACGTTCTTCTTTCTCAGAAAGTAGAAAAAGACGATATCTTCAGAATGTGTCAGACTAAAGATGCTCCTATTCAGGACTGGGTAAAACTAGCGGTAAACAGATCAAGATTATCTGATACTCCTGCGATCTTCTGGCTAGACAAAGGAAGAGCTCACGACAGAGAAATCATCAAAAAAGTAGAGAAATATCTTGCTGATCACGATACAACAGGTCTAGACATCAGAATTCTTGATGTAAAAGATGCGATGACTGAAACTCTTAAGAGAGCAAGAGAAGGTAAAGATACCATCTCTGTTTCAGGAAACGTATTGAGAGATTACTTAACGGATCTTTTCCCAATCCTTGAGCTTGGTACTTCTGCAAAAATGCTTTCTATCGTTCCATTGATGAACGGTGGTGGTTTATTTGAAACAGGTGCCGGAGGTTCTGCTCCAAAACACGTTGAGCAGTTCCTTGAAGAAGGATATTTAAGATGGGATTCTCTAGGTGAATTCTTAGCACTTCAGGCTTCTTTAGAGCACTTGGCACAAACTCAAGGGAATACAAAATCTCAGGTTTTAGCTGATGCACTGGATGAAGCAAATGCTAAATTCTTGGCTACAGACAAATCTCCTGCTAGAAAAGTAGGCCAGATCGACAACAGAGGTTCTCACTTCTATTTAGCAATGTACTGGGCTGAAGCGTTAGCTAACCAGACTGCTGATGCTGAATTGGCTTCTAAGTTTGCTCCTATTGCTCAGGCAATGCAGGAAAACGAAGAAGTAATCAATGCAGAATTAATTGGTGCTCAAGGTAAAGCTCAAAATATTGAAGGGTACTATAAAACTGATACGTATAAAACGTATGCAGCAATGAGACCAAGCACTGTTTTAAACGAAATCATTGACGGAATTTAATTGTTCGTTTTGATATAAATGAAAAGCTCCTTTTTTAAGGGGCTTTTTTTGTTTAGCCAACTATCGTTTTTAACACTACACTATAAACCACCCCGTCAAAAATTCTTTGAATTTTTGACACCCCTCCAAAGGAGGGGAATATTGAGCATGTACTTATTAATCAAGGTCAACGCATTCCTATTCCCTACAACCTACAACCTAATATCTGCAACCTTCTCCCTCTCACTACCTATCCTCCACAATCACTCTCCTATGTTCTCTTCCCCAATTGATCATTTCCTGAATGATATTTCCGAAAGTTCTGCAATAATCTGTGGCTTCATATTCAATTAAGACGGGTGTTTCAGGATAAACATTTCGTTTAACAAGTTTATTCAGTTCCATATCTTTTAATTCCTTTGAAAGCATTCTTGTGGTAATTCCGGGAATGCTGCGTTCAATTTCCCTGAAGCGTCTGTTTCCGTTACAAAGTGAATTGATCACGGGAATTCTCCATTTCCCTCCAATGAAATAAAGGGTATCCTGTAAGGCTCTAAGCTCTTCGTTTTGATCTCTTTCCATACTTGTAAAGTTAAGTGATATCATTCGTTATACTGGTATACTCTGTGATACTGATTACAAAAGTATACCATTTTGAAATAACTTTGTCAAAAATATTTTACAATGAAAAAATTAACCCATAAACTGGCTATAGTAACAGGTGGAAACAGCGGAATCGGGTTCGCTGCAGCAAAAGAACTTATTTCAGAAGGAGCAACCGTGATCATCACCGGAAGACGAAAAGAAGCTGTAGAAAAGGCAGCGGAAGAATTGGGAGCAATTCCCTTTGTAGCAGATCAGGGGAATCTTAATGATATTGATTTATTAAAGAAGGAAGTTGAAAATCAGCACGGAAAGGTTGATATTTTATTTATCAACGCAGGAATTACAGGAGGATTGATTCCTATTGAAAATATGGACGTCGAAAATTTTGATCAGGTGATGAACATTAATTTCAGAGGCGCTTATTTTACTTTAAACAAATTCATTCCCTTACTGAATGATGGAGCTTCTGTAATATTCTTATCTTCTATTGTAGCATCTACTTATAAACCCAACAGTTCTGTTTATCAGGCCAGCAAAGCGGCATTGAACTCTATTGCAAAAACGGCAGCAGCAGAATTAGCTCCAAGAAAAATCAGAGTGAATATGATAAGTCCAGGTCCTATAAAAACAGAGATTATGAACAAAGCCGGCTTAGACGAAAAAACGTTGGAAGGAATTAATGAATGGATGATTAATACAATCCCTCTAAAAAAAATAGGAACAGCAGAAGATGTTGCAAAATTGGTTGTTCATTTTTCTGATGATACTATTTCAAGCTATATGACCGGCACTGAAATTATCATAGATGGTGGTATGACTTTATAAACTATAATTTCAATACATCCCGGTAACACTATTACCGGGATTTTTCTTGTGTATTTTCGGAGCCAAAAATTCCGGATTCACCTTTTAATTTGTCTGTCTTATCCTGTTTCCCATTTCACAGCATAGGCTGCCCGCCTACTTTTGGTCCAGAAAATAAAAACAATACTCATTATGGATACCGTAAAGAAAAAAAGAAACTCCATTGCCATAGTCTTTCTGGCGATACTAGGAATCTTCGGAGGGCTGCAGCTATTCAGTAAACCTTTAGAAGGAAAACCGGCTACAGGAAAAATTGAAGCACCAAGGGAAGTGATCAGCATTCTTGAAAACTCATGTTTCAGCTGTCATTCTAACCAGCAAAATCTAAACTGGTATGATAAAATTGCTCCTGTTTCCTGGGCGGTGAACAAAGACATCAAAAGAGCCAGAGAAGTTCTTAATTTTTCGGAGTGGGAAAAGTACTCCCCGGCCGAACATCAGGGGAAAATGTATGCTATTCTCAATATGATGCAGAGTGGGAAAATGCCTCTCCATGAATATACGCTTCTGCATCCCTCCGCTAAGATTACAGCACAAGATATTGAAACCATTAAAAAGTATACTCTTTCATTATCTTCTGTAAGTCCATCAGCTCAAAATAAGATGGAAGCTCATTCATCGTCTACCACCCCCATTCCTACTCCTGCAAAATTTCCGGTTTCTCCCAATGGAGTTCAATACACTCCTGATTTCAAAAACTGGAAAGTGATCAGCATGAGTACGCTGTTTGACAACTCTATCCGTGTGATCTATGGAAATGATATCGCTGTAAAAGCTGTGGAAACAGAAAATTTTCATCCATGGCCAGACGGAAGTATTGTGGTAAAGTCTGTATGGAAACAGCAGGAACTGCCTGACGGAGAGATCAGACCGGGAAAATTCGTCAATGCACAGTTTATGGTAAAAGATGCCCAACAATATAAAGATACTGAGGGCTGGGGATTTGCAAAATTCTCAGGAGATGAACTGCATCCAACTGGAAAAACAGCCTCTTTCGCCAAAGAATCCTGTATTGCCTGCCACAGACAATTAGCAGAAAAAACAGGCTATCTGTTTGATGTTCCTATGAAAGTAAATACCCAAAGATTAATCCAAAATTTACAGAAAAAATGAAAAATACAATCTTCATCTTATTGGTAAGCCTTGTTTCGCTTACCGCCTGCAGTAAAGAGAACAATGATAAAGATAACGGGCTTGTGAGAGCTGTTTTTGACCCGGGGAATCTTAAATTCATCTCAACATCTTTACATCCTAAGAAAGAGACTATGTCCGCTTTATATGGAAATGAAAAAGCGCTGGAATCTTTATCCAAAGAAAGCCAGGCACCGGAAGCTGGTGCTGTAATGAAACTGGTAACCTGGCGTTATCATGATAACCCTCAATATATTGGCGGAACCATCACTGGAGAATTAGTCAGTATTGAAACTGTTCAGGTGGATAATACCGGAAGCATTTCTTATGATGTTAAAAATGATCAGCCTAATGCTGCTTCACCCGACAAAGAAGAAAGAATCCGGTATTTCATGAGTTTCACCCCTGTCAGCAGGCCGTAAAAGGCAACCTCAGGATTAGTTTTTATAAATGTTTAATTTGATAAAGCCGATGAATAGTGAATGCGAACAACAGTTTCCCTTCACTATTTATCATAATATTTTCAATAAAAAGCATTAATTTAACCTTCTCAAATCAGCAGATTTCATGCAACAGCAAAAAATAAAAATCTCACAGGTCATTATCTGGATAAGCTCCATTTTTCTGGGTCTTTTATCTTCCGTCCCTCAGCTTGCTTCTCATGAGTTCAACTGGAAAGAAGCGGTTGTCAACTCAGGGATTACGGCAGCATTTTCTGTCATCATGTGGTATATCAATATTTATATGCTGAACCGTACAGAAAAACGAAGGCAGCATATATCGTATTCAAGATTGATGGTGGTGCTCGCTTTTGGTATGGTGATCATGTTTGGACTGGCATGGATTCAGCAGCTTATTCTTTCTCATATCAATTTCGGGCCGGTTATGCTGATGATTGAAGTAAGGGGTATTTTAATCAATCTGGTGTGTTATATGTTCCTGCATCTGCTTCAGAATAATTATACGGGTCAGCAGGTGCAGCTGGAACTGGAAAAGGTAAAAAGTGATAATCTGGGCGCCCAATATGAATTATTAAAGCAACAGATCAATCCACACTTTCTTTTCAACAGCCTGAATACATTAAAACTAATGGCAGAAACCCATGATGAAGAAACGGTGGATTTTATTGTAAAACTTTCCGATTTTTACAGATTTACCCTCGAAAGCAGAAAACTAGACCTCATCAGTGTTCAGGAAGAAATGAAAATAGTAGATGCGTATCTTTTTCTTCAGAAAGCCCGTTTTGGGGAAGGCATTAAGTTTACCAACGAGCTTGGAAAAGAAATTGGTCAAACCCTCATCCCTCCTTTTACCCTTCAGCTTCTGGTAGAAAACTGCATCAAACATAATATCGTTTCGCAGAGTAAGCCTTTGCATATTAAAATCTATAACGCTGACGTTAAAATTATCATTGAAAATCCTATACAGCGAAAAGTAAACATTGAAGATTCTCTGGGCGTAGGACTTGACAATATCAAAATGCGTTACATGCACTTATTGGAAAAGGATGTGACTATTTATTCAGACGAAAAAACTTTTCAGATAAAACTACCATTAATCTATGAATATCATCATCATTGAAGACGAATTCAGGGCTGCAAAATCCCTTCAGAATTTAATTTTAGATTTAAAACCGGACTCAAAGATATTGGGTATTTACGACAGTATTGAAACAAGTATTGAAGGATTGAGTACGATCAAACCCGATCTTATTTTTATGGATATCCAGCTTTCGGACGGTCTTTCATTTGAGATTTTCAAATCGGTGGACATTACCTGCCCTGTGGTTTTCTGTACCGCCTTTGATCAATATACACTGGACGCTTTTAAAAGCAAAGGTGTTGATTATATTTTAAAACCATTTTCCAAAGAAGACATTGCAGAAGCTCTGAGAAAAGTTGATGAATTGAAAAAATTCTTTCAGAAGAACGATCTCCCGGATCTGGAATCACTTATACAGAAGATCAATCAGCCTGCCGGAAAGAGTAATTTTCTTGTTTTTAAAAATCAGAAATATACTACCATCCCCACGGAAGACATTGCTTATTTTTATATTCACAATGAAATAACCCATCTGGTAACATTTGGAAAAGAGCAGTTTTCCCTTACCCAGCCTTTGGGACAGGTCGCAGAACAGGTTTCTGACAAACAATTCTTCAGAGTCAACCGGCAATATCTTGTTAATTTTAAAGCTATTAAAGAGATGGAGCATTATTTTCAACGTAAAATATTGGTGAAACTCACTGTAGAAACTCCCGAAAAACTTCTTATTAATAAAGAGAAGACGCATAGTTTCTTTACCTGGCTGGAAGATAGATAATGAGGCTGGAAGCTGGAAGTGCTTGAAGCGATTCTGAAATATAGAAATCTTTTGAATATATTATACCCCTGATTGATATGGTCAGGGGTATTTTTTGTTTTTATTTGATGTGTTTCAATTTTTAAGTTCTAC
Organism: Chryseobacterium sp. KBW03; assembly: GCF_003852415.1. NCBI lineage: Bacteria > Pseudomonadati > Bacteroidota > Flavobacteriia > Flavobacteriales > Weeksellaceae > Chryseobacterium > Chryseobacterium sp. KBW03. The sequence continues at coordinate 8,969 of NZ_QAJO01000014.1, read as the reverse complement.
CCTGTTTATTTTATCTTTCAATATTAAAAAATATAAAACGTTATTCCTTTTTGCACTCCAGAAACTCCCAACTTCACTCTTCCAGCTTCCAGCCTTAAAATCTTTCCCTTCCCAATTTCAGGGTTCACCTTTTGATTTGTCCGTTTGAACCTGTTTTCTATTCTTCCGCCTTTCCAGAGTATCTACTTTTGAATCAAATTAAAAGAAATGATACTAAAAAACTTAATCACAGTAAGCGCTTTCACTGTATTATTATTTGCTACATCAGCATTTATTTATAAAGATAAAGTCCAAAAGACGACACAGCATTCAGCTTCTGAAAATAATGGCTTTGCCGTTTTGGAACTTTTCACCTCGGAAGGCTGCTCAAGCTGTCCACCGGCAGATGAACTGATGGGGAAAATCGAAAAAGAATATAAAGATGAACCCGTTTATCTTCTCTCCTACCATGTTGATTACTGGAACCGCCTCGGATGGAAAGACCGATTCAGTAATGCTGAAAATTCACAGCGACAACAGCAGTACAGCCGTATACTGAACTCACAGGTGTATACTCCGCAACTGGTTGTCAATGGGAAAACGGAATTTGTAGGATCTAATGAAAATTCTATTAAAAATGCAATTCAGGAAGCCTTGTTTAGCCCTATAAAAACAACTGTAGAGCTATCGGCAAATGTTTCCCAAAAGGATATCAATGTACAGTATAAAACGTCTGCCACTGATCCTAAGAACGTGCTTCTCATTAATCTGGTTGAAAAGCATTCTTCCACCCAGGTAGGTAAAGGTGAAAATGAAGGTCGCCATCTGCACCATTGGCAGATTGTTCACAAGCAAAACCAGATCTCATTGAACAAGCAGCTGGAAGGAACAACCACTTTCAAACTTCCGGAAAGTTTCTCAGCAGACAACTGGGAGGTGATAGCTTTTATTCAGAATACAAAAACCGGACAGATATCAGGATCAGCAAAAACTGCTTTTAAGTAAAATCCTATACAACGCAATCATCATTAAAAATTACAACAATGAAAACAAAAACAACAAAAATCATTTATTGGGCAGGGGCCATTTTTATGTCATTATGGTTCGGAGCCAGCGGTTTCTTTGAACTCACAAAAAATCCGGTTGTCTGGGACATCACTCAGCAGCTTGGCTATCCGCCTCATTTTATTTATATATTAGGCGTTTTTAAAATTGCAGGGGTTCTTCTTCTTCTACTACCCAATAGGCTATTAAGATTAAAAGAATGGGTATTTGCAGGAATGTTTTTCGATATTCTGTTTGCCTTCTTCTCAAAAATAGCGGTACTTGGTTTTTCATCTACAATAGATGCAATAGTTGCTTTCTCTGTGCTTTCGATGACTTACCTGATGTTCAGGAAACTGTATTCTCACGAGCTGACATCTGGAGAGGCTTGATGATTATAAAACTCTAATTTTTTCTTATGTTGAAACAGATCCTCCCGTTGCCGGGAGGATCTGTTATTTTTACGTTTTGGCTAAAGCCGGATGAATGAGTTTGTTTATGAAAGCGGACTAAAGTCCGCTTCTATTGATTGTGTTATGCGTATGATTAACCACCCCGTCAAAAATTCTTTGAATTTTTGCCACCCCTCCGGAGGAGGGGAATGCCGAGCACATCATTACTTTAGATTAAGAGGATTTCTTTTTATATTCTTAATTTATATTCCCCACTCCCTAATCCCTGCAACCTATCCCTTTCATCTGCCCCCTAATTCATAAAACTTTCCGGGAACCATTCAAATGCACCGGATTTTGTCTTTGTAAAGCCTAGACCCGGCCATGGTAAATGATAGGCAAAAGCTCTGATTTTAGTATCTGCCAGCTGCTGAAGAAGCTTTTTTCTTGAGGCGGTTGCAATATCCAGATCGGTATCCCCAAAGTAACCCCACTCAGGATGTGGAAAAAGAATGACATCGGAATGAATCAAATCTGCAATGTAGATCAGCTTTTCATTCCCGGAAGATATGGTTGTCACGACTAAACCGGGGGTATGACCCGGAGCAAGCTGAAAACTGAAATAATCATAGAAGGGATTATTAAGATCATAGAATTTAAGCTTTGGCTGAATTGTTTTCAGAACATTCTGAATGGCCGGGATAATATGATTAAGAAATTCAGGCTGCGTTTTCAGGGCACTGTTATTAAAATCTTTAATAGAGGCTTTCATCCAAAAGTCATGTTCAGTTTTTGAAATGAAAATATTGGCGTTCGGAAAAACCAGATTCTGTTTTTTATCAACGACTCCTCCAATATGATCTGGATGTGCATGGGAGATAAAAACATCAGTAATATCTTTCGGTGAAAATCCGGCTTTTTGGAGGCTTTTTAATAGAAATCCTGTTCTTTCATCAGCAAAAATACCCATTCCGGTATCTAACAGGATGAGTTTATTCTTGGTTTTCACCAATAGAATATTCATGGCCATATCAATATAATTCTCGGGTCTGAAATGATCTTTAAGGATTGATTTCAGCTCTGAAACAGTTCCTCTGGGAGCAAATGAGTTGAGATTTTCTTCATGAATATATCCGTCTGTAAGAACAAACAGTTCCAGTTCTCCAAGCTTCAGTTTTTTAAATCCTGAAAGATCATCCCCTGTTTTTTCAGGCGTTTTTGGTGTTTCTGCCCATACACTTGAAAAAGGAATCATACTTAATGTTCCTGCCAATAAACCACTCTTTAATAATTCTCTTCTGTTCATAATTTAGTTTTTCATTATTATACATTCCTCATTTGGAATAATAACAAAAAACTGAGCTCCCATCATAAGCAGGAACTCAGTTTTTATATAATAGTCTTTAGTTGTTGACCAGTTTCATTGAACCTTCAGTGTATCTTTCCCCTACATTCGGGTATTTTTTGAGAATGGCATCAATGGTATCGAGATCTGACTGGGAGAGGTCTATATTGACGGCTGCAATATTTTCTTCCAGATATTTGATTCGTTTGGTACCGGGAATCGGGATGATGTCGTCTCCCTGATTCAATACCCAGGCCAGGGCGAGCTGAGTTCCTTTCACTCCTTTGGAAGCCGCAAACTCATTGATTTCGTTAGCCAGTTTGGTATTATTTTCAAGATATTCCTGCTGATAACGTGGTAATGATTTTCTGAAGTCGTCATCACCAAGGTTCTGCACGTCATAAATATTGGTGAAAAGACCTCTTGCAAGCGGAGAATAAGGAACTAAAGAAATTCCCAGCTCTCTGATCGTTGGTAAGATCTCTTGTTCAACATCTTTGGTAAGGATAGAATATTCTGACTGTAACGCTGTAATCGGATGTATTTTATTTGCTTTTCTGATAGATTCTGCTGAAGCTTCAGACAATCCGATATATTTCACCTTCCCTGCTTTTACCAGCTCTGCCATTGCTCCCACTGTTTCTTCTACAGGAACATTCGGGTCTACTCTGTGAGCATAGTATAGGTCAATAGTATCTATTTTTAATCTTTGAAGGCTTAAATCTACAGCTTTTCTGATCCACTCCGGAGAACCGTCAAAATAAGTTCCGGGAGCACCACTGTGGCTAGCTTTACCATCTTTAAACCTGAATCCGAATTTGGTCGCAATAAAAATTTTATCCCTGTTCGGAACTAAGACCTTAGAGATCAGTTTTTCATTTTCTCCATTGGCATACATATCTGCAGTATCCCAAAAGTTTACCCCAAGATCTAAAGCTCTGTGTAAGGTATTGATACTTTCCTGTTCATCTGTGGGACCATAAGCAAAACTCATTCCCATGCATCCTAAACCGATTGCTGACAATTGCTCTTCTGTGTTTCCTAATTTTTTAAATTTCATGATAGGTATGATTTAATTTTACAGGACAAAATTAGAACATGCAGAGGTCAACTACGATATAGAATTCAAACTAAGAATTATAAAATTCAAACAACATCCATTCTTAGGGCATTGGGAGTAATTCCTGTTTGTTTTTTAAAATAATTGGTAAAATAAGCGGGTTCCTCAAAGCCCAATCCATAAGCAATTTCAGAGATATTCCAATCTGTATGTTGCAGCAGGGCATTGGCTTCCTGAATAATTCTTCCTGTAATCTGCTGGCTGGTTGTTTTTCCAGTCATCTCTTTTACAGAACGGTTCAATGAATTCACATGAATGGAAAGACTTTGGGCATAATCGTTGGGCGTTTTTAATTTTAAGAAAGCTTCGGGACTGTCAATAGGAAATTGTCTTTCCAAAAGTTCCATAAATAAAGAAGCAACTCTTTGGGAGGCATTCTGATAAGGCTCAAAACTTTCTGCCGGCTGCATTCTCATGGTTTCATGAATCATCAGATGAAGATACGCTCTGAGCATATCATATTTGTGAATATAATCGGATTGAATTTCCGTCATCATTTTCGTATAAATATCTGCAAGTGTTTTCTGTTGTTCTTCATCTATAAAGAAAACCGGAGTTCCTCCAATCTTGAAAAGCGGAGAATCCTGAAGGTTTCCCATACGGCTTCCATTATGCAGAAACTGATCTGTAAACAAGCAAAACCAGCCTTTCTGATCTTCGTCGTCTGCTTCCCATGAATAAGGAATAATAGGGTTTGAAAACAATAATGCAGGGCGATCCACTTTAATCCATTTATCAGCATAATGAAGCTTCCCTTTTCCTATAATCAGCGAAATCTTATAATAATCTCTTCTGCTGTAGGGTGTCAATGGTGAACAATATTCCCGTGAAAACACATTGAAGTGTCCCATCTTGCTGACCCCAATACATTGTGATGCCAGATTGGGAGTATTTCTTTCATAAAAACCTTTGAGTGACTCGTTTGATTCCATAGATCAAAATTATAAAATTCAAACAAATTAATCACTAAAAATAATTCTGATTGATATAATATAAAATGGCCGACAAAGATGCCGGCCATTTAAAAGTGAATATATAGTTGATGATAGTTTAATCCCAATCATCATCACGGTCATGCCCGTGATTTTTATTTTGTTTTTTGTAATATTTCTCTTGGTTCTTATAATATTTTTCCTGTTGCTTATGGTATTTCTTATAATCCTTTTTATTTCTACCATAAACGATCACCGGGTTTTGACCTCTGTAATATTTCTTTTTAAAGATAATATACTTCTCTCTTCCCATGATTCTTTCCAGTTCGTTATATCGGTCGCCTCTCCATCTCCCGGGATCTACCACATATACTCTGTTCCACGAATCATAATCACGATATCTGTCATTCAATCCATACACCTGATTGGCTTGTGCTGTAGAAAGCAACAGATCGGCAACAACCCTCTGCCAGTTGACATCCGAAATACTTCTTCTGTAGTCATTATAATAATCTGACTGGGCATAACTCAAGCTGAATGTCCCAACCAGAATCGCTGTTAATAGTAACTTTTTCATTTCATTCCCCTTTAAAATTAGATATGGTGAAAGAGTCAATTAAAGTGCCAACTTTTAAACACAAATGCCAATTTTTGTTAAGAAAAGCCACAAACAACTGATTATCTTTGAAATATTTTCTAAAATTCTATAGAATCATTAAATCTTAATTAAACTAAGATGATGATATGAATATATTTAATTTTATTAAAAATAATTCCTTTAAGTGATAAATAATCAACGGGTTGAAATTTTAAATTTGGAATTTTTGAAATGAAAATATTTTTAAGTTTTGACTAAAGCCATTGGACATAGCTTCATTTTTTAAAGGCGACCTAAAGCCTGCCTCTATCGAATTTTATTATTTTAAATTTTTATTATTTATGTTATAAAATTCGTTAAGATTTCTAAAAACTATTACTTCATATTATTTAATTTCGTAATTTTAATGGAGAGAATGTTTTTCAAAAAATCTTCTCAAATTATTTTTTAATCAACCAAATCTTACATTATTATGGAAAATATAAAGTTTCAGGTATCTCAATATCAGGATGAGTTGCAGCTACTTATTGACGGGGAAAAGGCAGGATATATGTCCATAGAGGTTGACGGAAGACTGCTTATCGTATATTATACAAAACTTGACGAAGAGCGTGAAGGAAAAGGATATGCCAAACTATTACTGGATGAGTTGGTGCGTTACGCAGAAGAAAAAGATTTGCTTGTAGACCCAGAATGTGATTTTGTCCGACAACAGTTTGAAAACCACCCTGCACGATATAAAGAGATCTGGCATGCCTGATCAGCTTTCCCACCAGACGGTAAATTGCTGTTCTGACTGATTCAGATCTACAGCCTCACCGATCATCGGAGTGAGGATGTTCAGCCCTTTTGCTTTTCCAAGACTTGTTATCTTTTGTAAAGGTTCATTCCATGGGTGAAGAGCCAATGCAAATTTTGCAGCATGAACGGGAATAATACGCTTCGCATCGAGATCAATACCAGCCTGAATAACATCTTCTGGTAAGGTATGAATATATCTCCATGCTTCTCCATATTGTCCGTTTTCAAGAATAGCATAATCAAAAGGGCCATATTGATCACCGATTTCTTTAAAATGGGTATCGTAGCCGCTGTCTCCTCCTAAGAAAATTTTCTTTGTGGGCGTCTTCAGAACATAGGAACTCCAAAGAGTATCATTCTGCCTGATTCTTCTACCGGAAAAGTGTCTGGCAGGGGTAAAAACAATTTTTATATCATTCTTAAGAGTAACTTCTGTCCCCCATTCTTCTTCAATAAGCTTGTTTTCTTCAAATCCCCATCTTTCCAAATGGGCTCCTACTCCCAAAGGTAAAATGGCAGCACCTGTTCTATCCTTTATAGATTTTACAGTCGGGTAATCCAAATGGTCGAAATGATCGTGAGTAATCACCAGATAATCGAGATCTGGAATATCTTCGGGTGTAAAGATATCAGAACCTTTAAATGCTTTGTTGAAGTATTTAAAAGGGGAACCATACAAACTCAATACAGGATCCACTAAAAAGGAAACACCATCTGTCTGAAAATAATAAGATGAGTGTCCCAGCCAGATAAAAACATCTTTATTTTTATCTATAGCTTTCAAATTGGTATGAATAGAGGGAATTTCTTTCAAAGGCTTCAGCAGCGGGTCTTTTTTACCCAAAAAGAAATCATAAGTCACCTTTGACATTTTGTAGCCTTCTGTAATAGATGGTGTATGGCTGATATTCTGAAACTGCCCTTTTTTATAAAGTTTGGACTGCCTTATACGTTTCAGCCGCTTTCCTTTTGGTACCGCTCCAAACACCTTCATATTGATCACGACAAAAAAAGTAACCGTTAAGACAACCACACAGGTAATAATCCAATAAATCATCTGCAAAAAATAAGTGTCAAATGTATCAACTTTTGCTTTTAAATGAAAACATATTCCATTTTACTCTATTTTTTAACTAATTTTATCAGGTGTTGTAGAAAATTTATTATTCATTTACATCAGGATTAATTTTAAACTTTCTATTTTAGCACCTTAAAAAACTCAAAGAAATTGAAAAATTATTCGGTAATATTTCTTCTCGCTATACTTTCGTCCTGTGCCTCTATAAAAAAACACAACGAACAGCGGGCTTCATATATTCCACCGGAACAGCTTAAGGAGGATGTAGATTATGCTTATTCAAAATTACAGCAGATGCACCCTCAACTCTATTGGTACATTCCCAAGCAGGAATTGGACCATAAATTTGATAGTCTGAAACATACTCTCACAGAACCACTCACTCCTCTTCAGTTTTATTTTAAACTTCAGCCGGTTATTGCAGGAATCCGTGAAGGCCATCTTTCATTGAGAATTCCCAGAAAGAAATTCACCAAAAGAGAATTAAAAAAGCTGGAACATCAGAAGGGAATGTTCAGCCGTTTCGAATATTACATTTCAGGTGAGCAGATGTATATTGTTCAAAACAGAGATTCTATTGATCATATACAACCCGGAACTGAAATTTTATCCATCAATAAAGTTCCCGTTTCAGAGTATATCAAGAAATACAGAAGTCTGATCAGCAGTGATGGTGACAATACTACTTTTTATCCTTATTTTTTAAAAGACTTATTCTTTAATTTTTATACTGCTGAAAATGGTTTCCCCAGCAAAGCAACCTTTGAGACGCTTTATAAAGGAGAAAAACAGACTTATACTTTAACCAGAGAAATAAAATCTGATTCTGATCTTGAAAAGGATAAGGAAATGAAAAAAAAGACTCAGGAAAAGAAACTGAATGACTATGTAGCTTCCAGTAATTCTTATAACAGGAGCTTCAAATTTCTGGATAAAGACAGTACCATTGCATATATAAAAGTGAAAAGTTTCTCCAGAGAATACTCGGATGAATTTTATAAAAAAACATTTGCCAAGATTAATGATGCAAAGTCTCCTTACCTCATCATAGATGTCAGAAATAACTACGGAGGCTCTCTCTATGAGATCAATAACCTCTATTCTTATTTGGCAGAAGTACCATTTACCCTGATCAAACCTTCCCAGGTGACCTCAAGGGATACTCCTCTGCGCACGAATTATTTCAGAAAAAGCAATCCTTTGGAATATGCTCTTAAAAGCATAGCATACCCAAGTTACTTCTTTGCACAGGCTTTCAGTACTTATAAAAAAGATGGAAAAGTTTTCTACAAAATGAAGGCTGACAAGCCTACAAAACCAAATAAAGAAGCCTTTCACGGAAAAGTTTTTGTACTGATTAATGGCGGAAGTTTCTCAGCATCTTCTATCATTACTGCCAAGATTAAGAATGATAAAAGAGCCACTCTTGTGGGAGAAGAAACAGGTGGTGCCAATGATGGAACCGTAGCAGGTTTTTATTCTTATCAAAAGCTTCCTAATTCTGAGATTAGATTTCCTATCGGATTACTGCTTGTACAGCCTAATATCAATTTCTCAGACTCACGAAAAGGAGTTGTCCCTGATGTTGTTGTTACTGAAAGCATGCAGGATATTATTGATAAAAAAGATCCTCAGCTGGATTGGATAAAAAACGAAATCGCAAAAGAAAAGGAAAATAAA
>NZ_QAJO01000013.1:0-168838 GCF_003852415.1 Chryseobacterium sp. KBW03 | reverse complement strand
TCTTTAATTTAGCTTCATTATTATTTATCTTCTTTAAGTTCATAGGACTAACCGAATGATAAGTTTTGGCTAAAGCCAGATGGAAATGGATTTTTTGACCAGAACGGGCTAAAGCCCGCTCCTATTGAATATGATAAATGTAGAATAATCAAAGCTGATCAATTACAGCCTAAAACCAGAACCTCGAATCTCATAATTCATCACTTATAATTTATAATTATCTTGCTTTTAGCCCCGATAGTAATGGTTACCCCGCAGCTTGAGTTGGAGAGTTGGTGGGGTTTGAGTGTAGCAGCGCACTGGCGCGAGGAGTATGAATGGATAGCGGGATCAAGCTCCTGATTTTTGATTTATTAGGATGTAGATTCTTTATCTTATTTAAGCCTTTATACTGCTTATGATCTATACAAATCTATTGAGAGGGCAGGAATGATTCAATACTTGCCAGAAACCACCTTATTTTAGCCGAAACAAATAAAAAAACCGCTTCTGCAAAGAAACGGTTCTCATTTATGATATATTGAATTACAATCGTATTGAAAAGAAACTTTAATTTGCCCCTATTGTAAAAACTATTTGTGCGCTATATGTTGCCGCAGGAATGGTTACAGAAACACCACCTATCTCCAGCTGCACATTCATGGCAGAATAGTTTACACTGTTGCCAAGACCTAATACTCCAGTAAATGTTATGGTTGAAAGGGTTACAGAGCCGGCTTGTGGTATCTCTATAAAATTGACATTTCCACCGGAAATTGTAGCGGTACATAGTACACAGAGACCGGTGATCGCTGTAGTTCCACCGCTTCTTTTTGCGTAAAGTTTCAAAGCACTATTCCAGGAAGTGGGAACATAGTGCATACTGATCTTAGCACCTGCACTGCTAAGGAGATTTAGAAAAGATCCGGGTAAATTACCGGATAATGTTAGTTGGCTTGGATTGTCGTAAGTTCCAGTATAGTTGGTTCCAGCCTCAGTGATTGTAGGAACGCTTACCGTCCAGTTAGTTCCCGCAATATTTATGGTTTGCCCCTCAAGATAACTGCCCATTATTAAAGCAATAATGTATAGATATCTTTTTAAGAGTATTTCTCTGAGAAAAGGACTGTTGATTTTCATTTTTAGATTTTATTCTGTGATGGTATAGGTAACTATAATAGCTGTATTAGCCTGTGCTTCTAAGTTAGAATAAGTATTAGTAGCGAGTGAAAAGGTGAGTGCATGCCCATTATTAGGACCATTACCGGTATATGCACCTCCAATACCACTAATGATCGTAACAGGGGTAGTTGTAAGAATAACCTGCCCTGAAGAAGTACCTAATGTTCCTCCGCCTGCTCCTGAAGCCGCTGCTGCCTGAAGTCTTATATTCACCCCAGGGATAAGTTTGTTAATAGATGCCGTAATTCTTCTGGTAGGCCCTGCGGAAGCAATAGCAGACGTGTAATTGACCCATTTTGATGTATTGGGAGTTGGAACCCCCAAAGCATTTCCAGCCTCGGTAGGTGCTGTAAAATTTAAAATAATATTTCCCGTAGGTTCAATATCCATTAAGGTTACTTTAGGCAATGTAAGAGTAACAGTGGTACTGGCAGTCTGGGAATAGATACAACCGGATGCAATAAAAGATACTAGTAATAATATGGGACGGATCAAAATCATCTTTTCTTTTTTATTTCATTATACCCTACTTTTAAGGACTCCTGTTGGTATTTTATTTCTATCTGCTGTTTGACAACATTGATGCTTAATTTCTTTGTTTCTGCAGGTTTTAAAGTAAACTGGAACTTGTCTGTTGAAATTTTATAGCGCTTATCCAGACCATTGCGGTACACTTTTACGATCCAATCCCCTGGTCGGAGATAAGTGAAATCAAAGTCGTCACCTATAAAGCAGATCTTACGGTAAGTCTGGTCATTACTGGTAGCTTCTACAATGATACTTTCCCTTTTTTTCTTTCCCTTTATAGTCTGCAGCTGTTCAATATCCGTTTGATCTTTTTCTCCAGTCTCAAGGAACTGAATATGCCCCTGAACATTAGCGGCAGTTGTTAATCCGAAATTTAAAGTATTTTCTTTATTCATAAGCGAAATTGCCGCTGGAAAAGTTTGAGTCGGAATATCGCTGATACCCATCGTTGAGCGGTCTATCTCCAGAAAATAATTGCCGGGGATAACATTTTTAAATAAATAATTACCTTCTTTATCTGTAATTGACAAATAGCTTCCGAGCATCAATCTTATTCCCTCAGTTTTTTTGATACCCAGATTGCTGATATTACCCATTAAAGTTACATATTCAGCCGTTTTCTGTACCGGAATATTTGGGCGCCATGTATACCGCATTGAAAATATAAAATCCTTATTTCCTATTTCTCCTCTTTGCAATGAATATCTGCCTGAAAGATCAAGTTCATTTCCGGGGAATAATTGCTGATGGAACAAAAGTTCAAATAAATTCCTGTCTTTGAAATATTCTTCCGGCATATAATTGTTCTGATAAAAAAGGCTTAAGCTGGTCTTGTCAGAAAACCGGCTGAAGATTCTTGCTCCATAATAAAAGTTTTTCTGATTTTCGAGCTGATATCTTGAACTGATGGCATAGCTTCCAAATAGATTAAAGGAAGTTCTGAATTTCTGAAACGAGAGATTGGCAGAATAGAAACTGGAGTTGCCGCTAAATCCAATAAGGTAATTATCTGTTTTCCCAAACTGCCCGTCAAGATTTATCTGGAATACTCCTATCTGCTGATTAATACTGATTTTAAAATACCGTTCATAATAATCAAACTGTTTAGGTTCCAAACGATCCTTGTAAGTTTGATAGCCGTTATTAAGGATGATAAAGCCACTAGGCATATATTTGTATTGTACTCCATATTGGAAATACTTTCGATAAGGTGCTGCCAGTAATAAAGTATCCCGTTGAAAATTTTTGGCGTCCTGCATATAATTGGCAAAAACACTCAGCTTTTTGGAAATATTATAATAAATATTACCGTTAAAAGTACTGGTATTCGTGAAATATCCTGCAAACTCAGGGCTTGCTTTCATATACATTAAGCTTCCATTGAATCGTTCAAAATTAGCTTCGGCCTGAACGATATAGGCTGTTCCATCCGTTTTTTTGGTTGTACTGTATGCAGCTTCGCCGGAAAGATTAATATTTTTTGTGATTTTAAATTTTCCTTTAGCATAGGGAAGATGGGCATCAGAGTCTAGCCTTACATCACTGTAATTGATCTCTCCCTTTCTGGGGGTCTTGTAAAGATATCCTACAGAAATTTCAGACTCTTTTCTGATCTTAAAGGCTGAATAGAAATTGAACTCATCTTTTATATCCCTGAAAAACCTGGGATGGTTGTAAAAACCACCGAAACTTACTTTATTAAAATCATATCGGACTTCTGCACCGCGGCCATATCTTGCAAACTCTGTCAAATATGAAGAAGAATACGTTTTGTCACCAAGATGAACCGAAAATTTATCCCGTTTATAATTCACAAAATACTCTTCATATTGGGTAAATGTATTGAGCTCTATAGGATTGTGTGTGACTGCCCGAAATTCAATCTGGTTTTTATTGTCTTTATCGAGTGTTCCTTTACCGTAGATCTCTCCCTGAAAACCATCATTATACACTCCCATATTCTGCATTCCAATGAAAGATAACGAAACAGCAACGGGAAGCCTGTGATAAATGTCGTTTTCAGACGGCTTTACTGATATTACCTGAGTGCTTATATAGACACTCTGACTGTCTTTAAAATTACCTTTTGAATAAACCGAAAGATTAAGGTTCTGAAATTCGTTTTGGGAAAGCTCAGGATTTGTTACTTTATGAATCGTTATTATTTTTGAGTCATTAGGTGCCAGTACTAATGATGATTCATTGTCAACAATGGCATTTTTACTTTCCAAGATAATATCTTCTGTTACATTGCCATTATTTTTTAAAAGAAATGAAGCGCGGATAGTTTCTCCAGCCCTTACAAACTCTGGTGAACTCAAAGCTGTGACAGATATATTCCGGTTTCCGGAAACAGTGATTTTTGAAGTTTTGGCAAAGGATATTGCATTATTTCTGTCTGTAATATTCAATGTTACAGAATAGATACCCTGTCCAGTTTCTGTTGCAATACGCAGAGGAACCAGATATACTGATGTTTCGTGAGGAGCAATTTGAAGTTCGCCTTTTGATAAAATCGGGATGATATGCGGACTTGAGGTACCCACTGAAATATCATAAGTCCTGTTTTCAGCTGAATTATTTTCTAATGTGAACGGGATAGAAGTAGACATTCCCGGTAATAAACTATCTTTTTTACTCATCAATCGGTTAGATTGCTGTTGAGAAAAAATAAATACCGGGAATAATGATATAATAAATAAAGTCCAAGTTCTAATCATTTTTTACTTCTAATTCCACATTGAGTGCAAATGCATTCTCCTCTTCATCAGTTGCTATAATTGCTGCTTTATATTTTTCAGGAGGTACTTTACTGATATCAATGTAAAATGTTTTGGACGTATTGGGCAGAAGTCCCATCGTTAAACTTGAATAAGTACCTAATTTTTCCCCCGTGTTACGGTTATAGATTTCAATAGCTGTTGTGGGTTTACAATAAAGATTGCCATTGTTTGCGATGGCTACCATCACAGTCCGTTTTCCCTCTAGCTTTTCTACTTTTACGCTTTCAAACTTAAGGATTGGCTTAGCTTTTTCTGTTTCAGAATCTGTAATGACCTGGATAGCATATCGTATAACAGAAGTAATGTTTACTCCTGCTTTATTGTCACTAGGTTTTATGTCCTCCACCGGTTCTACAATGATGACACTCCAATAGCTTCCGGGATCGATGGCTTGATTGGGAACCGTAATTTCATAAAATACCTCTGTTTTCTCATTACCTTTAAGAGTAACCAGGTTGGTATTAAGTTTTACCCATTCTCCATTAGAGCGTTTGTTGGTATGCAGTGCTGTGTAATTGATGGTTCCGTCAGCCTGGTAGGTAAAGTCCTGTAAAAATAATTTTACACTCTGAGGATTTTTGCTTGTATTTTCAATGGCAACTTTTCCTTTGTACACCTTTCCGTTTTCAATTTTGTAAGAATGCGTAAGCCCGTTGAGAATCACAATACCGGCATGTAAAAAGCTGAACTGCAACATCAGGGTGATCAAAAGAAGAATACGCTTTATCATCATCATTATTTAAAGTTTGGAGTTAATCATTAATAATACAAAACCAGGAAGAAACTGAATGCCAGCTTCTTCTTGTTTTCGAATGCAGAAAAGAATTTTATTTAAATTCTAATTGTCTGATATTGTATACGTAACGGTAGCTACTACAGTGGCTGTTGCCTGTAAGTCTGCATAAGCTGCCACCCCTCCAGGGCCGCTTCCTGCAGCAAGAGCATACGTAAGATTGTGGCCGTTATTTGCTCCATTTCCTGTATAAGCACTTCCAATTCCAGAAATAATAGTCTGGCCGGCAGCACTTAAAGTCAATAGACCTGCGGATGTTCCTAATGTACCAGCTCCGGCTCCGGTAGCTGCAGCAGCAGTTACATGAAGATCAACTCCAGGGATGATAGCATTCATACTTACACTTACATTACGGGTAGGATCTGCAACAGATTTGATGGAAGAATAATTAAGCCATAAGGTAGTGTTGGCCGTAGCTGGAGTAATAGGATTCCCTGCTTCTGTAGGCGCTGTAAATCCAAGAGTAATATTTTTCGTGGCAGCTGGTTCAATATCTACCAAAGCAACTTCAGGAATAGAAATTGTGACGGTATGGCCATCCGAATTGGTATCCTGCGCGCTCAGATTTCCAGACAGAGCAAACGCAAATAAAGACATTGCAATAGTTAAATTTAATTTTTTCATGATACTGATAATTAGTTAAGTGAATATAACGAAATTCAGTATACTTTGAAAAAAAAATACAATAATTTTCATATTGATGCTTATTTGCATTATGTAATGAATTATAATTGAAAGATGCTTTAAAGATAACTCAAAAAAAGACCTGTACGTTTTGGTACAGGTTTTTGTAGATATTTGAATCATTTTTTATGCCCAATGTGGATCAGATACAGAAACTTTTCCGGTCTCTATTCTTCCCGCAAAATGCCATAGATGATCGTTTAGCGTTAATTTCAAATCATACCAGCCTTTATTTTTATCAAGATCGATACTGATTTTTTCTTCCGGTTTTTGTACAGAAATTGTTTTTTTAGTTTTTCCGTACAGATCTTCCATGCTTATGGAAATATTTTTGCTTTTGTGGTTTCTGATGATCAGTTCAATCTGATTTTTTGAGGTCATATTCACCAAAACTATCTCTAATTCTGGAATATTACTTCCCTTAAACTTCCTGAAAAAGCCATTGGGACCGAAAACTTCATACTCATAGGCTCCGGAATGTACAGCATGGGACAGTTCCTGCTTTGCATATAATGCATATGAAAAATGATAATGAGTACTGTTGAATTGAGTTCTGTCGTAGACAAGCAAAGGAACTCCATTCTCTTTTAAATTGATCATTTTTATATTCCCGCCTTCCAGATTGACATGAAAATGATAAGGCAGCGGGTTAGATGGTTTCAACCCTCTTTCCTGAATTTCAAGTAAATTATTATTAAGCTCGCTTTCAGAATACCATTTCAAATTGGGAACAGGTTTGTTTTTGGCTGCATTGATGGTTTTAGCATAGTCTTTCTGATCCAGATAATTCATCTGTGGAGCTTTTACACTGGAAGAATTGAAGGCAGAGGTAAGATCTCCGCATATTGATCTTCTCCAGTCACTGATATTGTCAACATGAACATTCTTATTGAATTTTTTCATGATAAATTTCTCCAGAAACTGCAGCACAGACGTGTGATCTGAAACTTCAGAATTGACAAAGCCTCCTTTTGTCCATGGTGAAGCAATGATCATGGGAACTCTATACCCAAGACCTACGGTACCTTCAATTTTTTCATAATTTTTTAAAGAAGGATTTGACATATATTCCTGGGATTGATCTACATATTCGACCCCTTCTTTTCCATTCATATCCACAGGCTGGCTTGGATTCACCGGTGGTGCAAAAGGAAGAACGTGGTCAAAATATCCGTCATTTTCATCATAATTGATGATAAATATTGTTTTTTTCCAGGTTTCAGGATCTTTGGTAAGAATATTCAACACTTCAGAAATATACCATGCACCATACCATGGTGATCCCGGGTGATCAGAGAAATGTTCGGGAGCTACCAGCCAGGAAACCAGTGGAAGTTTTTTCTCTTCCACATCTTTACGGAACTGGAACAATACATCTCCTTCCGGAACAACCAGTCGTTCTCCGTTTTCATCCTTTCCGATTTCCAGATTCCAGTAATCAGGATCGTTTACATTGGTAGTGAAAGCTTTTTCATGAAGGTTTTTTTCTTCTTTTGAAAGCTTTGAATAATTATCCGGATGGTATTTTATCTGATCTTCCTGAACTTCAGCCATCATGGCTTCCAGTCTCTCTTTCTGCTTAGGATTTTTTTCAATCTCCTGTTTCAGATAGGCTATGATATTAGGGATATTCTGATAATATCCTTTTGAAAACTTTACGTTGAATTTTGAAAACCATTCAATCGGGTTATCAGTGAAATTACTTAACCAGGCTTCCTGTTCCCCGGACATTCCTTTTGGAAGGCTTATTTCATTCTGATAAATTCTCCACGAAACATTCTGCTGTTCCAAAATCTCTGGGAAACTTTTCCATTTTGCCTGTTTCGCTTTATCATAATCAATATTTTCGTTGACAACATTGGCCTTTACTTTTCCGTTTTGCTGTTCTCTTAATGTTCCTGACCAAAGGAACAATCTGTTCGGAGTAGTTCCGGTAAGGGAAGAGCAGAAATACTGATCGAATATGGTAAAGGCATCGGCCAGCTGATAATAGAACGGAAGATCTTCACGGTTGTAATACCCTAATGTCAACGGAATATTTTTATAATCTTTATTTCCTGAGGCTTTAGCCTGAAGCCACTGGTCATATTTTCCTTTATTCAGAGCTTTTTGCTGATCTGCCCATGAGTGAGGCAGTGAGCTCATCCAGGTTGATTTTGTATTTCTTAAATCCAGACGGGCAGGAGATGCATATTTTCCTTCGTCATTCTTTTGAAAGAAAACGGAATGTCCATCCTGCTTTATAAAAGCTCTTTTATCCAGGAAACCCCTTACTCCTTTGAGTGCCCCAAAAGCATGGTCAAATGAGCGGTTCTCCTGCATCAGGATTACGACATGTTCTGCATCAAAAAATGTAGACTGGGCAGCCGGATCAATGGCTAAAGCTTTTAAAATGGAAGGATGAAGAACACTTGAAGTTCCCAATCCTGCTAATAAAAGACTTGATTTCTCTAAAAATTCTCTTCTGTTCATATTCAATCGTAATAAGAAAGAAACCGCAAGTTAATAGGATTTTCCTGCGGTTTCTTTGTTTTATATAAAATTAATCAGATTTCTATTGTAACCACCAAGGTTTAGAGTTAATATTATCATTTCCTCCATATTGAGCGGCTACTGCAGCTTTTAAATTACTGCTGTTATAGTTGTATTCAGATTGTGGATATCTGAATCTGAACGGTGCAGCAACCCCATTTTTCAGAGGATAGTTTGGATATCCGGTTCTTAAGTAGTCAAAATAAGAGGTCCATTGTGCCTGATGGAACATCGTCATATATTTTTGAGTCATGATTTTTTCCACCTGCGTTTGCAAAGGATCAGCATTATTATAAACTACCAATGGCGTTGCCAGATATTGGTTCACATCAAAACCTGAGAAATATTGTCCCGGATTTTTTACATAGGTCTGATAAAAACTGAAACTTGCTTTGATGGCATTATCATAATGTGTTTTTGCAGATCCGGAAATCCACCCTCTGGCAGTAGCTTCTGCCAGAATAAATTCTAATTCCGAATAGCTAAGAACTGAAGCCGGCTCATTGGTTGGATCTTTATAAAAACGGTCGTTCACTTTAGAGATGTTTTTTGCTGTGATCAGAGCAGCATTGTCAGAATAAGGAGAAGTAGGATTTCCTCCATTATAAGCTGTATAATCTGTGATGGCTTTTCCGGCTTCTTTAGCCCCGGTAGTCTGTGCTGCAAACGTAAACAGACGTGGGTCTTGTCTGCTTTTGAACATATTGATGAAATAGTCTGCCATATACAAACTGGAACCATATCCGCTGTTGTTAAACATTGTATATCTGCTGTCTGCAGCATCCGCAAACTTAAGCTCCCCGTTATCAGCAATAGAAGTCATGAGAGACTGGCTTCCTGCAATAGAAGCAAATTCTGTCGCAATATTATAACTTCCTACCGTAGTTTTTTTAGATAAAGTGATCAGAACTTTCAGACGGAATGAGTTGATGAGTTTCTTCCATTTTAAAGCATCTCCGTTATAAACAATATCGCCTTCAATTTTATCATTGGTATTAATAAGATCATTGGCTTCTTTCAATTCTGATAAAATTCCGGACATGATGGCTTCCTGGCTATCATACTTTGGTTGTGTAATTCCGGATTCTCCTTTTGCAGCTTCGGAATAAGGAGCACTTCCTACTTTTAAGCTGATATTGAAAAAATGATAGGCTCTCAGAAACTTACCAATAGCGGCATAGTTTTTATTGTTGATCTTTTCAGCTTCCTGCATCATTTTTCCTGTATTCAGGAGTCCTTTGGTGTAGACTTCAAAAGAGGCATCATTCCATTTCATATACTGGTATGCATTTTCACCATCCGTACCAATCATCATTCTTGAGGCATACATATTATCACCGTTTACCTGAAACGTATATTTTTCTACATAGGTCAGAAGAAATTTAGGATCAATGCTGGCCTGATCATTAGGGTTTTCATTGATTTTATCAAGGTTGGATTCACATGAAGCCAATGTCAGAAGTCCTGCAGCAAATAAAGATTTCATCAGCCACTTTCCCGTTTTACCTTTTTGCCCTTTCACTTTATTGATATTATTTTTCATTGTCTTGACGTACTTTTTAGTTAAAACTTAAGATTAAAACCGATTCCGAACCATCTGCTCGAAGGATCCTGAATATCATTTTCCGTTTTTGCCTGGAAATCAGGGTCAGAATAAAGGTTCTTTGATTTTTTCCACATCGCCAGATTATAGGCAGAAATATTGGCAGTGAAACCTTTTACCATTCCTTTTGGGTTCAGTAATGAAGAGAAATCATATTCCAGTACTACAGATCTAAGTTTGATGAAAGTTCTGTCAAAAACGTTAGCAAACTCTTCACTTTCATCCTGCGTTACCCTTGCCTGGTATGGATAATTCTGCGCCCAGTCCTGGAAGCTGATCGCTTTTGTATGTGGAGTATAAAGACCGGTTGTAGGATTAAAATTAACCCCATCCGGTACAAAATAATAGGATCCCGGATTTGCATATTCCAGATCTCTGTACGCTACGGAATTAGGATGTTTTCCTCCCCACCACATTTTTTCCACTACCTGAGACCTCATCACACCACCGATGCTTCCATCGATTCCGATATTTAAAGTAAATTTCTTGTATTTGAAAGTGTTGTTGAAACCAAAGGTCCAGTCCGGATTAAAATGTCCCAGATTGCTTGGTGCATTGGCTCTTGTCGGCATTCCTGTATTGGCATCCAGAATGACTTTTCCGTCCGGAGATTTTTGCCATGTATAATCATAATAACTGTCCATTCTTTCACCTAACTTGATGTTTTTATAGTTAGGCATATTGTCATAGATGGAAGTCAGCTTTTGCTCATAAGTACTCCAGTTGATTAAAGTTTTCCAACTGAAATCAGCAGTTTTTACCGGAACTAGCCCAAGGGAAACTTCAAATCCTTTGGTGGTATACTCATTCCCGTTTACATATTGTGAAGTGAAGCCTGATGATTCTGCAGCCGGGAACTGAAGAATATTATTATAATCTAATGTTCTGAAATAAGTGGCATCTAAGGTAATTCTGTTATTCAGGAAACCTGCACTTAACCCTAATTCATAAGACTTTGTCTGCTCCGGCTTCAGAGAGTTTTCTACGTTCAGAGTGGTTGGGTAATAATAAGTAGGATTTCCGTTGAATGTAACTCCCTGATTATTCAGATAATAATTTCTGATAGAATAAGGCTGGAAGTCATACGCTACTTTTGCCCATGAAGCAGAAAGCTTTAACATATTAATAGATTCCGGCAATTTTACAAGGTTTGAAATAACTGCACTGATGGAAGCTGAAGGATAGAAGTAAGATCTGTTGGCCTTAGGCAGGGTAGAAGACCAGTCGTTACGTCCTGAAATATTAATGAAGAAAGCATTGTACAACCCGATATCAATCGTAGAATAAGCACTGTAAATCAACTTTTCCTTTAGATAGGAATAATTTTTCAGCGCTCCGATCGAGTTTTCAAACGTGTACACTTCCGGAATTTTTAAACCGTCCGTAGATCTTTCGTTGTTATTGTTTTTATAATAGAAAGCTGAACCTCCGGCATTGATGGTGAAATCAAAGTTTTCAGATATTTTTTTCTTGTAAGTTGCCAGCACATCATAATTGAGGTTCCATGTTTTGTTGTCCCTTAAAATATAACCTCCACTTCTTGGTGCATCGTAGTTGAAATAGGAATAAGGGCTTAATACCTCTGTTTTGCTATGATTTTCCACAAGAGATATTCTACCCTTTACTGAAAGATCCTGGGTAGCCTTATACTCTAAAGCGGTCTGAGCATTGATGATATTCGTTCTGTTCTGATTTTTATAATACTCAGCTCCGAACCATGGATTATTGTACCAGGCGTAGTTCCAGTTGGCTTGTGCCGTTCCTTCCCTTCCCGGAATCCACATGTGATTTTTTAGAGCTTTTCCGTCTACATCACCTCCCATCCAGATCAGGATGGTGTACATATGTCCGCTTGGGTTGTAATTATAGTTGGGAATATTAGGAGTAAAAGCCTGGTTGAAATTGAATTTCGTATCAAATATTAATTTATCTCCCAGATGATTCTCAGAAGAGAAGTTGATGCCGTATTTCTGAAGATAGGAATTAGGAATTCGGTCATCATAATTCATGAAGTTTCCTGAAAACCTGTATATATCTTTATTATCTCTATAGCTGATGGCGAAATTATTGTTGTTAATTACCGCAGGCTTTAAGAAAGTACTTAAGTTATCGTGGTATTTCCAGTCAATCGGAACTCTTTCGTATCTTGATTTATCATCATACTGAGTTCCTGTTACTGCTCCGTACCATGGAACAACCTGTCCCGTTACTTTATCTCTGATAGGGCTGTTCCATTGGGCAATCTGTAAACCCGGAACAAATTTTGGTCCCCAGATCATATCTCCATCATTCACCCCACCATCAGCTCCGTCCCAGAATTCATATTTTCCGTGAGAACCGTTACCGTATTCTGTCTGGGTTTTGGGAAGATTGGTAAATCCTCCGGTGATCATAGTATTCTGAGAAAATTCTACAGAGAATCCTTTCTTCTTAGCATTTTTTGTTGTGATCAAAACAGCTCCGTAACGACCTCTTGAACCATATAAAGCGGAAGCGGTAGCTCCTTTCAATACGTTAATGTTTTCAATATTGTTAGGATCCAGATTCTGGAAAACTTCTCTTTCCACAATTACCCCATCAATAACAAAAACCAGGTTGGAGTTTCCTCTTAAAGTAAACTGAGGCGCCTGCTGCATTCCGGTTGGGTTGGAAACATTCAGACCGGCTACCTGTCCTGAGAATAAATTCCCAATGCTTGGTGTGGTGATGGTTTCAAACTGTTTTGTTCCCACTTCCTGAGTAGAATACCCAATCTTTTCTTTCTTTTTAGCAATACCTAATGCGGTAATCACAACCCCTTCAATCTGCTTTTCGTTTGGCTTTTTTAAAATAACAGAATACTGTTTTTTGGAAGAAACCTCAACGGTATAAACGGAAAAATCAGGAGCAAAAAACTCAAGAATGTCTTTAGGGTTTGCAGAAATGGTGAAATTACCATTTTGATCTGTAGTAGCAGTCTTTCCTGTGTTTTTGTCGGTGATGTTTACACCGGAAACACTAGAACCGTTTTCTGATTTTACATTTCCGGAGATATTGATTTCCTGAGCGGAAAAATAAAGGGGAAGTAAAAAAACGGCAAAAGTAGCTAGAGTCTTCTTCATTTTTTTGAAGACAAATTTAGCGGAGCACTGTTACCTGTATTTTAATGAAGTATTAAAATAAAAATACGATTTTAATATTTTTTAACACAAAGAATTAATAGAATGGTAAAACCAAAATAGTCTTTTGTATAAGGACTTTTGCTTTATTGTATAGATATTAATATAAGGTAGGAAGCTGTGAGAGGGAGGCTGGAAGTTGTTGAGGTGTTGTCAACTTCTTGAAATCTGCAGTAATAAATTTTTGAAGAAGAACTTTCGTCTTATGACAGAAACAAATTTTGAAACCTAGACTCCGATAACTTCCAGCCTCCAGCTTCCTTCTTCCTTTCTTTTTAAAACCTGCTCAGAATCCCCCAGTGAATTTTGATATCATTAAACTTAAAAGGATTTCCGAACTCGTTACCATTAGACAGCTGGAAACTCATCAGACCGATAGGAATGAAGAAATTAAAACCAAGACCCACACTGTAGAGTTTAGGCTTTACTTTCAGCGATTTATTATTGAGCTGCCCGTATTGCCCAAAGAGGTCGAAAAAGGCCTGATTACCGATCAGATACCGGTATTCCAAACCTCCGTAGTAGTAAAAGTCGGCGGCGAGAGAGTTCTCATTGAATCCCCGCATGGAGTTCCAGCCCCCGAAACGGTATAATTCGTTGGCAGAGAATTCTATTTTAGAATCCATCATGGCGCCTTCCGCCTTAATGTTCAGGAAGTGGTTCCCCGAAATATGGTAATTATGCTCCCCAAAGAAATAAAACTGGTTTTGGGTAGCTTTGATGTTATTTTTAGAATAGGTTGTTGTTAAAAAGTCATATCCCGCATTGATCCTTGTTTTATAAAGGAAAAGGTCAATATCGGTAGGCTCGGTCATTTCAAACCATATCCCGATCCCATTTTTGGTATAATCTTTTCCCTGAACGTACAGAGTGTCAATAATGGTTGAGCTTTCCAAAGTTGCCCTTAAACCGATTTTATTCCGGTTGTTGATATGGTAATAAAAGGCCGGAAGGAATTTTACGTTGGCAAATGTAGAATCCTGTCGGTAGATATTTACTTTTGCATTCATCCCGACATTTGATTTGAACAGGTATGGAATATCTACCTGGAGATCAAAATTCTGCCCTTTATCAGGGTTTCTCTGCCAGTATAAATTGACGGTTTCAAAACCGTTGAACATATTCCTGAAATTCACATTCATGGTACCGTTTAACGTAAACTTGGAGCTTTTGTCGTTCCCGAAACCAATTACCCCATCAAAAGTATTGGTCTTTTTCTTTTCCAGAAACAGGTAAATACTCGTAGAGTCTTTTGTGAATAAGGTTTGTGGCTGCCGTTCAAGAGTCAGGAAGGGATGGCTCTGAAAAGTTTTATTGATAGCCAAAAGGTTTTTGTCATCGTAATTTTTGCCTTTAAATTCCTTTTCCAGGTTTTTGATGAATCTTCTGGGAACTTTTTCATATCCTTTAACGACAAAATTATTGATCGTTCTTTTATCATTCTTGTTGATGTCAAGTTCTACAATAGGATAACCGTTTTTCTGTCCTTTAAATTTAGATTTTATTCTGCTGAAAGAATACCCGTCATCTATATAAGTTTTGTTGATGCTTTTCTTGGTGGAATCTAAATTTTTAGTAAAAAAATCTTTCTGAATCTTTAGCTTCTGAACAAGAGAATCGGTAAGGCTAACATAAGTTTGATTAAAATTCTTCCCTTTATCATAGAAAATTTCGGTACTGTCGCCTTTTATTTTTACATCTTTCAGTTGAGTGAAGAAATAATTACTCTGGGCCAATGAATCCAGAAATTTCACCGCAGAAGTGGAATCCTTTACTTTTTTTCTGACCTTGGTTTCTGTATCAATCAGCCAATAATGCTTCTTCTGCGCTTGTGTAAAAACGCAGAACAGTACAAAAAATATTTTCAGAAACAGTTTCAATCCCAAATGTATCTACACCATAGACGAGTGATGAAATAAAGTGTAATGATAAGATAAAACTTAAAGCAAAGCTTGTCTTACTCATTCTTTACCACTTAATCCTTCTTAATGGTTTACAAATTATATTATTAATTAGCTTTCTATACAACTGAAACTAGTCCAGTTTATTATACTTCTTCATCAAATTCTCATAAGTTCCCTGTGGAAGAATCCATTTCAACGGAACCCCGATTTTCTGCCCGAATTTACCAAAATAATAATGAGCTTTCCATTTATTTTTTGCTAAAAGTTTTTCAATGTATTCTGCTACTTCCAAAGGCTCAGTTCCATCATTCACATGAGAATTCATGAGCGCATAAACTTTGTCGAAAACATTTTTATACGGTTGTGAAACTTGTGCTATAACTCTGTTGTCTGCAATATTGGTTTTGATATCTCCCAAATGCAGTGAGCATACTTCAATATTCCATGGGTATACCTCATACCTCATCGCTTCCGTTACTTTATCCAGAGCAGACTTTGAAGCAGAATAAAATCCACGGAAAGGCAGACCCATTTCACTTCCGATGCTGGATACATTGATGATTTTTCCAAATTTATGTTCACGCATTTTCGGAAGAACGGCGCTCATCATTTGTACAGGTCCTGCAAGATTCAGACTGAAAAGTTTCAGAATATCTTCTTTGCTGGAATCTTCCACAGCACCTACCATTCCCATTCCGGCATTGTTGATCAGAACATCAATTCTGGTTTCTGTTTTTACAACCTCAGCAATAGCATTCTGAACAGCGGTGTTATCGGTAACATCAGTAGGGATAGACCTGAAGTATTGGCTTTCTGTGTGCTTTCTGCTTAATCCGTATACTTTATGCCCTTTTTTTCCAAAATATTCGGCCAATGCAAACCCGATTCCTGATGAGGTTCCTGTAATGATGATGGTCATTGAATTCGTATGATTTTTATTGTTTTTATTTTTCTTCTGACATCCATCAGACCATTTTGCAGATCTGTGTTCAAAAGTAAAATCTATTTTCAGCAAATGTAAAAAAAGAAAAAGGAACTCTGCCACTTATTATTTCTGAAATGGCTTAAATGCTTGTTTAGACATTTTTTTCAAGGGATGATAAACTTAAAATAAAGTTAATCTCAATCATGCATAGAATATCAAAGGAATGATTACTTTTAATTACTTATTTGTTTGATTATTAGTATTTTAATATTGTTGTGTGGTAGGTGTTATCTGTGAAAAGCTAAAATTTCTTAATAAAAACATAAGGAAACCTTAATGAATGGTGGGAGCGGACTGGTCTAATTTTGCACCTAATCAAAAAGGATATCATGAATGTATTTAAAATCCCTGTCTCAGTAACTTATTTAACGGGTAGGGTATTACTTATTGGTGCAATATCAGCTTCACCGATGTTCCTCGCTCAGAAAAAAGACAGCTTAAAAGAAAAATCCATCGACGAGATTGTTGTTGTAGGATACGGAACACAGAAAAAAAGTAAAGTTTCCGGCGCTGTTTCGGAGGCTTCACTGGATAAGCTTACTTCCAGGTCTTTATCTGGAGTAGGAGAAGTTCTTCAGGGTAAAGCGCCCGGAGTAACTGTAGTGAACGAAGGTGGAGATCCTAACGGAGCACCTAAGGTAAATATTCGTGGTCTGGGAGGAATCAATGGAGAAACTCCTCTTTATGTGGTAGATGGAGTGGTTTTTAACGGAACACCATCTATTAATCCCAACGATATACAGGATATTTCTGTACTTAAAGATGCTTCTGCCGCGATTTATGGGGCAAGGTCTTCCGGAGGGGTTATCCTTATCACCACTAAAAGAGGAAAAAAAGGAAATCTTACGGTAGATTTTGATGTTAAATATGGAGTGAATCAGGCATGGAGGCTGAAAGAATCTCTGAATGCGGCTGAATTCCAGGATGTAATGTACAAAGCATATGAAAATGCCGGAAAACTGGGAAGCTTACCAATAGCTTTTAACCCTAGCCAATATCCTGACGGAAGAATTACCAGAACAGACTGGATGAAAGAAATTTTCAGAACAGGAACTATTCAGGAATACAATGTCAACCTAAGCGGAGGAAGTGAAAAATCCAGATATTTTGTGGGAATGAACCACAGAAGCCTGGAAGGGATCCTACTGAATACTCAGGCAAAACGATACAATTTTAGAGTGAATTCTGAACATAAAGTAAAAGACTGGTTGACGATTGGAGAAAATATGTATTATAATTACTCTGACGGAAATACAGCCGATACAAAAAGTGGGTATACAGGAGCTTTAGTAGCTGCTATGTATTATCCGCCAAATGTTCCGGTGTATACTCCTAACGGGGCATTCTCTGGATTGCCGATTGATGTGGCAGGAGGTTACGGAGATATGATCAACCCGGTTGCTTATCTTAAAAGGATCAGCATCAGAAATCCTACCCATGAGATTTTAATCAATCCTTATGCTGAAATTACTTTAGCAAAAGATTTAAAATTCCGTTCCAACTTCTCACAGACATTTAAGCTTGGGGATGTGAAGAACTTTACGTACAGAGTATTGGAAGTCGGGAAAATTTTCGATACCAATAATTTAGAATACCAGTCTAACAATTCATCTACAGCACTTGCAGAGCAGTTGTTAACCTATAAAATTTCTGCCGGACAGCATAATTTTGACTTCCTGGGTGGTTTTACTTTCCAGAAAACAATTGATGATGGTTTTGTAGCAAAATCTTATGACTTCAGAAGTGAAGCTGAGGTTTTCCAACACCTTCAGAATGCAGCAGATACCAATAAAGATGTTTCCAGTTACAGATTCAAACAATCTTTGGTTTCTTATCTGGCGAGAGTAAACTATGACTATGCAGGAAAGTATATCGTAAGTTTATTGGGAAGACGTGACGGTTCTTCACTGGTAGCAAAGCAAAACAGATTTGCTAATTACTATGCCGTTTCTGGTGCGTGGGTGGTTTCGAAAGAAAACTTTATGCAGGATATTTCATGGCTTTCAAGTCTGAAACTGAGAGGAAGTTATGGTATTCTGGGTAACCTTGGAGGAATTTCACCACAAGCTGTGAATCCATTGATGACGAGAGATAATAATGTGATTTTTGGACAGGATCCTTCTCAGAATATCGCGTATTATGCGACTACACGTCCAAATCCAGATCTGAAATGGGGGAAGTCTGAGCAGACGAACTTTGGGGTAGATGCTTCATTCTTTCACAACAGCCTTTCTTTACAGTTCGACTACTTCGTAAAGAATTCCAAAGATCAGATCTTCAACGTAAGCTTACCAAGTACGGCAACTTATAATAATCAGTATGTAAATGCAGGATTGTTCCAGGATAGAGGGTATGAATTAGGGATCAATTATAACAAGGTAGTTTCAGGTGATTTTACTTTCTCTGTCGGAGCGACAATGAGTCAACTAAAAAATACGGTAAAGCAGTTAGCTAATGTAGATGAGATATTTATCAACGACAATGGAGTAAGAGGAGTATTGAAACCAACCCGTATAAAAGTAGGTGATCCTCTATATTCTTTCTATGGCTATAAGACCGGAGGAATTTTTCAGACTCAGGAAGAAATCAACAATTATAAAGATGCCAACGGAAACCTTATCCAGCCGAATGCTAAACCGGGAGATATCAAATTCCTGAAGAAAGAAGGAAATACAGGAGTGCTTAATAATAATGACTTTGTCAATCTTGGAAGCCCTTATCCTAAATTCTCTTACGGATTCTCTTACAATATGACATGGAAAAACTTTGATCTGAATCTATTCTTCCAGGGAGTATATGGAAATAAAATATTCAACGGAATGAAGTTTATTTCTTTGAACCCGGGTGGAACAGGACAAAACTATAATATGGACCGAGATATCCTGAATGCATGGACGCCTCAGAACACGAATACTGATATTCCAAGGCTGGTACACGGAGATCCAAGCGGGAATTACTCCAAAGTATCGGATTTCTATGTAGAAGACGGGTCTTATTTAAGACTGAAGAACCTTACTATCGGGTATTCATTACCGAAAGAGCTTTACAGCAAGCTGGATGTAAATAAAGTGAGAGTATATATGACGACCAACAACTTGTTTACGATAACGAAATATACAGGATTTGATCCTGAAGTAGGAATGAATTCTTATGGTGTAGATACCGGAAGATATCCTCAGGCACGCTCATTCATCTTTGGGGTGGAGATCGGTTTATAATTTTTTAACCCAACAAAAAGTAAAAAAATGAAATTATTCAATAAAATATTTTTAATCTCAGGAATATCCGTAATGCTTTTATCGTGTACAGGAGAGCTGGATGTTCAGCCGGAAGGTACCCCTACCGAAGCCAGTTTCTGGAAGACAGAGAATGATCTTATTACCGGAGCAAACGCCATGTATAAGCCGTTATTCGACGGAGAATTTTATGGAAGAGGTCTTTTCTGGTTTATCAATGCCAGTGATGATATGGTAACCGGAAGAGCGAAAAGTGAAGCGGATAATGCAAAAAATTTCAGCAGCAATTACATTGCAGCAGGAGATCTTGAAACCCAGTGGAACAAAAGATATAATGTAATCGGAGTTGCCAACCGTGTGATCCGTAATATTGATAATATCCAGACTTCACAGGCTATCAAAAACAAATATCTTGGAGAAGCTTTGTTCATGAGCAGCAGAATGTATTTTGAACTTGCCTATTCTTACGGGAATGAAAAAGCAGGGATTCCTATTATCGACCGTTCAAAAGATCCTGATCCAAACCCCATTCCGAGAGCGGCAAACGTAATGGAAAACTATACTTACATCGTAAACGATCTGAAAAGAGCCGCAGAATTATTGCCTACCCAGGCAGAGCTTCCGGCAAAAGACTACGGTAGACCTCATAAAGCTGCAGCATGGGCACTTTTGGCAAAAGTATATCTTTTTATGAAAGACTGGAAAAATGCAGAGTTCTGGGCTAATGAAGTAATGACGAAAGGAAACAGAAGTCTTCTGAACAATTTTTCCGATGTCTTCAAGGCTGAAAACAGCTACAGTTCAGAATACATCTGGTCTATTCCTGGAACACCTAAGTTTACTGCATGGGGAAGTATTCTTCCGGGAGTAATGCTTGAAAATAAAGGATGGGGAGAATATAACGGCTGGGGATATTTCCAACCGACTAAAGAACTATTTGACGAATACGAAGCAGGAGATCTTAGAAGAAGTGCTACCATCCTGAAAATAGGTGACAAGTTTACATTTAATGGAAAGGAAAGAACATATGCTTCCAGCAATTCCCTTACCGGATACCAGTTCAATAAATATATGGATGCCTTCAAATATCAGCTGAACAGCGGTCACGTGAGTGCCAACGGAGATTATCCATGTACAGACCTTGCCGTTCCGATCATGCGTTATGCTGAGGTAATTCTTATCAAAGCAGAAGCTTTATTGATGCAGGGGAAATCTGCAGACCAGGAGATCAATATGATCAGAGTACGTGCAGGTTTGTCTGCAAAAAACGGATGTACGATAGCAGATCTGAAGCATGAGAGACGTTGTGAACTGGCAGGTGAATGGGCAGACAGACACAGAGACCTTGTACGTTGGGGAGATGCGCAGGCAGCGTATGCTAAGCCTCTGCACGGTATCAATGGACAGGTAGTCTGGGCAGCAAGAAACTTTAATCCAGCTGTACATAATGTTTGGGCAGTTCCTCAGGCTGAAATCGTAAACAGTCATGGGATCATCAAACAAAATGAAGGCTGGTAAAATTTAACCTTATTATGGGTCACTATATCATTGCAGAGATTCTGTGATGATATAGTTTTTTCAAAGGGATTATGAAACGTCCATGGCAAATGTGGACATACACCGATATTGATGTTAGGTGTTCCTTTCGATCCATAAATAATAAAGATATACGAATGAAATTATCAAAAATATGGGCTGTACTGGCCCTGGCTGTTTTTTCCAAAAATCAGGCACAGAATTATTTACATTACAATGTAGGGAATGCACATTCACATAATGATTATATGCAGGAGATCCCTTTTTGGGAGGCTTATTATGCCAATTTTGGTTCCATAGAGGCAGATGTTTTTCTGGTAAAGGATCAACTTTGGGTAGCTCATACCGAGAAAGAACTTTCTGCAGACAGAACATTGGAAAATTTGTATCTCGATCCTATTTCAAAACAGATTAAGCTGAATAAAGGAAATATCTATTCGGATGCCAACAAAAAACTGCAGCTGCTGATTGATATTAAGCAAGATTATAAAACATCACTGGCAGCGTTGGTCAGTACATTAAAAAAGTATCCTGAGATTACAGGAAACACAGGAATTAAAATTGTGATTACCGGAGACAGACCTCAGCCGGGAGATTTTAAAAACTATCCGAATTATCTTTACTTTGACGGAGATCTTGATAAAAGCTATTCTGCAGACCAGTTGAAAAGAGTAGGGATGTTCAGTGCAGACCTTCCGGGATTGGTAAAATGGAATGGAAAAGGAATTCCAAGAGATGAAGAAACAGCAAGGATTAAAACGGCCGTTGAAAAAGCACATTCCCAGCAAAAGCCTGTTCGTTTTTACGGAGCTCCGGACTTTCCGAATGCATGGGTAAATTTTATGGATTTGGGAGTAGATTATATCAATACTGATCACATTCCGGATCTTAAAAAGTTCATGAATGCTATTCCGAAAAACTTTTATAAAAATACAAAAGAGTACAGTACTTATACCCCGACTTATAAATCAGACGGAGTGGTAAAAAAAGTAAAGAATGTTATCCTCCTTATCCCGGACGGAACTTCTTTGCCTCAATATTATGCTGCCTTTACAGCCAATAAAGGGAAGCTGAATGTTTTCAACATGAAATCCACAGGCCTTTCCAAAACCAATTCATCCAATGCTTACATTACAGATTCAGCACCGGGTTCTACAGCATTTGCGACTGGTGTAAAGACCAAAAACACTTTTGTAGGAGTTGATAATATGGGGAAAGCACTGGCACAGATTCCTGATATTATCGCTGAGAAAGGAATGGTTTCGGGATTGATTTCCACAGGAGATGTTACAGATGCTACTCCTGCTGACTTCTACGCACATTCTGATAACAGGAACAGTTCAGAACCTATTCTGAAAGATTTTGCGGCTTCAAAAACGAAAATTCTGATTGGTGGTCCTACAAGTGGATTATCTCAGGAAAATCTGAAGAAATTTAAAGAGGCTAAAGTTGATTTGTATCAAGATCTGAAATCAGTGACTACAATAAACAACCGTACTCTGGTTATTGATCCTTTGGCTTCACAAAGAATCACCAACGGAAGAGGAAACTGGCTTGCAGATGCATTCGACCTTACCTTAAATGATTTAAAGAAGAATGAAAAAGGATTCTTTATGATGATAGAAGCCTCTCAGACTGACGGAGGAGGGCATAGTAACAATATCGAACAGCTGGTTACAGAATTACTGGATTTTGATCATGTCGTTGGTAAGGCGATGAAATTTGCTGACGAGAATAAAGAAACCTTAGTAATCGTCGTAGGAGATCATGAAACAGGAGGATTAACTCTTTTGGATGGAAGCCTGAAAGACGGCTGGGTATTCGGAAATTTCAGTACCAACGATCATACCTCTATTCCGTCAAGTGTTTTTGCTTACGGACCGAATTCCAAAGAATTCACAGGACTGTTTGAAAATACAGAGATCTTCAATAAAATATTGGAGGCTTACGGAATTCAAAAATAGTTTTTAATTTTAATACTTTTACTTTTACAAAGAGAGGTTGTTTCGTTATGGAAACAGCCTTTTTTTTGTATTAATTTAAGGCTTCCCAGATTAAGCAGGTGTTTGTGGATAATCTGCGTTATCTGCAAAATCTGCGAGAAATAAAAGCAGAGCAAGATTTAAAAAGGCTGCCTCAACAAGAGAGACAGCCTATGGATATATCTAACAAATAATAAATTAGAAATTGGTTTTCACGATGAGCTCAGACAGCTCAGCATTTACAAAGTCAATCGGCATTATTCCAAATGATCCCTGAGTATTTGTTTGGAAGAATGTTTTAAGTTTTGGATTAATATTGTTGGATACCGTGGGAATGCTTGGGATCCCGAAGATTCCAGGTTTATATCCGCTGGTGAAGTTCACGAAAAGTTTACCGTTGGTATCATTTTTTGCATCATTAAGAAGGTTGGAAATTCCGTTCCATTTATCGTCATTGTTCGTCACCTTATAATAATCCTGAACTTTCAGCTGTACACCGGAATTGTTGATGTCAAATGTTGTATTATCCGCCCAAGGTGAAGCGTTGATTCCCTTAGTTGTTCCTGAAGAAAATCTTCTTAATAACTTGATCTTTCCTCTCACGGCACCTAATGTAGGAATATTGGCTCCAAGATCCCATTTAGAAGAGTTTTTCTGTACATAGGAGTCAAAAGTCTGTTCAAAACTTCTGGTCGTATTTGAAGCGTCATATTCTTCCTTTACAGACATGATAATCGTTTCAGACGGATGGCTGTTAAGGAACGCATAACACGCATTCAATACATCATCAAAATTCAGATTTTGGTAAATCGCTCCGTGATGAATAGCAAAAGAATTGTCAATATGTCTGCAGCGGATATCCAGAAAACGGACTCCTGCATTCAGTTGTTCTGCAATGCTGAGGTCTTGAGTTTTAGCCGTACCTGATACAACAGGGGCATCTACACGTGCTCCGGAATCATGAGTTCCGGGAATGGAAATTTTTGAAATAGAAATATTATCCTGAAGACCAGACATCCAGCTATTCATTGCGATAGGCAGTAATGAAGTCTTACTACTTGCTTTTGCTAACGACATTGAAGAGGTTTCATTAGAATCTCTTTCCATCATACTGTCATTTGAACAGGAAAAAAAGATAGACGCAGTCACCACCCCAAGAGTGATGGCTGTAAAACGTTTCATGTTTTGTTTGAACATAGTTTTTTTATTTTTTAATGCAGCTTAAAAATAAGAATATATCAAAACATGAGGAGTTAATTTAACTTTAATAGATAATTAAGTTGATATAAAGTCAGGAACTTAGGAGACAGATTTTTATTAACGCAAAGTTTATTTTTTGTTCTGGAAATATAGAGAGCAAAGATGAAATCAATGAAATTGATTTTTTCTAAGCGGATGTATAATTCAAGCTTCATCAACGACATATGTCGGCCTCTTTGCTTTCTTTAATATGACGATAGAATTATTTTACTTTGCGTTTAAAAATAAGCAAAAAGTAATATCCAGTATTCAGTTTCAATCTTCCATCCTAAAAAACAAAATCCTCCTTCAGCCCGGGAAGTCTGAAGTTGTGATCTCCGATAAAGAAATCATTCATTTTAATAAGCGGGAATTTATGGGTAAATTCTTTGTGTAAGTTTTCGGGTACTTTAGTTTCATCATCACAGGATGAATATTCTCTGTCAACAATAACCTTTCCTGTAGAAAAATTGATTTCATTGGTAAAACTGAAATCACAGGTATCTTCAAAATGATCATGTGAACCTATCAGATAGAAATCTCCATTCTGAAATCTGAAGGTATATTTATATTGCTGGGTATGCCTTGAGTTGGTGAAAAACTGCTGTTCAATAGTAAGACAGTTATTTTTTATATTGATTTCAAGAACGTTATCAGAAGGATAAAACCCGAACCCGCTTGAAAAAAGAATGGCAGAATTTTCTTTCCATACTTTTAGACCGCTGTTTTCCTTTTTCAGAATATAAAAAACCCTCTGGTAGTCACTTGTACCTTCCGGGTTTTGCATGTATGATGCTTTTATATCCGTATTAAATATCAGGATAATTTCATCTTTTCCATCTTTGTCAAGATCACCTTTGGCTTCTGCAATCTGAGTATACCCTTTAGGAACCGAAAAACTTTTCAGATTCTGGGCAGATAAGCTTGAAACAGATAAAACAAACAAAAAGGAAAAGCAATGTTTCATGGTTATTATATAAAATTAAAAAGTGGTAATCCGAAATAAAATCATTTTCAAATTACCACTTTTTTGTATAACATTAATGAGTCAGTATATTTTCAAGATCTTTCCAGAACATTGGATAAGACTTTTCTACCACATCTTCATCTTCAATATTAAGTTCTTTAATCAGACTAAACGGAGCAAAACTCATTGCCATTCTGTGATCCTGGTACGTTTTGATCAAAATATTGTCTTCCGGTTCTCCAAAACTGATCGATTTAATGGTTAAATCCGTAATTTCTGTTACAGTACCAAGTTTTTTAAGCTCATTATATAATGCCAGAAGTCTGTCGGTTTCCTTTACTCTTAAAGTTCCCAATCCGGAAATATCGAAAGGAATCTTTAAAGCTGCTGCTGTTACACAAAGTGTTTGTGCAATATCGGGACAGTTGTTCATATCCAGAACAATTTTCTCCGGGAAAGAAAAATCAGGCTGAGGTTCCAATGTAAGCTTGTGTTCTTCTTCAATATAAGTTGTTTTGATTCCGAAGAAATCCTCATATATCTTTGCAATTGCAGAATCTCCCTGAGTAGACTCTTTATAAAAACTTTTCAGGTGAATTGTTTCTCTTCCCAAAGCACAGATAGAGTAGAAGTATGAAGCAGAGCTCCAGTCACTTTCGACTTCATAATGTACTATGGCAGAATTGTTTTCAGGAGCGAAAGAATGTACTTTGATGGTATTTCCTTCAAAGCTGTTTCGTATCCCAAACTTAGTAAGGATATCAAGGGTCATTTCAATATAAGACCTTGATGTAACTTCTCCTACAAGATTAATTTCCAGTCCGTTTTCAAGTTTTCCTGCAACAAGAAGAAGAGATGTGATAAACTGGCTTGAAATATTTGCCGGAACATTTACAGACGTTTGAGTAATTTTTTTTCCTGTAATTTTTAAAGGAGGAAAACCTTCATTCTCCATATACTCAATTTCTACTCCAAGATCTCTCAAAGCACTTACCAGGTTTTTGATCGGTCTTTCTTTCATTCTCCCGGATCCGGTAAGGATAGTCGTTTTCCCTTCCTGAATAGAATAATAAGAAGTAAGAAAACGCATTGCCGTTCCTGCGTGATGGATATCTACCACTTCCGTATCCTCAGATAATGCCTTTTTCAATAGCTGTGTATCCTGAGAATTGGATAAATTTCCGATTTTTATATTGCTAAACAGACTTTCCAGAATCAATAAACGATTCGAAATACTTTTCGAACCGCTGATCTGTACTGTTTTTCCTCCTAATAATTTTGATTTTTCTAGCTTCATTATGATCTACATTATATTTAAAAATGATGAGTTTAAAATTCATTGATAATTCATAACTCATCATTTATAATTATTTAAGTTTTTCGTTATTCTGATGCCGGTCTTTATCACGGTCAGTTTTGATTTTCATTTTTCTGTCGAAAGCGTCCTGCAGATTTACCCCGGTCTGGTTGGCCAGGCATAATGTTACAAAAAGTACATCTGCCAGTTCTTCGCCAAGATCTTTATTCTTATCGCTTTCCTTTTCACTTTGTTCACCATATCTTCTGGCAATGATTCTTGCCACTTCACCTACTTCCTCTGTCAGCATCGCCATATTGGTAAGTTCATTAAAGTATCTTACCCCAATGGTTTTGATCCATTCATCGACCTGCTGTTGTAACTGGGTAATTTCCATTATTGATAAGCTCCTAGAGTTGGGTTAGTCGTTCTGGATACATTGACAATATCAAAAGGTACGGTTGCTGCAACAGCAACATTCCCTTTTCCAATGGCTGGTGAAGTAGATTTTACTCTTAAATTCATTTTAGCCATAAAATAATTGACAAACTGCGGATCGGTATTCTTCGTTGTTTGTACCACACCTGGATTATTGTCAAAAGTGAAACCTGCTCCTGTAGCGCTGGTATATTTTATGAGTGAATTTTGAAGTAAGAACTCAAACTGCTGTCCAGGAGTTGCTTCAAAATGAACAGCA
This sequence comes from Chryseobacterium sp. KBW03, assembly GCF_003852415.1. Classification (NCBI taxonomy): domain Bacteria; kingdom Pseudomonadati; phylum Bacteroidota; class Flavobacteriia; order Flavobacteriales; family Weeksellaceae; genus Chryseobacterium; species Chryseobacterium sp. KBW03. The sequence goes on along the minus strand of NZ_QAJO01000013.1, from coordinate 141,753 downwards.
TCATCTCTGTCAGAATATACAATACTGTTTTTGATGTTAAGCTGCTGTAGGGCTCCCTGCTGTGTTTGTCCTGCATCATTCTTCCATTCATTGGCTGCAAAAATTCCCGTTCTGTCGAAAGAACTCATTGTTTTAGAATAGTTTGCAATCGTAGCATGGGTATAGCTGTGTTTTCCACCCAGGAAAATTCCGATACATGATAACCCACAGTTGTTCATCACCAGGTTATTGGCATTTACTGTAGAACCTACTGCGTAAATACCGTATTCAAAGAACGTATGGATAAATGAATTGGTAATAGTAGCATTGGTTTGTCTCATATCAAGTCCTCTTGTTCCTCCGAAAAGTCTTGCATGGTTCATTTTAAGAGTAGAATTTGCTTCCATTTTGATAGAATTCCAGTTTTTAGGAATGGTATCATAATAAGGATCATTTCTGTCTCCACGAAGAATAACCTGATCGGCCATTGTTCCGTTGATATTTAAGACCGCTCCGGAAGAAACTTTCATTCCACTGTTTTTGTGGAAATACACTTTGGTTCCAGCGTTTATATCAAGGGTTACACTTGGATTAATGGTAAGGTTTCCGTAGATGATCTTTGCTTTATTGTTATTCCACGTTGTAGAATTGGTAATCACATTCGGATTCCCGGGAGTCTGAATAAAAAATTCAGCATCCTGAACTACGGAGAATAGAGTCACATGCTGCTGTCCCGTAGGTCCGGTGAACAGAACTTTGTCTTCAGCAATGGCTTCAGGTCCGGTAGCTGTAGGGGCAATTTCAACAAAAATATAAAGGCTGTCCTTCTTTCTTAAAGGAACATTCTTAAAATCATATCCCGGTTTTCCGTCTACATTGATTCTATATAATGAAGCAGCTCCTTTTTCAAGATTTACTCTTGGGATCATGATATCCTTATCTTCATTATTATATACCTTTACAACATATGTTTCTGAACGTACCTGGTGATATACCGTATCACAGAATACGGTGTCTCTTGAAAACCTCAGCGGCTGTGTAGGGCTGTCAAACGTAATATCATCCTTATTACACGATACCGCTATCAGTAACATCCAGAAGGAAAAAGCCAGTAATAATTTGAATTTCATTGAAATTAAAGTTTAAGTAAGTTCCAAATTTAACGAAAATACTTTAAATTTCTTATCAAGAAAAAAAAATGAATTCAGTATTTGGAAATTAGAAAAAATGTTGTATTTTTGCAACCTAAAATTTAGCAGAGAAATATCCATTACTATTTCGAAAGCAAACTTAATTTTTTTAAAAATAGTATTATGAAAAACGGAATCCACCCAGAAAATTATAGACTTGTTGTTTTCAAAGATATGAGTAACGACGAGGTGTTTCTTTGCAAGTCTACTGCGGAAACAAAAGACACTATCGAGTACGAAGGACAAGAGTATCCTCTAATCAAAATGGAAATCTCTTCTAGTTCTCACCCTTTCTACACAGGAAAAGTTAAATTAGTTGACACAGCTGGTAGAGTTGATAAGTTCATGAACAAATACAAAAAATTCGCTAAGTAATTTTTGTATACTTAAAAATATAGAAGTCTTCCAATCTTTGGAAGACTTTTTTTATGTAAATCAGGGCTCTGCTTGATATTCAATAGGAACGGGCTTTAGCCCGTTTAATAAAATAAAAAATTCTATTCACTGGCTTTAGCCAAAACTTATTCCACATTTCCCAACTTACCACTTCTTTTTGTATTTTTGTTTAGAAAGAATTTAGAATCTGCAGGTTCATTTCAGTGAACTCTATCTCAGGCTCTATTCTCCAACCTCTAATCTTTAACTTCTAAAAAATGCAATTAGTATTTTCAGACGCACAATATTGGGAAGATTTTCTTCCACTTACTTTTACCCGCCCGGTTGCTGCGATGCGATGCGGAATCCTGACATTCTCTGAGAGATGGCAGAAAATCCTGGAAAATGAAGAAGTATCTTATTTCACGGAAATGTATCTTCAGGATAAATTTAAAAGTCCGGAGGAAAAAGAAAGTCTCTTTTTAGTTCCGAACTTCCTGCCTACGGAAACTGTGATTCAGCAGATTAAAGATCTTAAGCAGGGAGAAGCGTTGGTTTATGAAGACGAATTGATCGCTGCTAAAATCAACATGAAAGATTTTTCTCTGAATCAGATTGAAAAAATGACGGATATTAAGGAAGATCTTATTTTTTTTAAAAGGCCAAAAGATTTATTTTCCTATAATCATCACGCCATTGATTTCGATTTTGAATTGCTTACCAAAGGAAAAACCTCACAGGAATTGTCCTCAACAAATGGCTTTTTAGGAGATAAAAAAGATCTGTTTATCGAAGAAGGTGCTGAAATTGAATTTTCCACACTGAATACCAAAACAGGTAAGATCTATATCGGTAAAAATGCCGAAGTTATGGAAGGCTGCCATCTTAGAGGCCCTGTTACACTTGGAGAAGATTCTAAGTTTAATCTGGGAGCTAAAATTTATGGAGCAACCACTATTGGCCCTCACTGTAAAGTAGGAGGTGAAGTGAATAATATTATCATTTTTGGATACACTAGCAAAGGGCATGAAGGTTTCATCGGAAACTCTGTAATAGGAGAGTGGTGCAACTTCGGTGCTGATACCAATTCTTCCAATCTTAAAAATAATTACAGCCCTGTAAAACTTTGGAACTACAGAATCAAGGCGTTTGAAGATACCGGTTTACAGTTTGCAGGTCTGATTATGGGAGATCATTCCAAAACAGCCATCAATACCCAGTTGAATACTGGAACCGTAATTGGTGTAGCTTCTAATATATTCAAACCAGGATTTCCACCCAATCTTGTGGAAAACTTTTCATGGGGCGGATTGAAAGATGATGAAAGATTTAAGCTGGATAAAGTATATGAAGTGGCAGAAAGGGCTATGGCCAGAAGAAAAGTGGCTTTAACAGAAGAAGATAAAGCGATTTTAAAACATATTTTTGATACGTATTAATTCTATAAAAATAAAAACTTCAATTTTTTTTGAAGTTTTTTTATTTTTGATGTAATAGATTTGAAACGGCAGTTGTCTTACCTATAAGAAACAAAACTCATGACCCAAGAAACTTTCAAGAATACGGTGTTTATTCTCAAAGACGAGATGTATCGTTTTGCGAAGCGGTTTGTCATGAGCAGTGATGAAGCAGAAGATGTAGTACAGGATCTCATGATGAAGTTTTGGCAGAAGAGGGATGAGCTTGAGCAATTTGGAAATTTTAAGTCCTATGCGCTGAAGTCTGTCCGGAACGAATGCCTGAACCGGCTGAAGCATCACGATGTCAAGATAGGCTTTGCGGATATGCAGCTTCATCGCTCGGAGCTTTATAGTATGGAAGTTGATAACCTTAAGGAACATATTATAGGATTTATCAATCAGCTCCCCGAGAAACAAAAGATGGTCATCCACTTGAAAGATGTAGAAGAATACGATGTTTCCGAAATTTCTGAAATGCTGGAAATGGAGGAAAATGCAGTAAGGGTAAACCTTATGCGTGCGAGACAAAAAGTAAAAGAACAAATCTCACAACTGATGAGCTATGAAAAAAGATCAATTACAAGATAAATACGACGAAATCTTCCGGGATATAAAGGAAGAAAAAATGGACTGGAGCTTTGAAGACTTTCTTCAGACTGCAGAAGGTGCGGAACCGGAACAGAATACTGCACCTATTATTCCATTGGAAGAAAAGAAAAAGCCCTCTTTTCCTAAATGGTTCTGGATGGCCGCCAGTGTAATGCTGGTTTTCGGAATCGGATTCTTTCTGAATAATAACTCCGGTACAGAAGTACAGGATACAGGAAAACTGGTGAAAGATGAAATCTTAAAACAGAAGTCCGGATTTATCGAAGAGAACAGTGACCACCAGGAACAGGTTGCCGTGAATCACACAGACTCTATTTCCGGAGTGAAAAAAGATTCTGTCTTTCAGGATAACCAGGTAGCAGAAAAGGATGTAATGGACGAGATCCTACCAAAAAGAGGAAGACTCAAAAAGGAAACTAGACCTAGATATGTAAGCAATTCCTCAAACAACAAAAATATAAATGATTCAGCATCAGCTTACAATGATTCTTATGTAATTGTAAACGGCAAAAGAATCAGTAGTGAAAAAGAAGCCCTGGATGTTACCAGATATTCCTTTATGAAATTAGGAAATGAGTTTAAAAAAACAGTAGCATCTTCTCAGAAAAATGAAAATCTTGACAGCGAATACTAAAAATCAGAACAATCCCATGAAAAAAATATTTTTTATAATAGCCATAATGCTAAGCAGTTTTGCAACTTATTCTGCACAGACTGAGAAATTGGATAAGCTTTTTCAGGATTTTGAAAAAAAAGGAAGAGTAACCTCTATTAATATCAAAAAACCGATGTTCAAGCTATTGAATACCATTGATGTTGATGATGCTTATATCGGAAAAATAAAACCTATTCTGAACGAGGTAGATGGTCTTAAAATTCTGATTATCCCCAAAATTACATTTCCAGATCGTTTAAAAGATGAAAATCTTGCCAATATAAAAATGAATGAAGATAAGACGGCAAGAGTAAACGATGCTTTGAGGTCCCTTAACTTCAATGAACTGATGTCCATGAGCAGTGACGGAACCTCCATGAAATTCTTGGCTGAAGATGAAAAAGACAACTACCTGGAAAATCTTGTATTCAATGTAGATTCCAAAGAAGAGAATATTATTTTTATTCTTAACGGAAAAATGAAATTATCAGATGTGAATAAGATCATTAATTCTGGGGAAACCACAACTTCTTCTGTGACGACTTCCGTGAGAAATGACCTTACTTCTGGTAACACCTCTTCCTATCTGAATGGAGATAACAGAAACGTAGGTGAATTCTCAAAGATAGATGCCAGTGTAGGAGTAAATGTTACTTTCAAACAGGAAAACACAAGAAGTGTAAAAGTAATTGCAGATGCAGATAAACTTCAATATGTTATCACAAAAGTGGAAAATGGAGTGCTAAAAATATATGTAGACAATAAAGGAGTTAGAAATCTGAGATTTAAAAATCTGAATATCAATGTTTCAGCTCCCAGTATTAACGCTATAAAAACATCATCAGGCAGTATCTTTACAGCAGTGAACCCTATTACTGGAAGCAGTTTGGCAATTGAGGCAGAGTCTGGCTCTATTATTAAAGGAACATTCAATGTGAATCAGACAGCAGCAGTTGCAGTGAGCTCAGGTTCGGTAGTGGATGTTGATGTTAAAACACCCAACCTGGCATTGGATATATCCAGTGGTGCAAGCGTTAGCTTATCCGGGGAGTCCGCTTCTGCTGTGATTGATATCAGCAGTGGAGCATCTTGTAAAGCAGATGATCTTAAAATAGGTACAGCAGTAGTAGAATCTACTTCAGGTGCAAGTCTTTCCTTACTGGTTACAGATAAGCTGAAAGTAAGCGTTTCTTCAGGAGCTGCTGTAAAACTGAAAGGAAATCCAGAGCTGGATGCCAAAGTAGATAAAGTTTCGGGAGGAAGCTTCAGACAAATCAAATAAAAACTAAACTATGAAGACTCTTAAAAACATTTTCCTTGCTATTCTGACAATAGGTATGCTTCAATCATGCATCGTTTCAGAAAAACCGAACATTGACTTTTTTCAAAATTCAAAATATGATTTCAAAGGAGCTCGGTTCGCCAGTATTAATGTACCCATGATTTTGGCTAAATCTTATATTAAAAAAGCTTTAAGGGAAGAAGGAGAAAGTGAGGAGACCATCAATCTGGTAAAGAAAGCTTCTAAGATAAAAGTGCTTACAGTAACCAATGGGAGTCAGGAAATGCTTAATGATTATACCCAATATCTGAATAATAACCATTATGAGGAATGGGCTACTATAAAACATGACGGAGATAATATCAATGTAAGGGTAAAACAAGATGGAGATGCTATTAAAAATATGCTGCTTACCGTAGGCTCCAATAATCATGAAATTGTTTTTGTAGATGTGAAAGGAAATTTTACGGCTAATGATATTTCCAAAATGATCAATTCCATTTCTGTAAATAATTAATTAAACCCTTTAATGTAGTAACTAGCAATTAGTTTCAAACATATTCAATTATTTTGTACCGTAACCGTTCTTATAAAAAGGACGGTTTTTCGATTTAAGTTATTGATTATTAAATTTTATTTAAACTATTAAAAAGGATTTTCATATCTCATTAAAATAACCTAATTTTGCAAAGAAAGTAAAGATGTCTATTCATAACAAAATTGTAGAGACAGCCATCACTTTCGATGACGTTCTTCTAGTCCCTTCTTATTCAGAAGTTTTACCTAACCAGGTTTCATTAAAATCAAGACTTACCGACAAAATCACGCTGAATGTTCCGATAGTTTCCGCTGCGATGGACACTGTTACTGAAGCTGATCTGTCAATTGCTTTGGCAAGAGTCGGAGGTTTAGGCTTTATTCACAAAAACATGACGATCGATGAGCAGGCTGCTCAGGTAAATCGTGTGAAGCGTTCCGAAAACGGAATGATCTCTGATCCGGTAACATTATCCAAAGACCATACTTTAGCTGAAGCTAAAGCATTGATGTCCAAATATAAAATTTCAGGGCTTCCGGTAGTGAATGCTGATAATGTTCTGATCGGAATTATTACCAACAGAGATGTAAAGTATCAGGAAAATCTTGATATGAAAGTAGAAGAGATCATGACCAAAGAAAATCTGATCACTTCTGACAAAAACACCAACCTTGAAAAGGCAAAAGAAATCCTTCTTAAGAACAGAGTTGAAAAACTTCCTATTGTAGATAAAGAGAATAAACTTGTGGGATTAATTACGATCAAGGATATTGACAATCAATTGGAATACCCGAACGCAAATAAAGATGAAAATGGTCGTCTTATTGTAGGGGCTGGAGTAGGTGTAGGAGAAGATACATTGGTAAGAATTGAAGCTTTGGTAAAAGCCGGAGTTGATATTGTAGCCATTGATTCTGCTCACGGTCATTCTAAAGGTGTTCTTGATAAAATTGCTGAAATCAGAAAGAAATATCCAAACCTTGATATTGTAGGAGGGAATATTGTTACTGCAGAAGCTGCAAAAGACCTTATTGAAGCAGGTGCAAACGTACTTAAAGTAGGTGTTGGTCCAGGTTCTATCTGTACTACCAGAGTAGTTGCAGGGGTAGGAGTTCCTCAGCTATCTGCCATCTATAACGTTTACGAATATGCTAAGTCTCAAAATGTAACGGTAATTGCTGATGGAGGAATCAAACTATCAGGAGATATCGTTAAAGCTATTGCAAGTGGAGCAGGTGCAGTAATGCTAGGTTCACTTTTAGCTGGTACAGATGAGGCTCCGGGTGAAGAAATTATCTTCCAGGGAAGAAAGTTCAAGTCTTACCAGGGAATGGGAAGCCTTTCGGCAATGAAGAGAGGAGGTAAAGAAAGATATTTCCAGAGTGAAGCTAAGAAATTCGTTCCGGAAGGGATCGAAGGAAGAGTACCGCATAAAGGAAAATTGGAAGATGTAATTTTCCAGTTGACAGGAGGTTTGAGAGCAGGTATGGGATACTGTGGATCTAAGGATATCGAGACGCTGCAAAAAGATTCTAAATTGGTAATGATCACAGGAAGTGGATTGAAAGAATCTCATCCGCATGATGTCATTATTACACAAGAAGCTCCAAATTATTCTTTATAAAATTATAATTGAATTTTTATACGAAAAACCGCACAATTAGTGCGGTTTTTTTATTTTATGATTTCGTTTTAATGTTTTGATTTAAAATATATTAGTTTTAATTTTCTATTTTATTGAATTATCTATTTGTTTGTATTTTTCGTTTTTTAATGATAATAAATTAATTAAAATAAATATTATATGAAATGATGTTAATTTTATTTTTAGATTAAAATGTAACAATAATGCGTCTTTTTCTACTAACTGTAGTAAAGTTTTAAATTTTGTGATGATTTTTAGTTATAAATACCACTAATTAATTCATGAAATTAATAAATTTGCAACTTGTTTAATTTTTTTAAATTATTGAAATGAAGAGAACTATACTTTGTGGAGTATTATTGCTATCCCTTTCGGTATCAGCACAGCAAAAAAAAGATTGGTGTGATTTTGATAACGAACAAAGAGTACATCAAAAACAGAACGGAAAAGTTGACGAAATGATTCGTAATATCCGTGACAAGATTATCAGCAGTAATCAAAATACTTCTGCTAAAAATGCAAGTGCATACAAAATTGTAAATGGAGTTTATGAAATTCCTGTAGTTGTACACGTAATAGCACCTACTGGTGCTACTGTAGGAAGTGCTTATAACAAGAGTGATGCACAAATTCAGGCTTGGCTGGACCGTTGTAATCAAATGTATGCAGGTACTTATCAATGGGCTCAGGGAATTCCTGCTGATTTTGGTACTGCAGCTACAATGCCGATCAAGTTGGTATTGGCAAAGAGAGATCCTAACTGTAATGCTACTACAGGGATTGTTAGATACAATGGTGGTACTCTTCCGGGATATGATGCAAATGGGGTAAATCGTAGTGGTACGGCAGGTGTTACTACAGACCAAATTAAAACAATTGCTCCACACTGGCCTGAAGCTTCTTACTTTAATATTTATATTATGAACAGAGTAGATGGTGGTGGACAATATGGTATCATGGGATGGGCAGGATTGCCTCAAAACCCTGATTCTGCCTACGAATCCTTTATGAAATCTTTTGTAGTTACTTTACAGGACGATATTACTTTAGCTCATGAGTTTGGACATAGTATGGGGTTGCTTCATACTTTTGGAAATGCCAATGCTCAACCACCACTAGGGACTACTTCTACTAATTACTGCCCAGCGGCAACTACTAATAACTGTACTAAAGATAATGACCAGGTGTGTGATACAGAAAGGTCAAGAAGCTTGCTGAATGATCCTGCTCCTACCAATAATGATATGAATTATTGTACTGGAACAAACTATCAGGGAGTACAGTATAATATGATGAACTATACTAATCCAACGGCATTCAAATTTACGAATGGGCAACATGATAGGGCTGCTCTTAATTTCTTCTTATTGAGAGGGGCATTAAGTACTTCGTTAGGAGCAACAGCTCCATCTGCAGCTTCTACAATTGGAACGCCTATTGCTGCTACATGTAACCCAAGTGGGATAGATACTCCTGATGATTTTTTTGTAGGACCAACTTTGGTTAAGTTAGGAAATATAAACAATGGTTCGACAGGATATTGGTCAGGAGCTCCTAATTTTTATGAAGATTATACAGGAGCAAGCTGCCTGAAAGCTACATCAACTGAGCTTTCTGCAACAGGAACTCATAATCTTCAGGTGAATGTATCTGGTTCTGCAAATGACGTGAGAGTTTGGATCGATTATAATAATAACGGTAGTTTTGAAGCATCTGAACTTGTGGCTTCAGGTGATGATATTGTTGCAGATGCAGTTACTGCAATAGGTACTTATAGTACTACGATTACTGCTCCAGCTTCAGTAGTATTGAATACTCCACTTAGGATGAGAGTTCTTGTGGATGATGAGAATCCTAATATGACTCCTTGTGGACAGTTGAATTACGGACAAGTTGAAGATTATACTGTAAAGTTTGTTACCAACTTGGGAACAAGTGAAGTGAAAGCTGATAATGGTGATTTAACAATTTATCCTAACCCGGTAGCAACTGGTGATAAGATCTTCATTAAAGCTAAAAACGGTAAAAACTTGAAAGTTTCTATTTCTGATATGTCAGGAAGATTGGTAGCTAGCCCATCTGTAACTGAAGAAGGAAGTGGAGTTTTCAAAGTAGATCAACAGTTAGAAAAAGGAGTTTACATGATTCAGGTTTCTAATGGAAAAGATTCTAAAGCTTCTAAATTGATCATCAAATAAATTGATCATAAATTAAAATAAATATTGATGCCTCCACTTAGTTGGAGGCATTTTTTCATTCAATCCTAATATATCTAAAGCTAAATTTGATGGACTTTTTAGAATTTGCCCTTTAAAATTTCACCTTACAAAAAAACCTGAAAAGCAAAAGCTTCCGGAAATTCCGAAAGCTTTAATCATTTATTCTCTATAAAATAGGCGTTTATTTTTTCACAAATTTAAATTGATGAGTCTGAAAATTTCTGGTATTTATCTTCATTACATATCCACCAGGGACAAGTTGAGAAACGTCAATCTTTGAATCAAACATTTCAGATTTTACCAAACGTCCGTCCATATTATAGATTTGGACAGACAATCCGTTGTCAATACCGGAAATATGTATAAAATCACTCACAGGATTAGGGAAAATCTGGATTCTATTTTTTGAATTTTCTGATGTTCCTAATGTTGAACTCTGCACATCACCGGTCATGGTAGAATTTACCGCGGTAAGGTTACCACCGCATTGTCCGCCTGTAGCTGTTGTATTCTCTATCCAGGTTCCGACAGTATTACCCGGAGGTATTGGAATGGAGTTATTTCCAGTTGAATTATAATAGATTAAAGACGGATTGGCAAAAGTTCCATTTCCATCATCTGCAATAAACTCCCATCTCGTAAGAGTGTTGTTCCACTGGATTTTAAAGTCACAGTTGCCTAATCCGCTGCAAGGTTGTTGATCATCAATAGGAGTTGTAATATAAATGTTCTTGTTAAAAGCATCTACTCCTGTTTTGTTAAAAGTATAAGTTGTATCATCAAAGTAATTAGGGCATCCCTTAAAGGTTATTGTCTGCGCAAAAGCTGAGCTTCCCAGGGCAAGACATACTAAGTAAAGAATTTTCATAACTGTTAGTTTTGTGATGGAAAGACTCCTACTAATGAAATAATGCATTTCAAAGTAATAAAAGGAGGTCTGTTTTCATGAGCCTGATTTCCTCCTGTATTGTTTACCATTGTACTCTTCATCGTAGTATTTGCTGTTGCATCAGAATACTCTTTGTCAAGAAGTTTGGTGTCTGCAGGAAGGCTATTGGTAGGGGAGTTTTGATTCCCTTCAGCAGTTACAGCATTTACTGTATGGCTATGCGCCGGCATTTGTGTCACTGTTAAAGTAACGCTTTCAGTTCCTCCGGTTTGTCCCATAGTATAAGTAGTGGGTCCTCCCGGAGCCTGTCCGTTATGAACAAGTACTCTTCCTCTCATATCCGGTAAAGCAAATGTAGTTGTTCCGTTTCCTCCGTAAGTTGTCCCCAGAAGTGAAAAAAGAGCTTGGTTTTGTGCTATGGGAAGGAGCTGTCCATTGCATTCTGCCCAGTTTTTGGGAACAAATGTGTAAGGTACAAAAGCAATTTGCCCTAAATATGGGTCTGATGCCTGAGCTTTTAAAGCAGGAGCAAATGCACTGCAGATTAGCAGTGTACATGCAAAAAATAAGTTTTTCATGATGACAAGGATTTTTAGTAATATAAAATTATAAAATATTTCCTATAAAATCAATCATAAAAAGAAAAACCTTTCATTTATTTAATGAAAGGTGGATTTTATTAGTTAATATTTGAATTTATATAGATTTTTTCTCTAATTTTTAAAAACTCAATAGGCAATACATATAATGGTTGGTAAATTGAGTATTCATCTTTAACTTTTCAAGTTATCTTTAAAATCCTCAATCCTGAAATCTGTCAAAGCATTTCCTTTTTCAATTTTTTCTTTGGAGTACAGCCTGAAATCGTTTTCTGTTTTTTCTAAAAGATAGTCATAAGGGCCTATATGAGAAATTAATTTTACCAAAACCGGAGAAATCTCAAGACAGATAAACAATCCCATGATAAAGGATGCGGCAAGTCCTATAATTGCAGAGTTTTTTCCAAGCTCATCCAACGCCTGAAGCCTTGCAGCAAAACCATTGAATTTATCTTCAAAAGTCTCTGTAGATTTTCTTTCGGTTTCCAGATTGGTATATACCTTGGATATTTCTTTATCCAAATAATCCAGTCGTGGAGTGGCCTGCTTTTGATAATTTTCCAGATCTTGTCTGCGCTGTTCTTTTAATTCCTGTTTACGTTTGGCATTAGGTCCATAGCCTTCCTTTCCACTTGTTAAGCCAGATTGTTTTCCCAGAATTTCTTTCTCAAGTTCTACCGAAGCAGAATCATATGATTTCTGATATTGCGCAATTTTTCCTGAAATCTGTTGTTTTTCTGTTTCAAAAGGTCCGCTTTGCTGAAGAATTCTTCCGCTCATCTCCCCTTGAAGCTGTTTTTTATTCCTTTGGATAATGGTATTCAATTGCTTGTTAACCTCTTTTTCAAAGATTTTAAGCTCTAATGGTTTAGAAATAATAATTCCTAAAAACGTAGCAAGAATAAGACGGGGAATGGCCATCAGAATCTGATTCCACCAGGTTCCGGTTTTTTTGATGGAAGAAACAATATAACGGTCAAGATTGAAAATCATCAATCCCCATAGAATTGCAAACCCCACTGAAGCCCAGATATTGTCAAATACAGTATACATAGCATACCCTGCAGATAAAGTGGCAAATACCGCAGTGAAAAGTACGATTCCTCCAATCCCGGAAAATTTATTCCATTCACTTGGAGTCTTTCTTAAAATATGGATGTTCCCTCCGGAACAGACCATCAGAAACTTTTGGAACCAGTTTATTTTATGAGTTCCTTGATTTATAGTTTGTTGGTTTGTTTTCATAGCTGAAAATTTATACAAAGGTAATACTAAAAATCATACCAATGTTAAAGATAGTATTATGTTTTACCAAGTAACTACATATATCGGTATAAATTATTATAATCTAATAAGTTAAAGTTAGCATGTGAAAACTATAAACGGAAAGATAAAATTATTTCAACCTATCCGGATTCTGCTTCAAAAAACTCTCCCACCCAGAATACGATTTGGTATCCGCTATAGTTCCAGAATTAAAATGATGACATACCGCAACGGCAAGACCATCGGAAGCATCTAAGTATTTTGTGGGAAATTCCTTTAAGTTAAGAAGGTTTTGCAGCATTCCTGCCACCTGTTCTTTACTTGCATTTCCGTTTCCGGTAATGGCCATTTTGATTTTTTTTGGAGAATATTCAGTGATCGGAATATTTCTGTAAAGACTGGCAGCCATAGCAACTCCTTGTGCACGGCCAAGTTTCAGCATACTTTGTACGTTTTTTCCAAAGAAAGGAGCCTCCAGAGCTACTTCGTCAGGATGAAACTCGTCGATGAGAGACAGAGTTCTTTCAAAAATATATTTAAGCTTTGTTTCGTGATTAGGATATTTCTTCAAGATGAGCTCATGGATAGAAACCATCTCCATTTTTCCTTTTTTTACGGAGATAATACCAAATCCCATGATGGCTGTTCCCGGGTCAATCCCTAAAATTATTTTCTCTGAAATCATTGCCTCAAAGATAGGACTTTCTAAGTTTTTGAGGGATGAAAAGTATTAAAAGTGGTTTTTATTTATATTTAAAACTTTAGTAACTTTAAACAAAAATGATTATGAAAAATCTATTTAATATGTTAATTGTTCCTGCCTTTCTGTTATGCAGTTTCCAGAAAGAAAATGAATTATCACAAGATAGGCAGCTGGTTCAGACAAAAGTTACAGTAAAGAGTGACCGTATTATTTATTTGTTTTTCAAGGCGGATAAGGATCAATCAGGAAATGTACAAATAGCTCTTCAGAATACTAAAATTGCAGAGGGCAGATTGAAGCACATCGCTTCTTTTGATAGAAATGAAGTTCATAAAGGAGATCTTATCATCACATTGGCAGAGTCGGGTGGAAAAGAACTGGCGAAACAGCTTGTGAAAGACCCTTTAAATCCTGAGCTGGAAGTTTATGAAAAAGAAGGAATTTCCAGACATAAAGCTTCCCTTCAAAATACGGAGTTCAGTGCCCGGTTTTCTTATTCTGGAAATGTTCAGCTCGTGAAGGTGGAGAAGGCAACAGAGGATGGGGTACAACTATTATTCACACAAAAACTATAATTATGAAAAAAACTATATTATCCCTTTTTATCGGAAGCTGCTGCTTTGCCCAGACATTCGAAACAGTTCCGCTTTTGCAGAACGGAGACAATAGCAAGCGTGTTATTATTGCAGTGCTGGGAGACGGATTTACCGCTGCACAGCAAACTGCTTTCACTACATCGGCTCAAAATACCATCAATTATCTTTTTACAAAAAGTCCTTATACAGAATATAAAAATTACTTTAATGCCTACGCCGTAAAAGTGGTTTCAACAGAATCAGGAGTGAAACATCCGGGAACAGCAACAGATGTTACAGAGCCTGTAATCCCTGTATCCAATCCTAATAATTATCTTGGATCTACTTTCGATGTGGGAGTACATAGATGCATCTATAGTAATACAACCAATAAAGTGGGGCAGGTTCTTGCTGCCAATATTCCAGATTATGATATCACTTATGTATTGGGTAATTCTACCGAATATGGCGGATGCGGAGGAACTTATGCTTTTGCTTCCTTAAATGGATCTGCCAATGAGATTGTTGTGCATGAGCTGGGGCATTCTTTCGGTAAATTAGCCGATGAATATTGGTTTGCCGGCTCGCTTGAATCCGCAAATAAAACACAGAACTCAGACCCTGCCACTATAAAATGGAAAAATTGGGTAGGGTTGAACGGAGTAGGAGTGTATCCTTATACCGAAAGTCCAACATGGTTCCGTCCCCATCAGAGTTGTGAGATGAGATATCTTAACCAGCAGTTTTGTTCTGTGTGTAAAGAAGCGATTATTGAAAAGATACATACTCTGGTTTCTCCTGTAGATTCTTACACTCCGGCAAATAATACTTCCGTGGATGCTACCACAAATGTTACTTTTACTGTCACTGAAATTCTTCCTATTCCTAATACATTGGTCAATACGTGGAGTCTCAATGGAACGGTTCTGGGATCTACAGGAAGCTCTATTACCATTACTCCTGCACAACTTAATAGCGGAAATAATACGTTGACATTTTCTGTCGTAGATAATAATCCACTTTTGAAAGTAGATAACCACAGTACGCTTCATATTACAAACGTTTCCTGGACACTGACTAAATCTACTCTCAAAGTTTCAGAAGTAAAAGCTGAAGAAAGACGTTTTAGTATCTATCCGAATCCTACAGACGGAGAATTTTATATTAAAGGAAAGCAGGAATTTTCAAAAGATATAAAAATTGAAGTATATGATGCTTCCGGAAGGCTTATTCCATCTAGATTTGAATTGAAAGATTCCGGAATAAAGGTTGATATTAAAAACTTCCCGGCAGGGACTTATCTATTGAATGTAAAAGAAAATAAGAACCTGATTATTTCTCAGAAGATTATAAAAGAATAAACTTAACTGAACCGGCTCCCACAGCCGGTTTTATTTTTGCAGTCTTTTTTCTGCAATAGGAACCCATTGCCCCTCATGGCGTAATAGTAAAATTTTGTCAACTAAGAATTTAGTTTGGTATTTCTGTTCTTTATATTTTTCCAAGGCTTTGAGGTAATTTTCCCAGGTCAGATCTCTGTATCCTACAGTCATGTGCGGAGTGAAAGAATATTTTGCAAAATTAAACTGCTGTTTCACATTGTGATAAATTTCTGTCAGGTATAAATTTTCTTCCGGTCGAACAAATAATACAGGATTTTTGGGATTGGGGAAACTTCCAAAACCGTTCAGTTCAATAGTAAAAGGATCCATCGCTGTATTGATCTTCTGGAAAGCAGTATGAATATCACTTTCCAGCTCAATTTCTCTGGAGAAAGGAGGGAAAAGAGTAATGTGGGCTTCATTTTTCAACGCTTTCGAATTGGCATAATTAATTGCCAAATCTCTTTTAAAAACTTTTACTTCTTCTATGATCTCTTGAGGAGGATAGATTGCAATAAAGTACATTTTTTTCATAAGACAAATTAAAATATTTTAGATTAAAATTATATACATAAGAAAATTATGCATATGTTTGCAATGTATAGAAATCATTTAATGAAAAAGAACAGTCTTTATAAAGGTACCCTGCAGAATATTATTTTGAAGCTTCTTTCAAAAGAGATTAAAATGTATGGCTACCAGCTCACCCAAAGGGCAAAAGAGCTTACACAGGGAGAGCTTGAAATGACCGAAGGGGCACTTTATCCATTGCTGCACAAACTGGAAAGCGAGGGAATGATTATTTCCGAGCTTCAGAAAATCAATGGTAGAGACCGGAAATATTATCTGCTGACTGAAAAGGGTAAGAAACAACAGGCAGAAAAAGAGACTGAGATGAAAAGTTATTTGTTAAATCTACAGACAATTTTCAATATATGATAACCGAAGCAGAGGAAAGTAAAGTCACAGATTATCTTGTTGCTCAGCAGCTTTCATTGGATATTCTTGTGGAAATCAGGGATCATATGATGAGTCAGATTTCAGATCTGCAGTTCAATGAGAATTTGAGTTTTGAAGATGCTTTTTTAAAGATAAAAGAATCCTGGAATGGAGAGTTTAAGATGGTCAATTATCTGTTGTTTTATCCGGAGAAAATACCTTTGATTGCGAAAAGAATTATTCAGGAAAAATATAGTGGCCTTTTCAAAAAATCTTTAATAATAAGTACTTCAGCTTTGGTGATTAATCTGTTGCTGATCTTTATAGCAGGAAATCAAGAGGAATATCAGCTCTTTTTCAGACTGCTAAACGGTTCGTTTGTACTGATGACCATATTGGTCTGGATTTTTAATTATAAAATCTGGAAATATATAAAGGCTGATTTTAAATATAGGGGAAAATGTCTGTATACCATGTATCAGCAGAACCTGGGATTGATGGTTGTATGTACTACCTCAATGACTCAGGTAGCGATGAAGAGCGGATTTTATGGTTACCAGTTTATCAAAGAACAGAATCATAGTGATGTTTTCATGACCTCGATCACCTTGATTCTTCCATTTGTACTACAGATGGCCCTTGTTTTTGCTGTATTGAATTTTCTTGAACATAAAAAGAATTTAATAAAAATGAAGGAATTCATTAAAATCGCGTAGATGTATAATTAAAACTAATGTTTTGATCTAAGCTGTGTAAGGGTATTCTCAAGATGATCTGTAATCTTTTTTACTTCAATATGAGGTCTGAAGATCACGCCCTTTCCTTTTTCCTCATCTGCAATATTAGACAGAATGATCACAGACGTTTTGGTCTCAGGATAATAGATGTTTAATGAAGGAGATCCCTTGATATAGCCACTGTGAAAATAAGAATTAGGCTGCCCAATATTCAGCATGATTCCGTAGGCATAGCCCATTTTCCCAAATATGGCATGATGCCTTTCCGCACTTTTTGCCATAAACAGTTTCAGGGTTTCGGGTTTTAAAATTTTTCCGCCATACAAGGCATTGTTCCATGAATGAAGATCCTGAATAGTTGACAATATTCCGCCGGCAGGAGTTCCTATTTCCCGTCCGCCTAATCTTCTTGGCATATTGGGAACTTCTGAAAATTTAGCAGGGGTACCAACATAAGCACTGGCAAAATTATTTCCCTTAAAAATATCTCCTGTGGAAGAATGGGACATCCCAGCTTTTTTAAAAAGCTCCATAACATTCTCATCATATGATTTACCCGATACCTTTTCTACAATTTTTCCAAGGGTATTAAACCCATCGTTGGAGTAGAAGAAATCTGATCCGCTCTTAAACATCAGCTTTCCACCCATCATGTTCAATCCTGAAGTATGGTTTAATAGTTGGTGAATCGTTATGTTTTCATATTCCTTGGTCTGAAATTCCTTGAGGTATTTTGAAACTTTATCTGTCACATTCAGTTTTCCCTGTTCCATCTGGAGTAAGGTCAGAACGGCTGTGAACTGCTTACTTACAGACCCTATGGCAAAAACGGTACTACTGTCAATTTTAGTTTTTTTCTTAAAATCTGAATAGCCGTTTTCTCTTTTGTACAATGTAGTAGAATCTTTAAAAAAGGCAATACTTCCATTAAAATGATACTTTTTAAAAGCAGAATCAATCTGTTGCTCTAAAAGGGTTTTCTGAAAAGCGGAGATGGTAGAATCAATAATTGCTTTTTTATCAACAGGAGGAGCTGATGGCGCTTCGGTTGTACAGGAAAACAAGAAACAGAAAATGGAAAGGAATACTAAATTTTTTATCACTGGTGTTGTATTTTTAAATAATGATTGTACTCTTAAAGATACTAAAATATCCAGAAGAGCAGTAAGGGATACAAATTGCGTGCTAGAAAGAGGTTTGGGATCAATTTAATCCGGATTTAATATAACTTTAAAAAGTATTGAATAGATGATCTGTCATAAGATCATGAAAGTAGATTTGAAAACGAGTCAGTTTTGTGAGCGGGATAGCCAATGGAAAAGATATTCGGCTGGTCGTCGGGATTATGAATGAAATGATCGCCAAATTAAAATAATAGATTGAAAAGCCTGTGTATGAATGTTCACAGGCTTATTTTAACAGCAGGTCACAGAACCAGAAAACATAGTCTCCATCTTCTTCAGGAGATGTTTTAGGCTTGGGATAGGTTTTCTTTACCGTTTCTCCAATTTCAAACGGAACCGGGTTTTTAAAAATAGGTCCGTCAAAAGTAAAGGTGTGAAACTCCCCGTTTTCACCGCAGGGATCTACATTTGCAGGGAGATCATCAAGAAACTTCTGATCTATGATTCGTCCTGCAAAACTTTGATCAAGGTAAGATCCGTTAACGCAGGTGACAATTGTTTTAAACCCTAATTCTAAAAATTCATGGATGAGGTTGGAGGTGCCCTGTTTCCAAAGAGGGAATACGGCTTTCATGCCGATTGCATTGAGTTGGTCTTCACGATATGTACGCAGGTCTTCCAGAAAAATATCCCCGAAAACAGAATGGGTAATGCCCTGAGCCTGAACTTTAGCCATCGTTTTACTCATAATTTGCTGATATTCTTCCATGGACGGCTCTTTGGGAAGCTCCATTTTAATTAAAGGAATTCCGAGGCTTTCCGCTTGTTTTTCTAAAAGAGAAACGTGAACACCATGCATAGAGATCCTTTGAAATTCTGCATTGATGCTTGTAAGCAGGGTAGAAATTTCATATTGGTCTTCCTGAAGGGTTTTGTAAAGGGCAAGAGCGGAATCTTTTCCGCTGCTCCAGTTGAATAAAGCTTTTGGTTTCATGTAAAAATAAAAATCTCTCAAAAATAGGGAGATTTTATGGTTGATGCGATATGAAATACTACTGCCGGTAGGATACGATGACTCCGTTTTCTACATCATATTCTTCAAAGAGTTCTTTCGCATAGGCTTCCGTAAGAAAATAAGACCGGATATTGTTTTTCTTTTTATTTTCTTCATATTCTTCCTGGGAAATTTTTTCACCATCAAGAAAATATAGAAAGTCGTTATTCTTTGGACTGGGGTGTAATTCTTTTGCTTTATTCAGATCTAGATTTATAGGCGAATCATCTTTAATTTGCCTGTCTTCAGCAAAAAGAAAATATTTGTTTTTGTTCCATTCATCATTCTGATCTTTTGGACCTTCAATCACAAAGATGTTTTTTAATTTGATATCATCGGAAGGAATATTTATATAATTTTCATAGCCCGAACTGAATTTTTTGGTGGGAGTAAGAATTGTAATAAAATAATTTTGATTTAAGATTTTTTCATTATTCAAAAGGTTAACTTTCAGATTTCTGGTAATATTATGCTTTGGATAATATCCTTTTGATCCGTAAGGTGGTTCATCTACTGGTTTTGGTGCATAGACAATAAGTCCATCCAGATTATCATAGTTTCGGAGGGTATCCATTTTTGTTTTTTGTGCCTGGATATTGGATGTTAACAGAACGGAGAGGAAAATCCCTCCCGCTACTTTACTAAAAGGAATCTCAGATAAACTGTAACTGATAACTGGCTTTTTATCAGGAGTAGATATTCTGCCAGCCTGAATTCTTCCACAAATGGAGTCATTGGATTGCAATAATACTTTGATTTCTTCATCCGTTTTTTGCGTAAGATCATGGACTTTCTTTGAGCAAAAACCACAAAAACTTCCACCAGGAATGTCCTGCATATTTTCTCTGCCTACATGACATAGCTCATTGATTCGAAATTCTTTTTCCATGATATCAGTTTTGTTTAGATTAAAAATACAAAAAACTCCTGAATAGATCAGGAGTTTTTTAATCATAAAGGAGATTTCTTTATTTTGAAGCTGGCTTTCCGTAGTTGTTGATTGGGCTTGTAATATCAAGCTTTTCCTTTTCCGCCTGTTCTCTTTTTTGTAGTTCTTCAACATTTCTAACCATATCGCTTTTGTTAGAAGTTTTTACAGGAGATGTTTTGCATGAACTTACTACCACAAAAAGACCCAACACCGAAATAATTTTAATAAATGTTCTCATTCAAATTTTTTTTTCATGGCAAATATATAGTAAAGGTCAATTCATTTTTTTGCTTTTAACAAACATTGTGACTAAATATGCTGGAAATTGGGAGTTTTTTCACATTAAAAATAACAAAACCTCAAAGAAATTTCTTTGAGGTTTAATGTATAAAAAATGTATGTCCAACTACGGGCTTACATATTTCTTCTGTATTTACCGCCTACTTCAAATAAAGCGTTGGTAATTTGTCCCAAAGAACAGTATTTTACGGCATCCATCATCACACCAAATAAGTTTTGCTGATTGATAGCTGCATATTGCAATTGTCGCAATGCTGCCTCAGACTTATCTTCATTCGATTTTTGGAAATTATGAAGCGTTTCAATCTGAACCTGTTTTTCTTCTTCCGTAGAACGGATCACTTCTCCAGGACGAACTGTTGGTGAGCCGTCTTTTCCAAGGAAAGTATTAACCCCGATGATAGGATATTCTCCGGTATGCTTCAGCCATTCGTAATGCATAGATTCCTCCTGGATTTTAGAACGCTGATACATGGTTTCCATAGCTCCAAGAACCCCTCCTCTTTCTGTAATTCTGTCGAATTCTGTATAAACAGCTTCCTCCACAAGATCCGTCAGTTCTTCAATGATAAACGATCCCTGTAATGGATTTTCGTTTTTAGCCAATCCTAATTCTTTGTTGATAATCAGCTGGATTGCCATTGCTCTTCTTACAGACTGCTCAGTAGGAGTCGTGATCGCCTCGTCATAAGCATTGGTGTGAAGTGAATTACAGTTATCATAGATCGCGTAAAGCGCCTGAAGAGTCGTTCTGATGTCATTAAAATCAATTTCCTGAGCGTGTAGAGAACGTCCTGAAGTCTGGATGTGATATTTCAGCATCTGGCTTCTTTCGTCAGCTCCGTATTTTAATTTCATAGCTTTTGCCCAGATTCTTCTTGCTACACGTCCGATTACTGAATACTCAGGGTCGATGCCGTTAGAGAAGAAGAATGATAAGTTGGGTGCAAAATCATTGATATCCATTCCTCTTGACAAATAATATTCCACATAGGTGAAACCGTTTGCTAAGGTAAATGCCAGCTGAGAAACCGGATTGGCTCCTGCTTCTGCAATATGGTATCCTGAAATAGAAACTGAGTAGAAGTTTCTTACTTTTTCTGTAATGAAATACTCCTGAACGTCACCCATTAATCTCAGGGCGAATTCAGTGGAGAAAATACAGGTATTCTGAGCCTGGTCTTCTTTTAGAATATCAGCCTGAACGGTACCACGAACGGTAGCAATCGTTTTAGCCTTAATTTCAGCATAAGCTTCAGCTGGAATAACTTCATCTCCTGTAATTCCTAATAGTTTTAACCCTAAACCGTTGTTAGACGGAGGCAGTTCACCATTGTATTTTGGTCTTTCCAGACCTTTATCATCAAATTTTGCTTTTAAAACAGCCTCAACTTTAGATTCCAATCCATGTTGAGCGATATATTTTTCAACATTCTGGTCAATGGCTGCATTCATAAAGAAAGCCAGCAGCATTGGAGCAGGTCCGTTGATTGTCATTGAAACTGAAGTCAATGCATTCACCAAATCAAACCCTGAATACAGTTTTTTTGCATCATCCAGTGTTGCAATAGAAACTCCTGCATTTCCGATTTTACCATAAATATCTGGTGGTAAAGCAGGATCCTGACCATATAAAGTTACAGAGTCAAAGGCTGTAGACAAACGTTTTGCAGGCATTTCTGCAGAAACATAATGGAATCTTCTATTGGTTCTTTCCGGTCCTCCTTCTCCGGCAAACATCCTTGTAGGATCTTCACCTGTTCTTTTGAAAGGATAGATTCCTGCTGTAAAAGGAAATCCTCCAGGAAGGTTTTCCTGACCTTTCCATTTGATCAGATCGCCCCAGTCGGTATATTTTGGTAAGGCAATTTTTGGAATTCTTAAGTGGGATAAAGATTCTGTTGAAGTCTCAACTTTAATTTCTTTTCCACGAACGAAATAAGAATAAAACTCTTCATGGAAGGCTTTTTTCGTATCATCCCATGTTTTTAGGAAGTCAATATTTTCCTGTTGAAGATCTTTTTCTGCCTTTTGATATTCGGCATCTAAAATTTCGTTGGAAATAATATTTTTTACTCCATCAATATGATACATTTTTCTGGCTAATTCAGCCTGTTTTTCAACATTAGCATCATATATTTTGTTGTTTTCAACAATTTCAGATAAATAACGAACCCTTTTTGGAGGAATGATGGTTACTTCTTCTGTAATTTCCTGTTCAACAAACGTTTTTAGTTGTAAGTCGGAGAATTTATCGTTTACTTTTGAAATTAATCTGTTGTATAATTCTGTTGTTCCGTGATCATTAAACTGAGATGCTTTTGTTGCATAAACAGGCATATCGTCTAATGGGCTTTCCCACAATAAATGGTTTCTCTGGAACTGCTTTCTTACAGCTTGTAGAGCATCAAGAGCACCACGTTTGTCAGATTTATTTAAAGCAACCAGATCCGCATAGTCTAACATGTCGATTTTTTCCAGCTGCGTAGAGGCTCCATATTCAGGAGTCATCACATACATGGAAACATCCGCAAAATCAGAAACTTCAGAACCTGACTGTCCAATACCTGACGTTTCTAAAATGATAACATCAGGATGAGCTAATTTCAAGACATTCAATGCAGAATGAATGAACGGAGAAACGGAAACGTTATTTTCTCTGGTTGCCATAGAACGCATATAAACCCTCGGGTCATTGATCGCATTCATTCGGATTCTATCTCCCAATAGAGCACCTCCTGTCTTCTTTTTCGAAGGGTCGATAGAGATAATAGCAATTTTTTTATCAGTATTTGAACGTAAGAAACGTCTTACCAATTCATCTGTTAAAGAAGATTTACCCGCTCCACCAGTACCTGTGATACCAATAATTGGAATAGTTAAACCTTTAGATTTTTCGTCGATTGCTTTTACAAGCTCAGGTTTTTCTTCCGAGAAATTCTCAACTGCAGATATGATTTTAGCAATGCTTGTGGAATTTTCAAAGCTAATAGAATCTAAATCATCTGCCGTTACTTCTTTCCCTGTTGCAAAATCTGATCTGTTGACCAAATCATCAATCATTCCCTGAAGACCAAGCTCACGGCCATCATCCGGAGAATAAATTCTGTCGATCCCGTAATCCATCAATTCTTTGATTTCTTCCGGAAGAATTACACCGCCACCGCCGCCAAAAATTTTGATCTGAGGTGAATTTTTTTCCCTTAAAAGGTCATAGATATATTTGAAATATTCATTGTGACCTCCCTGATATGAAGTTAATGCAATGGCATTGGCGTCTTCCTGGATTGCTGTATTCACAACTTCCTCTGCTGATTTATCGTGTCCTAAGTGGATCACTTCGCATCCTGTTCCCTGAATAACACGACGCATAATATTGATCGCAGCATCGTGGCCATCAAATAATGAGGCCGCAGTTACGATTCTTACCTTGTTGGTTGGAGTATATTTTTGGGTTTCCATAAAAATTCTAGAAAGTTTCTAAGTTTCCAAATATAACAATAAAAAAAGAACCGGGTGTTTGAATTTATTGTTCTGATTATCAGGTTTCTGATTGTGTTTATTTAATTATATGTCCCCTTTTTGAGTTGGATACTTTGAAAGTTTGGAAACCACAGAATTAAAATGAGTTGCGTGAACATCGTTTTCAAATGAACAGATCTTATATTCTCAAATTAAATTCTCTACTTTTGCAGAATATTTTTACAGACATGCAAAAAGCTTTGATGTACTTCGCATTGGGAACAGTAGTAAGCTTCCTGATCAATTATTTCTTTATAAGTTCAGAGAATATCGGACTGGATATTTATTATGCTTTTGCCTTTGGCTCTGCCTGGGGAATTGCTTATTATCTGGATACTCCTAATTTTACACTGCCCAAGAAATTAGGCCTGTCATTTTTAGCGATGGGAATTCTGGTTCTTATAGGAGCTTTGATTTTTAAACTAGAACTGGCGATTCCTTCTATCCTGAAATTTTCCACAGTTTTTGTCGCCTATTATCTATTTGCAAGCTTTAGGGCAAGCAAGTCGTTAAGAAAATAATAATAAATAAAATAAATAAGGCTGTCAAATGTGACAGCCTTATTTATTATTAGTGGATCATCAGGAAGCTTACCAGGGCAAGGCCGACAACCAAAATCATAAATGCCATAAAATTAATGGTCAGTAAGGCCATACCAATGATCATACTTACTAATCCATGGGAATGGTAAACCCGGCGGTGGGCGATAAAGAAATATCCTATGCTGTATATTGACAGTGATATTATTATTAAATACAAGAATATATTAATCAGTCCAATGCTTGTAAGATCTACCAGTTTTGCGAGTAGGAATATAAATAGAATAGTCAGTAATAGGAATGAGAAATAATGCAGTGTAAAAATTCCGTGATCGAAATACCACCATTTTTTCTTATTGTGAAAAATCCATAAAAAGAATGCAAACAGCGGAAGATAGATGAAAAGCGCCTTTGGCATGTTATGGAAAGATTTTTCCGCCAAATTTTTAAAGATTTCTGCTTTTGTAAGACCATTTTCCTTTAGTTCGAAGAACTTGTGAGCTAATGGAGTTTGTATAAAATCTAAAGCTGATGGGTCTTTAGCCGTTGCAGAGTCGTAGGATTTTTTTGTTCTATATCCTCCAAAATTAACATCTGCATCGATTTTCTTATTCATTTCAAAGGTTTCTTTGAGATCGTTTATCTTAACAGAATCAGATAATAATGTATTAATTTTTTTTATCGTTGCCGAATCTCCCCGACTGGGATTTTTTTCCGCTTTTATACTGTCGAGTATTTTCTGCGTCTCTGCCACTTTTATTTTGTCGAAAAAACTTGGTGTATTGTGACTTCCGGCATCTTTTCCTTCTGATAAATTAATATTGATCATCGGAAAAAGAGCAAACATGAAAAAAGTAATGAAACTGACAAAAATATAGAGTTTTACAGGAGGAACGAATTGCTGCCTCTTGCCTTCCAGATAGGTGTTGGTAAGTTTTCCGGGTTTAAAAATTAGGTTTTTCAAGGTTCCCCAAAATTGTCCGTCATAATGGGTGAAATCTTCAATAAAGTGGGTGAAGAGATAGTAGAAAGGCTGTCTTCGTTCAGTGTTTTCCTGCCCGCAATGGGGACAAAACCTTTCTTCAACCTGGTGTCCGCAG
Organism: Chryseobacterium sp. KBW03; assembly: GCF_003852415.1. NCBI lineage: Bacteria > Pseudomonadati > Bacteroidota > Flavobacteriia > Flavobacteriales > Weeksellaceae > Chryseobacterium > Chryseobacterium sp. KBW03. Next base: position 116,141 of record NZ_QAJO01000013.1, on the reverse strand, counting down.
TTCAGACAGGTTTTATCATCTCTTAGTTTTCCGTGGCTCATGAATTATTAATATGATTGATACAAATATAATTATTTCAATGAAACAGTAGTTGTATTAATGTGTTTTACGGAAATCTTTAAAGTAAATTTAATAAAAGAAAGAGTTGAGGGAATAAACTCTTTGCTTTGTCATGTGTGTTTTTAGAATCTTCTGAGCGTTTTTTTCATCGCCACAACATTTTTCAAGATTTATGCCAAACGTATTAATGATGTTAAAATCTATTAAAGGTCAGTACTATAACAGATATTCTATAGATTAAATAAAATATGTTTTTGGGTTACAAAAATAATTTGTACCTTTGCACACCCTTTTAGGGGTAAATTATGTTTAATCTTTAACTAAAACGTGTGAATACATTAAGTTACAAAACTGTTTCAGCGAACAAAGCTACTGCTAATAAAGAATGGGTTGTGGTAGACGCTGAAGGACAGCCGTTAGGAAGACTAGCTTCTACGGTTGCAAAGATTTTGAGAGGTAAGCACAAAACGAACTTTACACCTCACGTAGATTGTGGTGATAACGTGATCGTTTTGAATGCTGGGAAAATTACGCTTTCCGGAAATAAGTGGGCTGATAAGACTTACATCTGGCATACAGGTTATCCTGGTGGACAGAAGTCTATGACTGCGGCTGAACTTCAAAAGAAAGATTCTTTAAAGGTATTAGAGAAATCTGTAAAAGGTATGTTACCTAAAAACAGATTAGGAGCTGCTATCCTTAAGAACCTTTATTTATATGAAGGAACTGAGCACAAACATGAAGCTCAACAGCCTAAAACAATTAATGTTAACGAATTTAAATAATTAATTATGTCTATAGTTCACAAAATCGGAAGAAGAAAAACTTCTGTAGCAAGAGTTTATGTAAGACCAGGTTCTGGTGTTATTACAGTAAACGGTAAAGATGCTGCAACTTATTTCTCTACAGACGTGATGGTTTACAAATTAAACCAACCGTTTATCCTTTCTGAGACTGTTGGTCAGTACGACGTTACCGTAAATGTTTTCGGTGGTGGAAATACAGGTCAGGCAGAAGCTATCAGATTAGGTATTTCAAGAGCTTTATGCGAGATCAACGCTGAGTTCAGATTAGCATTAAAGCCTGCTGGTTTACTTACAAGAGACGCAAGAATGGTGGAAAGAAAGAAGCCAGGTCAGAAAAAAGCAAGAAAGAGATTCCAATTCTCAAAACGTTAATTTTCAGACTTCAGATACAAGATCTCAGATTTCAGAATTTATTCGGTCTGTTGTCTTATATCTAAATCTATTTATCAAAACAAAAAAATTGCCCGTTACGTTTAGCATCCAAACGCTTCTCCCATCTAAAGAAGTTGTTGATTGTTTAAAAGACGGAAAGTAAACTAACAAAAACAGAAAACATGGCAAAAGCAAATGTAAAAGACCTTCTAGAGGCTGGTGTACACTTCGGTCACATGACTAGAAAGTGGAATCCAAATATGGCTCCATACATTTTTATGGAGAAAAATGGTATTCACATTGTAGACTTACATAAAACAGCAGTTAAATTGGATGAAGCGTGCAGCGCTTTAGAAAAATTAACTTCTGCAGGTAAAAAAGTTCTTTTCGTAGCTACTAAGAAGCAAGCGAAAGAAGTTGTTGCAAAACACGCTTCTGAACTTAATATGCCTTATATTACAGAAAGATGGCCAGGTGGTATGTTGACGAACTTCGTTACTATCAGAAAGGCTGTAAAGAAGATGAACTCTATCGACAAAATGAAAAAAGACGGTACGTTCGAAACTTTATCTAAAAAAGAAAGATTACAAGTTGACAGACAAAGAGCTAACTTAGAGAAAAACTTAGGTTCTATCTCTGACATGGTTCGTCTTCCTTCTGCAATCTTCGTTGTAGATATCTTGAGAGAACACATCGCTGTAACTGAAGCTAAGAAATTAGGTATTCCAGTTTTCGGTATTGTTGATACAAACTCTGACCCTAGAAAAGTTGACTTCGTTATCCCAGGAAACGATGATGCTTCTAAATCTATCGATATGATCTTGAGCATTGTTTCTGATTCTATCAAAGAAGGTCAGTCTCAAAGAAAAGCTGATAAAGAAAAATCTAAAGAAGAAGGAGAAGTAGTATCTGCTGATAAAGATGCTGATTTCGATGCAGAATAATTAAAGATTTTCTTTAATATAGGAAAAACGCTGGATTTATATCCAGCGTTTTTTTATTATTTATATACTAAGGTTTCTTAGGGCATACCGTAAATTCTGGAAAATCTGGATCTGTAGTTGGAACAACTACCCCGATTCTGCATACACCGCTGCAGCACATTTCTCCAATTTCCAAATTACAGCCGTCTATACAGCTTCTGTATCCTCCTTTGATTGTTCTTAGCTCATTTCTTGAGACTTTTTTTAAATTTTTCATGGTTTTAGTTTTAGTTTTTTCCTACTCTATGTGCTTTTCGGAATCCGCAATTGTATTTCTAAATATATGTAAATATTTATTATGTGTATGATTTTCAGAATAATATTTTGGTTTTACATTGTTTAAGCTTTTGATAGGGGATTTTTGTATAGTTTCTTACAATCTGAATACTGTTTAAATATGAGCTTAGGTTTACAACTCTTTGTTGATGCTTATGACTTTATTAAGCATTTTAAGATCTCTGAATCTTTAGATGTAGCTTTCATTTAGATAGCTCAAAAACAGTATTGTTCTGCTGTTTTCTGCTTGCCTATTAACTTTCCAGATAAAATATTATATTTATTCATTAAAAATAAAAACCCACAGAGTTCTGCGGGTTGTATATTATTTTGAAAGTTTTATAGAATAGGAGGTGGTTACAAATTTTGTACTCTGATAAGCCGAGTTGCAGATAACTCCGGATAACCTGTAGTTTTGATTTTTTGGAACCATTGTATATCCTGTCTTTCCAGCACCTATAGGGATTTTCTTGAAGAAATTGTTCCCGCTTACAGTAAGTACCATATTGCAGGGAGATTTGTTTTCTACCGATATAGAGGTCTTAGGATTCTTGGGATCATCACTGTTGAGGAGATCATTAAGAACTTCGGCTGTTTCCGGCTTATAGCCCTTAATAAGCTCGTTATATTCTCTTTCTGTATTGGCTGTGCTGCCTGAATTATTGGTAGGGTAAGATGTTCTTACCGGATAACCTCCATAATTTACATTACAGCTGGTAAGAATCATTGAAATTCCGGTAAAAACGAATAGTTTTTTCATCCTATTTTATTTTTTGGTTTCTCTTTTTTCAAAGGTTTTTTTTCCGGTTCATTATGGGTAGATTTCATTTCTGTCTCAGTCTGTCCCGGATTACCTATCGTTACAAATATACTTTTTTTAATGTCTTTCTGTGAAATGTATTTCATATCGCAGATATTACTGTTGAGCGTATAGGAACCCTTATTGAGCACAATAAAATTTTCTCCACGAGCAGGAACAGCAAGATTGTAGTAATCTTTTCCTTCAATTCGCAGTACGATATTGCAGTCCGAATTATTTTTGAATAAAAGTATCGCTTCCTTACGGGTAATATCTTCATTGAACATTGCATTCAGAAGCTTCGCCGTTTTATCCTTGTGTTCAGAAGATGTTTCAGTGATGAGTTTTTTAAACTCTTCAGCATCGTCTGAATTTGGGTTTCTCATAATGCTTTTAGGAATATCGGAGATAACAGGCCTTGCTTCCATAGGTTTGGCTGTACGGGCTCCTTTTGTCCATTCTGCATTTTTTAAAGCGATCAGCTTTGGTTTTAGCACACTTTTCTTAGGATCGTCAGGGTGTGCGTTCTTCAGGTATTCTTCAATTTCTTTGATGTTTGTGTTTTTTAGAATGTCTTTATTGCTTTTTTGGGCATTTGTAAAGACGGGTAGTAAAAAAGTGAAGAATAAAATCGTTGAAATTTTTTTTTTCATCAAGCTTGTTTATTTCATCAGCTTATCCGGAATTTAATATAAGTAATTGTTTTTCCTTTAGCCGAGAACAGCTCTTCATAATACGTTTTGATGTCTCTCAAATGCTCTGTATTAGGATCGTATTCAGGTGCCCCATAGATATCATGGTGCGCGCTGATGATTTCATAGCCTGCTCCCTGTAAATATCCCAGTGTATACCCATGCAGAAATTCTGAATCGGTTTTCAGATGAATGATACCTCCTGGCTTCAGGAACTTTTTATATCGGTTTAAAAAATCCGGATGTGTTAATCTGTGTTTTGTTCTTTTATATTTTATTTGTGGATCCGGGAACGTAATCCATATTTCATCTACTTCATTTTCAGCAAAAAAATAATCAACGAGTTCGATCTGAGTTCTCAGAAAAGCGACATTATTCATGTTACTTTCTACAGCTTCTTTGGCACCAAACCAGAATCTAGCCCCTTTAATATCCACTCCTATAAAATTCTTTTCAGGAAATGTTTTTGCAAGTCCTACAGAATATTCTCCTTTCCCACAACCTAATTCCAATACAATTGGATTCTCATTTTTAAAGAAATTGTCTCTCCATTTTCCTTTAAGGTCGAAACCTTCTAAGGCCTCTTCTCTTGTAGGTTGTATTACATTTGGTAATATTTTGTTTTCTGTAAATCTTGCTAATTTATTCTTGCCCATTGAGTTATAAAATGAGTGCAAAAATACTAAAAATTTATGGAGAATCTCTGTCTTTTGGAGGTAAAAGACAGAGAACTAATTCGTTTATGATTGAGGTTATTGGCTTCCTAAAGCGACCATAATGGCTCTTTGTATCGTTTTTTGTGAGGCATATTGTGCTCCGCAAACCAGACTGGAGAAAAGATACTGGCCTTTTTCTATGACAATGGAACCTTCACCCTGAGCCGGTACTGCCAGTCTGTATTTCGTAGTACCTACGCCTTCCATTCTTACAATGATATTACAGTCTGATTTATTTTGAATCATGACAATGCACTCTTTAGCATTAGGATCATTATCAAATAAAGAATTGAGAATTTTTACTGTTTTGTTTTTATGTTCTACAGGAGAGACAGCCATCAGCATGTTGAATTCTTCTGCTTCAGCATTGGGAACTGCAGTATTAGCCGTTGGATTCACAACATAGGTATTCTGAGCAGTGCTTGGAGTATAAACAGTAGTAGGCTGTTTCGCTGCCAGCTCAGCTTTATACTTTGCAATTTGTTTTTGTTTGATGATCGCATTCATTTCATCAAAAGTGATCTTTGTAGAAGGTCTTCTTCTCAGCATAGCAAGCATTTCCTGCATGTCTTTTACCTTCTGATCAGCAGGGTGTGCATTTTTGATGTATTCTTTCATCAGGTCCATTACCTTTGGTTTCAGAACAGATCTTCGGGGATCATCTGGATGGGCATCTCTTAAAAATGCATTGATCTCATAGATATTATTACTTTTTAGAATATTACTATAATCTTTGCCTTTTTTTTGAGCAGACACCGTAAAAAGGAACATGCAGCCAAGAAGTAAAAGTACTTTTTTCATTAATTAATATTAAATTAGAATTGGTGTTTCTCATTTAATTTACGTTTTGCGCTGGTTAGTTTTTATTTGGATAACGAAATATAAGTATTTTTATTTTAAACACTTATTCGTGAGATAAATTTAATATATTTTTGAATATTATAGAAATATATGTGGTAAAAATTGAATAATATATATTTGAATGAACTGTAGTAAAGGTCTGGGCTAAATTTTTATTGTTTCATAAAAAAAATAATCCATGCGTGAAACATGGATTATTGTATAGTCTGATTTGTTTTTTCTCGGAATTTTTAATTGCTGCTTACAACCTCCTGAAGATGTGAGCTTCTAAGTCTCTTCTGATAGATCGGCAGATATTTTTCAATAGGAATCTTTACTGCCTCAAAGTTACCAGCTAATACATAGGCCTGGATGTTTTCAGAGGTATAAACGAACTGAAGGAAATTATCAATTAAATTCTCAGGAATTTTGAATCTTGTAAAATAGTCTTTTCCTAAATAATTTTTGATCTGGGCAACGGAGGTGTTCATTCTTTCGTAAGCCTGGTAACGCTGCTTTTTCTTTCTATCCCCGGAAAGAATATCATAGATGCTTTCAAGGCTGAAGGTCAATCCGCCATCTCGTAGTCCGGCAACAGGAAGTTCCGGTGGAGTTCCGTCACCTTTTGGCTCAGGAAGACCAATGACTTTCTTGAGAGCATATGCTTTATCTTCTTTTCTTAACGAATTGACATCATACCGAAGGTTTCCGGTAGGTTTGAACCTGCTGAGGACAATTTCCTGAATTTCATAATAGGCAATTTTAAGCTCAACCAGATTTTTCTGCGTCATCGATTGAGGCGTTAGCTTTATGTCTTTTCTTTCGGTAACAATAGAGGTAAACCGGATTACATCTCCAGGGTTAGCCGGAATCTTAAAATTACCATTGTAGTCCGTAAGAACGGTTTTTTGTATAGTCAGGTTCGTAACATATACCTGATTGAGATATAAAATAGAGTTGTCTCTCAGAAATACCTCTCCGGAATATATTTGTGCATTCATTTTTGCCAGAAAAACCAATAGCAGCAGAGTAAACAGTTTCTTCATATAATGCGCAAAATTACATAGAAATATAGCAATTTTGCCTAATTAGATGATGAATAGTGGTTAAAGTTATATTAAACTTTGGGATTTAATTGTTAAGGACTGTTAGAAAGTTGCCATTAACTTAAAAAAATAAAGATTCAAATAAAAAAACCGGAAGAAAGGAACTCTGAGTTTTCAGTTATTCTTTCTTCCGGTTTCCTTGTGTTATCTGTGTTTTACCAATAGCCAGCTCGAATATTTTACCGTAAGAGCAGAACCATACTCTGTCCAGGTGATAAAATACCAGTAGGTGGCTGTAGGAACATATCTTCCGCCTATTCTTCCGTCCCAGGTATATCTGTTTTCGGGAGTTCCTCTGAAGACCTCAGCACCATACCTGTCAAAGATCCGGAATACAAGATTTTCATTGGCCATGAGAGCAGAATAATCGATTCCCTCGTTATAACCGTCTCCATTTGGAGTGATGGTATTGATCAGATTAATTATGGCAAATGGTTTTTTGACTTCCTCACACATTTTAGAGTCTCTTACAAATACATTGTGAGCCCCTCTGGGTACGTTGTAAAAAACATTGGAACTCTGCCATACCACACCGTCCAAAGAATATTCATAAGGTGGTGTACCTCCGCTTACTCCCACTTTTACTGTTGTTCCGTCGATTTCAATAGAAGTAATTATAGGATTTGGCAATTCTGTAACGTTCACATACTGTTTGTAAACGCAGCCATTGAAGGTAAGCTCTACCCAATAACTTCCCGGAGCAACATTGGTAATGGAAGGAGTGGTAGCTCCTGTACTCCATAAATACCTTTCGAATCCAGGCCCTGCATCTAAAGTAGTGGTTGTCTTTGGACAAATAGCCTTATCTTTTAATACATCCGATTTTTTAGGAATCTTAATATTGATTTTAAGGGTTGCCACTTCCGGACATACTCCATTTTTTTCAAAACGGATATAATACGTTTGAGAGGTTGTAATATTAACCGGTGATGAGACGATATTCACATTGTTCTGAGCATCTGATAAAGTGGCGTGGAATGTGAAAGTAACATTCGGGTCTAATGTAAACTGAGGGATAAACTGTGCTAAATTGACACTTTTTATTCCATCTAAATCATCATCACAAACACTTTCTGTAACAGTTTTGGTGATCAGTGGTACTTTAGCTCCAATACTGAACTGCAAAGGTTTGATGACAGCAGCACAGCCGTCCGGAGAATCTACTCTGATGTAAATAGTCGTTGTGGCTGTATAACTCCAGCTGTTAGGAAGCGTATTGATATTTCCTGCGTTGGCGTCTGCCAGGTTTGCATAATACCTTACATTGGTAAAGAAATTAGGGTTATTGAGAACAAGAGGAGTGACATTGGAAAGGATAACGGTAACCGTTCCATCCAGATTATCATCACAGAAAATACCATTGTAGTTATCTAAAACAATCGCTTTATTGAAAAGAGATAATGTGATTTGCGCTATACTTTTACAGCCTATATTGTTTTTGACAACTGCATATATGATGTTACCATTGGGTGCGGTATAAGCTGTTGTATTGGTGATTAATGCGGTTGCGTTTTCATTCTGAGCATCCAAAAGAGTAGGGTAATAAGTAATTGTAACAGGCGAATTACTAGTCACGTTTGCTGTAGTGAGGTTGAATGTTCCCTGTCCGTTTATGTCACAGGCAGTTAAGGTCGTATTCATGACAACAAGTGCCTGGATATTAATCGTAACGGTTATCGTTTCACAATCAGGAAAGTCCGGATCATTTCCGCAGAATGTATACGTGAATGTGTCTGTTCCTGCTGTTCCGGGAGTTGTCACGGTATAAGTAATGATTCCTGTGGTTGAATTTACAACTGCAGTACCCAATGCAGGTGCTGTTGTAATCGCTACAGTGTTAGGAGCAGGTGTTTGTGATGAACTACTGAATGCAGGTGTTATAGTCTGTGTAGTACATACATTGTAGGCTGCATTGGTCAGTTTTGTACAGTTCAGAACTTTAAGTTGTTGGGTGACTAAAGGCGCACAGCTACCCATCGTTACAGAACAGGTGTAATATCCAGGTAGTGTAGGAGTGAGTGAAGAAGCAGTAGCTCCCGGAATAATTGATCCGTTTCTGTACCATTGATAGGTATCGTAGATAAGAGGATCTACGGTAAGAACTGCCCCCGGAATACATCCGTCCCCTGATTTTAAAATAACGGGCTGTGTGGGGAAACCAGCAAAGAAACCTCCGTATCCTACAGCATCAGTCCCAGCAGTGATTCCTGCCATAATGGCTTTGTCTGAAACGACTGTAATGGTTCCCGTCACATTAGGAATTCCATAGGTTACCCAATTGGTGGTTCCTGTCATATTGTAAGGACCTGTGATCGCAAGAGGGGTAGCACTGTTTACGGTAACGGTAGCTCCTCTTTCCGTAATAAGGTTGAGCTTTGTAGGGATGTTGAGACCACCTGAAGGATTACCATTGGAATGAACAAAATTTTCATTAATAAGTCCTAGTTCATTAATCTGTTTGGGAAGGTAGCAGTTCAAAGCCGGAATAAAATTGAATCCTCCGGTAGCTGTTTCATTTCCCGAGTTGGAATCTCCTGCTAAAATCTGATAGACATAGGTATTTTTGGATGTTTTTAGATATAAATTATAATGTCCGTTTCCCTGAAGGATATATTTGGAATCTGGTATAACATAATATTTTCCTGCATTGATAGTCGCTATAGGAGGAATTTCATTATTAACAAAGATCTGGGTATTGTCTTCAGTAGCAATCACAACAGCGCCTTCCATATTGGATCCTATAGGTCCGTTCCCTTTTACAAGAGCAAATTCATTCCCCAGTCTGTTGACAGGTACTGCCTGATCCATTAAAATGTCCGAACTGGAAGGGAAGTTTCCGGCATATTGTCCGTTAAAATTCCCGTTGGTGATATTGACGGGTTTGTTTGAAATGATTTTTGAACCAATGAAGCCGTCAAAATTTCCTGTTATATTTCCAACCCCATCAATAATATAAGATTGTCCTTTGTTTAAGGTGAACGTCATTGTAGGATTCGTGGCTCCGGTCGTCCCGTTGGAAAACTGAACGGTAGGGGTGTATCCGGAAATAGTAACGGTGGTATTATCTTCTGTTGCCAGTACGCTGGTCATGAAATTCAGAATATTGTTGCTCACAGTGATAGGAGCAGAGGCGGCATAAAAGCTTGTTCCTGTAGAAGAAATTCCTTTGGAAGTAATGATCTCAGCATGATTGAATACCGAAAACCTTAAGTTGGCATAAAAAGGAAATTCTGCTTTAAGGTATAATCCTTTGGTGGTAGGAGTAAATAAATCCGTCTGCAGAGTGGTGATAATATAATTTCTTAATACATCGAATTTCTGTGGATTATTTTTACTGATATTCACCGTTCCGATCAGTACGTTATTGTTATAAATACTTACGGGAAAAGGAGTCGTTCTGCTGGTGGATAAATACAGTTTCTGATAAGGATTGGTAGCACTTGTCCTATCCATCATAGGAGCAAACCAATGCTCTCGGTCCAATTGGGCAAAAGCAGAGGTGAAAAAATAAAATATAAATAAAAAAGATAGAATTTTCTTCATTCAGTAGTAGTATTTATCACAAATTTAATAATAAAAAGCATTAAATAGTTGAAAACATAATAAAAAAGCCGCGATTTCAAAATCGTGGCTTTTAAAATTTTATGCCTGTAGGATTACTCCCTGTTTTTTACCATAATCCAACCCGTAAATTTTATTGGAGTTTGCTTGGCATTAGGCTCATTCCAGCCTACTTCATACCAATAGTTTCCTGTAGGGACTCTTTTGCTGCCATCTGCAGTTCCGTTCCATTTGTATCCGTTGGTTTTGTCTGCCTGGAAGATTTTGCTTCCATATCGGTCAAAAATATTACATACAAGATTGTTTTTAACGGCCAGTGAAGAGTAGTCTATAACATCGTTTATCCCATCCTGATTGGGAGTAATGACATTAATAAGATTGGGAATGGTGATATCCACTTTTATTGGTTCACAATTATAATCATCTTTTACGTAGATGCTGGCATTTCCTCTCGCAATATTGGTAAATAGGTTAGAATCCTGCCAGCTGATATTGTCCATAGAATATTTATAAGGTGGAGTACCTCCTATAACATTCACTGTTACTGTATTGTTTGAGATGTCAATGTTTGAAATAACGGGCTGTTCTGATGCATATACTTTTACCGTCTGCAGGGTGATGCATTCTCCGGTTTTTAGTTTTACCCAATAGACTCCCACTCCTGCGTTTTTAATGGTTTGAGTAGTTGCTCCGGTACTCCATTCATAGCTTTTGAATCCTGGACCTGCATCCAGCGTGGTTTTTCCTTCCATACAGATAATCTTGTCTGTCAATACATCTGATTTTACAGGAGGGAGAACAACAAGAGTTACCATTGCCACTCTATAGCAGCCATTCCCGTTAATTACTTTTATATAAACTACCCCATTAGGAGCGATATAATTAGCAGGGGTCAAAATTTCATTGGTTCCGGCGTGGGCATCTGCAAGAGAAGGGTAGTATTTCTTGGTAATTCCGGTAGCCAGCGTTACATTGACATTGGTAAGATTGAACAATCCGGTAGCAATATTAGCTTCCAGGAAACAGGTTCTTATTAAAGCATCATTAACTATGGGACTTTCCGATATGGTTAAATTTAATGTCACTTCTTCACAATCTGTAAAATCAGGATTGTTTCCACAAAACTTATAAATGATCTTATCCGGACCAATATAACCGTACGTCGGAGCATAGCTTATTACACCAGTAACAGGATCGAGAACTGCATTCCCATGAGTGGGAGGAGTAATGATTATTACAGTTCCCGGTACTACAGTTTGGGTAGAACTGGAGAATGTAGGTACAATCTGTTTTACTCCATCACATACCGTATCGTTTATGATGGTTTTCTTAAGACATGTGTACACTTTGTACACAGGGGTGAATACCGGCGGGCACGATCCGACTGTAATTTTTACCGTATAGTTTCCTGATTGTGTTGGAGTATAAGAATGGCTTGTTGCACCTGGAATAGGATTATTTTCTTTATACCACTGGTAAGTATCGAAACTGTCATCAACTTCCAGCACAATTCCCGGGATGCACTCACCATTTTGTTTTGCGATAACAGGAATGGAGGAGAATCCTGCAAAATAACCACCATATCCCACTACACCACTACCTCCGGAAATACCGGCAGTAACAGCCTTTGTAGAATTAATGGTCACATTTCCTGTAATATCAGGTACAGAGTAAGAGACCCAGTTTGGAGTTCCTGTTACTGGATAAGGCCCCTGCGTTGCTGGTAAAGGAGCTCCGTTTACGGTAACATTAGCGCCAGCCTCTGTAAGAATATTTAGTTTTACAATATGTCCTGTAAGAGTTGTAGAATAAGGAAGGTCTTTGATTTTTCCAATCTCATCAATTTTTCTTGGAAGGTAGCAGTTCAATGGCGGGATATAATTGAACCCAAGTGTTGCATTACTTGCTCCAACCCCTGCCATCAGCTGGTACACATATACATTCTTTGTCGTTCTGATGTACATGTTGTAATGATCATTTCCTTGGTTGATATAGTTGGTATTATTGATTTTGTTAACCCTGTAACTTTCACCTTCAGCTAATGTTGCCGCTGGCGTAGTTGCATTATTGATATATACCTGGGTACCTCCTTCAGTAGCTACAATCAGTGCATCTTCCATTCTTCTGCTGATGTCACCGTTTCCTTTTACCACAACAAATTCATTTCCTAATCGGTCTACCGGTACAGATTGGTCCATGATAATATCAGATCCCTGATAAGAACCCCCTGCAGCCATTGCGAACTGTCCGTTGAAATTTCCGTTGGTCACTGAAATGGGTTTGTCAGATTCTATTTTGGCCCCAATGAAGGCTTCTTTATTGACTGTTTTATCACCTATTCCTTCGATAATATAGGATTGTCCTTTATTTAATGTAAAAGTAAGCGTAGGGTTGGTCACGCCAGTCCATCCGTTGGTAAATACAACATTGGCAGAATAATTGGAAACCGTCACCTTGGTATTGTCTTCTGTTGCCAGAATTCCGGTGGTGAAATTATACTCACCGTTGAGTTCTTCTATAGGAGAGGTCACCGCGTAGAATTTTGTCCCAATCCCGGCTTTTCCTTTTGATGTTAATATTTCTCCGTGCTGACTTACCGAGAATCTGTAAGTGACAAAGTAAGGTTTAGATCCTTTAGTGTACAAACCCTTATTTCCCGGAGTGAATAGTTCGCCATTTATTGTAGCAACCATTCTATTCAAGGGAATATTAAATGTCTGCGGAGAACCTTTGCTGATTGTAACGGTACCCAGTATAGTATTGTTACTATAAATGTCTACTGTAAATGGAGTCGCAGAATCTGTAGAGAAATAAAGGGCCTGCATAGGAGTGACAACTTTGGGAGATCGGGCTGCCATAGGAGCAAACCAGTGTTCTGTGTCTCTTTGTGCAAAAAGCATTTGAGTTGCCACAAATAACAAAAGAAGAATCGATATAATTTTCTTCATATATATTTAGTTATAGTTTGTACAAAAATAACAGAATAGTTGATTGATGGTTGAAATATTTTATGATATTCATTATTAATTTAAAAAAATAAGCCACGATCATCAAATCGTGGCTTATAAAATATAGTTTTAAACTAATTATTACTCTCTGTTTTTAACAAGAATCCAACCTGTATATTTTACTGGAGTCTTTTCTTTATTGGACTCAGTCCAGTTGATATGATACCAGTAAGTTCCTGTTCCTAGTTTCTTATCAAAGTGCTTACCGTCCCATCTGAAGTTGTTGAATTTATTTCCGGTGAATACCATATTTCCATATCTGTCATATACTACAAATGTAAGGTTGTCTTTATAAGCAAGTTCACTGTAATCTATATAATCATTTACATTATCTCCATTAGGAGTGATGGCATTTAATAGATTAGGAATAGTAATTTCAACAGAAGTAGGAGTACAGTTATAAAAATCTTTTACATAGAAAGTATGCTGTCCTCTTGTTAAACCCGTGAAAGTACTTGAATCCTGCCAGTTAGCCGTTCCGTCAACTGCATATTTGTAAGGAGATTTACCTCCGCTTACAATTACTGTCGCTGTATTGTTGTTGATCTCAATGGTTTGAATTACCGGATCTTCAACTTTCTTCACTTTTACAGTTTGGGTAAGGAAACATCCGTTCTTACTAAGTATTACAGAATATTCTCCAACGCCTACATCTCTGATCCCTGAAGTGGTAGCACCCGTGCTCCATTGGTATGAGTCATATCCAGAACCTGCATCCAGGTTTGTTTTTGCATCCATACAGATATATTGATCTACCAGGATCGGAGATTTTTTGATTGGAAGTACAATTAATTCAATTTTTGCATTCGCTGTACATCCTTCAGCAGTCGTTACTTTCACATATACAAATCCACCTGTTGAAGGGAAATTTTCTGGTGTTGTGATTTCATTGATCCCTGCAGTAAGATCATTTAAAGTACGGTAGTATTTTTTTGTAACCGCATTATAGTCTGTTACTTTAGCTTTAGTAAGATCAAAATAAGCATAAGGAGCTACATCGTACCAACATGCCTTAATAGAAGTATCCGTTACAATGAATGGTACTACAGTAAGGTTTAATGTTACCTGCTCGCAATCTGTAAACTCTACTGAGTTTCCACAGAATTTATAAATAATCTTGTCTGATCCTAAATATCCTGCATTCGGAGTGTAAGTGATTGTTCCGTTTGGATTAACCACAGCGGTTCCTTTTGTAGGAGGCGTTAAAATTACTACTGTAGTTGGAACTACTGTTTGAGTAGACGAAGTAAACGTAGGCGTAATAATTTTAGTAGAACAAGCATTAAGCGCTTGTGTCGTTTCTTTTAAACAGTTTTGTACTTTATAGATAGGAGTTGTCACTGGAGGACATGTTCCCATCGTTACTTTTACAGTATAATTTCCTGACTGTGTAGGTGTATAAGTGTAAGTAGTTGCCCCTGAAATAGCTACTCCGTCACGGTACCACTGGTATGTTTCATATCCGTCATCTACTTCAAGAATAATCCCTGGTACACATTCTCCTATTTTTTTAGCAATTACAGGGATTGATGAGAATCCGGCAAAGTAACCACCGTATCCTGCAGAACTGAATCCACCGTTGATACCAGCTGTTACAGCTTTTGTAGAAGTGATTTTAATATTTCCTGTTACTCCGGTAATTCCATACGTTACCCAGTTGGAGTTTCCTGCCAATGGATATGGACCGTCTGTTGCAGCTGGAGGCGCATCATTTACCAATACTGTTGCCCCTGTCTCTGTTAAGATATTTAATTTTACAATAATATCCTGAACTGCACTGGCTCCAGCTGTTCCAATTGGCATTTCATTGATCTTTCCAATTTCATCAATTTTTCTTGGAAGGAAACAGTTCAATGGCGGTATATAGTTGAATCCGTTGGTGGCTTCACTATTACCTACCCCTACGAACTGATAGAGATATACGTTTTTGGTTGTTGAAATAAACATATTTGAATGCCCCGAAGTACCTTGAGCCACATAGCTGGTTTCATTGATTCTGTACCATCCTCCGGCAGCAAGTGTTGCCACTGGCATACCACCACCATTTAAGAAGACTTCAGTGTTGTCTTCTGTAGCAATAATAAGTCCTCCTTCCATATTCTGGGTAGGGACAGTAGATCTTGTTTTTACAATAGCAAATGTATTTCCAAGTCTGTCAACCGGTACAGACTGATCCAGAACCGGGTCACTACCGGATGGTGAAGTAGAGAAGTTGGCATTACAACTTCCATTAGTAAGGGTTACAGGTTTGTCTGCTACCACTTTTGCTCCGATAAAACCATTCTTGTTGGCCGACTGAGAGCCTGATCCTGCAAGAATGAAAGATTGTCCTTTCTGCAAGGTAAAGGTATGGGTGTTACCAGGAGGAGTACCATTGATAAAGACTACTCCGGCAGTAGGGTTCCAAGATACAGTTACATTAGTATTATCCTCAGTAGCAAGGATACCTGCTGTAAAGTTCTGAATACTGCTTGTATTGGTATTGGGAGCACTCGCAACGAAAAATGTTTTTCCGATTCCGGCTCTTCCTTTACTGGTAATAACTTCTCCGTGAACACTCTGAGCAAGTCTTAAACTACAATAAAAAGGTTTTAATGCCTTTAAATAGAGTCCTTTATTACCCACATTGAATGCCTCTGTAGTTGTACCCGTAGAAATAAGGTTGTTGGCAACCTTGTAGGTTTGAGGGCTGCCTTTACTGATGGTAACCGTCGTGACTACAGCATTGTTGTTGTAAATAGTTACATCAAAGGGAGTTGTAGAATCAGTGGAAAGGTATATCATGTTCGTATACCCTCCAACACTGTCATAATAAGGAGCAATCCAATGCTCGCTATCCCTTTGTGCAAAGAGTGTATTAATTGTCAAAAAAATTAATACCAAACTGAGTAGAAATCTTTTCATGTGTATGGAATTAGGATTTCTACAAAATTAAAATAAAAAATGAAATACTTTTAATAAAATTTAAATAAATGTTAAAAAATTATTCCCGATTTTTAATTAAAAGCCATCCTGAATACGAAACTGGTAATTTCGTATCTGGTTCTGTCCATCTAATTATATACCAATATGTTCCCGTAGGAAGGTTTCTTCCATTTGATTTTCCGTCCCAGGTATAATTTTTGTCAGAAGACTTATATACAGAGGCTCCGTAGCGGTCAGCAATCTCAATGGTAACGTTCTGTTTGATCCTTAATTCTGAATAATTAAGAACATCATTTATTCCATCTCCATTCGGGGTGATCGTATTGATAAGGTTAAGAACCAAAAACTCTTTGGTTACGTGACTACATCCATCAGAACCCAATACGTATACTGTATGAAGACCTCTTGATAATCCTGTGAAAACATTGGAAGCCTGGTAATCGAAACCGTTTAATGAATATTTGTAAGGAGCTGTTCCTCCCGTTACAAAGACAGTTGCTGTAGAGCCTACAACATCTATTTTAGTAATAGCAGGTGCTTGTGAATTTGTTACATTTACAGACTGACGGTATACACATCCGTTGAATCCAAGATCTACATAATAAGTTCCGGCTCCTACAGAAATATTTTGAGAAGTAGCGCCGGTACTCCATAAGTACGAAGTGAATCCAGGACCTGCATCCAACATTATTTTTTCATTAGAACAGATAACCTGATCACGTAATTGGGTTGATTTTTTAGGTGTTTTAAGAGTAAGAGTTAAAACAGCTGTATTAGGACATGCAGTACTGCTTTGAAATCTTACATAAAAAACACTGCTAAAAGAGGTAAGCGTTTGCGATGCGGCAATAGGATTTAGCCCTGCCTGTGCATTCGCCAGTGAGGTGTAGAATGATAGAATTACCCCTGGATCTGTAGTGAATAAAGCTTTATAGTCATTAAGGTTTACTGCTTCAGAACCATTAAGATCATTGTCACAGATATCAGCCTGTCCATTATTGGTAATCAAAGGAATCTTGTTTCCAATGGTGAAATTGATTTGGCCCAAAGCAGGAGGACATTCTCCAACGACACCGGATACTCTTACATAAACAATTGTATTAGCTGTGAAAGTCCAGTTAGCAGGAAGCGTGTTGTTGTTTCCGGCGTTTGCATCAGCCTGATTCAAATAATATTTTACAATGAAGTTCGCCGGATTTGTTACAATTTGTGGGGTTACATTGGTAAAGTTGACATTTACAACTCCATCAAAATTATCATCACAAATTGCAGCATTGAAATTACTTGTATTAAGGTTGGGAGTAGGATAGGTGGTTAATGTGATAGTAGCTGTTTTAGAACATCCGTAAGAGGTTACATTCACATAGATCGTTCCCGACTGTCCTGAATAAGCCGCTGGATTGGCAATCTGCCCCGTTAAATTAGGATTGGTAAAATAAGTAACCACAGCACCCGGTTCCTGAGTGACAATCGCTGTTGTCAGGTTGAATGTCCCGTTTCCATTGGCTGCTGCACAAGAAGTCAAAGTAGCATTGGTTACCTGGAACACATGAGTGTTGATTATAATTTTAAAATATTCAAAAGCAGCCGGATTTCCGGTTCCCTGGATATAATAAGTGAAGGTATCAGACGTATTTGTTGTAATACCTGCATTAGGAGTATAGGTAATCTGTCCTGTTGTAGGGTTTACAAAAACAGTTCCATTGGTAGGATGTACAATAATACTGGTATTGGTAGGGTCCACAGCCTGATTGGAATTACTCAATACAGGATTAATGATTTTTGTATTACATGATCCAATATCATAAGTAGTCGTAGTGATCGGCGGACATACTGTATAATCAAATTCTGCAGTAAGTCTGGATTCACAATTGGTTCTGGTAATATAACAAGTATATACTCCCGAACCATACAAATCCGGGTTGATAGATGGTGACGTAGCACCGTTAATCAGAGTTCCGTTAAGATACCATTGATAAGCATCATAACCACTTTCTACAGAAAGGAGAACTCCATTATAACAATCTCCCGTTTTTGTAATTACCGGAATAGAAGAGAATCCTGCAAAATATCCTCCATATCCTACCGCTCCGTTTCCGGCAGCAATTCCTGCTGTAACCGGTTTTGTAGAAGCAACGGTTATATTTCCTGTTACACTCGGAATGGAATAGGTAACCCAGTTAGGATTTCCCGTTACAGGTGCCGGTCCGGTACCCGCTGCAATTGGATTTCCATTAATTGTTACTGCAGCACCTGTCTGAGTAATAATATTAAGTCTGGTATTGAAAGTATCGTTTCCTATTTTATTAATAAATCCAATTTCGTTGATCTCTTTGGGTAAGAAACAACTTAATGGAGGTATAAAGTTCATTCCGCCTGTAGCATAAACCGTACCTGAAGATGTTCCGGCAAGAAGCTGATATACATATACATTATTGTTAGCGGAAATACTCATATTGTAATTTCCGTTCACCTGGTTTACATAGTTAGTTCCCTGAACAACATAATATTGTCCCGCATTTAAGGTCACATTATTCAAAAGAGTTCCATTTACGGTAAGTTTGGTATTATTTACCGTTGCAATCACTACGGCTGCTTCCATTCCTGAATTTGCAGGTCCGTTTCCTTTTACCATTACAAAATCTTTTCCCAGTCTTTCCACAGGAACAGCCTGATCCATAAGAACGTCTACATTTGTATTGTTTTGAGTAGTATAGATGCTGTTGAAGTTTCCGTTGGTAACAGAGATTGGTTTACTGGCAACAATTTTTGCTCCTACCAATCCTGCTAAGTTATTAGGATTAAGATTACTCTGCGCTTCAAGGATGTATGATTTTCCTTTATTGATTGTGAAAGTTCTTGACGGAGCCGAAATACCGTCAGAAAAAACAACACCAGGATTATATCCGGATAAAGTTACAGTAGTGTTGTCTTCCGTTGCAGTGACTCCAATAGTAGAGTTCACATAAGGTTTTGCCGTCGTATTAGGAGCCATTCCCACAAAGAAAGTTTTTCCAAGTCCGGCTAATCCTTTTGATGTAATAAATTCCGCCTGGTCCTGCACGGTAAATCTATAGCTGGCAAAGAATTTTTTACTTCCTTTTACATATAATCCCATTGAAGTTGAAGTAAACAACCCGGATGGTGCAGAAGCAATCATCATATTGTTAGGGATGGTTACTTGTGTCGGATTTCCTTTGCTTACCTGAACAGTAGAAATTACATTGTTGTTGTTATAAACCTGTACAGAAAAGGGAATTGTTTCATTGGTTGAAAGGTAAAGATAGCCTTTCGGTGTTCCAAGAAGACTGCTTGCCGACATAGGAGCGATCCAATGCTCAGAATCCAATTGTGCATTAGCAAATAAAGAAAGAAAAGTGCAAATAGCCAGTAGAAATTTTTTCATGCGTTATTATATGGGGCCGCAAATTTAAACATTAATAATCAATTTTTTATACAAAAAAAACTTTGAAATCGTGATTATAGTGTAATTGTTGAATATTTAAAACTCTCGTCATATTGTGTTCATAATAACGCCTTTTTAGAATAAAAAAAATCCCGGTGAACTTCACCGGGATCTCATATTTTTAAAAAGATGGATTATAAGCTTACTCTTACAAATCCTGTTACTTTTAGGTCTGCGTTTACAGATTTTACGTAATCAGCAACTGAGATACTTGCGTCTTTAATAAAGTCTTGGTGTACCAAAGTGTTGTCTTTGTAGAATCTCTGCATTTTACCTTTAAGAATATTGTCGATAATGTTTGCAGGCTTACCTTCTTCAGTAAGTTTGTGTCTTTCGATCTCTAATTCTTTGTCGATAGTCTCCTGAGAAACTTTAGTTTCATCCAAAGCGATTGGGTTCATAGCAGCAACCTGCATAGAAACAGACTTAGCAGCTTCGTCAGATCCGTCTACTTTAGCAGAAAGAGAAGTGATTGCAGCAATTTTGTTTCCAGCGTGGATGTAAGCTCCTAAGAAATCTCCCTGGATTCTTTCGAAAGAACCGATCTCGATTTTTTCACCGATAACTCCTGTTTGCTCAATTAATTTGTCAGCAACAGTAAGTCCGTGGAAATCTGTAGCCAAAAGTTCTTCTTTAGTAGCAGCGAAAATTGCCATTTCAGCTAATTCGTAAGCTAGTTCGATGAACGCTTCGTTTTTAGCAACGAAGTCAGTTTCGCAATTTAGAGAGATTACTACACCTAAAGTGTTGTCCTCGTTTACTCTTGCGATTACTGCACCTTCAGCAGATTCTCTGTCAGCTCTGTTAGCAGCAACTTTTTGTCCTTTTTTTCTAAGGATATCTACCGCTTTTTCGAAGTCTCCTTCAGCTTCAACTAAAGCTTTCTTGCAGTCCATCATACCTGCACCTGTTTGGTTTCTCAATTTTGCTACGTCTGCAGCAGCTGGTGTATAAGACATAATATCTATTATTTTTTTTATTTAAGATTAGTATTAATTTTTAGCTTAAATTTAGAGCAGTGCAAAGATAATGATTTTAATGATAAACTAAAAAATGACTTTTCACGTTATTAATATATTTAATACTATTTTAAAGATTTGATTAATGAAAAAAATCTTCTTCCTCCTATTTATATGCATTTTCTCACTTGGTTTTTCCCAAAAAAAGAAAAAAACAAAATCTAAAGCTGTTGTTGAAAAAGAAACGGTAATCATCTATACAGAACAGGAAGCTGAGATTTCAAAAGAGGCAAGAGTAATTGCCGGCTTTTTGAAACAGAATCCGGGACACGCTAAAACAGATTTTTTTAAAAGAAAACTGATTGATATTATTATGGCAGGGAATTCTCCCGAAGCAAAGCCTACAATAAAACCGATCAGTAAAGAAAAAATTGAAAATATCGTAAAGAATAACGAACTAAACAGCGGTAAAACAGTCGCAGCGAATAAAACTTATACCGCTAATGGTAAACCTGTTTCTAATAATACAGCTGCTGCTATTGATGCTTTGAAAGAAGAAAGAAGAACGACATTTGCTTCAGTAGGTTCAACGGGATCTGCAGCGAAGACTGCGGGAACATCTAAATCTGAACCAAGCGAAGAAAATAAAAGAAGGGCAGCCATGTTGACTCATCTCTTTAATAATGACGTCAATAAAAGTGAAGCGTATGTCAATATTAAAAACAGATCATCCTGTAACCTTATTGTAAAGATAAGCGGCAAAAAATATTATAACCTAACTGTTCCTGCAAAAGGAGAAAACTTTATTTTGGTAGATAAAGGTGAATATGTCATGACCACCATGGTGTGTGATGCCAAATATTCTTCTTTAAAGAAAATTGAACAGGATATTGAAATAGCACTTAACGTTGCAGAATAGAACAGACGAAAACTAAAGAAAAAAGGTTAAGAAGAAATTCTTAACCTTTTTATTTTTTATCCTTTAAACTGACCCATCGCAATGAATTTATCTTGTCTCTGGGTTTCAAGCTCCTGTCCTGTAAATTTGGAGAAAGCTTTGATATTTTGTAAAATAGAATTTTTCAAGTTTAAATAAGTTGTCTCCTGGTCATAATGAGCACCTCCAAGCGGTTCCTCAATAATCCCGTCGATAAACTTTTCTCTTAAAGCATCTGCCGGAGTAAGGTTCAATGCATTGGCTGCATCTTCCTTGTGGTCCCAGTTTCTCCATAAGATAGAAGAACAGCTTTCAGGTGCAATTACGGTATACCAGGTGTTTTCCAACATATATACTTTATTTCCAACACCTATTCCTAATGCTCCACCACTGGCTCCTTCTCCGATGATGTAAGTGAAGATTGGTGTTTTCAGCTGAACCATTTCAAAAATGTTTCTTGCAATAGCTTCTCCCTGTCCTCTTTCTTCAGCTTCCAATCCTGGATAAGCTCCCGGTGTATCTACTAAAGTTACCACAGGAATATTGAATTTTTCAGCAAGCTTCATCAGTCTTAAAGCTTTTCTGTAACCCTCCGGATTTGGCATTCCAAATCTTCTGTGCTGTCTTTCTTTAGTTGTTCTACCTTTTTGAGTCCCTATGATCATTACTTTTTGACCGTCAAGGGTAATCAATCCTCCAATCATAGCCGGATCATCAGCGAAATTTCTGTCTCCGTGAAGCTCTAAGAAACTGCCTTTATCTGCCATTCCGTGGATGTAGTCTAAGGTATAAGGACGATCTGGATGACGAGACATTTGTACTCTTTGCCAAGGGGTAAGATTTCCATAGATTTCTTTTTTCTTTTCTAAAATCTTATCCTCAATCTGGCTGCATGCTAATTTTACATCAACACCACTTTCTTCTCCTACTAAAGAACACGTCTGGTATTGATCCATCAATTCTTTGATAGGAAGTTCGAAACTTAAATATTCCATTTCTTGAAGTAAATTAAATCTTTCAAATGTATGAAAAATTATGGTTATTCTATTTAAAATTATTTATAGCATTGTTTATTCTGGAGACACTTTCCTCTTTACCAAGGGTTTCCAGAATATCCGGAACGTCCGGTCCTTTCAATTCTCCTACTAAAGACAATCGTAGCGGCATCATCACTTTACCCATACCCAATCCTTTGTTTTCAGCAAAATCATGCATTGTCTGCTTCAATGTTTCAGCAGTGAAGTCTGTAGCTTCAAAAGCAGATGCCAATTCTCCTAAAATTGCAGAAGTCTCATCATTCCAAGCTTTTTTTGACGCTTTTTCATCGTAAGAAGTTGGAGCTTCAAAGAAGAATTTTCCGTTTTCATAGATGTCTTTCGGGAAAGTAGCTCTTTCTTTCATCAGATGAATTACTTTTAGCAGTTTCTCATCAGAAGCACCGGAAAAATCAAGATCTGTATTTTTCAGGATTTGAAGAATCTCTTCATCAGATTTCATCTGAATATACTGATGGTTGAACCACTCAGATTTTTCTTTACTGAATCTTGCGCCAGCTTTATGTACTTTATGAAGGTCAAATTCTTTGATCATCTCTTCCAAAGGAAGAATTTCTTTATCATCTGCAGGAGACCATCCCAATAATGCGACCATATTGATGAAAGCATCAGGAAGATAACCGTTTTCTCTGTATCCTTTAGAAACTATTCCTGTAACAGGATCTTTGAAATCAAGCGGGAATACCGGGAACCCGAATTTATCACCATCTCTTTTGCTTAATTTACCTTTCCCTTCTGGTTTTAAAATTAAAGACAGGTGTGCAAATTGTGGTGCTTCCCACTGCATTGCTTCATATAAAAGGGTGTGAAGTCCTAAAGAAGGCAGCCATTCTTCCCCACGGATGACGTGAGAAATCTCCATTTCGTGGTCATCAATGATGTTTGCGAAATGGTAGGTTGGCATTCCGTCATTCTTTACCAGAACTTTATCATCTAAAGTATTCGTATTGACGGAGAATTTTCCACGAATAATGTCTTGAAGGTTCAATACTCTGTCAACAGGCATTTTGAATCTTACGACATAAGGAGTCTTTTCGTCCAATAGTTTTTGAACTTCTTCTTCAGAAAGGGCAAGATTGTTTCTTAAACGGTTTCTGGTTTTGTTGTCATAAGAGAAAACATCACCTTTTGCTTCGTATTCTGCACGAATTGCATCTAATTCTTCTGCAGTATCAAAAGCGATATAAGCATAATCTGTTTTTAAGATCTGCTCTGTATATCGGTCATAGATATCTCTTCTTTCAGATTGTCTGTAAGGAGCATATTTCCCTCCTTTCTTAGGACTTTCATCAGGGATAATTCCACACCATTCTAAAGCTTCTTCTATATATTCTTCAGCTCCTTCTACATATCTTGCGGTATCTGTATCTTCAATTCTTAATACAAACTCTCCCCCTTGATTTTTAGCAAAAAGATAATCATATAATGCAGTTCTTACGCCTCCCAAATGTAAAGGTCCTGTAGGACTTGGAGCAAAACGTACTCTTACTTTCTCCATTTCAATTTTAATTTTTGCAAATTTACTTAAAATTATGCGTTTACGAGATGATTTATAACCCGGTATTGGTTTTTTGACTCTAACTTTTTTATTTATTTCTATAGATTTTCATGAAACACTGTTTAAAAGCGATCAATCGTATAATGGCGAATAATTATTGTAAGCTATAAATGATAATTTAAAATAGGGTGTTGTGAAAATGTAAGCCCTATACTGGTGGGTTGTGCTGGAAATAAAAGCTTCTGACGTGTTTGATTAATTAGATTTTTACTCTTTTCATTTTCTTAAATCACAAATAGTGATGGGTATATCATTTATTAATAGGAGTTTAATTAAATGTTAAATTCACTAAATAATGATATATATCATTGTGCGATTGTTTTTATCACTGCTTGTTGAATATTATATTTGCCGAAACTTTTAAATAATACTATGAAAAAACAAATTTTATTTTGCTTCAGTAGCTTACTGATGCTTTTCATGAGTTCATGTTCTACAGAAGAGCTGAATACTGAAGTAACGCCCGACAGTCCCGCAGCAAAAGCCAATCGTTTATCGGCTGCCAAATTTGCAGGAGACGGAATTTATGATGTCTTAGGGCATGGTTATAATGTTGCCGGTGAATATGCCAATGCTACCGCAGCAGGTTTTAAGGTGATCGATATTGACCGTTTTAAAACAGAGCAGGCGAATAGGTTAATTAGTGAAAACACATTCTCACAGGAATATGTTGAGGAATATGGTGAAAATGCAGAGTCATACTCTAAAATGGTTTCTACCAAGGTAAATGTTACAGCCGGTATCCCATTGTTTAAGAAAACACTTTCAGTAGGATTCAATTCTGCAGTGACGACAAACAATAAGTTTGATGCAAAATACATCTACGGAAGTTATAACCTGACTATCAGACAGAAAAGATTGAGGTTCAATGCGACGACAGATATGTTGGGAGATTATCTGACTCCGGAATTTGTTCAGGATCTGCAGACAAAAACTCCACAACAGATTGTACAGGACTACGGAACTCACGTAACACTTGATATTTATACAGGTGCTAAACTGGATGTTATGTTCCAGGCAGAAACAAGAAGCCAAAGCCGCGATCGTGCTGCGAGAATCGGGGTGAAAGTAGGGATGAAAGATATTTTTGATGTAGATGTTACAAATGATGTGAACACTGCTGAATCATCCATGAACTATTCTAAAAAATTAGCCTATAAAACAAGAGGAGGAGACCCTTCAAAAGGATTGGTAGGAGATCTGAATCTTGATCAGACAAATCCTAAAATTAATATTTCCAACTGGCAGAACAGCTCTAATGCAAGCAATTCAGTTTTGGTAGATTTTGGAAACAACGGATTGGTGATTATTTATGATCTAGTGAAAGATGCGGCTAAAAAAGCACAGCTTAAAGCTTATGTAGATCAATATCTTATTGACAATAAAGTGTATCTTGAATTCAATACCATTTCAATTTACAGATATTACAACGGATTAGATCATTACTATACAAGAACTCCGGGAAGCTATAGCGGGTATTCTTTTGAAGGGATAGAGTTCAATGCATTCTTATATAAAGCTCCAAATACTGTTCCTATTTACAGATATTATAACGGGAGAGATCACTATTATACAAGAACTCCGGGGTATTACCAGGGGTATGTAGAAGAAGGAATTGAGTTTAACGCATTTGCAACTCAGCAGCCTAATACTGTTCCTATTTACAGATATTGGAATGGTAAAGATCATTATTATTCAAGATCAGGCGTAAGACCATCTGGTTATGCTTCTGAAGGAATTGAATTCTATGCCTATTAATTAAATATATTGATATTTTACAAGCAGACCGTCTCATTTTTGGGACGGTTTTTTGATGCAGTGAAGAAGAGAATTTAATAATAACTATTTTTTTTTCGCTGATAATGACAATACCGAAAGAATATTTCAGGCAGCCTTATCATTAAAAATGTATTTTTGTAACTTATAAATTTAGAGGATCAATGAAAAAAGCAATCTGTCTTTTTATTGTAGGAGAGAAGTACTGGAAAATGTACAACAAAAACAGAGCAAGGTTTGAAAGCTATGCCAAAAAATGTGGAGCAGATTTAAAGATCATTGACAAACCTATGGATGATACTTTTCATCGTCCGCTTCTATCTCAAAAACTGCTGATTCCTGCAGAAACAAGAGATTATGATATGGTTCTTTTTTTAGACCTTGATATCATAATTTCAGATAAAGCACCTTCAATTTTTGATTATCTTCCGGAAGACAAATATTTTGGCGCTATTTTGGATCCGAGAGGAACAGAAGAGTTCAATAAAACCTGGGGACATATTCCGAGAATATTGGAAGAGACCAGTGAAATATATTTTACAGATCGTCATTTTGAAATGAATCCTTTATTACAAGGAAGCATCAATGGCGGTGTATTTGTTTTCAGACCTGAAAAAGTGGCTGATATCTTTGAAGAATATTATTATTCAGATCATAATCAAGGTGAGCTGAATAGTTTTGAAGAAACGCCATTCGCCTATTTTTCCCAGATCAATAATTGGTTTGAAGCTTTACCACCTGCATTCAATGTTCAGATTTTATACAAGATAAAAGGAACAGAACAGGGGAATGAAGTAGAAAATAATGAGAGAAAACTTCCGGGATTTTTCAGAAGATATTACTACAAAAAAACGGGTACCTGCTTTTATCCCACAAAGAAATATAAAAATTATGTACAACAGATTATTGCTGAAAATTACTTCACCCATTTTTCCGGCAATTATCCTATAATCTACAATTAGTTATGAGCCTACTTTCACGCTTTTCCAGCAAATTTATAACAGTTTCTTACGGAATCACCGTCAATGATGAAGTAAAAGAACTACAAAAATTATTGGAGATCCTCCTTCCCTTGATTGACAAGAATGATGAGATTATTGTTCTTCAGGATATCACCAATAAAAACAAAGAAGTGACAGAATTGCTTGCTAATTATGATACTATTGTAAAACTTGAAGCAAGACTGGACGGGGATTTTGCCACTTTTAAAAACAGGTTAATAGAAAAAGCAAACTGCCAGTATCTGTTCCAGATTGATGCAGATGAATATCCTACCGAGCAATTCATCAAAACATTGAAACCTTATCTTAAAAAAGAAAAAAGTGTTGAAATGTTCCTCGTACCAAGAATCAATATTGTAGAAGGAATTACAGGAGAATATGTACAGCAGATGGGTTGGGATATGAATGCCGAAGGATATATCAATTTCCCTGACTACCAGGCAAGGATTATCAAGAACAATAAAAAAATCTTCTGGAAAAACAAAGTACATGAAGTTTTGTATGGAAACAAGAACTTTACAGAAGTTCCCAAAAAATACGAATTATCATTAGTGCATAAAAAGAATTTTGAAAAGCAGAAAAAGCAGAATGATTTTTATGAAACATTGGAAGATTAATCAGTTTGAATTATATTGAAAACTAAAATGGCAGATTTAGGAATTAACGTTTTTGGATTTATTAATGGAGAATTTGGCATTGCTGAAGCAACAAGACTTAATTGTAAGGCGATACAGAGTGTAGGGGTTCCTATCAGTCTGATCAATTATAATGTGACGACCAATCATAATAATAATGACCTTACTTTTACGGAGTTTTCTGATCATGCACCGTATCCGATCAATCTGATTCAGATATCTCCCTCAGAGACTCCTAACTTCTTTGATTATTTTGATCATTCATTCTTTAAGGATAAATATAATATTCTTTACATGGCATGGGAGTCTGAAACAATTCCTGAAGATTATGTGATGAATATGAACCTTTTTGATGAGATCTGGACGCCATCTACTTACTGTAAAGAATGCATTGAAAAATATGTGAGCCTTCCGGTAAAGGTTATTCCACATCCCATCAATATTGATTTGAAAGAAACCGATGATGAAGATGCATTACAATTTTATGATAAAAGCCTTTTCAATTTCCTATTCATCTTTGATTATAATAGTTCCGTTGACAGGAAAAATGTGATCAATCTTATTAAAGTTTTCAGAGAAACTTTTGATCAGGGAAAAAATAATGCATTTCTGACGATTAAAACTTCACGCTCTCAAAGATTTCCTACGGAAAAAGAGCAACTGATCCAGGCAATAGGAGATTCAAAGAAGATCAAAATTGTTGAAAAGGTTTTTGATAAAAATGCACTGAACTATGTGATCAGCAATTGTGACAGCTATATTTCTCTTCACAGATCCGAAGGTTTCGGTCTGACAATGGCTGAGGCGATGTATTTTAAAAAACCTGTGATTGCAACAGGATATTCCGGGAATCTGGAATTTATGAATACAGAAAATAGCTTTTTGGTTCCAGCAAAAGTGATTGTTTCCGACTCCAATGTGATCAATTATTCAGCAAATACAGTCTGGTCAGAACCTTCATTGAAGGAAGCAGGAGATTACTTAACAGCTGTTTATGAAGGAAGGGAAGACGTACAGGAAAAAGCTGAAAAAGGGCAGGAAACCATTATGGAAAACCTTTCGCTGAAAAGAGTAGGACAGCTGATCAAAATGAGATGTGAAGAGCTTTTTAATGAAAAAAGAATTGAACAGAACAAATCAACATTAATCAAACTGTATGTGGAAAACATTCTGTTAAAAAAAGATTTGAGAATCTACAAGAAAAGTGCTCCGATTCAGTTTATTTACAATATTAAAATGTATTTCAGAAATAGAAAAGGCAAGAAATAATTACTTCTTGCCTTTGATTTTTTTGAGGAAAGCATTCACTTTCTTTCTTGCTTTATTGTAAAGAGTTCTTTCAAGATAGTTGACTTTCGTATGTAATCTTTCAATTTCGCTCAGGTAAAAGACATTATTTACATCACTGCCACCAGTAGTTTCCTTTTTACCAAAACTATCAATAAAATTCAATCTAATTTTGAACAATTCCCCAATGGACTGGATTGAAAAGTTTTCAGCGATCTGAGATTTTGCATTTTCCCTTATTGAAGCCAGGTCGTCAAAATTATTTTTAATATACTGAAGCTTTTCAACGGCATCTTTCAGGCTGGGCTTGGCAAGCGTTAACCCTTCATCAATCAATCCTTTTGTATTGGAAGTTTTGATGAAATCATACTGTATCAGGAAACTGTTGTTTACATTCATAAAATCGAGGTTTCCGGAATAGCCTGTTCCGACTACGATTTTTCCATAAGCCATTGCCTCTGCCATTGTAAGACCGAAACCTTCGGAACCGTGAAGCGAGATCAGCACATCAGACTGCTGGATCAGAGAGTGTAGCTTTTCCTTTGAAAAATGCTCATTGATGATGATCACGTTGGGAATATTGTTGTATGCCTCCAATGCTTTTTGAGCATCTTTACTTCTTTCAAGATTATGTGTTTTTACAATAAGAACACTGTTTTTATCCTCTTTGAAAACCGTTGTGAAGGCCTCAAGCGTAGCTTCCGGATTTTTTCTGATCGTCGTGCTCAAAGAATCGAAAATCGTAAGATAGATCTTTGACTCTGGAGAAATATTATACTGGCTCAGTTCAAAGTCTTTAGACTCAGCCATTTTTTGAATCGGATGAGAAAATCTGATCACCGGAATTCCTGTATATTTTGTGAAAATATTCACACAGAAATCACTAGGTACCCACAGCTCATCAAAAACATTTAATATTTCAACAACCTTATCAGAAACTTCAGGAAATTCCCAGGCCCAGTAAATGATATTATAATGATCTTTAAGATTCAGATCCTGATTCTTAGAGAAAAAATTGTTGATAAAATTGATGTTAATGTGGAAAATATTAATCAGAGATGCTGCTTCAGCACCGCTATCGATTCTTTCAAAAGTTTCACTGGAATAATTGATACGGTTTACTTTGATGCCGATCGTTTCCAATGCTAAGGCATTCAATCGGGTCGCTTCGGAAATTCCAAAATTACCGTCAAAAAAACCATGATAATTTACACTTAATGACATGGATTATAATGTTTTAAGTTTTTCTTTTACTTCTTCGGGGGAAAATGCTCTCAGACTGTCCACAGAATTCTGGCTTAAAGTATTCCAAAGCTCTTCATTATTATTCAGCTGAATAATCGCTTCTGCAAAACTCTTTTCGTCATTGGCAATCAATACATTTTTTTTATCCGTAAGTTTCATTCCTTCAGCACCGATATCTGTGGTAACTACAGGGAAAAAAAACTCAAAGGCCTGTCCGATCTTTCCTTTTACTCCAGCTCCGAATCTTAAAGGAGCTACCATAATTTTCGAATTCATGAAATGTTCTTCAATGCTTTCCACAAACCCTAAAAATTTAAACTTAGGATATAGTTTAAGATCCAGCTTTTCAGCAACATTTCCGATGATGCTTACTTCCAGTTCTGGATTTGTTTTCCAGACAATGGGCATTATTTTTTCATATAAAAACTTTACAGCATCTATATTCGGTTCGTGGATAGATCCAATGAAAGTAATTCCTTTACTCTCATTGAAATTTTTCCTTTCAGAAATATCAATTTTAGGATAATGGATATTGGAAATAGTAATGATCTTATTTTGATCCGCGTACTGGCTCATAATTTCTTTCTCCTTATCAGAGATCGCAATAATGTAATCCAGCTGTGGGGCAACAACGGTTTCCAGACGGAAAAAATGTTTATAATTTTTCTTTAAAGAAATACGGGTTGGTTCCAGTTCGATCGCTCTTTTAAACCTTAAAAAATGAATATCTACCATATCGTAAATGAATTTGGCAGAAGGTAAAAGGGATTTCATCTTTTTGTAGAACAGATTCAGAGCCAGAGGACCATTAAACCAAACGTAATCTATCTTTTTAAAAGAAGACAGAAAATCATAGATATTTTTATACTTATTGTTCTCTGTATAGACAATAACATTGTGCTGCTGGTAAAACTTTACATAAGAATTGTCTTCAAAAATATGGGGAGCGAATAAAATGCAGTTATATCCTAATTCTTTGTAAATAAATATAAGTTCTTTCAGTCTGTTGGCTCCGGATTCTTTATCATGGGCAGGAAAATCTCTTGAAGCAAACAGGATTGTTTTTTGGGAAGCGTCATACAGATTGATGTTGACAATATCCTGAGACTGAAGATATTTGAGTTTTTCTTTTCTTTCGAAGTGTTTTTTTATTTTTTTTAAGATTCCCATTTGCTAGTTTTTAGTATCCAGTTCAAAAACTTTATTTACCCAACTATCCAAAGTGTATCTGTAATAGATTTCTTCCGGAATTTTTTCGTAAGGTTTTTCAAAAAAAGATTTGTCAAGATTACTAATATTTTTGTTTAAAATCAAAATATTATTGGGATTGTAAAAATCATAGGTTTTAATGGCTTCATTATCAGTAATGATTTTCTTTTCCAGAGACATGGCCTCAAAAACGCGGAAGCTAAGCCCATATTGGCCTTCTCGCATCAGGTCAAGCAAAACCTTTGAGTTCTTATAATATTTTGGAAGATCGTTATGAGGAATCTTTTTGATGCTGAAAATCAGAAAAAGATTTTTAGGTACGGTCATGAACATATTGGTCAGCTGATGTTTCCATGATTTTTTTCCGATGATCATAATCTGGAATTTCAGCCCTTGCTCAATGAGCTTTTTAGCCAGCAGTTTTATCAGGGAAACCCTTCTGTTATCATAGGATGTGATATAGAAAAGATCCATTTCCGGTTGCTGGGTTTCTTTCGCACAGTGAGGAAGATAGATGTAATTCGTCAGTTTTTCAAATCCGTGCTTTTTGACATCTATATAGTCAAAAGAGAACACTTTGTCAAAAAGATAGAGTTTATCCTCTACAGGAACTCTTTCAAGATTATCATAAAGATAGGTAACCAGGCGGTCTGTGTATTTTCTAATCTTTTTGAGGGTCGAAAGATCAAATGTATCCGGGTTCATCACCAGTATCTGGTCCTGGTGTCCCAGTTTTTCCAGGGAATCCAGAACGTATTTTTGTCTTTTTTCAGTCTTAAGATTTTTGCTTAAAAAAGTTTTGCTTAAAGCATTTACTGCTCTTTCATTGAAGTTGGAATGAGTAACGGTACTGATCTTTACATGATGCGCATCAATACCCCGTTTGCATAATGTTTCAACAATATACTTATCATAATCCCAAAAATCATAACTAATGATACAAATCTTCATTCAACTAATTTTGCTCTTTTTTTAATGATTCATAGGTTTCATAGACGCTTAAAGATTGCAGGTAAGATAACTGATACCCTTCTTTACCGTCTAAAACACCAAGTCTCATTATGTAGGCTTTAAAGAATTTAAAAGCTGTTTTAAGATATTGAACTAAAACACTGTACTTTTTCCCTTTTGCAGCCAGTTCTTTCCCCTTTAAAATTCCGTAATGAACCATTTTTTTTCTATATGATTCATAATCTGAAACGGAATAATGAAGTAATTTATTTTTAAAAACACCGATAGTTCCGTTAACTTCCAGAGTTTCATGTACCTTTTTTCCTGCCATATACCTGGCCTTCGATTTTCTGAAAAGCCTAAAGTTTTTATCAGACTGTGTTCCTGAAAAATGAATCGGTTTCTGGGCAAAAAAGAACTTCCTGTAAAAATAATAGGCATCCTTTTGCCCGGGTTTATTCATCTCCTCTATAATTTCCTGCCTTAACGCAGGAGTTATTCTTTCATCACCATCCAAAAATAATACCCAATCATTTTTAGAAGCATCCAGAGCCAGATTTCTTTGCTTTGTAAAGTCTTCAAATTTATTTTGAATCACTTTTACATGGGGGAATTTCTTTGCAATTTCTACAGTTTTATCCTTACTAAATGAGTCTATTACTATTATCTCATCACAAAAATCAAAAGACTCAAGGACATCCTGTATGTTTTTTTCTTCGTTATATGTTATGATCAAACCAGTTATATTCATTACAACGCTTTGTTTGATAGAGAAGTACACTGATACTTCTTTAAAATCGTTTTTAAAATAGTTTTAATCTTCCAAAGATAAGTTTTAATTTGAACTTTATTAGCGAATCTTTGCCTTTTATATCAACCCTGCACAGTTCGTAATGATGCTGTGTAGGGAAATAATTCACCTTATTTCCAATTCTTACTGCAAAATCAATTCCTATTTTTTTCAAAATAGAAAAAAAAGCAGATTTCTCCTCTTTTTTTTGAGGGTATTTTCCGTAAGGATAGGCCAAAACCCTTGAATACTCTATATTATGAGCGTCAAGAACTTCCATATTCCTTTCTAGATCTTTTTCTATAAACTCGATGAAGGCATTTTTCAGGTTTTCATGAGCATGGCTGTGAAGTGCAATTTCGAAATAATTTTTATCCAGATTTCTGATTTCTTCAAAAGTCATCATGGAATAATTTTTATATCCTTTTTCAATAAACCCTGTAGGAATAAAAATGGTAGCCTTGAGATTGTATTTTTCCAATAAAGACGGTAAATACTCAAGATTATTTTTATATCCGTCATCAAAGGTGATAATGATATTTTTTTTCGTAGCAATACTGAGCTCTGAAAAAAACTTGGAAGTATATTTTTTACGGCTCAGATAAGAAAACTGCTGTTCAAGATTTTCCAGACTTATGGTAAGATCTTCATGACTTTCTTTTTCAATCTGATGGTACATGAGAATAACCAGTCTGTTGTATGGGAAAGCAAAAAGATACAGACGGAAATACACGACGATAAATACCGCCAATATAATAGGAATCAAATAAAAGATCATATTATTTTAACCTTTTTTTTTCAAGTTCCATGAGTCTTATTTTTTCACGCAGTTTAATATATTTCAAAAAGGTGTAATAGGACATCGTTTTGGCAATATAAAACCCAGGAAATCCATCCAGAAAAGCACGTTTGAAAATCAAAACTTTGATAAATTCAAATATTGGGCTTACAATGATTTTGAATCTGTTGATCTTTTTTCCTCTTTCAAACATTTTTTCCGCCATCATATCGGAATATTTGTTGATTTTTGAGACATGATGATGGATACTTTTGTAGGTATAATGATCCAGTCTTCCCTCCAGGAGGCCGGTTTTTTGATCGGTAATCAAAAATTCATGGACTTTATCATCAGAATACATTGCATATTTTTTTCTGAACAGCCTTTCACGGTATACATTTCCCCAACCTCCATATTTGATCAGGTGAGAACCGAGATGATTGTTGAATTTGGCCTTATATACATTGAATTCTGGGTTTGCTGAAGAAACGATCTTTTGTATGGATCTTTTCAGGGTTTCATCAGGAACTTCGTCAGCATCCAGAAATAGAACCCATTCTTGGGAACATAAACTAAGGGCATGGTTTTTTTGTTCACCATACCCGTTGAATTTTTTCTCAAAGAATTGTACCTGAGGATATTTTTGAGTAGAAATTTCTTTTGTTCTATCCGTAGAAAAGCTATCGACAATGATAATTTCATCAGCTATATCTACTAATGAATCTAAAAGTCTTATGATATTTTCTTCCTCATTATAAGTAATGATTGCAAGGGAAAGAGCCATTTATTTATACTCAAGAATAGTCTTTTCAATAATCTTCACACAATCCAGCAATTGCTCTTCAGTGATTACCAATGGTGGTGCCAGTCTGATGATGTTACCATGGGTAGGCTTTGCCAGTAATCCGTTTTCTTTCAACTGTAAGCAAAGGTTCCATGCGGTAGAGCTTTCAGGAGTATCATTGATCAGGATCGCATTTAAAAGTCCTTTTCCTCTTACTTTAATAATAAGATCTGACTTTTCGATCAGCTTTTCAATTTCAGCTCTGAACAGTTGTCCCAATTCTTCAGCTCTTTCAGAGAGTTTTTCTTCAGCTACTACATCTAGTGCTGCAACTGCAACTGCACATGCAATTGGGTTTCCTCCGAATGTAGAACCATGTTGTCCAGGTTTGATCACATTCATGATGCTGTCATTGGCTAAAACAGCAGATACAGGGTACATTCCTCCGGAAAGTGCTTTTCCTAAGATTAAGATATCCGGCTGTACATCTTCATGGTGGCATGCAATCAGTCTACCTGTTCTTGCGATACCAGTCTGAACTTCATCCGCAATGAAAAGAACGTTGTGCTTTTTACAAAGTTCAGAAGCATTTTTAAGGAAATTTTCATCTGGAACATATACTCCGGCTTCTCCCTGAATAGGTTCTACCAGAAATGCTGCAATATCTCCGGCTTCTCTGCTCAACACTTCTTCTAATGCTGCAATATCGTTATAAGGAATTTTGATAAATCCGGGGGTAAAAGGTCCGTAGTTTTGGTTGGCGTCAGGATCGTTAGAGAAAGAAACAATAGTAGTGGTTCTTCCGTGGAAGTTGTTTTCGCAAACAATTATTTTTGCGGCATTTTCCGAAATTCCTTTTACTTCATAACTCCATTTTCTGGCTAATTTTACTGCTGTTTCTACCGCTTCAGCTCCGGAGTTCATGGGTAAAACTTTATCAAACCCAAAAAGAGTTGTAATTTTCTGTTCGTATTCTCCCAATTTGGAGTTGTAGAAAGCTCTTGAAGTTAAAGCCAGCTTTTGTGCCTGCTCTACTAATGCTCCTACAATTTTAGGGTGAGAGTGTCCCTGGTTCACAGCTGAATATGCTGAAAGAAAATCATAATACCTATTGCCTTCTACATCCCAAACGAAAACACCTTCTCCACGATCTAGAACTACTGGAAGTGGGTGATAATTATGTGCTCCATGTTTGTCTTCAAGGTCAATAAAATACTGTGAGTTTTTTGTTTGTTCTGCTGTTGACATATATTTAGGTTTTCTACAAATTTACGCAATATTAGCGAGATTAAGATGTTAGCATTTTTAGAGAAAAATAAAAATGTATTTTTGAAATTAAAATGAATAACCCTGCTGAATGAAAAAACTATTATTAATTATTTTCGCAATATTTTTATCTGTTGTTAAGGCTCAGGATAAAAAATATCTTCTGTTTCATAATGGCTATCGCGAGTTTTATATTTATACTTTTCAAAAAGAATTCACCTATAAAATCGAAAGATATCAACTGAATAATGAAATAAAACTTGTAGAAACAAGGACCGAAACGTTCAAAAATCAGGAAGAAGAGAATCTTTATTTGAAAGACGCTCAACTTACCAGTTCAATCAAAACGGATGATATTAAAGAATTTGATCAGTTTAGAAATAAGCCGTTCAAAGTTATTGACAAAAGGGAAAAAACATCATACTCTTATTGTTTCTATGGCTCATTATTATTAACAGATAATGTGCAGAGGCAGATAACATATTCTGGCCATATTACTCAATTGTTATACCAGGAAAACTATGGTTACAAACTAGAAGAGGATGCAAGTAAATATAGTTTAAAATATGCTTTTCAAAAGGTTGAAGGGATTAACTTTTTTATTGTAGATGGCAATATTTATCTTTTTAGAGCGAAAGATCTGCTCAAAAATATGTTTAGAAACAGCGATGTACTATTTATTGATAAAAAGTTTGCTACTCTTTTCAATGCTCAGATTTTGAAAATTACTAAAAAAACTATTGGAGATAAAATAGTATACGGTGTAAATGATGATCAGGATATTGCTGTTCTCACCCCTTCATTTGAGAAAATTATGGTTTGTGCTGATGCTATATTAGCAAAGGAGAATGGTCTGTGGTATTTTTATGATTTCTATGGAAATAAGCTTATAGAAAAAGGATATCGGAAAATTTTGCCTACTCGATTCAACCCCAATTTTATAAGGCATAGACCTACCTATGATGGACTGCTTATGTATGTTGTACTGGACGGGAATGAAATAAAAACAGTAGATGAGATTTATAAAAAAAGTAAAACATCAAAATTTATAAATAATTTAAGAGATTTTGCTGTCTGTGGTGCAAGAATGGGCATGTCCAGATCGGAATATGTAAATTTTGAATTCAACGAAAAGGAATTTACTTTAAATAATAAAGTCTTTTATTATGGAGTTTCATCATTTCATCCTCCTCTTGCAAGTAATGAAATACGGATGGAAAATAAATACTCTTTCTTAAATCCCTTTGAAGGTGTTTCATCTATTAATAAAGATGATGAGAACGTTTTGTTTCAGAAATCTACTGCTTCAAAACCTATGACTGTGGTTTTAAAAAGGAAAACAAAAGAAAATAGATTTATTCCTTTTTTTCTGGTGGTTTCAGAAGAAAGTAAGGAACTTCCTTTCTATCATGTGGATTATTTAGGTTTAACATCACAACAGAATAATTCTAACAGCAATTCTTATGATTCTTATGATGATATTTTAGATCTCAAAGCCGATCTGCCAATGCTGAGTCTTGGAGGCACCTATTATTCAAGCCGCGATTTTTCGAATAGTAATATTTCTTTGGACCGGTATTATAAGCTGAAAAGAGATGGTAAATTAGGGCTGTATTCACCAAGGTCTGCTTTTATCAATGATGTAGAGATTAAGTATAAAAAACTGGATGACCTTACAATGCGTTTTTCCCGTTTTGAAGATGAAAATGGAAAAGCGGGATGGCTAAGTGAAGATGGTGAAGAATTTTATGATTTATAAAAAAAACAGACAGTTCAAGGAACTGTCTGTTTTTATATGGTAATAGTAATCTTAGTGATTATCATATTTTTTATCCATTACAAAATCCTCCATGAATTTTGTAGTATAGTTTCCAGCAAGATAATCTTCGTTATCCATCAGTTGTCTGTGGAAAGGAATGGTTGTTTTTACTCCTTCAATATAGAATTCCTCAAGGGCACGTCTCATTTTAGCAATAGCTTCTTCACGGGTTTGAGCCGTAGTGATAAGCTTAGCAATCATTGAGTCATAATTAGAAGGAATGCTGTATCCGGAGTATACGTGAGTATCTACTCTGATTCCGTGTCCGCCAGGAATGTTTAATCCTGTGATTTTCCCTGGAGACGGTCTGAAGTCTGCGTAAGGATCTTCTGCGTTGATTCTACATTCGATTGAATGTAATTTAGGATAATAGTTGATTCCTGAAATAGGAGTTCCTGCCGCAAGAAGAATTTGTTCTCTGATAAGGTCATAATCAATTACCTGCTCAGTAATAGGGTGTTCTACCTGGATTCTTGTATTCATTTCCATGAAATAGAAATTTCTGTGTTTGTCTACAAGGAATTCGATAGTTCCTACACCTTCATATCCAATAAATTCAGCAGCTTTTACAGCAGCGTCACCCATTTTCTCACGAAGTTCGTCTGTCATGAAAGGAGAAGGAGTTTCCTCAGTCAGTTTCTGATTTCTTCTTTGTACAGAACAGTCTCTTTCAGAAAGGTGGCATGCTTTACCGAATTGGTCACCAGCAACCTGAATTTCGATGTGTCTAGGCTCTTCAATCAGTTTTTCCATATACATACCTCCGTTTCCAAAGGCAGCGATAGCTTCCTGAATTGCAGATTCCCAGTGATCTTTAAGGTCTTCAGCTTTCCAAACGGCTCTCATCCCTTTTCCACCACCACCAGCAGTAGCTTTGATCATTACCGGGTATCCGGTTTCTTCAGCCACTTTTACAGCGTGGTCGTAAGATTCGATCAATCCGTCGGAACCTGGTACACATGGTACACCAGCTTCTTTCATGGTCGCTTTGGCGTTTGCTTTGTCTCCCATTTTCTCAATTTGTTCAGGAGAAGCACCAATAAACTTGATCCCGTTCTTCTGACAGATTCTTGAAAAGTTAGCATTTTCAGATAAAAATCCGTAACCTGGGTGGATAGCGTCGGCATTGGTTATTTCCGCAGCCGCAATAATGTTAGAGATTTTAAGATAAGAGTCTTTACTCATTGCAGGGCCAATACATACCGCTTCATCAGCAAATCTTACGTGAAGACTGTCTTTGTCAGCAGTAGAATATACAGCAACGGTTTTGATCCCCATTTCTTTACAAGTACGTAAAATACGCATTGCAATTTCGCCACGATTGGCTATTAATATTTTTTTGAACATCTTCTTAAATTTGAAAATTAGATAATTTGAAAATTAGATTAATGTTATTTGAATGTAGAATTTTAGTCTAACATCTAATGTCTAACATCTAACTTCTAATTAAGATGGATCTACTAAGAATAATGGTTGGTCATACTCTACAGGAGTCGTATCGTCAACTAAAATTTTAACGATTTTTCCACTGATTTCTGATTCAATCTGGTTGAATAGTTTCATTGCTTCAATAACGCAAACTACTTTACCTACAGAAACTTCGTCACCTACATTTACAAATACATCTTTATCAGGAGATGGTTTTCTATAGAAAGTACCGATCATTGGAGACTTGATTGTAATATATTTGCTGTCATCAGATGCAGCTTCAGCTTTCTCAGCAGGAGCAGCAGCCGGAGTTGCAACAGGTGCCGGAGCAGCTACCGCTTGCGGAGCAGTGTGGTATACTGCAGGTTGTGCATAAACAGCATCGCTTCCAGCTAATGGAGTTTTAATAGTGATTTCGAAATCTTTAGTCTTGTACTTCACTTCTGAAACTTCAGCTTTAGATACAAACTTAATAAGATTTTGTATGTCTTTAATGTCCATAAATTTGATATTTGATTTTGGGTCAAAGATACCAAAAAAACGTAAAAAACAACAAAAAACCGCCAAATTTTATCAAAATTGGGCGGTTTTTGTATTAAAATGAGGCTTTTTCAACGAAAAGCGACTCTTAGTTTTCTTCAGTAGCAGCTACTTCTTTTTCCAATACTACTTTACCTCTGTAGTAAAGTTTTCCTTCATGCCAGTGAGCTCTGTGGTATAGGTGAAGCTCTCCTGTTGTTGCATCTTTAGCTAATTGAGGAACTACAGCTTTGTAGTGAGTTCTTCTCTTATCTCTTCTTGTGGACGATTGTCTTCTCTTTGGATGTGCCATTTTCTAATAACTTTTTTAATTGATGAGCGATGAGATTCATCATCTCATCATATTTAAATTATTCTATTTAATTATTGTCTTTTAATTTTCTTAAAGCGTCCCATCTAGGATCACTTTCATGTTCTTTTTCTTCAATTTCCTCAACTTCTTTGGGACTGAACTGGTTAAGAATATTAAGATCTTCGTCACTTATATTCGGTGAAACCTTCTTCATTGGGATAGATAGCATTACATTTTCATAGATCAAATGCGCTATGTTGAATGCATGATCGCTGGTAGGAATCGTAATGACCTCTTCGTTGCTGTCATCATATTCTTCCCCGAAATTCACCAAAATCTTGATTTCATTCTCAATAGGATAGTCAAAATTTTCATTTGTAATATCACAAACCAACTCGACCAATCCTTTTATTTTAATTTCAAATTCTAAGAAAGTAGTGTGTTTATCAAGTAATACATCTACTTTTATTCTAGGATTTGTAAATTCCTGCTCAGTGTCAAATAATTGAAAGAACGTTTTATCTATCTCAAATTTGAACTCGTGTTTTCCGTTTTTAAGTCCGGAAAAGCTTACGTCATAGTTTCTTAATTTGTCCATAAAATGAGTGTGCAAAAATATGCATTTTTTTTATAATAACAAATAAAATCTGAAACAAATTAATTTAAAATTTGTTTTAAAGATTTATGCTTCAGTTTCATCCGGTAGATCCTCGTCTATTCCATTGTCTGTAGCCATTTTTCTAGGCTGAAGACGCTCGCTCATGAGTTCTCTGTATTCACTTCTGTTTTTGAAAATCTTAATAGCAGTGAAGATCGCTTCAGTAAAACTCTGTTCATCAGCAATGTTTTTCCCCGCAATATCATAAGCTACCCCGTGATCAGGCGATGTTCTGATAAACGGAAGGCCTGCTGTATAATTGACACCTTCCTCATAGGCAAGTGTTTTGAAAGGAGCTAATCCCTGATCATGATACATCGCTAAAACAGCATCGAAACTTTTATATTTATTCGGTTGGAAGAAGCTGTCTGCTGGAAAAGGTCCGAATGCCAATATACCATTGTCAGAAAGTTCTTTGATGGCAGGGCTGATGATTTCAATTTCTTCATTTCCGATAACACCGCCGTCTCCTGCATGAGGATTTAATCCAAGAACTGCAATTTTAGGCTTTTGAACACAGAAATCTTCTATAAGCGTTTGGTTTAAAACTCTGATCTGCTTCTTTATTTTTTCCTTTGAAATGTTTTCAGTGATCTGTGCAATTGGAATATGATGTGTGGATACAGCTACTTTAAGGTCTTCGGTTACCAGGAACATTAATCCCTTTTTGCCGAATTTTTCTTCAAAATACCCTGTATGTCCTGTATGTTTAAAACCCATTTTTACCATCTCATCCTTATTGATGGGGGCGGTAACTAAAACATCAATATCTCCTTTCATCAAAGCTTCTGTAGCGGCCTCCAAAGAATCAATAGCCATTTTCGTAGATTCTTCTGTTGGAACTCCTAATTCTACATTAACGTTCTCCTTGGTAAGGTTCACCATATTAAGTTTTGCTGGCTGAGCCTGCGAAGCTTCGTTGACATAGTTGAAATTAAGATTCAGCTTAAAGATGTTTTTCTGATAAGTGAATAATTTTCCCGAGCCAAAAATTACAGGAGTGAAAAAATCTGTAATGGTTTTGTCATTCAGAGACTTCATAATGATCTCCGGGCCGATGCCGTTGAAATCACCGATTGAAATTCCTACTCGTACTTTATGGTTTTTTGGGCTCATTTTGATTATCTTTGAAGATTATAATTTACAAATTTAGCAAAAAATAATATGTTCACAGGAATTATTGAAGCAGTTGGTGTTATTGATAAGATTGAAGAAAAAGGAAGCAATATAGATTTTACCCTTACATGCCCTTTTACAAACGAATTAAAAATTGATCAGAGCCTTGCGCATAACGGTTGCTGTCTTACGGTTGTAGAGATAAAAGACAATCAATATGTAGTAACAGCCATCAATGAAACATTGGAAAAGACGAATCTTGGAAAGTGGGAATTGGGAACTGTTGTGAATCTGGAGCGTTGCATGAAGATGGATGGAAGACTGGATGGACATATTGTTCAGGGACATGTTGATAAAACAGGTGAGGTTGTAGGTATTGAAAATAAAGACGGAAGCTATTTCATTACGATGAAATATGAGAATGACGGAAGCTTTGTAACAGTGCCTCAGGGATCAATCACGGTAAATGGAATCAGCCTGACGGTTGCTAAAAGTGAAGATGCTCAGTTTTCTGTAGCCATTATTCCTTATACTTGGGAATTTACCAATATGAAAAACTTGAAAATTGGTGATAAAGTTAACCTGGAATTTGATATTATTGGTAAGTATATTGCTAGGTTAATTAAAAAGTAGAATGTCAATTAATAAGTATAAAGGATATAGCTTAAGGAACCGGGTATTTTTCGGCTTCTTGCTGGTATGCTTTTTAAGTGTTGTGGCTACATCGCTCGTTCCTTACTTTGTGTTGAGGAATCACTCTCTGCAGCAGAGTAATATCGATATGCAGGATAAGACCAATGCCGTTATGCGGTATCTGGACTATGCGGTAAGCCAGACTCTTATAGAAACAAAAGACCTTCCGAAAGTTTTAGGGAATAAAATCTTTGAAATAGCGGATATCAACCAGCATGACATTTTTATTTATGATCTGAAGGGAGATTATCTGCTTTCCAATAAAGATGAAGCCCTGGTAGAGCAGAAAACGATTCCCATAGAGATCGTCAATAGA
The DNA here is from genome assembly GCF_003852415.1 of Chryseobacterium sp. KBW03. Classification (NCBI taxonomy): domain Bacteria; kingdom Pseudomonadati; phylum Bacteroidota; class Flavobacteriia; order Flavobacteriales; family Weeksellaceae; genus Chryseobacterium; species Chryseobacterium sp. KBW03. The sequence goes on along the minus strand of NZ_QAJO01000013.1, from coordinate 73,438 downwards.
ATGCTGTCTACCGATGCAAGGGTAGATATGGTAAATTATGATGCTTCTAAAGATGCTAAACTTACCTCTTCATATCTGTTGTTGAAAAACAATGAGCTTGAGCCTATCGGAATTGTCTATATTCCTTTATATCACAATGAATCTGCTTATCTGGAGGTTCTTCATCAATATGTAAAATACATTCTTTTAGTCGATATATTCCTTATCCTGTTTAGTGTATGGATCAGCTGGGTGACCTCCAACAGCCTTGCCAAAACAATTACGAAGTTCTCTGATATGATTACCCGTATTACATTATTTGAAAATGAAATGCGTCCTATCAGATATTATAAAAATGATGAGCTTAATGCTTTGGCTAGAGCGTATAACAGGATGATTCTTCAAATCCAGGATCAGAAGGAAAGGCTGCGTTTCAAAGCTTCAGAAGAAGCATGGAGGGAAATGGCCAAGCAGGTTGCCCATGAGGTGAAAAATCCACTTACTCCGATGAAACTTACGATTCAGAATTTCGAAAGAAAATTTGATCCGGAAGATCCGAATATTAAAGAAAAAGTAAAGCAGATGAGCAAAACCATGGTAGATCAGATCGACCTGATTGCTACGGTAGCTTCGGCTTTCTCAGAATTTGCAAAACTCCCTGAAAAAAATAATGAGGTGATCAATCTGAATACAGAGGTTGAAGATATTCTCCGTGTATTCAATGATGACAGTATTTTCATGCATGCCAACAAAACCAATATTATGATCAATATGGATAGAATATATCTTTCCAGGATTATAACCAATCTTGTGACCAATGCAAAACAGGCAGAAAGTGATCAGAGAAAACTCATCATCAATGTAGATGTAGAACAGCATCAGAGAAGAGTTATTATTTCTGTTCAGGATAACGGAATAGGAATTCCCGATAATATGTACGAAAGAATCTTTGAACCGAATTTTACTTCTAAAAACAGCGGAATGGGACTTGGATTATCGATGGTAAGAAAGATGATTGAAGATTATAAAGGGGAGATCTCTGTGAAATCTGAAGTAGGGAAGGGGTCCACATTCATTATTACACTGCCTACCAATTTATAGTGAAGCCTTTTACATTTAAACAATTTGAAATTCAGCAGTCTAAAGACGTCTTCCGTGTAGGAACAGACGGTGTCCTGCTTGGAGCTTTGGCTGATGTTGAACATGCTTCCCATATTTTGGAAGTAGGAACAGGTACAGGACTGATCTCTTTAATGCTGGCGCAAAGAAATTTGCAGGCTGATTTTTTGGGACTTGATATTAATGAAGATGCTGTATTGCTTACAAAGCTCAATTTTGAAAATTCCCCATTTCATGCAAGGCTGAAAAATAAACATCAGGATTTTAAAACTTTTGAATCTGAAGAGCAATTTGATCTGATTGTGTCTAATCCTCCTTATTTTGAGGAGTCAGGATCAGAGAAAGATAAGATTGCTCGCCAAACTGTAGAATTAAATTTCAGGCAGTTAATATCCAAAGCGTCCGGGTTTCTGTCTGGGAGCGGTATTTTCTCAGTAATTATTCCTGTGGAAGCGGGAGCGGTTTTTATATCAATTGGAAAAGAAAATAATCTGTTTCTGAACCGAAAGGTAAATATCAAAGGGATTGAAAATTCAAAAGCTAAAAGACTGATTCTGGAGTTTTCATTGGAAGAAAAAGAGATCCGCGAATCTGACTTTATTATAGAAAAAAGTCCGAGACAATACTCGGACCAATATCTTGAACTCACTAAAGAGTTTCATGTTTTTAAATAGGGGGCTGAATCCTTACTCAAACAATTCAGCAGTATCCAATACTGATACTTTTCCATCTTCACATCTGATTGCTTCACCAGGGAAGTTCTGAATCATATGGTAATCGTGTGTTGCCATTACTACTGCAGCTCCGTTTTCAAGGGCAACCTGCTTTAATAAGGTCATAATTTCATTGGAAGTTTCCGGATCAAGGTTTCCTGTCGGCTCATCTGCTAAGATAAGATCAGGGTGGTTAAGAAGAGCTCTTGCGATCGCGATACGCTGCTGTTCTCCTCCGGAAAGCTCGTGCGGCATTTTGTGCTTTTTGCTTTTCATGTTCACACTTCCCAAAACCTCATTGATACGGTCTTCCATTTTTACTTTATCATTCCATCCTGTTGCTTCAAGAACAAATTTTAAATTCTTTTCAACAGTTCTGTCAGAAAGTAATTGGAAATCCTGGAATACGATTCCTAATTTTCTTCTTAGATTAGGGATGTCAGAGGGCTTTAATTTTGCAAGGTCAAATCCTACCACAGATCCGTGTCCTGATGCTAATGGAATGTGTCCGTAAAGCGTTTTCAGAAGGGAGCTTTTTCCAGAACCTGTTTTTCCGATAAGATAGCAGAATCTACCTTTTTTAATGTTAAGATTTACATCGGAAAGTACAGTGAAGCTTTTTTGTGCAATCTTGGCTTGCTGTAAACTTATGATATTTTCTCCGGAGATATTTGTATGTGGCATAATTTAATTTTAAAGGCTGTTTCTAACAAAAAAATTTCAATCTTTAAAAATAGAAAAAAGAAGTCTATCTGACTCTAATTTTAGTAAATTTTAACAACAAAAAATGCCTGAAAATAAACTTTTCAAGCATGATTTGTATATGATAATGTAGAATTATCTCTTAGCGCGTGAAGCACTTACAGTTAAACTCTTTCTGCCTTTAGCTCTTCTCGCAGCCAAAACTCTTCTTCCATTTGGCGTAGACATTCTTTCTCTGAAACCGTGTTTGTTTCTTTTCTTTCTTTCTGATGGCTGGAATGTTCTTTTACTCATTACTATATGTTTAAATCGTAATTAATCTATTAATTTTCAGGTTGCAAAGATATATAAAATTTTATAAGATACAAACTTTAATAATCTTTTTTTAAATTAAATTGAATGTTTTTTGATCAGGTATTTATAAACCCCCGATGGGAAAACCATTTTCGGGTGCAAAAATAATATTTAAATGATTTATATAAAAGCTCTATCTTTGAAAACTTTAATTTTAACGAAAATAAACACCGGATGTTTACACCAGCAGAACTTTTAGATATCAATACATTACTTACACAAGAGAGCAAAATAGTTATCCTTACCCACTATAACCCGGATGGAGATGCTATTGGTTCTAGTTTAGGATTGAAGCATTATCTGAAAGCAAAAGGAATTCATGCCGAGGTTATTGTACCTAACGATTTTCCGAAATTTCTGAAGTGGATGCCGGAATCTAAAAAAGTGATTATTGCTGAGTACAAAAGAAAGCTGGCGTCTGATATGATTGCAGGTGCAGATGTTATCTTCTGTCTGGATTTCAATTCTCCATCAAGAATTGGTTTACTTGGAGATTGGCTGGTTAGAGCTCAGGGGAAGAAAATTCTTATTGATCACCACCAGCAGCCGGAAAAATTTGACTTTGTTTACTCAGATACGGTAATCCCTGCAACTTCACAGATGATCTATCATTTCATTGAAGCAATGAATGATGAAAAACTGGTGAATCAGGATATGGCAGAATGCCTTTATACAGGTATTATGACAGATACAGGTGGTTTCCGTTTTCGTTCTACGAGTGCTACCACGCACAGAATTATTGCCAATCTTATTGAACATGGCGCAGATCCTGCCATGATCACATCCAACACATGGGACACCAATACAGTTTCCCGTTTGCATTTACTTGCTTTGGTGCTGGGAAGAATAGAAGTCGTGAATGATGGTACTGTGGCGGTTTTAAGCCTTACTAGAAATGAACTTAAAGAATTAGGTTTCCAGAAAGGAGATACGGAAGGTTTTGTAAACTATGGTTTGAGCATTGCCGGAGTAAAAATGTCTGCTTTCTTTATGGAAGATCTATATGAGGATTTTGTTAAAATCTCGTTCAGAAGTAAAGATGATGTTGATGTGAATCAGTTTTCAAGAAAATATTTCAATGGTGGCGGGCATATCAATGCTGCTGGTGGAAAATCTTTAGAATCTTTGGCTGGAACGATAGAAACCTTTAAAAATAAAGTAAAAGAGGAAAACTTCTAGAAGGACGAAAATGTAAAAACAAAGGGGGAAAGTCTTACACCCTCAAATCTTTTCGGTGTCCTTTTTCTTCAAGCTCCTGACAGGTGTATTCATACACTTGCTGAAACATCTCATCCATGTATCTTTTGTTGAAAAGACTGTACTTCGTCATTTTAGGCGGATCTAAAAATATATTGCAGTGTTTCACTTTAGAATAGACCGATTTGGCGATGGCTAAGTGAAGGATTCTGTCGAATTCTTTCATCAGGCTCATCTTTTTCAATTCGTCATAGCTGATCGAGTTGACGTGAGAGGCAATCAGGAAGTCGCATTTGTCAATAATAGGTTCAATGGGAAGATTGTCCAGAACGCCGCCGTCTACATAAATTTTCTCTCCTATCCTTACCGGAGGAAGAATGAATGGAACACTGGATGAAGCCAGTAACGGGCCGAAAAGCTCTCCTTCAGAAAAGAAATCTACAATGCCATGGGTCATTTCGGTAGCGGCCACATACACAGGGATTCCTAAAATACTGAAATTGTCCTCTGGAAAATAATCTTTGAAAAGTTTTAAAATAAAATTCGAGCTGAAAATTCCGTTCTTTGATAATTTTAAAGCTGATCTGGAAAAAAAAGAAGTCTGTCTTACAATTTCCATCATCTCATCCGGCGTTTTTCCAAAAGAATAAAAAGCCCCAATGATAGAACCTGCACTGGTTCCGGAGATAATATGTGGTTTCAGATTATATTCTTCCAAAGCCTTCAACACGGCAATATGAGCAATGCCACGCATGCCTCCGCCTGAAAGTGTAAGCCCGATAACCGGCGGTTTCTTTTTTTTGAATGTGAATAAAGCCATTGCGAAAATTATCCTTACTAATATACAGGATTTTTTGTAAACAAGACTTTAATTCATTAGAAAACTGGGGATTAGAAAACCAGTTTTTTAGGAAGATTGTGAAGAAGTTCTGTGTTGATGATTTCGGCGCATATGCCAGGTTTTTCCCAATGTCCGTTATGCCCGCAATCCAGAATATATGATTTGATATTCGTTCTGTCCGGTAGATGTTTGATCATCATATCGGTTTTTACGGCGTTGTCGTGTTTTCCTGCCAATACCAGGATTTTAGCCTCCAGATTTTCCAGGACATGCTTTTTATCGGTTCTTTCTACCATCCCTTTCACGCAGGCAAGAGCGCCCATATTGTTCGTCGAGAGTGCAGTTTCAAGAGCGGTTTCAATTTTCCCTTCCAGAATATCTCTTTCGTTAGGATTGAATAAATTGGGAACTCCGGCTCTTGCATAATGAGCAAATGCATCCTTTATAATTCTATAGCTTTTGATGCGCTGCTGTTTTTTTTCCTCATCATCCGGAAAATAGGTAGAGAAAAATAGCGTTAAGCTTTTTAAAGAGTCAGGATATTTTTCTGCGAAAGCTAGCGAAGTGTAACCTCCCATAGAATGTCCCAAAAGATGTACTTTTTCTAAATTTTGCTGGTCTAAAACTTTTTTCACTTCATCAGCCATCAGTTCCATGGTGTGAACTTCTGCAAGAATTTCAGACTGTCCGTGGCCGGGAAGATCAATTTTCAGCAGTGAAAAATCTTTAGAAAGATGAGGCTCCATATCATTCCATATGGATAAATTCTCCATAAACCCGTGAAGAAGTACCAAGGTTTCTTTTCCGTTTCCTTTTCTTTCAAAGTTCAGCATGATTTCAAAATTATAGAAGGTTAAAAATAATGCAGCCGGTTATGGACTGCAAACTCATTTCTTCTTTCAAATGTAAACAAAAAAGAGCATTTCTTAAATGCTCTTCTTGTTTTATTGAGTTAATTCCTTGTAAACCTTTGTTTCCCAAGGTTTGATGTCTGTTACACCATATCTTTCCTTTTTAGAAATAGCGAGATTGTCCAGCATGTCTACAAAATTCTTGTAGTTGGCTTCATCCGTAGGTTTTACAATTACCGTGAATTTTTTCTGATCAGGAGCTTTTTGATAAGCTTCCGCGATGATTTTTGAAATCTTTATTCCACTGAAATCAGTTTCCTTAAGGTTTCCTGTATTCAGATCTTTTGCGTTGCTCTGATGATAAAATACACGGTTGTCTTTTCCAAGGATAAAGGTAACCTGGTTTTTATCTCCAATTACATTATCATTTGGGAGTGGGGTTGGATTATGATCTTTTGCCGGTAACCCTAAATCCATTACGTTGGGTTTTGTAAAATTAGTGGTGAACATAAAGAATGTGATGAGCAAGAATCCCAGATCTACCATAGGAGTCATGTCTACTCTGATCATTTTTTTCTTTTGCTTGCCGCCTTGTTTTTCTTGTGCAATTACTTCTGCCATGATTAAAAGTTTTAAAATGTTAAACGGTATTTTTTGATTAATTCTTACAAAACATATGCCTTGTTTATGGAATAATCAATAGATTCATGAATTTATTGATGGTTTTTGCAATGAATTTTAATTTTCCGTTTCTTTTAATCTGTTTTTCTAAAAGTGTATCATCATGATGTTGCTGGCTTACTGATTATTGAATTTTCAGGATGATCTTTGTCTAAAAATCGACAAAAAAAACTCACACGGTAAAGTGTGAGTTTTTAAATAATATGTAAATGATTTATTTATTCTTTTTATAGAAGTTAACACCACATTCCAGAAATTTTTTAAAATCCTCTTTTGGCATATATCCTGAAACCGGAGTATTGATTACTTTACCGTCCGGAGTGATTAAAACATAGTGAGGCTGGGAGTTATTATTAAAGTTAACCTGTTGGAATAAGCTCCATCGGTCACCAATTGTTTTTACCTTTTTAATCTGGCCTTCCCCAAGGTCAATTTTAGTTTTTTGATCCTCAGGAAGCTCTTCTTTGTCATCTACGTACAGAGATGCTAATACAACATCATTCTGAAGGACTGGTAAAATATCTGGTTCGCTCCATACAAATTCCTCCATTTTTCTACAGTTTTCACATCCGTATCCGGTGAAGTCAATCAGTATGGGTTTATCTTCTTTTTTGGCAAGTTCTATTGCTTTGAAGAAGTCGTGTTCCGGATGCATTCCTAAAATTCCGTCTTTTTCATCATGGAAATAACTTACATTCAATGGAGGTAAAATTCCACTTAATAGCTGAAGTTTCGGACGGTCAGATGGAATCAATCCCTGAATCAGATAGATCACAAAACCAATTCCCAATACTCCTAATATCTTTCTTGTGATAGAAATTTTAGGCTTTTTATCATCATGCGGGAATTTGATAAATCCTAATAAATATAATGCTAATCCTAGTGCAACAATGATCCAGATGGCGATGAAAAGTTCTCTTTTTAAGAAGAATGTTTTAGATACAAGATCTGCTTTAGATAAGAATTTCAATGCTAAAGCCAGTTCTACGAAACCTAAAACTACTTTTACCGTATTCATCCATCCTCCGGATTTCGGAAGACTTTGTAATGCTTGCGGGAATAAAGCCAATAATCCGAAAACAATAGCCCATGCCAATCCAAATCCTGCCAATGCAAATGTCAATAACATCGGAACGTTGGTAGAACCTGTTACCGCACTTCCTAATAAACTTCCCAAAATAGGTCCTGTACAAGAGAATGAAACGATAACCAATGTCAATGCCATAAAGAAAATCCCAATGATTCCTCCTGCTTCTTCCGCTTTAGAAGACTTGTTGGCGATTGAACTTGGCAAAGTAATATCATAATACCCGAAGAAACTTCCGGCAAAGAAGATGAATATGATGAAGAATGCAATATTCAGCCATACGCTTGTGGAAATTTCGTTGAAGATATTTCCTGCAATTCCGTCGATAATATGAAACGGAATACTTAATAAAACGAAGATAAGAAGGATGAAAAACCCATAAATAAGGGCATCTCTTTTTCCTTTTGCTTTGTTCTTATTCCCCTTTGTGAAAAATGAAACGGTCAAAGGAATCATCGGGAAAACGCAAGGAGTAAGCAATGCAATGAGCCCACCGATAAATCCTAAGAATAAATAAGTCCAGTAATTTTCATCCACTTTGGTTGAAGCTGTACCGCAATCCGTCAATGGATTTTTGAAATCTATACTTTCAATTTTCAGCTGTTTAGGATCCAGTTTTGAAGCCTCTGTGATCGTGGCTGCTGTTTTTGAAGGATTTTCGGTAACTGTTTCAGTCACTTTTAATGAGTCTTTTACAGGAACTGCCGTTTCCTCAGGGGTAGCTTCTTCCGTAGCCCCTTTTGGAGTCACTTTTTGGTTGAATTCTAATGTATTTGGAGCCAGACAAACTCTGTCATCACAAGTCTGATAAGTAATCTCAGAAGTGACATCCGCAGGTTTTGTAGGGTCTTTTAACTTAAACTTCTGCTTAAACCCAGCTGAGTTGGAGTAGAAAACAATCGTTCCACCGAATGCTTCAGAAAACTCTTCATGTTTTTTACCCACTTCGGAAAATTTCCCGATCAGTTCAATATTCTTTCCTGTAACTTTATACTCAGTGGGAATTCCGGTATCTTCCGGTAGATCTTTTGAGTAAATGTGCCATCCGCTTTCCATTGTGGCATTCAATACCGCTTCGTACTGGTTGTTTCCCAGATCGTTGATGGTGAATTTAAACTTTACAGGATTCTTTATCTGTGCATTAATCCCCGTTGCTAAAAATAGTAGAATTAATAAAAACCAATTTCTAAATTTCATTTTTCGTTTCATTAAAAATTTTGAGACTCCATTTTGTTTTCTCATCCTTTGCGTATCATCTGTTTTGTCTGAAAGATCGTATTCTGAGTACAGAATCATCATCAGACAGTATCTGAATTTTTTGCCTCGCTAAAATAGATAATTTTTCGTCCTTAAAAAACTTAGAAGCTTTCTTTTTTAGAAGCTTTTCAAGTAAAATATTTCCTATTTTACTTTAGCTGGAGTAAAAATATCAATCCATTTAGGACTCAAAGCTATTATTGATTTTATCAATATTAGAAAATTAAATTCTGTTTCAGTATTGCTATTAAAAAATCCTGAACCTAAATTATAAATAGCAAGTTCAAATCAGACTTTGTTATAATTGCTTTACAATATCTTCTGTAGAGGCTCTCTTTTTGTAATCTGTATCAAAATGCCTCCATATAATTTCTTTCCCCTCATTAAGAATAAATGTCGCAGAAACAGGCAGTCTTCCTGAGTTATCTGATCTGCTTTTTGCAAAGTCATCTTTCAATCTGGAATTATAGAAATTCAGAGTTTCACTGTCGGGAGTATACAGAACATCAAAAGCTTCTGCGATTTTATACCCTTCATCATATAGAACCGTATAATCAGTTTTTGTTTTGTTAATTGTTTTTTCTATAAATTCTGGTTTTTCAGGAGATATGATGACCAACCTTGCATTTTTGGATTTTAGTTCAGGTGCCAGGTTTTGTAACGTTTCAATATATTTATTGCAGTAAGGACACCATTGACCTCTGATAAAAACAATAATAAGTTTTTCTTTTTCTTGCGATGACGAAAATGTATTTCCTACATGGTCTTTTGCCGTAAAATTTTCGATCTTATCTCCAACCATTTTCCCTTTTACCTGTTCTAAGGTTTTATCGGTTTGAACCATTTTTTTTTTCAAAACAGATGCTCCGACATCTAAAAACTGGGTGGGATTATAATATCCGAAATCATATTGAACCAGCTTGCCTTTTGGATCCAGGAATAAAAAAGAAGGATAATTGACCACTTTAAATTCTTTAGCTAGGTTAACCCCCTCTTTTTCTGCATCTATAGCAAGATTTACAAAGTTTTTATTGAACATTTCCCCAATTTGAGGATCGGTGAATGTTTTCTTTGCCATCAACTTACAGGGACCACACCAGGTAGTGTACAAGTCAATGAAAATAAGTTTATTCTCTTTTGCTGCGATTTTTTTCGCCGCTTCTAAATCAATTTTTTTAAAATTGATACCCGTGCTTTGCGCATTAAACGAGATTCCTAGTAATATGAGGAAGCTCAATACCATTTTTTTGAACATAAGAATGTTGTTTTTTATTATGTTCCCTTAAAAAGGAAAAAATCACCCATTCATTTAATAATTTATTTTAACTCGTTGATAATCAGTGTGTTTTTTTTGTCTTTTATTTTTCTGATCTGCTCTACACATTTATATTTTTGGTTCTGAGCATTATGCTTGCTTGAATATTGATATTTGTCCTGGATTTCCTCAATGCTTTTATTTTCAATAAAAATATCGTGGATTAAATTTTGACAGTGTGAAGAAATAGACTTAACATAACCAAAAAGTTTTTCCCAGTAATATTTTTCATTTTCAATCGCAGAAGTGATTTCCTGCTGATTTTCTATGAAATAATTTTCAGGCGACTCTATATAAAAATTTCTGTTTTTTAATTTTTTCAGCCATAGATTTTTAGAAATTCCAATGATGTAATTTCCCAGACAGGTCTGAACGTTGAAATCATCTGCATTCAGCTTTTGATAAAGGATGAGCAGTGCGTCTTGAAAAATATCTTCTGCATCTTCTGTATTGCCTTTATTCTTGAGGATAAATTTTTTAGTATAGTCAAAATACTGTTGATATAAAATACCAAAAGCGATATTGCTGTCTTTCTTAAAATCATCAACAGCTAACGAATTAGTTGTTCTTCTGTCCATTTTATGATTATCTTTTTTTGAGTATTTCCATCTGCCTGATACCTGCGGTCCTGTCTGAGAGGAATAACTCCCAAAATGTGGTTTCTTGAATCACACAATAACCAGACCTTTTCCCTGATCAAAATAGATAATTTCTCGTCTCTAAAAAACTTGGAAACTTTCTTTTTCCCCGAAAAACCAATAGGATAAAACTCGTCACCCTCTTTTTGTTTTCTTAAACGCAGTGGGAAGTGAATTTTTTCAGCATCAAAATCCCATTCAATCTCTTTATTGATCCCATCAATGTTTTCAATATGATCTACGAGATTGATGCTGATTTGGTTTTTAGAAAAATCAAAATGATCGATCAGTATTATTTCTTCTTTAGTGCCCTGTTCATCATTTCTATTCATAAATATCAGTTCATTACGATTGACAATCAACTGATATTCTTTTGAGAAAAAGGAACTGTTGTTTTCGGCTTTAAAAATTTTAGGGATTTCTTCCTCCTGGCTGAACCCGTATTTTTTTAAAATTTCAAATTTTACGAAATCACTTTCCTGATCAAGTTTTTCTTTTGATACTATTTTATAGTCTTTGTTAAATATTGTAATACGATTTTCTATCTCCTGAATTTGTTTCTGTACAAAATCTTTGGTTTGATTCAGGTACAAAGAACTTTTTCTGAAGTTTTCCAAGAAATGATCGTTAGTTTCCATCAATGCCGGAACAATCTTATTTCTAATCTTATTACGGAGATAATCATTTTTTTTATTGGACAGATCTTCCCGGAATTCAATAGTATTCTGTTCAGCAAATTCATAAATTTCTTTTTTGGAAAAATTTAAAAGGGGTCTGAGAATATTATTGTCATTTGATGGAATTCCAGTCAATCCATTGATGCCGGCAGCCTTGGAAAGATTGATGATAAATGTTTCCAGCTGGTCGTTCAGATGATGGGCTGTCACCAGAAATTCCAGTTTTTCCTTTCGCTGGATTTCTTTAAAAAAGGTGTATCTAAGTTCTCTTGCCCAAAGCTGAATAGAATTTTCCGGCTTCTGATCTTTTTCAGAAACTTCATACAAATGAAATTTTATATGATTTTTCTCACAAAAATCCTGTACTGTTTTCTGATCCAGTTCCGAATCATTACCACGGAGTTTATAATTGATATGAGCAACCTGAAACCGGTACTTTGAACCTTGGATTTCGGAACCTAAATCCCTGAATAAAGAGGCAAGAACCATAGAATCTGCCCCACCGCTTACGGCCAGAAGATACGTGTGATTTTCAGGCTCGTGAACGAGATTTTTTAATTGGCTGATAAAGCTTGATTTTTCCAACATAGATGTTGAGAATTTCTTTTATGCAAAGATAACCGATATAATTCAATTGAATTTTCCTAACTTTGAGTAGTCTAAAAATGATTATTTATGAAGATTTTAAAAGTTTTGGCAGTTTCTGCAATGGCGCTGGGAATGACATCTTGTGTCAGCAAGAAGCAATATGATGCTTTGAGCATAAACTATAAACAGTGTATTGAGAATATTGGAGAAAGACAAAGAGAAATTCAGGATTTGAAATCTCAAAACTCTGCATTGACAGGGGAAAACAATTTGTTGAAAAGTCAGCATGATGCTTTGAAATCATCACTTGATGCATGTCTTTCTAATACCGGAAAAAGTTCTGCTAACATTGATAAACTTGTAGGTGAAATCAATGCTTCCAACTCTTATATCAAACAGTTGATATCAAGCAATGCTAAAAACGACAGCTTGAACCTTGCATTGTCCAACAAACTGAAAAGATCTTTGGATAATATGTCAGATCAGGATGTACAGGTGAAAGTATTGAAAGGGGTAGTAATGATCTCTCTTTCAGATAAAATGCTATACAAAACAGGTGATTACAACATTTTGCCTGCAGCTCAGGAAGTGTTGGGTAAAGTGGCTAAAGTAATCAATGATTATGATAAATATTCAGTATTGATCGAAGGTAATACAGATAATGCTCCATTAAGTTCTCCAAATCTTCCGAGAGACAACTGGGATCTTTCTGCATTAAGAGGGACTTCTGTTGCTAAAATTCTTCAGACTCAGTTTGGAGTAGATCCTGCAAGAATTACCGCTGGTGGTCGTTCAGAATACAACCCGAAAGCGACTAATATGAGCGTTTCAGGAAGATCTGAAAACAGAAGAACAGAAATCATCATCATGCCTAAACTTGATGAGTTTATGAAACTGATGGATATCACTCCTAAGAAATAATCACTCAACCATACATAAAAATAAATCCCGAAGCAATTCGGGATTTGTTTTTTTATGAACCTATTTGTTTCGGAATATAATGGGCAGGTATTTTTTTCTTTGAAGAACGGACAACCTTTTTAATGGGTTGTTCAAAATAAAAATTGGTGATATTCCATACAATCATAATCGCTGAAAAATAATATAAGTTGAGAACCAATGCAATTCCTATATGCATAGAAACCGTTAGGAAAAGCCATGTCTTCTGAGTCGGTTTGTACCATATGAAAAACGGATAACACATCTCAATAATAATAGTGCTCCATCCGATCAAACTTAAAATATAAGAATGTTCTATAAGCCAGCTAAAATCAATATTCAGATCTCTGTTGGAGTAGGGCAGATGGATGGCTTTCCAGATAGATTCGCCGTTCCACCAGTTGAAACCTAAAGCTTTGTCCAGCCCTGAAAAGAAATAAGCAATAGAAATATGAATCTGGAATAACCTTTTTACTGGGGTAATATTAATGTTTCCAGGTTTTTTGCTGAAAATAAAGTTTCTAAGGGAAAAATGGGAATCGGACGGAAAAAGGATCAGATAAAACAAGGACATACTCGTGAAAAAGTCCGCACCATACGCAAAGAAAGAACTTCCCTTGAGTAATGCAATCTGTAGTATCAGTAATAGCAGAGCAGAAATCCTGGAATAAAATCCGGTGATAACAAAAATACACAATGTAATAAATGATACTTTGGTCATCATAATTGTAGTGCTCTCTTCAATACCGAAAGTCTGCAAAAAACTGACAGCTTTTGAAAATGTAATGAGCCAATCCGGAGTGAAAACACTCATGATATCCTGTGGAATGACGCTGCTGCTAGAAAATAATTTTTCAAAATCAGGCATCACTGCAATGAATTGTAAGAGAATAATAAGTCCTATTGCAATTCTGAAGAAACTTAAAAATTCTGTTTGATTATCCTGCTTGAAAAAGAAATTTTCAACTTTTGTGTAAAGTACATTCAGTTTTTTCATCGTTTTAATGTTTAAATTCATCAATAAGAATCAAATTTTCATTCGTCTTTCCCTGTCTGAAATCTGCAATAGTAGGGTAGTCGTACAGATAAAGTTTTGTAGTAACCTTTGTTGCTTTTGGATTTTCTTTCATGACATGCGCTGCAATCTGTCGGATAATAATGTCCAGATATTGATAGTACTTGCTGTCGTACTTGTTTTTATCAGAAATTTTATCAAGAAACATATTAAAGACTGTCGTATATCTCACTCTGCTTTCCTTACTTTTAAAATAAGGCATGGTCTTTTGTTCCAGAATATTTCCATTGCTATCTTTCAGTTCAAAGCTCATGACAAAATCACTGGCAACATTGGGTGCATAAAAGCCATAGCCTGTATCAAAACCGGTATAAGATGCAAACATATTGACGGGTTTTGACTGGGCAATGTTTTCTGAAATTTTGTAAGCTAAAGGTTTTTCATAATTTTTGTTTTCATAATAAAAACCATAGTAGCCATCAAACGTTCCCTTCAAACCAATCGTAAAGACCAGTAGTAAAACAATAAAAATTCCGGATAACTGAAGCTTTCTTTTCATGGCAAAAGATTTAAGAAAAGGCTGTCTTCAGAATGAAAACAGCCTTTTGCTGTTATTTGTAATTTACCAATACATTATTCAGTTTTACATTGATTCTGGGATCAATAGCTGTATTGGCTTTTATAGATTTTATAATCACATTGGTAAGGTTCTTTCTACCCATCGTTGGTGGGCAGATGGTATATTCTTCAGCACCTCTTATCGTTAATTTACTTAAAGATGCAATGTCTTTCTGGCTCAGCAATGCAGCGTTGGTAGCAACCTGATTGTTTTGAATAGCATAATAATCTGTTCGCAATTCTTTAGCTCCGTATTTTTTTAGGATATCATCTACTTTAGTTCTCAGATCACCATATTTTTTCCAGTCAATATTGGCTTTTATCAGGCATCCGCGGATGATGTACTGTCTGTTGATTTTGTATACAATAAAATTGGTACCCAAACCATTCTGATGAAGTTTTTGCAGGCTTAATAAATTTTTCATGTCTTCATCAGAGATTTTTTTGACATCTTTAATGATGTAATTGTTGTCTACGATGTAATTGCCCTTTTCTTTATAAAAAGTCATCTCCTGAGGTTTTAGCTGGGAAAATATAATAACAAGTCCCACTATTGCTCCAATTAAAAATAAAGTCTTTGTTTTCATGTGGTTGTTTTAAAAAAAATATCCCTACTCTGTTTTAGGATTTTCGGGTTCCTCCTTTTTGTGAGTGTTTCATGGTTGGAAAACTTAGATCAAATGTAGAATGATGTGAGTGCTTTAGAATAAGTGTTTATCCTGTTTTTATGTAGGGATTTTAACCTTTAACCTTAAATCTGATGATGGGATGAGGTAATAATCTGTAAATAACAGCCTGTCTAAGGATTATCAAGACTGCTTTGTAGATGCGTAAAATGTAAAATTTGATAAAAATTTGTCGAACGAACTTGATAAAGTTCTTTTGAATGGATGTTGGTAAAAGATTGATCCCTGTGCGGGATAAATTGTTAATCTGACGATCAGGCAGACTACCTGATGTGACCTGAGTAGAAATAACCCTGTATTAAAAAAAAATAAATCCCGAAGGTGGCCGGGATTTACTTTTTAATCAAATTAATTCTTCTTTTTTCAAGAGAGAAATAATTCGTTGCAAAAATGAAGTGGATATTTCTGTCTTAGTTTTTGCTGCAGAAGAATCTGTTCTACCTTTCGGTACAACTTTTTTGCGATTCTCATGGTTAGTTTGTGTCTCTCCTGCAACCATCTTGTTTTCTCTTAGTGTTTTTACCCGTTATTCGTATTGCAAACTTATCATTAATACCACAAAAATAACATCCGTGTTTTCACGGTATTTTATATGGGTATTTCCCTGAAAAAGTGAAAATTATTTTATAGATAAATAAATTATACGGTATATAATCATTTGGTTTATAATAAAATATGTATATTTAAATCTCTATAAAAGGAAATAATATAGAGAGATATCCGAAAATCTTAAGAGTAGGAATTAATACTAAACTAAAACAATTATGAAAAATTTAAAAAGACTTTCAAGAGGAGAAATGAAAACTGTACAGGGAGCTGATTTATGGTGTAATCCACAAATAATTTGTCAAAGAACTTCTGACTGCTGTCCGGGATGGGTTTGCGGTTCTAAAGGAGAGTATTGTATAGCCTATTAAAGATATCATCTGTGTTGAAATACTTAGACTAAAAAAGAGGGATTTATTTCTCTCTTTTTTTGTATCTTATCTTCGGGTAGAAACTGAAAATTAAAAAAAGAAGTTTTAAAATCCTTAAATTTGTTTAAATTAAAGTTGTATGAGTTTTTTTGAAGAAAAGAATCCTGAAATGGACAGATATTTAGAAGCACACGCTTCTTCGGAATCCGAAATTCTGAAAAAACTGAGAAGAGAAACGTATCAAAAAACAACACAGCCGCATATGATTTCGGGATACCAGCAGGGAAGACTGCTAACGATGATTTCCCAAATGATGCAGCCGAAAAATATCCTGGAGATAGGAACATTTACAGGATATGCCACATTATGCCTGGCTTCAGGGTTGGCAAAAGACGGCAAAATTACAACGTTGGATGTGAATGAAGATCTTGCCTATCTGCCGAGAAAATATTTCGAAGCAAGCGAATATGCTGATCAGATTGATTTCAAACTTCAGGATGCTAAAGAGTTTTTAAAAGAAACAGATGAGTTTTTTGACCTGATTTTTGTAGATGCAGATAAAGAGAACTACGCTGAATATTTTAGACTGATAAAACCCCATACGAAGTCAGGAACTGTAGTTCTTTTCGATAATGTTCTGTGGTACGGAAAAGTACTGGAAGAAAATCCAAAGTTGAAATCTACCCAGTCTATCCAGGAATTAAATGATTTAGCAGCAAAAGATGAAGATTTTGAAAATCTTATTTTACCTTTGCGAGACGGAGTCAACTTTCTTCGCAGAAAGTAATTAAAATATCCAAAGATTAAACATTTAAAGAGTGTACAGACCGTATTTTTACTCTTTAAATTATTCAATCTTAAAATTGAGAGTTAATGAATAAAGGAATTTGTATTGTTACAGTAGCGCCGGTTCGTGCAGAAAATTCTGACAGAGCTGAAATTGTTACGGAAATATTGTTCGGGGAAAGTGCAGATATTTTGGAAGTAGATAAAAACTGGACCAAAATCAAGATGCATTACGATGGCTATGAAGGATGGATGGATACGAAACAATTGAAACCCGTAACAGATGAAGATCTGGCCAGAAGAAAAGTTACTGTTGTTACTGAAGATTTTTCTTCCGTACTCATGAACGACGGAAAAACGCTGCTGTCTATGGGATCAGAAGTGGAATTTCCAGTGGTGGCTTCCAGAAGAAGTCATGATGTACGGGAAAGTATCGCATTGGCTGCAAAAGAATTCCTTAATGTACCTTATCTGTGGGGAGGCAAAAGCTTTTTTGCAGTAGACTGCTCAGGCTTTACCCAATTGGTATATAAAATTCACAATATTAAAATACCCAGAGATGCATCACAACAGGCTGAGGTGGGAGAACCTCTTACTTTTATAGAAGAAACACAGCCCGGAGATCTTGCTTTCTTTGAGAATGCAGACGGGAAAATAATTCATGTAGGAATTATGCTGGAGAATCAAAAAATCATCCATGCTTCAGGAAAAGTGAGAATTGACACCTTAGATTCTACAGGGATTTTCAATAAAGAAATGAATAAGCACACTCATAAATTGAGAGTGCTTAAAAGCGTAATTTAATTTCCAACAAATCTGATCTGAAATGGAAAATATTCTCTTTACAATTTTTGATATTTTTAATTTTGGATGGGTCGTTTTTCTGTGGTGGTTTACCATCAAGAACTATAATACTTTGCCGAAGAAAATTCCTGTTCATATGGATTTGGACGGAAAGCCGGACAGGTTCGGTGGAAAGATCTATGCTTTTTTAATGCCTTTATTGGCTGCAGTAATGTATGCTGTTTTTACCTTTGCTACAAGGCATCCTGAGGGAACGAATTTTCCGGTAGAAATTACAGATCAGAACAGACACGCCCAGTTTTTAATCATGAAGATCTTTATGAGGGTTCTATTTGCATTCCTTATGCTGATCTTTATAAACAATCAGGATTATATGATCAGACGGGCTTCCAATGAAAATGCTAAACCGAAAATTTCGATTGCTACTACCATTTTAAGCGTTATTGCATTTTTACCTGTAATGTTGGTCATTATCAATCTATTTAAATGATACATTCCAAAGACAATTCAGAACATTATATTTGGGGAGACCATTGTGACAGCTGGATTCTGAAAAACCCCCAAAACTTATCTGTGAAGCAGGAAAAGATGCCTGCGGGAACTTCAGAAAAATTACATTTTCATAAGGCAGCAGAACAGTTTTTTTATATTCTGAAAGGAGAAGCCGTCTTATATATCAATGAAGATAAATTTTTGGTTAAACAAGGTGAATCTATTTCCATTGCACCAGGATCAAGGCATTTTATATCCAATGAATCCCCCGAAGAAATTGAGTTTTTAGTCATATCCAATCCACCTACGGATCAGGATAGAATTGAAATTAAAGAATAATTAAAATGGCTTTCCTATACAATATATTTATCAGTCTCCTTACTTTCGGAATGAAAGCTTTCGCGTTGATTAATGATAAAACTAAAAAAGGCGTTGAAGGAAGAAAGCAGTCCTTGAACAAAGTAAAATCTGCATTTTCAAAAACAGATAAAGTGATCTGGATGCATGCTGCCAGTTTAGGAGAGTATGAGCAGGGATTGCCCGTTTTGGAAAAGCTTAAAGAGAATTTTCCCCAGCACAAAGTTCTGGTGACCTTTTTCTCTCCATCCGGATATGAAAATGTTGTAAAAAAGAAACATATTGCAGACGTGATCTGTTATCTTCCTTTTGATAAAAAAAGCAGTGTAAAAGAATTTGTATCACAGTTTAATGCCGAACTATTTTTTACGGTTAAATATGATTACTGGTATAATCTGCTTGCTGAACTGAAAAATAAAGGTACAAAGATCTACGTTATTTCTGCGTTGTTCTATGAAAGACAGTCCTTCTTTACCTCTTATGGAAAATGGTTTGTAAAACAGCTTCAGAAAAATGTAGATTGGTTTTTTCATCAGACCCAGTTTTCATTGGCTTTGGCAAAAAGTGTAGGGTTGGTGAAGTCTTCCGTAACGGGAGATACAAGATTTGATAGAGTGAAACAACTTCGCGAACGGGATAATCATGTAGACTTTATTGCAAGTTTCAAAGGAGAAAATAAAGCCGTTGTCTTTGGAAGTTCATGGCAGGCAGAGGAGAAAATAGCACAGGTGGTTTCCCTTAAAAATAATACGGTGAAACTCATTATAGCACCGCATGATCTGAAAAGAGTAGAGCATTTAAAAAATACCTTTCCAAATGCTTTATTATACAGCGAAATAAAAAATGCCCAACCATCAGTTTCTAATTCTCAAATTCTGATCATAGACAGCATCGGGTTATTGTCAAAACTATATTCTTATGCAGATGTAGCCGTTGTGGGAGGAGGGTTTCATGAGGCAGGCCTTCATAATATTCTGGAAGCAGCAACCTTTGGCGTTCCTGTGATCTTTGGAAATCATTACAGAAAGAATCCGGAAGCCGATGATCTTGTCTCCGCAAATGGAGGGAAATCTTTTCCGGACGAATATACAGCCTCAGAATTCGTTTTATTTCTCTTGAATGAAGAGAATAGAGAAGAACTTGAAGAAATGTCTCAAAATGCCGGGAAATTCGTAGATGAAAAACCTAATTCTACCCAAATGATTCTTCAGAAAATTTTATCGTAAGTATCCCTGGCTTTTCATCTCTTTCACAATCTGTTCCACATTTTCCGGGATTTTTTCACATTCGAGCCAGCTGATGTCAAGACCGTTATTGATGCAGAGTTTTTGAAGATAGTGGTTGTCTGAGATCTTCTTCTGGGTATCACGCAGATATTCATCAATTTCCATCCAGTAATCCTCATCCAGTTTTTTAATAAGAGTTAAAGATTTGAATACTTTATTGATAATGTAAATATAAAGTTTGTAAACATTGTCAAATCTTTGTCTGCTGAGGTCACTGTTGTTATCCAATATTTTATTGACAAGAAGAAGGTTCAGTGAAACTTCTCCAAATTTATCAGTAGTAATTTTTATATGTTCAGTGATTTCTGCACTTATCTTTCGGATGATAGTCAGGAAATAGGGAGCATTTCCGGTATATTTTGATGCTAAAAGAACCTTTTCCTCTACAATTTCTTCCATGGCATTTCTCTTATCATCGGTGGTTTCCGGATCGATAAGTTCGAAATACAGTTTTTTAGACAATAATTTATCCTTTCTCAGGAGTCTGAAAATAAGTTTGTCTTTCTCGGTACCGGAAAAAGCGCTCAGAGCGGCTTTGAACTCTTTTGAATACTCCATTAATTGAAAATTTTCGAATACTTCATGAATCCATTAAGCGCCCAGTTAGCCGTATAGTATAATGATTTTACAGTTGAAAATCCCATGAAATCTTTATAAACAAGATATTGATCTTTGATGATGTTTTTTTTATTTCTGGAAACACTGTTTTCGCGCATTCTGTATTTTGCCAGTGTTTTATTAATAGGCATCCCTTCCGGAATTACTTTTAAAAGATTTAGCCACATAACGTGGTCTTCACGCTTACTTTTTACTGGGAACAGAAACTTTCCAACTCTTTTTGTGTCATACATTGTGGAAACCGGAGCCAGTCGGCAGGTCTTCAGCAGATTGGAAAAAGTGACAATTTTATCAGCAAGGAAATCTTTTAATATAGGTTGAAGCTGCTCATTACATCTCGAATAATTACAGTATACAAGTTCTGCATGATGTTCCTGCATATAATCTGTCATGGTTTCAAGATACTCAGAATGCCAATAATCATCAGAATCCAGAAAGGCTATGTATCGTCCCTGAGCTCTTTCAAGGCTGTTATTTCTTGCATTTCCCGCTCCGCCGTTTTTCTCCAGTACCTGCAGTTTTATTCTGGGGTCATTATATTTTTTAATGATTTCAACAGTATTGTCTTTGGAAAGGTCATCAGTGATCAGCCACTCCCAGTTTTCGTAGGTTTGGTTAAGAACAGACTGTATGGTTTCCTCGATGAATTCCGCTGAATTATAGCAAGGAGTGATAATGGAGACGAGATCTTTCATTTATGTTTTCTAAACTGCAAAATTATAAAAATCTTTTTTCATAAAGATGCCAGGAGCTTACACCTACCGCAATAACCACCAACATACATACCAAAGCCATTACAAATGGATTGTAATCTTCAAACAGTCCTAAAGTCTGGAAAGTTCTGATAATAGGAAAGTGGAAAATGTAGATTCCGTATGTGAAATCACCATATTTTCCGAAATTATTTAAGAATTTGAATGAATAGGCAATATACATTACGATAACACCGATCATCATTGGAGAAAAAAGCTGGATTTTTAAATATAAATCAATCCACACAGTGGCGAGAGCAATGATGAAAATTATATTTTTATGTTTGATAAATTTATCAAAATTAAAGTAAACCAGCATTCCAGGGATAAAATAGGATAATGTTCCAGGAAGCTGTTTGGCGAGTGAAATTTTATTTAAAGATTCAAAATAATTGAGATAAATAAGTGATAAAAAGTATAAAATAACCAGACTTATATTTCTGTATTTATTATTCTTTCCGAAAAGCAAAAACAACAAAGGAACAGAGAAATAGTAGCACATTTCTATTTTAAGCGTCCATAAAGCACCGTTAACTGCTTGATTTCCAAAGACTCCCGGAAGCCAGGGTGCTTTAAAATTTAAAAATAATGAGTTCCAAAAAAAGTATTTGTAAACTTGTGTATTACTGAAATATTCGGTTAAAGAATATGTGCTTACCAAACTTAATAAAATCGCACATAAAAAAATAACCAATAAGTAAGCGGGAACAATTCTTTTGATTCTCTTTTTTAAATAACTTTTCAGGCTTGAAGACCTGTCATAACTCCTTGCAATAAGAAATCCGCTCACTGCAAAGAAACCGAAAACGGCAATTTCAATAGGGCTGTGTTCAAAAATCTTGAGATCAGGAGATGCGCTGAGTGTACCAAGATGTCCAAGAAAGACAATAAAGGCGAGGAGAACACGTATAAAGTCAAAATTGTTTTTCGTTATATCCTGCATTTGTATTTTGTTTCCTGCAAAAATAACTTTTTTAATAAAATGAATGATGCTCATGTATTCATTATTTGTTAAATAAAGGGAAAATGAGGTCCGAGTGTTTTAAAATATATATAAATAAACGTCGATAAAATAATTTTTCATAAAAAATAGTAATATAAATCAAAAAAATTATAATTTTAGCGCTTGAAAAAATTGATCTATGAAGAAATTAGCATTACTATTTGCAGGTTTGTCGTTATTTGCCGCTACAGGATGTAGTAGTGATAATGATACTGTTCTGGAAGCACCCCTAGTTGGGACATGGCAGCCATTGAAAGAAGTAGTTACTACTGTAGAGGTTGGTGAAGACCCGGTTTCTAACACGATTACTTATACGGACTGCCAGAAGCAGACCAGATGGTGGTTTAGTGTTGATTCCAAAGGTGGAAAAACAAACTGGGGAGATACTGCTACACCTGGCCAGTGTGCTATTCTTTCGGATATAAAATTCAATTATACCTACAATAAGGAAGGAAAAGACGTTCAAATGAAAATTCAGGGGATCGTAGAGCCGGTAAATGCAAAGATTATTACTTTGGATAATACAACGCTTAATCTTGCTGTAAGAGAAGAAACTCAGGATCCTACTATATTCCAGACAAGAACTTATACGTTCAAAAGAGTTAGCCAATAATAGTATACTTCAGGATATAAAAATAGATCTCATCTCCGGATGGGATTTTTTTGTTGAGCCTAGAATTGCAATTCATCATAAATTAAATTTCTATTTACTTTAAAATCATTATTTTTGTGAATCTTGTTAAAAAGAGAAGATAATTCAAAATTTTAAAGTCTAACATATAACATCTATATAAAGTGTTTTACGATCATCAGCAGATAGAAAAAAAGTGGCAGAAATACTGGGAGGAAAATCAAACCTATAAAACCTCTAATAACACAGATAAACCAAAATTTTATGTACTCGATATGTTTCCGTATCCATCGGGGGCAGGACTTCACGTAGGTCACCCGCTCGGATATATTGCGTCGGATATCTATGCGAGATATAAGAGACACCAAGGGTTTAATGTACTTCACCCGGTAGGATATGACAGCTTTGGACTCCCTGCTGAGCAGTATGCGATCCAGACAGGACAGCATCCGGCAATCACTACAGAAGAAAATATTAACAGATACGAAGAGCAGTTAAAAAAGATCGGATTTTCATTCGATTGGAGCAGAGAAGTAAGAACTTCAGATGCTTCCTATTATAAATGGACACAATGGATTTTTATCCAGTTGTATCACTCTTGGTATAATAAAGATACCGATAAGGCAGAATCTATAGATTCGCTTATCAAACATTTTGAAGAAAAAGGAACAGAAGGATTAAATGCCAATCAGAATGATGAATTAAATTTCACCGCTGAAGAATGGAAAAATGCTTCTGATATTGATAAAGAAGACATCTTATTAAACTATCGTCTTTCTTACAGAGCTGAAACAACTGTGAACTGGTGTCCTGCACTAGGAACAGTATTGGCAAATGATGAGGTGAAGGATGGTAAATCTGAAAGAGGAGGATTCCCGGTTTTCCAGAAAAAAATGATGCAGTGGAGTATGAGAATCTCTGCTTACTCTGAAAGACTTTTACAAGGATTGAATACTTTAGACTGGCCACAGCCTTTGAAAGATTCCCAGGAATACTGGATCGGAAAATCTCAGGGTGCACAGGTTCAGTTCCAGGTAGAAGGTCATGATGAGATTGTTGAGGTATTTACAACGAGACCTGATACCATCTTTGGGGCTACCTTTATGGTATTGGCTCCCGAAAATCCTTTAGTAGAAACTATTACTACAGATGCTCAAAAAGTAGAAGTAGATACTTATATTGAAGAAACTTCCAAAAAAACGGAAAGAGACAGAATGTCTGACGTGAAAAACGTGAGCGGAGCTTTCACCGGAAGTTATGCAATCAATCCGTTCAGCAATGAGAAAATGCCAATCTATATTTCAGACTATGTGTTGATGGGATACGGAACAGGAGCTGTAATGGCTGTTCCTGCACATGATGAGCGTGACCACAGATTTGCAAAGAAATTTAATCTTGAAATTAAAAAGGTTGTAGAAACTCAAGAAGATGTTCAGGAAAAATCTTTTGATTCCAAAGATTCCGTTTGTGTAAACTCTGATTTCTTAAACGGGCTGCATTATAATGAAGCGAAAGCAAAAATGATTTCAGAGATCGAAACGAAAGGAATTGGTCATGGAACAACAAACTATAGACAGCGTGATGCTATTTTCTCAAGACAGCGTTACTGGGGAGAACCTGTTCCTATATATTATAAGGATGGGATGCCTTACACGTTGCCGACTTCTGCTTTACCGCTGGAACTTCCTGAAGTTGAAAAATATTTACCAACAGAAGATGGAGATCCGCCACTAGGAAATGCAAAAGAATTTGCATGGGATGAAGCTAATCAGAAAGTGGTAGCTACAGACCTTATTGACGATAAAACAATTTTCCCTTTAGAATTATCTACAATGCCGGGTTGGGCTGGAAGCTCATGGTATTTCCTTAGATATATGGATCCGCAAAATGACGGAGAATTCTGTGCAAAGGATCTTTCAGACTATTGGGGACAGGTAGACTTATATATAGGAGGAAGCGAACACGCTACAGGTCACTTGTTGTATTCCCGTTTCTGGAACATGTTCCTAAAAGATAGAGGATACATCAATCATGATGAACCATTCCAGAAATTAATCAACCAGGGGATGATTTTAGGAATGAGTGCATTTGTATATAGAGTTGACGGAACCAATCAATATGTATCTAAAAACTTAGCCGGAGAATATCAGACCCAGCAGATCCACGTTGACGTATCTTTATTAAAAGGTACATCTGATGAATTGGATACGGAAGCCTTCAAAGCTTGGAGACCGGATTATGCGGATGCTGAATTTATCCTGGAAGATGGAAAATACATCACAGATCGTGAAGTAGAGAAAATGTCCAAGTCAAAATACAATGTCGTAAACCCTGATGTTATCTGTGAAGAATATGGAGCAGACGGTTTAAGATTGTATGAAATGTTCTTAGGACCTTTAGAGCAATCCAAGCCTTGGAATACTCAGGGGCTAAGTGGAGTATATGGTTTCCTTAAGAAATTCTGGAACTTATATTTCAATGGAGAAACTTTTGAAGTTTCAGACGAAGAACCTACAAAAGCAGAATACAAAGTGCTGCATACCTTAATAAAGAAGGTAGTATATGATATTGAAAACTTCTCTTTCAATACCTCTGTATCATCATTTATGATTGCTGTAAACGAGCTTCAGAAAATAAAATGCAACAAGCGCAATATTTTAGAACCGTTAGCCGTTATCATTTCTCCTTATGCTCCTCATATCTGTGAAGAACTGTGGAGTTTATTAGGACACGATACATCGATAGAATTTGAAAAGTTCCCAGTATTGAATGAAGATTATCTGGTTGAGGACGAAATTGAGTATCCGGTAAGCGTAAATGGCAAAATGAAGTTCAAAATTTCGCTTTCAGCTCAATTATCTGCCAAAGAAGTGGAAGATTTGGTGATTTCAAATGAGAAAATGCAAGAGATTTTGGAAGGGAAAACCCCTAAAAAAATCATTGTGGTTCATCACCGTATTGTGAATATCGTAATTTAAAAAAAAATTAACATTGGGAAAATCAAAAAAATGGGTGTCTTATTTTTTTGATTTTTTAACTCAAATGTTAAATTTGAGGAAAATAAATAAAATAATTTAAAATAATTATTATATCGAAATCGTATTAAAATTTCTTTATCAAAAAAAAGCAAAATGTTTAATTAAGACTCTTGCATTTTAATTAATTTTGCCTTTAATTTACACCCTGTAAAATTTTAAAACAATATAATTTAGTTAAATATGGAAATGAATGTTTCAAAAAATGATGAGCAAGTAGTTGCTAGAAAAGCAGGAGGTTTAAATCCAGCTATTATTATTCCTATTTTATTCGTTATAGGAGTTTGTATTTACTTATTTGTTCTGGGGAGCCCAGGGAACTTTAAAGATGCAGATAAGCTTGGAAGTGGTTCTGTAGCTTTTTCAAGTGTTGAAGGAAAAGACATTCATCCAGAATCGTTTTTAGGTATTATCTACAAAGGAGGGGTTATTGTACCAATCTTGATTACTTTCATGATTACTGTAATTGTTTTCTCTTTTGAAAGATATTTCGTTCTTGGTAAAGCGGCTGGAAAAGGAAACTTAGACAACTTCGTTGTACAAGTAAGAAGCTTACTAAACCAAAACAAAATTGACGAGGCTATCGAAGAATGTGACAGACAACAAGGTTCTGTAGGTAACGTAGTAAAAGAAGGTCTTACTACTTACAAAGCGCTTTCTCACGATAATACATTAAATAAAGAGCAGAAAATGGTAGCGCTTAACAAAGCTATCGAAGAAGCTACAACTCTTGAGATGCCAATGCTTGAGAAAAACATGATGATCCTTTCTACTCTAGGTACAGTTGCAACGTTAATCGCACTACTTGGAACAGTAATCGGGATGATCAAGGCGTTCTTTGCATTAGGTTCAGGAGGTGGTACTCCAGATGCTGCTGCTCTATCTACAGGTATCTCTGAAGCCTTGATCAACACGGCATTAGGTATTGGTACTTCAGCAATCGCTATTATCCTTTATAACTTCTTTACATCTAAAATTGATGGATTAACTTACAAGATCGACGAGATCTCTATGAGTATCCAACAATCTTTTGCTGAATTCAACTAAGAATTAGCAAGGTATTTGCATTAGCAATTAAAAGAAGTTTAATCAAAAATATTTTATAATAATGGCGAGAGTCAAACCAAAAAGACATGGAGTAGTGACGGACATGACCGCAATGTGTGACGTTGCGTTCCTACTTCTTACGTTCTTTATCTTGACCACTCAGTTTAAAAAACCTGACGTGGAGCAGATCAAACCGCCATCTTCAATTTCGGAAAAATTACTTCCTGATGCTAGTTTAATGACTATCAATGCTACTCCGGACGGAAAATTCTATTTCCAACCAGTAGAAAATGCATCAGAAAGAGTTGCTCTTTTGGATAAAATGGGACAGAAGTATGGTATTACTTTTGACAACAACCAAAAAGCTGCTTTCCAGAAAGTTCAGGCAATTGGAGTTCCAATGAACCAACTTAAAGGTTATTTGGATATGCCTGCAGATGAGCAGAAAAATTATAAGAGTCCTTCAGGAATTCCTATGGACAGTACAAATAAGCAGTTAATTGACTGGGTAAAAGAAAGTTTAAGCGTTAACCCTGACTACAAGTTAGCCATCAAAGGTGACGTTACAACTCAGTACCCGAAAGTTAAAGGTCTATTTGAGGGTTTAAGAGATATTGATTTTCTTAAATTTTGGTTGATTACATCACAAGAAGGTAAACCTAACGAATAATATCGATAGAAATGGCAGAAGTACAAGTACAAGAAAAAGGCGGCAAGGGCGGCAAGGTCCGTTCCAAGAAGCAAAACACCAGAGTCGATATGACTCCGATGGTGGACTTGGGTTTTCTATTGATTACCTTCTTTATGTTCACAACTACATTTAGTAAACCGAATGTTATGGACTTAGGTCTTCCGGCTAAACCAAAACCAGATGCTCCTAAACCTCCACCAACAGAAATTAAACTTTCTAACTCAATTTCTATCTTATTAGGAAAAAACAATAGAGTTTTTTGGCACCAACAGGATGCTAGTTCTTTGAACGACCAAACTCTTTTGGAAACTACTCTTGATAGAGAAGGAATTAGAAAAGTAATTCAGCAGGCAAAATCTAGAGCTGTAGATCAAAGTAAATTTACGGTGATCATTAAGCCAACTGATGATGCTGTATATAAGAACTTTGTTGATATTCTTGACGAAATGGCAATTACCAAAAGCGAGCAGTACGGTGTTACTGATTTGAAGCCTTGGGAAAAAGCTATTTATGAAAAGAAAATAGGAGGTGCTGCTGCACCTGCTGCTACAAAGTAATTTAACCATAAAATTGTTATATATAATCTATGGCAGATGAAAATGTATACGGTCAGAATCTTACTTTAGATGAGATCGTATTTGAAAATAGAAACAAGGAATATGGTGCCTATGATCTTAGACATCAGTATCCTAGACTTTTAACTAAGTCTTTTATTATAGGAACAGCATTATTCCTTTTGGCCGCTTTGTCTCCGTTCATCTATCTTACGATCAAGAATCTTACAGCTCCACCTAAACAAGAAGTGAAGGCAGATCTAGTAGATATTCTTGAAGAAGAACCGATTATCGAGCAGCCTAAAGAAGAAGAACCACCACCACCACCTCCACCAAAAGAAGAGGAGAAAATTGAGGTGATTCAGAACGTAGTTCCTGAGCCTGTAAAAGCTCCGAAAATTGAAACTCCACCACCACCGATTACGAAACAGTTGGAAACAACAACTGGTTTGAATAATCAGGAGGGGGTTAAAGCTCCGGCTTATACGCCACCACCACCACCACCATCTACAGGTACTAAAGCTAGTACTGTAGAAGTTAAAACGAATAACCCGAACGAGATCTATAAAGATGTTGACCAGTCTGCAGAATATCCTGGAGGAATGGGAGCATTAAGAAAGTTCTTGGGAGATAACTTCGATACTTCTTTAATGGAAGGAGGTGAAGGGACACTTAAAGCTAAGCTTAAGTTCGTTGTAGAAAAAGATGGAACTGTTTCTGCGGTTACTATTGAAGAGAAATCTCCAAATGGCGACTTCAACAGTGAAGCTGTTCGTGTAGTTAAGAAACTTAAAAAGTGGACTCCAGCTAAAAGAAATGGAGAAAGCGTTAGATCTTACTATAGCGTACCATTTACTATGAACTTTGAATAAGACTTAATTTATTCAAAATATAAATAAAAAGAGAAGCATATGCTTCTCTTTTTATTTTTTTTGGTATTTTTGTTACATGATGTTCAATTGGTTATCCCTGGTTACGGGATTGTTTTATATCGTTTTAGGAATTGTAGTGATTATCTATAAATTCTTCTTTACTATTTTAGAACCTGCTGTTGCCTATGCATTGGGAGTGGTATTGGTTATTTATGGTATTTTCAGAATTTACAGGGCGATCTCAAGAATTAAAAAATCGAGAAATGAAGAATAGTTTCAAGCTTGCAGTAATTTTTGTTTTAAGCATGATGCTTGCAGGCTGCAAAAAGGAGCAAAACGCTCCTTCATATCACAAAGGTGATCTTACAATTTTTACTGACGAATCTTTTCAAAGTGTCACAGAAGCATTAGCCGGCGGCTATATGATTAATTACCCTGAAACCCATATCAAAGTAGAAACTAAAAAGGAAGATTTAGGACTTCTTGATCTTCTTAAAGGTAATGCTAAAGTGATCGTGATGTCCAGAAATCTTAATCCTGATGAAATAAAAACATACGAAGAAAGAACAGATTTGAAGTTCCTTCCTGCTAAATTTGCTGCGGATGCGGTAGTTTTTGTTGTTCCTAAAGATTCTCCGAAAGAAAGTATTTCAATGGAGGAAATTGAGAAGGGATTGATGTCTGATAAAAAGGAGCTTATCTTTGATGGAACCAACTCAAGTAATCTGAATTTTGTTGCTGAAAAATTTAAAAAGCAGCCAAAAGATCTGCAATTTTCCATTATTCCGGGAAATCAGAAGATCATAGAGGAGCTAGGCCAATATCCTAATAAAATAGGCGTTATAGGCCTTAATACTTTTAGCCGTCCTTATGATAAAACTTCAGAAAAACTGAGAGAGATGGTGAAAATTCTTCCTGTGGTAGAAAAAGGGAAATCATATAATGCCGATTTTGAAGGACTTCGTTCAATGGAATATCCATTTACAAGAGTACTTTATTTCCTTATTAATGAAGGTAACTTTAATATAGCCAACGGATTTATAAGATTTTCATGTACCCACTTAGGACAAAAAATTGTTCAGAAAGAGGGATTACAGCCTTATAACATCTACAAAAGAGAGGTGCAGATGCGATAAAATTATTAAATTCACAATTTATTCCTATTAAAAAAAATGTTTTGGTCTGAAAATTGTGTAGAATATAACTCAATTATTAGAAAATATAAAATGAAAGATATAATGAATATGAATGTAAAGAAGATTGCTTTTGGAGCAGCCGTAGTATTTTTTACCGGTTTTGCCTCTGCACAAACACTGCAGGATGGTATTAACAGTATAGACAGTGATAAATTTGCACAGGCAAAAACAAACTTCACTGACATGATCGCTAAAGAGCCTACAGCTGAAAACTACTTCTATTTAGGAAATACTTTCTTAAGACAGGGAGAGCCAGACTATGCTAAAGCAACTGAAAGTTTCAACAAAGGATTAGCTGCTGATGCAAAAAGCTATCTGAACAAAATCGGTTTAGCTGCTGTTAAATTAGGTAAAGGTGATAAAAGCGCTGTAGCTGAAATTCAGAAAGTAGTAACTGATTCCAGAGAGAAGGATGCTGAAGTTCTGTTCAGAGCAGCAGAAGCTTTAACTTTATTTGAAAAGAACAGTTCACCTGATCTTGCTATCCAGTTTTTAACTAAAGCGATTGAAAAAGCTGAGAAAAAAGGTGTTCCTGCACATTATTATTATACATTAGGAGATGCTTACAGATTAAAAAGAATGCCGGGAGAGGCTATGTCTGCTTATGATAAAGCATTACCTACTGCTAAGAATAAAGCTTCAGTTTATACAAGAATGGCAACTTTATGGATGGCAGCACAGCAATGGCAGCAAGCTAAGCAAAACATTGATAAAGCTATTGGTGTAGATGCAACGTATGCTCCTGCTTATAAAGCATTAGCGGGTTATGATATCAGATACCAGCAGAATGCGAAAGCAACTCAAGACCTTATCAACTATACAAAATACGCTGACGAAGATCCATATACTCAATTAGAAATTGCAAAATTATACTTCACAAATGAAGACTATGCAAACTCTAAAACTGTTTTGGATAAGATCTTTGATAAAATCGAAGACCCTATTAAATTCAAATTAAGAGCTTATCAGGCATATGCAGATAAAAACTATGCAGATGCTAAGCAAAACATGGATACGTTTGCTTCTCAAGCTGAAAAGACAAGAATACAGCCTGCTGACCAAGGTCTACAAGGGCTTATTGCTGCAGGTTTAGCAAAAGATGAAAAAGATGCTGCTAAAAAGAGCGCTTTGATGACAGAATCTCAGCAGAAAGTTGCTATTGCAAAAGCTGCAAAAGATGAAACAATGAAATGGGATCTTGAATTGGCTAACATCGCAGGTGGTGGAGGTGCTTCTCAGGCAGATGTTGATAAAGGACCTACTAACCCAGCTATTGAAGCATTGAAAAAGCAGGTTGCAGCTAATGCTCAGGACTCTGATGCGTTGTTCAAGTTGGCAACAGCTTACCAGGATGTTAAAAACTGGAACGGAGCAATCCTTACATGGCAAAAAATGTCAGCTCTTCTTCCTGATTGGGCTCCAGCTTATTACAGTCAGGGATATTCTTACCAACAGGCAGGAAATAATGATGCTGCAAAATTGGCTTATGAAAAATTCATCAGTACAGTAAAACCTGCTGACCAGGAAGCAAACAAACAAACTCTTGCTTATGCTTATTTCGCAGTAGCTTATATGAACAAAGATTCTGATGCTGCAAAAGCGAAAGATTATGTAGCTAAATCTTTACAGTTAGATCCTACTTACCAGGATGCTGTGAAATTAAACGCAGAGATCAATAAGTAATTTAAAATTTAAATTATAGATATTAAAACTTCCCATCCATTATGTTTGGGAAGTTTTTATTTTAAATCCTATCTTTGAATTTATGAAAACTGATATACTTGCTTTTGGTGCACATCCTGATGATGTAGAACTGGGATGTGGCGGAACTATTGCTAAAATGGTTGCGGAGGGAAAAAAATGTGTCGTTGTAGATCTTACAAGAGGAGAGCTGGGAACAAGAGGTACAGATGAAACAAGAAAAGCCGAAGCTTCAGACGCCGCTAAAATTTTAGGATTGTCTGCAAGAGAAAATCTTGGAATGAAAGATGGCTTTCTTGTCAATTCCGAGGAATATCAGA
The DNA here is from genome assembly GCF_003852415.1 of Chryseobacterium sp. KBW03. NCBI lineage: Bacteria > Pseudomonadati > Bacteroidota > Flavobacteriia > Flavobacteriales > Weeksellaceae > Chryseobacterium > Chryseobacterium sp. KBW03. The sequence continues at coordinate 41,119 of NZ_QAJO01000013.1, read as the reverse complement.
TGAGAATCGTAAAAATGATTCGAAAATACAGGCCAGAAATCGTCTTAGCGAATGCAATTGATGATAGACATCCGGATCATGCAAAAGGAGCGAAATTAGTGTCGGATGCGTGCTTTTTATCCGGGTTAAGAAAAATTGAGACCGTGGATGGAGGAGAAGCTCAGGAAGTGTGGAGACCGAAGCATGTTTTTCATTATATTCAGTGGAAAGATATCAGGCCGGAATTTGTAATTGATATCTCGGAATATCTTAACACAAAACTTGAAGCCTGTATGGCTTATAAAACCCAGTTTTATGATCCGGCTTCTAAGGAACCCGAGACTCCGATTACGACAAAAGACTTTTATGAGAGTTTGACATACCGTGCACAGGATTTAGGCCGATTATCGGGAGTTACTTATGCTGAGGGATTTACGTCAGAAAAGTTAATTTCTTTGAAAAATTTTGATGGAATTGTTTGGTAGTTGAGGAAAATGTCCTATATTTGCACTCACAAAACGGTGATTGTAGCTCAGTTGGTTAGAGCGTCGGATTGTGGTTCCGAAGGTCGGGGGTTCGAGACCCCTCATTCACCCAAAGAAAGTACACTTTTTAAAAGTGTACTTTTTTATTTTGAACCAATCTCAGTAACAGCTTAGAGTTACTTTTTATACTTTTTTCTCATTTTTTTTTCACATATCACGCTTATAATGTTAAGTCAATGCATAAAAATGATATTATTTAATCCTTTAAAATAAATTTAGGGATTGATTTCTGAAACTTTTATATTTGTTTAGCCAGAATCATGAGAATAATTCCTATTAAATTATTTCAAAATCAAAACTATTAACATGAAAAAACTCTTCACAATTTTCATTTTATTATTTGTCTTAAAATCCTATGCCCAATCTTACTATCAAAACCTCTTTGATGAGAAGCATTATGATACATCATTAGGTAATTCAGACAGTCCTGATCAGGGTGAGTTTTCTTGGGGTGTACCAGCACATATGGAAGCATTAGTAATAATGTATGAAAAAACACATGATGTAAAATATGCTAAAAACTTAATAAGATGCATAGGGAATGTGATTGATAGGAGAGATGATCTTAGAGAACAGACACCAAGTTTAGGTTTAAGCAATATTTCTGATTATAGAGATAGTATTGGCCCTGTATGGTCAACCAATCGTTATAATTTGCTTGCAAATGATGGAAAACCTTATGGCCATTTAGCTCACAGTGCTAATATAACCTACCCAATGGCTAAGTTCGCGGCTATCGTTAAAAATGATACTACTATTCAAAATATATTGTATCAATCAGGTGGCCGTTATAATGGGATGACATTTAAAAATATTGCGGATGATCTTAAACAAAAGGTAAAAGAAACGCTTATGTATCATAAGGATCAATGGCATGAGGAGCCATCCCCTAATTCTAATGATAGTATAGGGTATTATAAAGAAAGAGATTCTATTAATGTTAATAGCAATCCTCCACTAAAGTATAAGGGTGAAATTTTACCGTTTAATATGCAAAGCTCCATAGGAAGGGTTTTTGTACAAATGTACAGGGCGACAGATGACCAGCGTTATCTTAAAAAGCTTAATAAAGTTGCTAATTTCTTAAAATTAAATACTTCTGTTAACAACAATCTAGGGTCGTATACTTGGATATATTGGAATCTTTTTTACTTACGTGATGATATATCCCATGCAGGTTTGACTGTAAGTTTTCCATATGAATGCTATAAATATAATATAAAAAACAACAACAATGATTCTCTTTATACATCCTTAGATATGAAGAGATATGCTAACAGTTTTACAAAAGATATTTATCAGGGACCTCTATCTATACATGATGCAGTGAATTATAACGGTTTAAAATGGAATATTAAATATCATACTATAAATGAGCTTCCTCCACCTAGTAATACCAATTATGATGCATATGTTTCCTACATGTGGCTATATCTGTCCTCGGAATATGATAAAAAAATATATCAGATAATTGCAGACTTACAAGCTGCAAAAAATTATTATGAGCGTATCAATGTAGAAGGTTCATCTTTGACATTGGCACTTTTAGCTAATTATGAAAACTTAATTGTTCCTGTAAGTACCGAACATAGATATGGAGAAGGTTCTGACTGGAGAGGAGTTGCAAAGGGAAATTTTGATGGAGGAAGCAATGAACAATTTGTTGTCTTAAGAAATTTTGATGGAATGATGGGTACAATGAAACCTCTTAATAAAGGGTTCACCTCTGTTACAAACAGTAGAGTGTGTGGCGATAGTACCTACCATTGGAAAGGTTTAGCTACAGGTGATTTTTTTGGTGATAGTAAGAGCGAGATTATCGCATTGAGTGATCATGCTGATTTTAACAAAAACGGATTTTATATTTATAAAATTGAAAATAATCAGATCATTGAAAGTACGCAATTTACAGGATTCGGTGAAGATTCGAAATGGGTAGGAGTTGCTGCTGGAAATTTTATCAGTGGAGGAAAAACTGATTTTATTGCTGTCAGAAATTACAACAAAGAAGTAAGAGTATATAAATTTAATGGGACTAATCCTGAATTGGTCTATTTTAATCAGCTCAATCTGCCTGCAAATTCTAAAATTAAAGCGGTTGCAGCCGGTAATCTTGATCATGCTGGTAAAGATGAAATTGTATTACTGATTGATGCTGATGATTATATGCAAAATGGTGTATATGTTTATAGTATTGATGATAATGGAGTAATGACACTGATTGATAAGTCTATAGGATTTGGATCAGCTTCAGATTGGAAAGGGCTGGCTGTTGGAAATCTTGACGGTATTGAAGGGGATGAGATTGTTGCCCATAGAAATTTTGATGGAAATTATAAAATTTTTAAACTGAAAGAACTAAACGGAATTAAATTTTTAGATGATGTTGGAATTGAAAGTTTTCCTGTTTCGCAAACCCAAGATAATGTAATGTGTTTTGGAAACTTTGATCCAAGCTCTAAGAATGATGAGCTTGTTACGCTGAGAAAAGATGGAGGCATAGTTATGTTTTCAGCAGCGCAAGTTGTTAAAACCCCTCCTCAGGCTAATAAACAATCAGATCCTTGTCAGAATAAAGTGCCAGACGTGTTATTCAGTTTTCTGAAATCGGCATCTTATAATAAGGATGAATCAAAAGAAATGGTATTCGCAAGATAGGAAGATAGGAATGAACAATTTTAAATAATAATATTCAAAAGAAACGGGCAAAAGCCCGTTTTTTTAATGTATAAAAATAGCTGAACTCTACTATGATATATATTCTTATAACAAGATTGTCTGACTTTAAGGCATAAAAAAAGCATCTTTTTCAGATGCTTGTGTTTTTAGATATTCTTTTTAAACTTCGTCGTCAGAATCAATTGTGAATGATTTGCTTTTGAAGTCTTTGTCGTGTTTTTCTGAAATTACATCCTCACCCTTTTCATTAATGATGAAATCTGTGGACTCATTAAACATCTCCTGAAAACTCTTAAAATCTTCCTTATAAAGGTAAATTTTATGCTTCTCGAATGTAGCTTCCCCATTCTCTCCGAAATTCTTCTTACTCTCAGTGATTGTAAGATAATAATCTCCTGCTTTCGTCTCGCGCACATCAAAGAAATAAGTTCTTCTCCCTGCTTTTAACACCTTCGTGAAAATCTCATTTTCATGGCGTTCCTTGTATTCACTCATTGTTAGATATTTTTTAATCTTGTTAAGAACAAATATAAAAGAATTCTTTTAATCACAAAATTTTTTTTATGATTTATTTAACAATTGAGAATGAAATGGCTAAGCAGTTACAGAATTGGCAATTTCAGTTAGGTTGATGATTTGATCGGCTTTTTGAGCGCTAGACTCTCTGTGTGTGATGATTATGGATGTAGCATTACTGATTTTTTTATCGATATTTTCAAGAATATTTTGCTCTGTTTCAGTGTCTAAAGCAGACAGAGAATCATCAAAAATAATGATATTGGGGTCTTTAATTAAGGCTCTTGCAATACAAATTCTTTGTTTCTGTCCCCCCGAAAGCATCACCCCCCGTTCACCTACAAGTGTTTTATATTGATCTTTAAACTCTACAATATTTTTGTGAACATCGGCAATATTTGCATACTCTAATACTTTCTCATGAGAAGGATTATCAATGGCAAAACCAATATTGTTTTCGATAGAATCAGAGAATAAATAGCTCTCCTGAGGAATATATCCGATAAAGTTTCTGTAGTTTTCCAGATTATGATCTTTCAGGTTTTTACCGTCAATCAGAATTTCTCCTTCACTAGGATCTATCAGTCTGCATAAAAGCAGTGCTATCGTTGATTTTCCGCTTCCGGTTTTACCCATAATCGCTAAAGATTCTCCAGCTTTAACTTTAAAACTTAAGTTATCCAACGCTTTGATTCCGGTATTGGGATATACATAGGAAACATTTCTAAATTCTATATCCCCTTTTATAGGATAGTTTTCAAAATTAGTATTAACGATCTCAGATTTTTTATCCATGAATTCATTGATCCTTTGCATGGAGGCTTCGGCTCTCTGGTTCACAGATGTTACCCATCCTACCATAGAGAAAGGGAAAATCAGGGTGTTGATATACATAAAGAAATCTGCAATTTTACCGATGCTTAATTCACCGGCAATATATTTGGAACCCCCAATCAAGATCACAGCAACATTCAATAATCCAATTACAAAGAGAATAATGGTGAAGAAATAAGCTTCAGTTTTTGCCAGATCTAATGCTTTATTCTGATAGTCGGTGACTTTGATCCCGTAGTTTTTCCCAATATATTTCTCTCTGGCAAAAAACTTTACCACACGGATTCCTGAAAAGCTGTCCTGAACAAAAGTTGAAATCGCAGACTGGCTTTTCTGCATGATCTTCGACTTTTTGTTAATGATTGAACTCACTTTATAAATAGCAAAAGATAAAATCGGAAGAGGCAGCAAAGTCCACAACGTCATGGATGCATCTGTTTTTACCATATAAATAGCCGTAATCACCACAAGAACGATCAGGTTAGCCACATACATGACACCAGGACCAAGATACATTCTTACGGCAACAACATCTTCACTCAATCTGTTCATTAAATCTCCGATGGTGGTCTGCTTATAATCCGTTAAAGATAAATCCTGATAATGTCTGTAGATTCTATTTTTAAGTTCATATTCTATCCTTCTCGAGGCAACAATGATGGTCTGCCTCATCATAAAGGTAAAAAATCCGGTCAGAAGAGAACACCCTACGATAATTCCTACATAGATCAGAACCTGGTTATTGAAGCCAATGTTCCCACTTTTTGTAAGCTCATCCACAGATTTTCCTACAAACTGGACCTTATATATATTGAAGAAATTACTGGCAATGATAAATAGTACCCCCCAAAAAAGTAGTATTTTGTGTTTCCAAAAATAAGGGTTTAAGGTTTTTAACGCTTTCATATAGTTTGACAAAATTACAAAAATGTCATCACACTACGAATTCGTCAATTTTAAATTTTGTATCTTTGCACCCATAAAAAAGCTCTTTGAATGTTAGGAAGACGACAAATCCGTGAAAAAGTAGTACAGTCAGTGTATTCATACTACCAAAATCCTGTAAAATTTGATGTTTTAGAGAAAAACATGTTTGCCGGGATAGAAAAAATCTATTATCTATACATCTATCAGCTCAATTTTTTGGTAGCTCTGAAAGAATTGGCAGAACATCAGATCGAAATTGGTAAGAATAAATATCTTAAAACTGATGCTGATATCAATCCTAACCAAAAATTCATCAATAACCAAGTATTGCTTAAACTGGAAGAAAACCCTGAAAGATTATTTTTTACAGGTCAGCATAAACAATTGAAATGGGATATGCATGATGATTTATTGGTGAAAACTTTCCAGAGAATTACTGCCGGAAAACGTTATCAGGATTTCATGAAAGAAGATGGATACTCTTTTGAAGAAGACCAGAAATTTATCGGTAAATTATTTTTGAGATATATTGCTGAGAATGAAGATTTTCATGATTACTTAGGTGATAAGGAACTTTCATGGTACGATGATATTCACATTGCCAACTCAATGGTACAGAAAACAATCGGTTTCCTAAGAGAAGATGAAGAAAGCAGAACTTTAATCAAAATGATTAAAGATGAAGAGGATAAAACATTCGCTGCAAAATTGTTGAGAGACACTCTGAACAATTGGGAAACGAATGAAAAGAAATTGGAAGAAAGACTTGAGAACTGGGATATTGAAAGAGTTTCTTTAATGGATAAAGTAATTTTATCCACCTCTATTTCAGAACTTGATAACTTTGCTTTTACCCCTTCAAGAGTTATTATTAATGAATATATTGAAATTGCAAAAGTATTTGCTACAGACCGTTCCAATATCTTCATTAATGGTATTTTAGATAAATATTGTAAAGATCAAAATAGAATATAAAATGAAAAAGACGTTATCAATTATCGCCTTGTCTATTATAGGCTTTGGGTTAGTTTCATGTAAAAAAGAAAACAAAGAAACTCAAAGTACTGAAACTGCAACTACTGATTCTGCGGCTGTTGCGACTCCGGTAATCACTGATTCTGCAGCAACACCTGCAACAAGTGAAGCAGCTGCTCCGGTTTCGAACGAACCATCTACTTCTGTTGCTTTATCTGAAAACAGCTTCGATTTTGGAAAAATCAAAAAAGGAGACAAAGTAGAGCACATATATGAAGTTACTAATACTGGTAAAAACCCTTTAATTATTTCTGAAGTTAAGCCAGGATGCGGATGTACAGCTCCTGATTTCACAAAAGAACCGATTATGCCGGGTAAAAAAGGAAAAGTTACATTGCACTTTGATTCTTCAAGCTTTGACGGAAACGTTCAGAAATATGCAGATGTTTTTGCAAACGTAGAAAAATCTCCAATCAGATTAACGTTCACAGCGAACATTCAACCATAATAATTAATATATGTTGACATTATTTTTACAGGCACAAGGTGGATCTTCACTGATGATGCCTATCATGATGGGGGTGATGTTCGTCGGATTTTATTTCCTGATGATAAGACCTCAGATGAGAAAACAAAAGCAGGAGAAAAGCTTTCAGGAAAACCTTAAAGTAGGAACGAGAGTAGTTCTTACATCAGGTCTTCACGGAAGAATTGCTCAGGTTCAGGATGACGGTTTTGTGATCGAAACATTATCCGGAAAACTGAAATTCGAAAAAGCGGCGGTGTCAAGAGAAATGACAGAATCCCGTTTTGGAGATAAAGCGAAATCTGCTGATAAAGCAGATGACAAAAAAGAAACAGCAACTGAAGAAAAGAAATAATTCAGTCTGAAAATATTTAGCTGCGGCGGGTGAACTAAGTTCACCCGCCGCAGCTTTTTTATAGATAATATTTTGACCTATAATGATAGGAATGATTAATATTTTTTCCTTTTCTCAATAGTCAATAATATACTGGGGAATCTTTGTGTCCATTTGTGGAAACAATTAGTGAGAGTAGTATTTAATAAAAAAATTATCTTTGTCATATGAGTCAAAACACAAACAAAACAGTTCTTATTCTGGGGGCGAATTCTGATGTAGCGAAACAATGTATCAGGCAATATCTTGAAAAGGGATTTTCGGTGACCGCAGCTTCCAGAAATACAACTGCTTTGGAAGACTTTATTAATTCAAATAATCTGGACCATTCAAGAGTATCTGTTTTGTATTTTGATGCTGCAGATTTTGATTCCCATCCTACATTCTATGCTGATCTACCCGTAAAACCTCATATTGTAGTGTATGCTGCGGGATTTTTAGTCGATAATCAAAAAGCTTTGACTGATTTCAGAGGAGCGAAACAGATGATGGAGGTCAATTATATGGGTGGAGTATCTATCCTGAGCATTATTGCAATGGATAAAAGCAATACAAACCTGGAAAGGATTATTGGTCTCTCTTCTTTGTCTGGAGTAAGAGGAAGAAAAAGTAATTTTGTGTACGGAAGTACAAAATCTGCATTTACTCAGTTTTTGGCTGGATTAAGACAGGAGATAGCTTCCCGGAAAATAATCGTGAACGCTTTGGTGATAGGCTATATCAGAACAAAGATCAATGAAGGATTGGAACTGAATGAATCCTTGATTATGGAGCCTGATTATGTGGCGGAATTTATTGTCAACGCAGGAAATTCTTTTACTATTGTTCCGAATTTTAAATGGAAGATGATTTATATTATTTTGAAATTACTGCCCGAAGGTTTGGTAGCAAAATTGCCTTAATCCCGTTGTTTAGAATATTTTTGAACAAAATCTCTGAAAGTATAATAATCAGATCCTTCAAAAGCGGATGATGTAAAGATAATATTGATTTTGTTTTGCAGAAGATTCAGAATAAGATAATCACCAACAATTTTATAGCTTATTTTATCCCAGTTAGAACCTGTTATATTGGTTGGTTTCTGAATGGTTATAGATTCTTCATTAAGAATAATTAAGCTTCTTTTTTCACTCTGCTGTTTCAATTCATCGATGCGTTTTTCAATCAATTGATAGGTCTGTTTTTTTGATTTAAAATAGAGTGCACTCAAGAAGCAAATGTATCCGATACACAGAAATCCAAGTAATTTGAATGTGTAGGGAATGATACTTTTATCAAAAATTTTTATAGGTAAAAAGCCAATTAATAAAAAGAATATGGTACAAGCACCTATTATTTTCAATTGAAGAAAATTTTTCTTCCATCTATATTGAAAGAAAAATTTTTGACTCTCTCTTTCTCTGTTTTCATTAAAAATAATTTGAAATTGAATAGACTTTTCCATCATTTCCTTATAAAAAGATTGTTATCAAAAATATATAATTAATTGATAAGAAGTTGATAAAATATTAATTCCGGAATAAGAGAACTTCGGTATCGTTTTTGTAATTCTATGACCTGAAAATTATTTCTTTCTGTAAGATTCAATTTCTGAATGATTATTGAGAAGCTGAAACAATCCGTTCTGCTGCCAATCTATTTTAATCTATAATATCATTTGCTTTCACTTTTGAAGTGTAAGGTCAATCTCATTTTAGACAGATAGTGTTCAATTTCATTTTTTTAATCGAACAGAAGTCAATATCTCATCGATATAAATAGTAAACACAGTATAAAATGGACGATTTAGAATTGAATAAAATTCAACAGCACTGGGACACTTTAATTTCTTCAGCAATTTCATGGGCACCGAGAATTTTTACAGCGGTTATTTCTGCTTTGCTAATTTATCTTATCGGATCGTGGATGATACGAATGATCAAAAAGCTGGTTGCGAAAGGTTTCAGAAAACGTAATATGGAAGCCTCTTTACAGCATTTTCTTTTAAATATTATCAACTGGGGGCTTAATATTCTTCTCTTTATTGTCGTAGTTACTCAGCTAGGAGTACAGACTTCCGCATTTGTTGCAATGATTGGTGCTGCCGGTTTGGCGATAGGTCTTGCACTGCAGGGATCACTGACGAATTTTGCAGGTGGAATCCTTATTTTATTGCTGAAACCTTTTAAGATAGGCGACTTTATTTCTACTAATAGCGGCGTTTCAGGAACAGTACAGGCTATAGATATTTTTCATACAAAACTGGTTACTCCGCAAAACCATTTGATCGTTATTCCAAATGGAGTGGTTTCAAACAACAGTATTACCAATTTTACCCAATTAGGAACCCGTAGAACATCATTGGATATCGGGGTTGCCTATGATGCTGATCTTAAGCAGACCAAAGAAATTTTACTGAACGTAATAAGAAGCAATCAATATGCTCTTGCAACACCCGCACCACAGGTAATGGTTACTGAGCTTGGGGATAGCGCTGTCAATTTATCAATAAGAGTAAGTGCTTCTACTGAAAACTTCTGGGCGATGAACGAGGAACTGATCATAGATTGTAAAGAAGCTCTTGACAAAGTAGGGATCGGAATTCCTTTTCCACAAAGAGATGTGCATGTTTACAATAAATAATTGTATTAGAAATAATAAAAAACTCCTGCATTAAAATAATGCAGGAGTTTTTATTTGAAAATTCTTGACGGAAAGTAAACAGGACCCCTTTAATTTTCTTTTTTAGAGTATTTCTCAAGAAAATCTAATAAAATAGTATAATCATTTCATCTAAAAATTTTGTGATGAGAATTTTCTTCAATATTATAAGAACTTTCAACAAACTCATCTTTGAAGCCATGCATTCTCTTATGTAAAAAAAATCAGGTAATTAAAATGCTATTGGAACCTCGTTTGTTTCCGTTCATGGGCTTTGTTGTCAAATGACAATTGTTTTTCCCGGTTACTTTTATACCTTTATATTTCCGCAATCCGTGGTTACAACAAAAAATATGGAAGAGCTTTTTAATTATATCAAAAAATTCGGGACACTGAATCCTCAGGATGAACTTTTGATTGCTGAAGGAATTCATGAAATCACTGTAAAGAAAGGAGAGCCTTTTATAGAAGCAGGAAAAGTAAGTCAGAGAATTGCTTTTGTGAAAGAAGGTGTTTTCCGGTCTTTGTATTATAATAAACAGGGTGATGATTTTACCAGGTATTTCATCTATGAAGGAAGGTTTATCGGAGATTTTCAGGGGTTTACGGACCAGCTTCCTGCTCATGAAGATATTGAGGCTATTACGGATGCTGTATTGCTGGTAATCGATCTTAAACATCTTAAAATACTGGAGGAGAAAATTGCTGTATGGCCGGTTTTATTTACCAGAATCCATGCCTTTGTCGTTGAGAATAAACTGAAGGTAGCGAGTATCATGCTGAATCAGGATGCGAAATCCCGTTATATTCATTTTTTAAATCATTATCCCGGCCTCGCCAATAGGGTTCCGCAATCTATGCTGGCATCTTATCTTGGGGTTACCCCTTCATCATTGAGCAGAATCAGAAGAAATATAGTTTAGAACTATTGATGATGTTGCTTGGAGAATAATATTGAAGATTCTAACCTCTGATATCTGGCTTCTCACTTTTCTTCCAATCTCTTTTTGTCAAATGACAATGGTCTTTCTCGTTGACTGTCATAGCTTTGTCTCATAAAATTAAAGTACGAATATGGATATTGTATTAGGGCTGCAGTGGGGAGATGAAGGAAAAGGAAAGTTTATCGATCTTATCAGTGAGAATTATGACATTACAGCACGTTTTAATGGTGGCTCTAATGCTGGGCATAGCATTGAACGAAATGGGCGAAGAATTACCCTTAAAATGATCCCTTCGGGAATCTTTATGAAAGGAGTACAAAATGTTATTGGAACAGGAACAGTTCTGGATCCTGTAAGTTTTAAAAAAGAAATTATAAATCTTCAGGCATTCGATGAAACGGTTCAGCCGGAAACCAATATCATTATTTCATTAAAGGCTCACTTTGTACTGCCTACTCACAAACTTCTGGATATTTTTATGGAAGAGAGTTCTGATTATACAACGATCGGAACAACCAAAAACGGAATTGCACAGGCATATTCAAATAAAATTTTAAGACAGAATCTCAGAATAGGAGATATGTTTGCTCCCGACTTTAAAAGCAGAGTGCAGCATATTTTAGAGAGGGATTACAAAATGCTTGCAGAAGGAAATAGGGAGCTTCCTTCTTTGGAAGAGATCAGGAATGAGTTTTTCGAAGCAGTAGATTTTCTGAAGAAATTCAAATGTACTGAAACAGAAATATATCTGAATAATGCTTTAGCAGAAGGAAAAACAATATTGGCAGAAGGATCTCAGGCTGCCATGCTGGATATTGACCATGGAACTTACCCTTACGTTACTTCTTCTTCAACAACGGCTGCAGGAGCGAGTATTGGATTAGGTGTTTCACCGAAAAATATCGGTGAAATATTTGGGATTGCCAAAGCATACTGTACCAGAGTAGGAAACGGAGTATTTCCGACAGAGTTATTTGATGAATTAGGTGAAGAGATCAGAACAAAAGGAAATGAGTTTGGGTCGAACACAGGACGTCCAAGAAGAACAGGCTGGCTGGATTTACCGGCTTTGAAATATGCAGTGATGATCAATGGAGTGACTCAGCTGGTTCTGACGAAAGCTGATGTATTAAGTGGATTGAAATCAGTTGCCGTTTGTACTCATTATGAATTGGAGAATGGAGAGATATTGGCTGTTTCGGGAATACTTCCGGAAAGCGGAAAGCCAATACTGAAATGGATGAATGGATGGGACGCTGATTTCTCTGCGATGAAAAGTCCTTCGGAGCTGCCAAAAGAAGTCCATGAGTTTCTATTATTTCTGGAAGCAGAATTAGGAATTCCTGTCGCTTACCTTTCAACGGGGCCGGGAAGAGAGCAGATGTTGAAAATGATTTCATAATTATAAAACAGGAATTATATAAAAACAAAAGAGGTTAGGAAATAAGTTTCCTAACCTCTTTATTGGGATGAAAATGATTAATTAACTTTTGTAAGTATAAAGCGTTGCTTTGTAGAAGGCTGAACCGTTTGGTCTGTAGTGCCGATTACAATAGGGGTAAGATTAGTTGTTAAGCCATTCTTTACCTCTAATCTCAATGCTGGAGCATTCTTAGGAGCGAATCCAAAGCCATTATTTCCGAGATTGAATAATAACCATTTCTGAGAATCTGTATTAGAATTGGTTCTTAATTCAACTGCTGTTCCATTCGTTGTCCCGTTACTTTTTACGGTGAGCACCTTTGTAGGATCCAATATAGATTTGATGATATAATAACCGTGATCCGATTTGCTGAAAGTAAATTTCTGGTTATTCCCTGTAGAAGATGAATACAAAATTATGCTGGTTCCGTCTGTCGTGGAACTTCCGGAAATATCTAAATTTTTATCACTTGCTAAAGCTGTTGTCATTGTATACGTTCCGTTGATGGCAGAACTGGCATTCACAGGTCCATACAAATGATTTATTCCGGCATAATCACCGGCAGACAATCCTGTCCTTTGCTTGGTGAATGTGGATCCGTCCAGCTTAGTCATTACCGGCTGACTTGAGTTGATAGCAAAGTCCGTAGATTGATACATCATGACTGAACCGAAATCAAATGCGCCATGTCCTGCGTAATCATTATAAAGATTGAAGTTATGACGGCTTCCTTCTACGGCTTTGTTTACATCTACAATAATGTACTGATCTCTATCTGGGCGGCACTGTTCATGCATGATTCCCATAGAGTGCATTACTTCATGAGCAATAATTGCGGGATAAGTGATATTATAGATTTTAATACCGTTCACTCTGTTTTTTTGCCATCCAAGTGGAGAGCTGTTGGTTGTTGTATAAGTGAAGGTGATGTATTCTGTTTGATTGGTCCGTTCAACAAACTGAACACTGGTTTGAGAAGAAATCAGATCAAACGCTTTGTTGATATTGGTAAGGAATGTATTATAATTCTGAGTGCTCAGACTTCCTTGGCTGGGTAATGTATAATAAATTGTTGCATTCGGCCAAGTCTTAATAAAAGAGCTTACAATGGTACTTTTCCCGACTGTTGACATTTCAGAATTGGCCTGCATCTTTAAGTTATCAAACTGCTCGGAGCTAATGGTAATGTCATCTGCATAAAAATATTCACCATTTACTTCATTGACATACGTGTAAGTTCCGTTAATTAATAATTTGTGAATCTTTGCATTTTCTAGCTTCGTCGTTGTAGGATCCATTGAATCTTCTTGTGGATTTTCAATATCCGACCTACATGAATTCAGTGCCAAAACAAGGCATCCTGATAGGAGTAATAGTTTGCTTTTCATATTATATAATATTGGTTGGTTAAATTTTAAAATATGAACAGCTATATTATTCCCATACACAAAAGATTGCAAAAATAAATCAATTCCTAAGTTTGATTAAGTCCTCATTATAATTCAGCTGTATGTTATAAATATATTAATAAAATATTATGATTGTATATAACATAATATAATGATTGTTTTATCTATTTTTTATTTAAAGTGTGTATTTATTTCGATAATAACCCTTTTTGTATTAATTTTTTACTGTTAAATTCCAAATTAAATTATTTCACTAATATTTGATATGATAGACAAATTGATCCTTTTTACTAATATAAAGCTCATTATATTACCAAATTAATAAAGTGTATTGAAATTTATAATGTGATGGACTGCAAATAATGCTAACTCATGAATGCTTATTTTTCAACAATAATCTGGTCAGTATAAAGCATTAGTAACTGCAGGGTTAATTGAAGATTCCTGTAATTTAGAATATAAAAAAAGCGGGGCAAATACCACGCTTTACATTTTATTGATCCTTTCTAACTCACTTAGTCCCAAAGATTTTTTTACAAATTCCATGATAATTGGATTCGGTTCATTTTCTGTAGAAGTTAGAGCAGGTTGAAATAATGTACCAACAAAAAAAGGATGGGATTTTATTTCAAATGAACGATAATTTCCGTCTTCAGATACCGAAGTGAGAGATAATCCGTTTTCTGTCAGAATATCAATGTATTTTTCATTGATTCCGTAGCTGCAATAGTATTTCCCAATAATATTATCCTGATGGATGGTTTGATAAAGAAAGCTATCTTTATCAATAAGTTTAAGATTTTCCTGTTCGCCTTTTAAGGAGCAGGAAAGTTTTTTTATCAGTGGATCTTTCCCATCTGGGTTTGTTTCTTCATGATCAGCATTCTGAATACCGCAGATGTTTCTTGCAAATTCTATAATCATATGCTGAAATCCGCCACAATTTCCAAAAGTAGGAATATTATTCACTCGTGTATATTTTATTGCATGAAGAACATTTTCCATATCGCGATATGGGCTTCCGGGGGCAATCCAAAGTCCTGCATACTTTTGGGTCTCAAAAACGATTTTATTATTAAATATATCAGTAGAAATCCAGTCAAACTGAATAGCTACATTTAATTTTTTTTGGATGCTTCTTGTGCTTTCATTTAATGCGTGAAGTGTGGAATGAATGGGATTGAAATCTCCCAGAATAGCAATTTTTTGTATCATAGTATTTGTGTTTAAAAAAGCGGGGCATTTGCCCCGCTTTACATTTATGCTTTTAAGTCCAGTTTTAATTCTAATTCATCGAGCTGTGCATCAGCAATCGAAGCAGGTGCATCGATCATCACATCTCGTCCTGAATTGTTCTTAGGGAAAGCGATATAGTCTCTGATCACTTCGTTTCCGTCAAGGATCGCTACCAAACGGTCAAACCCGAATGCTAAACCTCCGTGCGGCGGAGCTCCGTATTTGAAAGCATTCATCAGAAATCCAAACTGAGCTTCAGCTTCTTCTCTGGTAAATCCTAACAGATCAAACATTTTAGACTGAAGATCTTTATCAAAAATTCTGATAGATCCTCCTCCGATTTCATTTCCGTTCAGAACCATATCGTAAGCGTTTGCTCTTGCTTTTCCTGGATCTGTTTCCAATAAGTGGATATCTTCAGGTTTTGGAGAGGTGAACGGGTGGTGCATTGCATGATAACGTCCACTTTCTTCATCAAATTCCAATAAAGGGAAATCAACTACCCAAAGCGGTGCGAATACATTTCCTTTTCTTAGTCCCAAACGGTTTCCAAGCTCCATTCTTAATGCAGAAAGCTGAGCTCTTACTTTATTTTCGTTTCCGGAAAGGATCAGCATTAAGTCTCCTTCTTTTGCTCCGAATTTCTCAATGATTTTCGCCAGATCTTCTTCATTGTAGAATTTGTTAACGGATGAGGTTTTTACTCCATCTTGCTGGAATTTTGCCCAAACCATTCCTGAAGCTCCAATCTGAGGACGCTTTACCCAGTCAACAAGTTCATCAATTTGCTTTCTTGTATATTCTGCACATCTTTCTACATTGATTCCGACAACCAATTCTGCATCATCAAATATCTTAAAGTCTTTTCCTTTTACCAGCTCGTTCAGTTCTACGAACTCCATTCCGAAACGGATATCCGGTTTGTCATTTCCGTATTTTCTCATCGCATCTGCGAAAGTCATTCTTGGGAAATCTCCGAATTCCTGACCTGTAATATCTTTAATAAGAGTTTTAGTCATTCCTTCGAATACGTTCATAACGTCTTCCTGTTCTACGAAAGCCATTTCACAGTCGATTTGTGTAAATTCCGGCTGTCTGTCGGCTCTTAAATCCTCATCACGGAAACATTTTACAATCTGGAAATATTTATCCATTCCACCTACCATCAAAAGTTGTTTGAAAGTCTGTGGAGATTGCGGCAATGCATAAAACTGTCCCGGATTCATTCTGCTTGGTACAACAAAGTCTCTTGCTCCTTCCGGAGTAGACTTGATCAAAACAGGTGTTTCCACTTCAATGAAACCTTCTTCAGATAAATAATTTCTTACTTTCTGTGCCATTTTGTGACGGAAGATCAGTTTATCTTTTACCGGGTTTCTTCTGATATCCAGGTAACGGTATTTCATTCTCAATTCCTCACCACCATCTGTTTCATCCTCAATAGTGAAAGGAGGCAGCTGAGATTCATTCAGAATAGTCAGTTTTTCTACAAGAATTTCAATTTCCCCTGTAGGAATATTCGGGTTTTTGCTAACTCTTTCAATAACTCTTCCGGTAGCCTGAATCACAAATTCACGTCCCAATTTTTTAGCCTCTTCCATCAATTGCGCAGAAGAACGCTCCTGATCAAAAACCAGCTGGGTAATTCCGTAACGATCTCGAAGATCTACCCAAATCATAAATCCTTTATCACGGATAGTTTGTACCCATCCTGACAGTGTAACTTCTTCATTCAGATTTTTCAGAGATAGCTCTCCGTTGGTGTGTGATCGAAACATAATTATTTGTTTAAAGTTCAATGTTTAAGGTTCAATTCCGAACCTCGAATTTTTCGTTGGCAAAGATAAGATTTTTGCAGGTTTTATAAATAAAAAAAACTTCCTTTCGGAAGTTTCGTATATTGTTTTCAGGTTTTTTAATCTCTATTACCGCCTTTTTCTATCAGAATTTTCTTAATTTCTTCAGTACCTTTTGTTTCATCAGCTACTTCAAGAGGTGTTCTGTTCTGACATTTTTTATTAACATTGGCTTTGTTGGCCAACAGGAAGTTGATAATGTTCTTTCTGTCAGACATTACACTGAAACCAAGTGGCGAATAAAGTATATCTCCAACGAGGAAGCATTTGTTGTAATCTCCTGGGGCAAACTGTTTTTTAAATGTTGCTATATCATCAGAATAAATAGCTTTCATCTTTTCCTGAGTCATCTTCTGGGCAGATAACATGCTGCCAGACAGTAATATTCCAAATAGAAAGGTAGTAGAGATTATTTTTTTCATAAGGATAATTTTTAAGAATATACAAATCTAAATTAAATTTTATTACCAATTGCTAAGTTTTGTTAATAATTGGATTTGTATTTTTGGGATTACATAAATTATTGATTGCGAAATGACAAAATATGTTGAGTTTTTGAAAAAAGCATTCAGTGGGGAAGAAACTGATTTTACGAAAGTGAATATCAGAAGTGCTGTCCTGCTTTTAGCGATTCCCATGATGTTGGAAATGGCTATGGAATCTGTATTTGCACTTGTTGACCTCTATTTTGTCGGCCACCTGAAAGAAAGTGGTTTTGCAATTCAGACGGTAGGGCTCACCGAATCTGTACTTTCTATAATGTACTCTATTGCGATTGGGATGAGTATGGCGGCAACAGCTTTGGTGGCAAGACGAATTGGTGAGAAAAATCCGGAACAGGCTTCCAGAAGTGCTGCGCAGGTATTGCTGGTCTCATTTATTATTACTTTTATTTTAAGTTTACTGGGAGTGGTTTATGCCGAAGAAATTCTGATCCTGATGGGTTCAAAACCGGCAGCAGCAGCCTATGGAAAAGACTTTACCAGAATTATGATGGGGAGCAGTACGATCATCATGCTTTTATTTTTAATTAATGGTATTTTCAGAGGTGCAGGAAATGCAATGATCGCCATGAAAAGTTTATGGATAGCAAATATTGCCAATATTATTCTTTGTCCGATCCTGATCAAGGGTTTAGGACCTGTCCCTG
This sequence comes from Chryseobacterium sp. KBW03, assembly GCF_003852415.1. Lineage (NCBI taxonomy): Bacteria > Pseudomonadati > Bacteroidota > Flavobacteriia > Flavobacteriales > Weeksellaceae > Chryseobacterium > Chryseobacterium sp. KBW03. Next base: position 23,086 of record NZ_QAJO01000013.1, on the reverse strand, counting down.
CTTTAGGACTTACCGGAGCTGCTTTGGCAACAACAATAGGCCGTAGTATCGGGGTGATTTACCAGTTGTATCATCTTTTAGTTGCCGATACCCAAATCCGTATTAAACTTTCTTATTTTAAACCGAGTTCGGAATTAATCAAATCTATTGTAAAAATTGCAACACCGGGAATTTTTCAGTTTGTCATTGCTTCATGCAGCTGGATCTTTCTTGCAGAGCTTGTAGCGACAACAGGAGGGGAGAATGCTTCAGCAGGTTATCAGACGGCTTTAAGATTGATGATGTTCTTTATACTTCCAGCGTGGGGACTGAGTAATGCCGCTTCTACACTGGTAGGACAGAATATGGGAGCCCATGAAATGTTGAGAGCAGAACAGTCGGTGATGAAGACGGTAAAATATAATGCCATCTTTATGTTGTTGGTCAGTCTGATATTTATTTTCATGGGTGATTTCTTAGTCGGTTTTTTCACTCAGGATGCAGCCATTAAGGATTTTGCTAAAAATGCTCTTCAGATCATGAGTACAGGATTTATTTTCTATGGAATCGGTATGGTAATGATCAACGCCTTTAATGGAGCTGGTGATACCTGGACCCCTACATGGGTGAATCTTTTTGGCTTCTGGCTGTTTCAGATTCCGTTGGCATATTTTTTATCAAAGCATCTGGATATGGGACCGAAAGGTGTTTTTATTTCAATTCCTGCTGCAGAAACCTTGATTACAGTAGTCGCATTTATTTTATTTAAAAAAGGAAAATGGAAAACTATAAAAGTTTAGAAAGGATGGAAGCTGGAAGAGGGAAGTACTAGCAGCTTGAAATATTTAAGCTGGCTTTTGTTAACAAAATGGAAAAATAGACAAGTGATCTGCTGGTTGAGTATAGAAAATAGTAACCTGATAGTAACTTCCAGCCTCCTTCCTCCAGCTTCCCTTCCTAATTTATAAAACTTTAACAGCTTCATTAATTGGATTTTAGAACTGTATTCTTTAAATTCGTAGTATAACAAATACATATTACTATGGGAAAAGGAGACAAAAAATCAAGAAGAGGAAAAATCAATTCCGGAAGTTATGGTAAAAGAAGGCCTAAAAAAGCATCAAAATCTTTTGCAACTTCTGAAGAAAAATCTAAAAAATAATCAAAAATAAAAAAGACCGAAGATCATCTCTCCGGTCTTTTTTTATGAAATTAAATTAATTATTTTCCTCCAAGAATATTACCAAGGATGCTGCCTAAACCACCGCCGCCTTGTTGCTGTTGGTTTCCACCACCCAATACACTTCCTAGTATATCGTTCAGTGGATTTCCTGATGATTGAGATTGTCCGCCGTTTCCTAAAACACTTCCAAGAATGTCATTTAAAGGATTAGACTGCTGAGACTGAGCCTGGTTGGAAGCATTCCCCAGAATTCCTCCTAAAAGATCTCCTAAACCACCTGCTCCTACATTACTCTGTTGTTTCTGCTGTCCAATATAACCCATTACTACGGGTGCCAGCATTGCCAGAATAGGACCGATTTTGTCTATTGAAATTCCAGTATTCTGTGACAATTGATTTTCAACAGTACTTTTCTGGTCACCAAAAATATGACCAAGAATAGATCCTCCTTCATTCTGTCTGGCTTCAATCTGAGAAGCGTCGTTCAAGATACTTCCGTTATGATCTTTATCTAGAGCACTGTTTAAAGCTTCTGCTTCTTTAGCATCCTGAGACTTATTTCTAAGATAAGAAATAATAAGAGGGGTAGCTACTGCTAATAAGGCGATTACCTGATTTTTACTGATCCCGAATTTGTTCTCAGCTTGTTCGGCAACCTGATTGCCTGTGTTCCCTGTAAGTAGGTCGATTAAACTCATTTTTTGTGTTTATTAAGTATTAAGTGAACCAAAGTTATCAAAAAATATGCCTCATAAAATGACCGCCTCTCATAATTATTGTTAAAGTTTTCGGATCTGTTCTTCCGTGTACCCTTTGCTTTTTAATACCTTTATGTATTCTAGGGCACTTATTGTCATCCATTCGATAGGTTCAGGAGCTTGCTTCTTGTCAATAGTGAACTCCAGAATGCCTACATTATTATTCATCCATGGAAGAGCATAATAATCCAGACCACCTTTGTATTCCTTAAATGCATGAAATTCTTTTCCTTTATCTGTTAAAAGTATAACGTTGTAAAAGAGAAGATACCCCACAGGAATCAGTAAGCATACCCATGAAAACTTTCTTAAACGGGCATACTTTGCAGAAGAAAGACCATACCCGATTGACAAAGCAAAAATTATATTGAAGGGTAAAAAGAAAACATAATTATCTGATACGGCATAAAACGTAGAAAACCCGTATACACATACTGCCCCGACAGCAAAGACAAAAAACATTTTTCTATGAGTCTTGTATAAAAGCAGAATACCTGCGACTCCGAAATAGGTAAATAGATTGAAATTATATATCAGGTAAACAAAAGATTGGAAAAAATCCTTCACATACTGAATTGTGCTTTTTTTCAAAGAATCTTCCACCCAGGTTCCCTGATCAGAGCTGTATGGTGAGTTGAAAGGCAGCCCCTGGGAAATATTTAGAATAAATAAAGAACCAAACAATGCTGCAAAAATAAATAGTGAAGCCATTGCATATTTTCTTTCGCTTCTGAAATAAAATAAAAAGATCAGTAAGGCGGGTATTAGCAAAATGTTTTGGATGTGAACCCATAAGCTGATTCCTAAAAATAGGCTGCTCAGCAATACATAGATTCTCTTATTTTCTGTAAAACTTTTTATAACTGAAAAGAAAAAAAGGCTTACCCAGAGAGAGTTATAGGTATATACTTCCACTATTTCCGCATTTCTCCAAAATGAGAAACTGAAACCAAAAACAAAAGCAGCCGTAAGGGATGCCCATTCTGTTTTTGAAATGGTTTTTACAGTCAGATAAATTACAGAAACAGTGGCTGCACCTGACGAGACAACCAAAAACCGGCTTGCCTCAATGGCACTCATACCGATCAGGTTTTTAATTAAAATAACGGTATTTATATATAAAAAATGACTTGTAGCATCAGCCACCACTGCCCATTCTTCCTTTTCTGCTGAGAGAACAAATCCTACACAGTCTGCGAAAGGAATTTTTGAAAAACTTCCAATATAATAAATCCCAAGAAAAATAATAAACACAAATACGGCTGATAAATATTTGTTCATATTAATTCTTTACGATAGGGACATTAGAACAGGCTTCTCCGAACATCAGAGATTTTACAATAGGTTTTAATTGTTCTACCAACTCTATATAAGCATTTTCCGGAATTTCTTTATCTGAACAGCCTTTTACAAGGACTCTTTTTCCTCTCATCTCCTCAAAATCATGAGTCTGGATGGCATTGTGCATTAAAATAACTTCAAGATCCTCACGGTTTCCAAACACTACTTTTTTTGCAACGTCGGTTATCTTTGCTGTCAATACAAAATAAGCCCAAAGCGGGATAATAGTATCCACAGAATTGTAGATGTATATATAAGCGTCTTTGTATTGTTCAGTATCGATGGCATCTACCTTTTCGCGAAAATCTTTTTCTTTCAGGATCATTTCCTGGAAAAGGAAATCTTTAAGGTCAATCCCTTTTCTTTCCCCCTTTGGAAGTAAAGTGGTAAGGTCAAAATTGATAAGGCCGCTTTCTGCAACTTTATTCCGTATTTCAAATTCTTCTGACATTTTTTATCATTATCTTTGAACAAATTTACGAATTAAGATCATATCTATTTTAATTTGTTCTCTATCCTTACTATAGAAATGAAATATTACATTATTGCAGGAGAAGCTTCCGGTGATTTGCACGGCAGCAACTTGATGAAAGCCTTAAAGCAGAAAGATCCAAATGCAGAATTCAGATTCTGGGGTGGTGATCTGATGAAAGCTCAGGGCGGAACACTGGTGAAACATTATCGGGACCTGGCTTTTATGGGATTCCTGGAAGTGGTGATGAACCTACGCACAATTCTGAATAATATTAAAATCTGTAAAGAAGATATCCTGAATAATAAACCTGATGTTTTGATTTTGGTAGATTATCCGGGTTTCAATCTTAGGATTGCCAGATTTGCCAAAGAATTGGGAATCAAAGTTGTTTACTATATTTCGCCACAACTTTGGGCCTGGAAAGAGGGCAGGGTAGAGACGATTAAAAAATATGTGGATGAAATGATGGTAATTCTTCCTTTTGAAGAAGAGTTTTACAGAAAGCATGGAGTGCATTCCCATTTTGTAGGCCACCCTTTGCTGGATGCTATTTCTGATCTGAAAGAAATCAGCACTGCGAAATTCAAATCGGAAAACGGGCTGAACGAAAAAGAAATTATTGCCCTTTTACCCGGTTCCAGAAAACAGGAGGTTGAGAAGATGCTTGAGATAATGCTTTCTGTGAGACCTCATTTTAAAGACTATCAGTTTGTCATTGCCGGTGCCCCTAGTCTTCCTAAAGAATTTTATCAAAAATATGTTGATGACAATGTTCATTTTGTATCCAATAGAACATATGATTTGCTGAGGTGCTCCAAAGCTGCTCTTGTGACTTCCGGAACAGCGACACTGGAAACCGCTCTGCTGAATATTCCTGAAGTAGTTTGCTATCGTGGAAGCAAAATTTCCTATGCTATTGCTAAAAGATTAGTTAAAAATATCAATTATATTTCCCTTGTCAATCTGATCATGGATAGAGAAGTTGTTAAAGAATTAATTCAAAATGATCTGAACACTAAAAATCTGGTAGCAGAACTTCACAAAATCCTCACCGGAGAAAAAAGAGAACAGGTCCTGAATGATTATACTCTTTTAAGAGAAAAACTTGGCGGGAAAGGAGCCAGTGAGCATGCTGCTGAGGTAATTTTAAAGGTATAATTGTTATCGAACATTTAAGAATTTAATCTGCTTTTTAACTATGAATTATTCTGTCCGCTTTCTTTTATTATTGGCATTTACCCTGTTTTTCTCAAAAAGTTTTGCCCAGCAGAACAGTTCAAGAGATAAAGTCCAGATATTCTATTATGGATGGTACGGAAATCCAGCAAATGACGGAAGTTATCAGCACTGGAACCATGAGATTATTCCTCACTGGAGCAATCCGAAGTGGAATAATTTGGGGCATCATAAAGGGGGTGATGATATTGGGGCAAATTTTTATCCTGCCCTTGGAAATTATAGTTCTAATGACCCGAAGATCATTGAAAAACACATGAAGATGATCAAAGAATCCGGTGTAGGGGTAGTTGTAGTCAGCTGGCTTGGAAAAGATTCGTTTACCGATAAAAGTCTCATCAAATACCTGGATATTGCCGATCATTTTGATTTAAAAATTGCATTTCACATTGAGCCGTTCTATAAAAGTACTTCAGAATTAAAAGAACAGCTTTCCTATCTTGTAAAAACCTATTCTCATCATCATGCGTTTTATAAAAAAGATGGTAAACCACTGTTTTACGTATATGACAGCTATAAAATTCCTAAAGAAGAATGGACAAAAATGCTATCCAAAAATGGAGAAAAAACGGTTAGAAATACAGATTTAGATGCTCTTTACATTGGATTGTGGGTAGAGAAAGATGATGCTAAATTTTTTGATTCATCTGGTTTTGATGGCTTCTATACCTATTTTGCTAGTGAAGGTTTCGTATATGGAAGCACAACGGCAAATTGGGATTTCTTATCCAAATATGCTAATGATCATCATCTGATTTTTATCCCTTGTGTAGGTCCCGGTTATTCAGATACCAGAATACGTCCATGGAACGAAGCGAATTTTAAAAGCAGAAATGGTGGTAAGTATTACGAAAATATGTTTGATGCTGCCATCAAAGTAAACCCGGATTTCATTGGAATCACATCATTCAACGAATGGCATGAAGGGACACAAATAGAACCGGCTATCCCTAAAAAAGTGGGGAACTTCAAATATGAAGATTATGGGAAAGATCCCTTGTTTTATATCAAAGAAACGAAGCGTTTGACGGATAAATTTTTGAAAAAGAAATAACATACTTTCAAACTTTAATTTTATAGTAAAAAATCAAGTGCTCTTTTAATAGTTTTGATAAAAAGTAAAGCACTTATTTAGCTGTTTAAGAGATCGTATATCATTGATTAATTATCTATTTTCCAAGGATAATTAATTGAAATTGCAAAAGCAGCCTCTCCTTATTCTGGTAATATTTTTTATTCTTGGAATTCTTTTTCAGGATAAGATTCTACTGTCAGGAATTGTATTTTATTTAGTTATTGCGATTTGCCTGGCCATACTCACTGCAATATGTTTTCATTCTTATTTTCTGCACAAAATTAAAGTTATTTTACTTGCATTTTTGTTCTTTGGAACGGGGATTATTCTTCATGGTTATACTACTTCTTCAAGGGATGTTCATTTGCTTGTAAAGGATAAAGAATCTGTTACTTTTAAAATCACTCAAAAATTAAATTCTACTGAAAAATATAGAAAGTATGAAGGAACAGCCAGGGTAAGAAATGGGGTTTTAAATTCAATTTTTTATATTCCTAAGACTCATCGGGAGCTGGATTTTATTCATTACTATAAAGCTGAAGGTTATATAACCCGACCAAAAGCTCCCCAATATGATTTTCAATTTAACTATTTTCAATACCTGAAAAGAAGACATATTGATTACCAGATTTATCTTTCAGAAGAAATTGTATCTGCAGAACGGAATGATCTGACAATTACAGATAAACTACGGCAATATAGACTTGCGGTTCTCAGGAAGGTTGATGAAGCTGGAATATCTGCGAGAACCAAAGAATTTTTAAAAGGTATTATTCTGGCAGACCGTACAGAAATGGATGCAGATACTATACTGGATTTCAATAGGTCTGGTTTGATTCATTTTTTGGCTATTTCCGGAACTCATATTGTGGTTATTTTCGGAATGTTTTATTTTTTACTGATCCGTTTTATTCCCCTGAGGTTCAGGAAATATGCGATTATTCTAAGTTTGTCTTTTATCTGGTTGTTTGCTGCTTTCATAGGATTTGGAAATTCTGTTTTGCGCTCCTGTATCATGCTGACGGTCTATTTTATATTTGTGTTGCTTCAGCGGAAACCTGATCTGCTTCACTCCTTGGCATTATCGGCTTTTTTTATTTTAATTGGAGACACACAGCAGCTTTTTGACGTGGGGTTTCAGCTTAGCTTTCTGGCTGTTTTGGGGATATATTGGTTGAATCAGCCTCTTTTGAAGCATTTTCCGAAGCAGGACAATTATTTAAAAAAGATTCTGTTTAATACGATCACCATATCTTTATCAGCGCAGATGGCAACTCTTCCTTTAGTATTGTATTATTTTCATCAGTTTTCATTCATATCCATCATTGCAAATTTTGTTATTGTTCCTTTCTCTGAAATAATTATCATTTTTTCATTCCTGATGACCGCTCTTTTTTCCTGTGGAATTGACTTTGGACTTATAAATGGGATCTATGATTTCATTATTCAGATATTGTTGAAAATGATCCATTGGTTTGCTGATATAGACCTATTATTCTTTGAAAATATCTCTATGAATGGGATAGAGGTTCTCTCCGTATCGGTAGCGATCTATTTATTGAGGCCAGCCATTTTAAAATTTAATTTTAAAAATTCTATGAGATTAATGATGGCTGTTACCGTGTTTCTGATGATAAGAGTAGGAAATAATATCTCTGAAAATCAGAAAGAAGAGGTGTTGGTTCATGTCTTTAGTAAAAGCAAAGTTTTTTCAATAAAAAAGGGAAATAATGTTTGTTTCTGGATTTTAAATAGGGAAAATAAGACAAAGGTTTTACAGTATATTGTGAGTCCTTACTGCGCTTCCAGAAGAGTAGATTATTTTGAAATAAAAACCTTTTTACCCTCTACTCAGCAAGTCGTTTTCAGAGATAAGGTGTATGATCTGAAATAATGCTCTATAATTTATACGTTTTCCTCCACTTATAATGTGTATCATTCTTATTTAGAAAGATTACAAACTGTCTAATTGTGAGATTTCTCACTTTTCGATCTTGTTAACATTTCTTAATTTTGTGGGAAATTCAAATTTAAACTTATATGGCAGGTTTAACGAGTTCTACGATAGGTAGAAAATACGCTATGGCATTATCAGCTCTGTTTTTGCTGGTTTTTCTTATACTGCATTTGACAACCAATTTGTTATCAGTTCTGAATAAGGATGCGTTCAATACAGCATCTGACTTTATGGGCTATAATCCTTTTGTGCAGTTCTTAATGCAGCCTATTCTTGGCTTTGCAGTAATTTTCCATTTTGCGATGGGATTTGTATTGGAGATCAAGAATAATAAAGCGCGTCCGGTAAAGTATGCAGCAAACAACGCATCAGTGAATTCTTCATGGATGTCCAGAAATATGATTATTTCAGGAGCTGTTATTTTAGCTTTCTTGGCGCTTCACTTATATGATTTCTGGCTGCATGAAATTAATTACAAGTATGTAGACGGATTGACTCCTGATGCAGAACGTTTCTGGCCCGAGCTTCATGAGAAGTTTGCTGATCTTTGGAGAGTGGCTCTGTATGTGATCTCTTTTGTTTTATTGGGATTACACTTAGCTCACGGGTTTCAGTCTTCATTCCAGTCAATCGGAGCAAGACATCCAAAATATACTCCGGTGATCAAAGCTTTCGGGAAATGGTATTCTATCATTATTCCTGCAGGATTTATCATCGTAGCAGTTTACCATTTTATAACTCAATAATATCAATATACTAGTATGAGTAAATTAGATTCAAGAATTCCAGCGGGTCCTCTTAAAGACAAGTGGAAAAATCATAAAGACCATATGAACCTTGTTGCACCAAACAACAGAGATAAGATTGATATTATTGTTGTAGGTACAGGTTTGGCAGGAGGTTCTGCTGCAGCTACACTAGCTGAGCAAGGATATAACGTAAAAGCATTCTGCTACCAGGATTCTCCAAGAAGAGCGCACTCTATTGCAGCTCAGGGAGGGATCAACGCAGCTAAGAATTACCAAGGTGATGGTGACTCTACTTACAGATTGTTTTATGATACCATCAAAGGTGGTGACTATAGAGCAAGAGAAGCCAACGTTTACAGATTAGCTGAAGTTTCTGCAAATATTATTGACCAATGTGTTTCCCAAGGGGTTCCTTTCGGTAGAGATTACGGCGGTCAGCTGGATAACCGTTCATTTGGTGGGGTTCAGGTAAAAAGAACTTTCTATGCAAAAGGACAAACAGGACAGCAGCTATTATTAGGAGCTTATTCTTCAATGAGCCGTCAGATCGGTAAAGGAAGAATCAAAATGTACAACCGTCACGAGATGTTGGATCTTGTTATTGTTGACGGAAAAGCAAGAGGAATTATTGCAAGAAACCTTGTAACAGGTGAGATCGAAAGACATTCTGCTCACGCTGTAGTAATCGCTTCAGGAGGATACGGAAACGTTTATTTCCTTTCTACCAATGCAATGGGATCCAATGTTTCTGCAGCTTGGAAAATCCACAAAAAAGGAGCGTATTTTGCAAACCCTTGTTATGTACAGATACACCCGACTTGTATTCCTGTTCACGGAACGCAGCAGTCTAAACTTACTTTGATGTCTGAATCTCTTAGAAACTCAGGAAGAATTTGGGTTCCTAAGAAGATTGAAGATTCTGTTGCCATCAGAGACGGTAAACTGAGACCTGAAAATATTAAAGAAGAAGATAGAGACTATTATTTAGAAAGAAGATATCCTGCATTCGGAAACTTAGTACCTAGAGACGTTGCGTCTAGAGCTGGTAAAGAAAGATGTGATGCTGGTTTCGGAATCGAAAATAATGAAACGAAAGAAGGTGTTTACTTAGATTTCTCAACAGAGATCATCAAAAAAGGTAAAGAAGCCGCTATCGAAAAACATATTCATAATCCTACAGATCAGCAGATTTATGATTTAGGAAAAGCTTGGATTGAGGAGAAGTACGGTAACTTGTTCGTTATGTACGAAAAAATTACAGCTGATGATCCTTACAAAACTCCAATGAAAATCTATCCTGCAGTTCACTATACAATGGGTGGTGTATGGGTTGATTATAACCTTCAGTCTACAATCCCTGGATGTTTCGTCATTGGTGAAGCTAACTTCTCTGATCACGGAGCAAACAGATTGGGAGCTTCTGCTTTGATGCAAGGCTTGGCGGACGGATATTTCGTTCTTCCTTACACGATTGCAGATTACCTTTCTGCAGATATCAGAACGGGAACAATTCCTACTAATTCAGCAGCATTTGATGAAGCTGAAAAAGATATTAAAGGAAAAGTAGATTTCTTCTTAAATAATAAAGGAACACATTCTGTAGATCATTTCCATAAAAAACTAGGACACATCATGTGGAATAAAGTGGGTATGGGAAGAACTCCTGAAGGATTAAAAGAAGCTATTGCTGAAATTGCTCAGGTGAAAAAAGAATTCTGGGAAGACGTGAAAGTTCCTGGTGATGCTGATGGAATGAACACTGAGCTTGAAAAAGCATTCAGAGTGGCAGATTTTATCGAACTAGGACAATTAATGGCTATCGATGCGTTACACAGAAATGAATCTTGTGGCGGACACTTCAGAGAAGATCATGCGACTCCTGAAGGTGAAGCAGAAAGAGACGATGTCAACTTTAAATATGTAGGAGCTTGGGAATATCAGACTGATGATATCACAACAGAAGTTCTGCATAAAGAAGAGCTGATCTACGAAAACATTGAAGTTAAAGCAAGAAGTTACAAATAATCTCCAACCTATAAATAAATAATTATGAGTGCAAAAAAAGGCCTTCATCTTACCCTAAAAATTTGGAGACAAAAAAATAGCAAAACTAAAGGTCAGTTTGAGACCTACAAAATATCAGATGTTTCTACAGATTCTTCTTTCTTGGAAATGTTGGATATTCTGAACGAAAACATTATCAACGAAGGAAAAGAGCCTATCGCTTTCGATCACGACTGTCGTGAAGGAATTTGCGGGATGTGTTCTCTTTACATCAATGGTAGAGCGCACGGTCCTGATACGGGTATCACGACTTGTCAGCTTCACATGAGAATGTTTAAAGATGGTGAAACGATCGTTATTGAACCTTGGAGAAGTGCTGCTTTCCCTGTTATCAAAGACTTGATGGTAGACAGAAGCGCATTCGACAGAGTAATGGCAGCAGGAGGTTTCATTTCTGTAAATACTTCCGGTAATACATTGGATGCTAACGCAATTCCGGTTCCAAAAGAAGATGCAGACAAAGCAATGGATGCGGCTGCTTGTATCGGATGTGGAGCTTGTGTAGCGACATGTAAAAACGGATCTGCAATGCTATTCGTAGGAGCTAAAGTTTCTCAATATGCATTACTTCCTCAAGGGAGAGTGGAATCGAAGAGAAGAGTTCTGAACATGGTAAAAGCTATGGACGAAGAAGGATTCGGAAACTGTTCAAACACCGGAGCATGTGAAGTAGAATGTCCTAAAGGTATTTCTCTTGAAAACATCGCTAGAATGAACAGAGAATATATGGCTGCTCTTGTAGATCAAGGATAGAATTGATTCAAATACATAAAAAATCGCCTTCATTTTTGGAGGCGATTTTTTTATGAAAGGCATAGCCTTGTTAAAGTTTGTTAACTTATTGATAGATTTGAGTCATTCTTTATTTAATAAGTATATATTTGAAGGGTAGTTGAATCGTTTTTTCAAAAACTTTCAAAAACGTCTTACCGTGACAAAAGAGAACCATGAAATAATTGGAATATCCCTTTTGAACCGTAATAATAAAATTTTTAAAAAAAATAATTAGTGTGAATTAACAAGCCCTAAAAAGCTTATTTTTGTGTAATATTAAAAATTGAAATGAAAAAATATCTTTTATTGTTTATCATCACAGTTTTTGTGATGTCTTGTTCAAAAAAAGTAGAAGTAAAAGGGAAAATTACCGGAAGCTCATCATTAGAAAGAATTGAATTTGTAGAAGCTTCAGGAGTAGGAACCCTGCCTTTGGTTAATATTGGTTTAGATAAAGACGGAAATTTCTCAGGAAGCTTCGATGCTCCTAAAGACGGAATGTACGTAATCAACTATGCAGGCAGACAAAACCTGATCTATCTTGAAGGAGGACAAAAAGTAAATATTTCAGGAAACGGAACTACTTTCCCAAGTGAATACGTAATTACTGGAGACGCTAAAAAGAATAATGATTTCCTTACAGCAACTATGAAATTCCTTGCAGAATATGGCAGCAAAGTGAATTTAGGAGCATTAATGAGCGGAGACGAAGCAGCTTTTCTAAAAGGAATGCATAAAGTTGAAGCAGACATTAATAAAAATGTTGATGATCTTGCAAAGAAAAACAACCCAAGCAAAGGACTTTTAGAGTGGAAGAAAAACGACGTGAAAGTAACTATTCTTAACTTGCTTGCCAACTATGAAATGTCTCACGGACCAATGTCAGGGAATCCATCTTATAAAGCTTCTAAAGCTTTCAAAGATTATGAAACTCAACTGGAAACTGACAAAGAAGCGATGGTGAAAACGATCCCTCTTTACAGACAATATCTTCTTGTAAAAATGACTCCTGATTTTCAGAAGTATGCAGAAGCAAACAGCAAAGGGAAAACCGGAGTTACAACTTCTGAGATGTTCGCTCAATATTTAAAAACTAAGAAAGATTTATCTCAGACTGCAAAAGATTATCTTTTAGCGTTTGTAATGGCTCAGGCGGATATTCATCCAACAAGTCCAGCGGCAAACATTGACAAGATTAAAAAAATCATTGATTCAGATATCAAAGATGCTACTATTAAAAGTGATCTTTTAAAAATGCAGGTAGCAATTACAGGTCTTAAAATTGGAGAAGCAGCTCCAGATGCAGCTTTAACAAAACAGGACGGAAAAGCGTATAAGCTTTCTGAAAACAAAGGAAAACCTTATATGGTATTCTTCTATGCTTCATGGAATCCTTACATCAGCGAAGCTACAGTACCTGTATTAAAAGAAGTAGTAAACTTCTATAAATCTAAAATGAATTTTGTATTTGTAAACGTAGATGATACAAAAGATCAGTTTATTAAAACAAGCAATTCTCTTTTAAAAGGAATTCAAGGAGTAAATGTTTACGGAGAAGGAGGTCTGAATTCTGATATTGCCAAGAAATATGGTGTATACGGATTCAAATTACCTTGCTTTGTAATCATCGATAAAGACGGTAAAATTGCCAGCAGATCTTTTGTGAATCTTGGTGAGCAGGAACTGGTAACAGTTCTTGATAAGCAGACTGGGCTTTCTGCTCCGAAAGCACAACCCAATATGCAGATGCAGCCACAATTACAGCTTGACCCTTCTGCAATGCAGCAAGCTCCACAACCTGCAAATCCGCAGCCGGCTCCAACAAAATAATAAACTTTAACACAGTATAGAAACCTTATCTTCGGATAAGGTTTTTTTTATTGTATTTTTGCAAACGAAATTAGAACTGAAAGGTTTTAAAGTTTATTAGAAAAAATAGAAAATAGATGAAGTATAGAGTAGAAAGCTGTCTTCGTCACAAGAAATTGATATGAGAAAGAAGAAAGATGTAATTCTTGAAAATATAAAGCTTTTCGCGGCAGGAGCAAAAGGTGTAGCTATCGGAAAAACTGAAGAAGGGAAAACTGTTTTGGTTTCCGGTGCGATTCCCGGGGACGTTGTAAATGCAAGAGTTAAAAAATCAAAGTCAAAATATTTTGAGGCTGAAGTAAAAGAAATCGTTGAGAAATCACCATTCAGAGTTGATCCAAAATGTATTCACTTCGGAACTTGTGGTGGTTGCAAATGGCAGAATATGAGCTACGAAAAGCAGCTTGATTTTAAACAAGAAGAAGTTTACAATAATATTAAAAGAATCGGAGGAATTGAAGATTTTGAAACGGTTCCAATTTTAGGCGCTGAAGAACAATATTTCTACAGAAATAAAATGGAATTTTCTTTTTCTAATGCAAGATGGTTAACTCAATACGAAATCAGTTCTGAAGAAAACTTCGGAAGCAGAGATGCGCTTGGTTTCCATATTCCGGGAATGTGGAGCAAGATTTTGGATTTAAAAGAATGTTTCCTTCAGGAAGATCCGTCGAATGCAATTCGTTTGGCAGTCAAAAAATTTGCTGAGAATAAAGGGTTAGATTTCTTTGATGTGAGAGAGCAGAAAGGTTTCCTGAGAACTTTAATGATGAGACAAAACTCTAAAGGAGAATGGATGGTTTTATTCCAGCTTTACAGAGAAGAAAGAGAAAACCGCACTCAGCTTTTTGATTATTTGTTGGAGCAGTTCCCACAGATAAAAACATTGGTGTATGCTATTAATCCTAAACAGAATGATTCTATTTATGATTTAAATATCAATGTGTATTTCGGAGAAGGTTACCTTATGGAAGAAATGGACGGATTGAAATTTAAAATCGGACCAAAATCTTTCTTTCAAACCAATTACAAACAAGCTTTAGAATTATATAGAAAAACGCTTGAATTTGCCGATCTAAAAGGCGATGAAGTTGTTTATGATTTATACACAGGAACTGGAACGATTGCTCAATACGTGGCAAGAAATGCAAAACAGGTTATCGGAATTGAATCTGTACAGGAAGCAATCGATGCAGCAATCGAACATGCTGAACTGAATGGTTTAACCAACACAACTTTCTATTGTGGAGATATGAAAAACGTCTTTAATGACGAGTTTTTAGAAAATCATCCAAAAGCAGATGTTTTAATTACAGACCCACCAAGAGACGGAATGCACCAGAAAGTGGTAGAACAGATCTTAAAACTTTCACCGGAAAAAGTAGTTTATGTAAGCTGCAACTCAGCAACGCAGGCGAGAGATCTTGCTTTGATGAAAGACCACTATACTTTAGTAAAGATCCTTCCGGTAGATATGTTCCCACAGACACACCATGTTGAGAACATTGCATTGCTGATTAAAAAATAAATTTATTTAAATTTGAATTTCAAATCTTAATATGAAGTATTTTAAATTTCTCATAATGATCTGCTTTTTAGGAATGCTTTTTTCCTGTGGCGGAGACGATGATATTTGCGAAAGTGGAGAAGGAACTCCCAGAATGAAGATAGCTTTCAGATCTCTGTCAAATGGAGGGAAGGAAACGACATTGGATTCGTTGTATGTAGCAGTAGATTACGGTGCAGGAAAAGTGGATCTGGGTGGGCTTGCAAAAATTGATTCCAGATTAATTCCTTTACGTGTTGACAATTCACCTTATACGGACGTTTATTTCAAACTTAAATCTAAGGGAGTGGAATCTAAAGTAAGGGTCAGTTATACTACAAAGTCTACCTACGTATCTCCGGGATGCGGGATCAAGAAGTATTATGAGAATTTAACTTCAGAATTAGTAACTCCGAATCCTGTTCAAAAGGTGGAAATCGGACAAAATCAAATAGAGAATGAAGACAAGACTAATCTTTACCTTTCTTTTTAGTTTATTTGGAGTAATAAGCTGGGCACAGGACAAAAAAAAGGAAGCAGAGAAGAAGGTTCATGAAAAATATGAACCCAATTTTATGGTTGGCCTTGATGTATTGAATACCGGAGCCGGATTTTTTTCGGACAGAAAACTGTATCAGGGATTTATTTCTTCAAAAATCAGAGGGAATGTTCATGCCATTGCAGAAGCAGGTTTTGAAAAGAATGTATACCAGAAGAATGGGTATGATGCTAAAGCAAGTGGTCCTTTTGTTAAGCTGGGAGCGTTTTATATGCTGGCAAAGGATGCCGAAAATGAATTCAACGGATTTTATGCCGGAGGAAAAGTTGCCGGGTCTTTCTATAACCAGGAGTATATGGCAATTCCCGTTCGAGGATTCGGCGGAAGTAGTTCTTCTGAGGCCTTTCCTTCCTCATCTCAGTCTTCTTTTTGGCTGGAAGGAACCATAGGAGGTAGAGTGCAGTTATTTAGCTCCAACTTCTATATTGATGTAAATCTTCAGCCGAGATATATGGTATACACCTCTAAGCAGGATGATATCACTCCAATGATAGTTCCGGGGTTCGGAAAAAGTTCATCAAAATTCAATATGGGATTTGCATGGAATATCGCATATAAGTTTTAGAAATATTAATTATTAACTTTTATAATATATAGAATACAAACTTTAGACATGTCTAAAGTTTGTATTTTTTTTAATGAATCTATATATTATATATATTATGTTAAAAAATATCAACTTATATTATTCGAGTAAATTATAAAATAGTTATATTTGGCGGAAATTATAATTGTTATTTAATTTATGAAAAGAGTATTTACTGCCTTGGTGTGTACTTTAATAGGTGGAGCGGCGTTCGGACAATGGACTCCTACTTCATTTAATAAAGTAGACAACAAAAAAAGAGGAACTTTTACAGTAGAGAAATCTGGTGTAAGAGAAAACGGGTATTATAAATTAGACTTAGCTTCACTAAGATCTCAATTGAAGAATGCTCAAGAGATGGGGCCAAATGCAGCTCCAGTGATTATTTCTCTTCCAACTGTTGATGGGAGGATAGAAAGATTCAAAGTATTTAGCTTTCCTGTTCTGGCAAAAGAAATTGCTGATAAGTATGAGCTAGGTTCTTACGTGGGAACAAGTGTTGAAGACCCTAGTAAATATTTAAGATTCAGTGTTTCTCCTAATGAACTTCAGTCTATGATTATAGATGGAGACAAATAAGAGTTTATTGAGCCTTTAACTACTGATAAGAGTGTATACGCAGTGCATCCTAAAACGATGAAGAATCCAAATGGATTTATATGCTCAACTGAAGAAAGCCCAGCTTCTAAAAAACAAATAGATGCTTTATTAAAAAAAGGTAAATCTATTGCTAATCAACCAACCAGTTTTGCTAAAAATTCTGACAAGAAATACAGAACAATGAGATTGGCAATGTCTGTTACGGGAGAGTATACTCAGTTTTTTGGAGGAGTTGCGGGTGCATGGGCACAGATAAACAACACCATATCAAGAGTAAATGGAGTATTTGAAAAAGACTTTGCATTACACTTAAATGTGTTAAATTATCCAGCTCTTATTTTTGATAACCCTACTACAGATCCATATGCCTCTGTTACCAGCGCAACAGCGCCTCCAGGTACATGGAATACTGAATTACAAAACCAATTGACAACAGTTGTAACTGAGGCAAATTATGATATTGGTCACTTGTTTGGAGCTTCAGGGGGAGGAGGAAACGCAGGTTGTATTGGTTGCGTTTGTATAAGTCCTACTACTGCTGAGCCAGAAGGAAAAGGATCAGGAATTACATCTCCTGCTACAGGAAGTGTGAATCCATCTGCAACATACCCACCATCCGGAGATAATTTTGATATCGACTATGTGGCTCACGAAATGGGACACCAGTTGGGAGCAAATCATACATTCTCTCATAGTATTGAAGGAGCAGGGGTAAACATGGAGCCAGGTTCAGGGTCTACCATTATGGGATATGCTGGTATTACAGGAGCTAGTTATGATGTACAGCCACATTCAGATCCTTACTTCCATATTGCAAGCATTGATCAGATTCAGGAAAACCTGAATGAGAAAACTTGTGATATAGAAACACCGATTCCTAACAATCCACCTGTAATTGCTTCGTTGCCAACATTTAATATTCCTAAAGGTACAGCATTTGTACTTACGGCTTCAGCTACAGATGCTGAAAACGATCCACTTACTTATGTGTGGGAAGAAGTAGATAACGCTGCTGCTGTTATTAATAAAAATATTTTAGGTAACACGACTACTGGTGCAACATTTAGATCTAAGTCTACAGGAACTAACCCAACAAGATATTTTCCAAGCTTTACATCTGTGATGAACGGTGTATTGAATAATGCTAATAATACTTGGGAATCAGTTTCTGCATTATCAAGAACTACAAATTTTGCAGTGACAGTAAGAGATAATAATCCAAATATTGCACAACAGCAAACTAATTTTGCAGTTCAGACAGTTGTTGTTGGAGATACAGGGCCATTCAAGTTAGCAAATCAATATGCTGATGTAAATACATCTACGCCTATTCAATGGCTTGTTGCTAATACTAATGCTGCTCCATATAACGTAGCAAATGTTAAGATTGATTATACTACGGATAACGGAACAACTTGGACTGTATTAGCTGCTTCAACTCCAAATGATGGAACTGAAAACTTTACATTCCCTTCTTCTTTAAACGGACAGATCATTAAAGTAAGAGTTTCTGCGATAGGAAATATTTTCTATGCAGTAGGACCTGTTACAATAGGACCACTTTCTGCTTGTAGCTCTGCTGCACCTACAAATGTAGCAGTAAGTAACATTAGTAATACTTCTGGTAACGTTTCATGGATGGCGTATACAGGAGCAACATATAAAGTACGTTACAGAAAAGTGGGTACAACTACATGGAGTGAGGTTGATTCTGCAGTTCCTTCTATTAACTTAACTGGTTTAGCAGAAGGTACAAACTTTGAAGTACAGGTTGCTTTAGTTTGTGGTACTACAGTAGGAACTTATTCTGCATCTGTTAACTTCACTACACTTGCTATTACTTATTGTGCGGCATCAACATTGTTAACTACTGAGGAGTATATTTCAAATGTAACTCTTAATAATGTTAACAACACTACTGCAGCATCAACATATTCAAACTATACAACGAATTCAGCTCTTCAGGTTAACCTTACTAAAGGATCTACTTATCCTATATCTGTTACAGTAGGAAAAGCAGATGTTAATGATGTAGCTGCTGTATATATCGACTTTAACAAAAATGGAGTTTTTGAAAGCAATGAAGCTGTATTAAATGTTCCAACTACAACTGTAGCTACAAGTGTATATAATGGATCATTTACAGTTCCTGTAAGTGCGGTAGAAAACCAGCCATTAAGAATGAGAGTTCTTGCATTCTATGCAGGAGCAAGTAATGCGGGATTCCCGATTCCAGCTTCATTTGCTTGTGGAACTAATTTCTACTATGGAGAGGTTGAAGATTATAACGTAGTTGTTACAGGTAGCCTTGCTACTTCTGAGACTTCTGTTAAAAATAATGGTATTCAGATCTATCCAAATCCTGCAACTGATATTCTAAATATTACTAAAGTTTCAGATAGAGCTACCTATAAAATTTATAGTGCTCCTGGACAACTGATAGATAGTGGAAATATCAATAATGGAAAAATTAATGTTTCAGCATTAGTTAAAGGAGGATATGTAATTACAATAGATGATAAAGGTATTGAGCAATTCAAATCAAAATTCATCAAGAAATAGAAATAACCTTTAAATATTATTAAATCCCCGGGCTATCCCGGGGATTTCTTTATTTAAGGCATAAGTGGAGATATTGTTGTTTTTTTTCAAAAAAAAGCTAATTGTACCTATAAATTAATAATAAAAAATGTTTAGATTTGTATGATTAATATTAATAATGAAAACATTATGAAGAAACTCTTTACCTCTTTAATTCTGTTTCTCTGTTTGATCTGTACAGGCTTTGTATCAAAGGTCTCAGCCCAGGCAGGCCAGATCGGGACAGGAACAGGTACCTCAGTGTATCTCCCCATACGTTCCTATTATGGATATAGCTATTCCCAGCAAATTTATACAGCTGCGGAAGTTTCGACTGCCATTGGTACGTCGACCTATATCACGGCCGTAAAGTTTTATGTAAACACCTTATCAACTCCTCAGGATAGTTATAAGGATTGGGTCGTTTACATGGGTAATACTACCCAAAATAGTTTTTCAAGCAATACAAACTGGATTCCGTTGGGTTCTTTAACCCAGGTGTATACCGGAGATTTGCCTACCATAACCAATGGAAACTGGGTAACTCTTCAGTTGACTACTCCGTTTATTTGGAATGGAACTGATAACCTTGTGATTGCTGTAAATGAAAAAACATCAGGTTATTCATCATCGCCAGGTACAGCTTGGGGATCTTATAATGCAGGAGCTAATAGAGGTATTCTCTATTATGAAGATACCACAAACCCAAATCCTGCCTCGCCTCCTTCGGCATCAGATAGGTATTCGGATATTCCGAGAGTACAGTTGGTGAGTCATCAGCTGACTCCATGTACTGCAGCACCGCCTACGAATATCACAGTGAACAATATAACTACTGTATCAGCAGTTGTTAACTGGTATACCGCTACAGGTTCTACTTATGTTGTAAGATATAGAAGTTTACCTGCTGGCGCATGGCAGCAAATTAACGTCACGGCCCCTCTTTCGGGGAGTGCGACAATTCCGGGACTGACAGAACAGACCCAGTATGAAGTCCAGGTGGCTACTGTCTGTGGTGGTACTCAGGGAGCGTTTTCTGCTGGAGTAACTTTTACGACTCCAGCACTTAGTTATTGTGCTTCAGCAGCGACAAGTACTTTTATTGATGGTTATATCAACCAGGTTTCTGTCAATGCACAAGGAGCTCCTTCTATGGTAAGCAACTCTGCTCAAAGTGGTTACACAGATTATAGTGCAGACCCTACAAGATTAGTTACTTTGGTAAGAGGTGGTACTGCTACTGTTTCAGTTTCAAAAGCATGGCCAGATTATCAATATAGCTTCTTAACGGGAGTTTGGATTGACTTTAACCGTAATGGTATTTATGAAGCGAGTGAAAGAGTATTAACTTCTCCAAGTAATACGACAACTCCGGTAACAGGTACATTCACTATACCAAACGCTGGAGGTGGTGTTTATACCGGAAACCTGACTACAAGAATGCGTGTTGTAATGAATGAATACAGCCCTATTGCTGCTTGTGGTACTTATTCTTATGGTGAGACGGAAGACTATGCAGTAAAACTTATTGATTTATCAGCATGTACTACGGCCCCACCTTCTAATATCATTGTAAATAATGTAACCCCTTCAACAGCTAATGTTACTTGGACGTCAGCTACAGGAGCTACTTATATTGTAAGATACAGAGTTTCTCCTTCTGGTGCATGGCAGCAGATTACGGTGAATACACCTTTGGTAAGTAATCAATTACTTATAGGATTATTAGAACAGACTGCATACGAAGTTCAGGTAGCTACGGTTTGTGGAGGTACTACAGGAGCGTTCTCACCAAGTGTGAACTTTACAACTCCACCTCTTACTTATTGTACAGCTTCTCCTACAAGTAATACTGCTACAAGCGGTTATATTAATAATGTAACAGTTACTCCGACGAATACGCCTATTATGATAAGTAATTCAGTATCGGACGGATATAAAGATTATACAACAGATGCTACAAGAGTAGTTACTTTTGAAAGAGGTTCTGCCAATAATAAAATTTCTGTAAACAAATACTGGCCAGGTTCTCCTACATCTTATTCAGTTTCAGCATGGGTAGACTTTAACAGAAACGGAACATTTGAGACAAGTGAGAAGATTCTGAATACTACCTATAATACAACAACTCCGGTAACAGCTAATTTTGCAGTGCCGACAGTTGCGAGTGGTAATGTATATACAGGAACTCTTCCTACTCGTATGCGTGTCGTAATGAGATATTTCGATAATGCTAACCCTTGTGGAACATTCACTCAGGGAGAAGTAGAAGATTACGCGGTAAGGTTTGTGGATTCTCAACCTTGTACTACAGCTCCTCCAACGAGTATTACAGTAAACAATGTTGCAGCTACTACAGCAACTGTATCATGGATTTCTACTGTAGGAGCTACGTATAATGTGAGATGGAGAGTTGCTCCAAGTGGAGTTTGGCAAACCGCTACTGTACCAGCTGGTCAGAACTTCTATGGAATTACAGGTCTTACAGAACAGACGAATTATGAAGTTCAGGTTTCAACCACTTGCGGAGGTTCTACAGGATCTTATTCATCATCAGTCGCATTTACAACACCGCCGTTGTCTTACTGCCCGATGATAGGTACTGGAACGAATGACCATATTTCGAATGTAACCGTTACCTCTTCGAATCTTGGAGTTCCTCCAATGAATAATACTTCAGTACAGACTAACTATATAAGCTATACTACTCCAGAGACTCTTATTACTTTAGATGTTAATTCTCAAAATAATAAAATCTCCGTAGCAAAAGGTTGGACGGGTGCAACAGGAAACGATGCTGTAACAGCATGGATTGACTTTGACAGAAACGGACAGTTCACGGATGCTGAGAGAATCTTAATTTCTCCAGCCAATACCACAACTCCGGTTACTGCCACTTTTGCTGTTCCTTCAACAGCGTATACAGGGCCATTGACAACAACGATGAGAGTTGTAATTAAACGTACAAGTGCTCCTATTATGTGTCAGAATGCAATAGATGGAGAAGTAGAAGATTACCGAGTAAGAATAAGACCTTGCAGCAATGCAACGCCTAATGCCCCTACATTTACTACCACTCATACAAGCGCAACTGTTACCATTACAGGAGCAGGAGTAAGTTATGTGGTAAGATACAGAGTTCAGGGAACAACAGCATGGACACAAGTATATGCTTCTACCCAATTGGGTAACCTTCCATTAGTGATTAATGGATTAACGCCTGCTACGACTTATGAAGTAGAAGTAGCCGCTATTTGTGGAGATATTGTGGGAACAGCCACTCCAATCAAGACATTTACGACACGATGTGATCCAACGCCTCCAAATGTGACCGTGGGTAATATTACTCCAACTACAGCATTGATTACATGGGCTCCGCTAGCAGCAAGTTCTACTTATACTATGAGATGGAGAAAAGTAGGAACTACAACATGGAATATTATAAGTTTACCTGCAGCTCCCGCAAATACGTATGTGTTAGGAAGTGTAACGCCTTTAGAGCCTTACACCACTTATGAAGTTCAGATTGCTAATCAGTGTAACGGAGAAACTACTCTGAATCCATATTCTAACCCTAAAGTATTTACAACAGAAAGAATATGTCAGATTCCTCCTCCGGGATTAACCATTACGCAATTGCTTCCAACATCAGCCGAGGTTAAATGGGATCCATTCCCGGGAGCAACCTATGTTCTTAGATATAGAAAAGTAGGTATTCCAAGCTGGACAGAAGTACCGTCATTAGTTAATAACCT